>JAJPRE010000001.1 GCA_023700245.1 Candidatus Thalassarchaeaceae archaeon
TATTGAAACCGAATTCATTTAGATACAATTGCTCCCCCCTTAACTCATTATTTCTGTTATTTTCAAATATATTATTTTCAATTCCCCATGAAATTTCATTAATCGTTAATGGCCTTAGTCTAATCCAAATTTTATTTGGCATCGACGTATAATCACAAACTCTCCCTAAGTCAACAAATCTTAGAGGATGGTTTTCTTCACCAGAGGTGTATAAAGAATATCCATATTTACGAAAGGTCGATGGTGAAGAGAGTAATTTATCTAAAAGGATGTAATCATTTTTTTTCGGATTAGTTGTCGTAAAACTTATCACAAAACCTGTTTCCATAACTATGTCTTGCAAATGTCTTGACTTTACTATTGAAATTAGACATTTGCACATAGGCTCTCCTTCATTTTCCAAAACTTCATCTTGCGTTCTTCCAAATTTGAATTTGGCTGTCTCTATATCGTCAAAATATATATTTTCATATTTTCTAAATAAAACTAATGACCATTCTTTACTTCTTTGTTCCTTCATAACATCACTTCTTTACTGGTAAGTTAAATCTTACTCCATACTCCAAATGGCCCAATAATAGAATGGGACCAACATTGGTCACAAAGGTAGGAATATTGCCCGCCCGAAGTCTTGAAAACAAGAGAAGGATTATCTAAATGGGTGCTAATTATTCCTATTCTCTTACAATTTGGACATTTTATTGGAGGGTCTATCAAATGTGCCATTTCCTGGTATTCAATAGATTCTACTTTCCCAGTCTTCAAGTTTGGAATGATTCTAATTTCGCCTAAACAAGTAAGTGTATGGAGGCTCATGGGATCATATATTTGCTCAATCATAAAATCTTGATTCTTGTGTGGTTCTACCATATTTTCAACTCCTCCTACATCCTGTCTTCTTGCCATATCTGCTCAAATGGTTCTGGGTAATATTCTAGTAAAAATGGTAAGAAATCTCTAGCCTTATCATCTAACTCTCCTATCTCGTTAAACCAAAAAAGCATTAATGCACCTGACCTAGTTACAGTCTTCTCATAAGTATTAGAGAAACCAATTATTTTCAAAATTCGAATATCGTTTATTTTGCTAATATTGAACTGAAATAATTGAATTGCAATCGGGCCCAAACCTGTTTTATCTGACAGTGATTTATAGATTAATATCCAAATATAACTAATCATTGTATTGAATTGTCTTTCAAATTTTCTTTGAATAAATAAACCATCATCTTCAACACTATCAGATCTAATTGCATCCGATTCCATCAATATTTCAAGAGATAAGTAAGGATCATCTTCAATTATTTTTTCTGCAAGAGGGCAAATTAAAGCTAAATTTTCACCATATATATGCTCAATTTTTTTATGCAGCTTCCATCTATAATTCCATAATATTTTTTTTAATTCCATTTCTTTCCTGCCTGTAAACATATTTCAACAACTCGGACAACCTCCGAAGTATTGAAGGTTAATTAACATATTTCGAATTAAGCAACCATCTTACAAGTCTTAAAGATAGAGAATTATGTAGTGATTTATTTGTAATTAATCTACAACAGTACTCTACAAAAGGTGTATTATCATACATAGAGAATAGTCCAAAAATGACACAGGCTGTATGTATTATAAATAATTTTACATTTTATACAGCACTTTCTTCCTTAGGAAGTAAGCCAAAAATACTCATCAAACAAGGTAGTAAAATTATACTAGAAACTAGTGCTAAAAGTATCGCAACTACGAATGCTTGACCGAATAATCTGAGAGGTAAAAGAGAGCTTAGATTGAGGACTGCGAATCCTCCTGCAGTAGTAAGTGCAGCAGCCATCATAGCCCTTCCAGTAGTTGCATTAGTCAAAGAAACCCAATTTACTATTCCTGCAGTTGGATTATGTTCAATCTCTTCATCCATCCTTGTTACAAAGTGAACAGCATAATCTACTCCTAACCCTAAAGTAAGCGCTCCTATTGTTACCGTTTGAGAGTTTAGTTGATATCCGAACCATCCCATTAATCCATACACCCATACAACAACTATTGCAAGAGGTAGCCACATTACGAATCCTTTGAGCATTCCCCTTTGTGGTGTTTCTTCCCTTGAAACATTGATTACAACAAGCATAAGTAAAATCACTCCTGCAACTATTCCTGTGGATGCTACAGCAGATCTTGCCACATCTTCACTTATTTGAGCAAGAATCAATCCTCTTCCAGATACTTTGTATTCTCCGTCATTTGCATTTAATCCATTATCTAATCCTGTAACAAAATTAACTGTTTCTTGCCAATCTAAAGATGGTGCATAGAAACTAATCACAGTTTGTTTGAAATCTCCTCTTAGATATCTAAAAGTCAAATCTTGATTAGCATCAACCCAATTTTGTAATTGTAACCACTCAGGGCTATCGGTATCTATGGTATCTAATATTGCTCTTAATTCAGCATCTCTAGTGGCTTCTAATTCTAATAATTCCCATACGCCAGTTTGTTCAGAAATACTAGTATCAGCATCTAAAACAGACATTGCTTCAAGATAACTATCTCTTCCAGTATCACTGAATACTTCTGTATTAATTACAACATAAAGGGGAGCGGTATTCTGGCCAGCAAAATCATCACTCAAGACAAGGAAATCAGCTACAACTGGGATTTCTTCATCTAACTGATCTCTGAAATCAAAACCAATTTCTAGTTGAGATATTCCTGCACCAATTGGTAAAGAAATTAGTAAAGCAGCGACAATAACAGTCATTGGATTGAGTGCTTGCTCACCTGACCAGATTGAAAATTTACTTTCTTCAATTCTAACAGATTTTGCAATAGCAATCTTTTGAGGCTTTAGAATTGTTAATAATGCCGGTAGAGCAGTAATTGAAAGTAGATAGATGAAAAATAATCCAACTGCGATTACTGTACCAAATACAACTAAGAAATTTTGAGCTGATAATCTAAAACTCAGAAATCCTACCATATCTGTAAAAATTGCAACAACTAATGCAGCAGAAGTTAGAACAGTTCCAGTTTTAATTGCCCTAGCCCTTGCTTCTGCAGAAAAATCAGCCATAGTTTCTTTTCCTTCTGAATCTAAATTTGCTAATTCTTCACGGTAACGTAAAACAACGTGCAATCCGTAATCAACACCTATTGCTAGAAGTAATATCGGTATACTATTCATAGCACCATTAAATTCAAGTTTTAGTATTCCTGCAACTCCATAAGTAGCTCCAATTGCTAATAAAGTAAGGAAAATAACAATACTAGTATCCCTTATACTTCTGAATTGCCTCCACAATATAATTCCAAGAATTACAATCGATGCACTAGTAAGAATTCCAATTTCAGCACCAAGATTACCCGCTTGCTCTTCTGCAAATCTATTAAATCCAAATACAGTAATTGTACTTCCATGGGTTTCTTGTAATGATTCTTCTAATCCTAATGTCATTTCACTTATTATTGGTGAAACTTCAGTATCTAATTCCATATTGTGAACTGAGGGCTTTGTATCAATTGCTAATGTTACTAATGCTATATTTGCTTCAGACCACGGATTATCTCTTGATTCTGAAGGGAACATACTCATCATTCCAGTCCTCAAATCTATTTCTTGAAGCGCACTTAATGGTGCTAAACTGGCCATTGCTTGTCCTTGTAGAGGGGCAATTGATGCATTTTGTGTCTCATTCCTATTTTCAGTAAGGCTAGAAACCATGCCAATCAACATTCCAATCTTTTCAGCATTATTCTCTCCTGAATCCATTCTAGATTGCCATTCACCAGGCATTCCAACATTCCAGTTGTCTAAATCATCTGAATCAGGATATTCTGTAGAAGGCATAGTTGAAATAATAATCATAGCTTCAGAAATAGCAGAACTTAGATTCACATCATCAGCCATTGTCACATTCATTAATGCAGTTTCAACTGCATCTGACCAAGTATCAGATATTGGATCTTGTATTTGTTGCCAAAAAATAACTGAGCTTGCAGGACCTGAATTTGGTGATCCTCCAAATAATCCATAATGATAATCAATCATTTTTGAATTTTCTAAATCTCCTGTATGAGTTAACATATCAGATTCTATATTTGCAAGCAAGTTCCATGTTGCTTCATTTTCTAAATCTCCAACTTCGAATCTAACAATAGATCTGACTAAATCTACATCTACTGTATATGTATCTTCTACTTCATAGAGTAAATCTGTAGTTTCATTATCTGGATAAAAAGCATCTTCAGAATTATCAAAAACTATGTATTGAGCAAATGAGGATAAGGCTAGAATACTTATCACAGCTACTGCAATTACAGTTTTTGGTTTGTCTACAGACATTTCGCTTAAAGTATCGAATGGGTTTTTCATACAATTATTCCTCTGGATTTTATTACTTTCAATGCTTTATTTACGTGACCAGTTACTCCTAACTGGCTGGTATGTGCAAAGGCAATAATTCCGGCCGGGTCTATTACGAATGTAACTCTTGCCCGCAAGAAGCCAAAGTCCTTCTTCAATTTCAGTGCTTTAGCTAATGCTCCGCCCTTATCGCTTAATAGCGGATATTGTAATTTATATCTCTTCTTGAATCGCTTATGAGATGAAACAGAATCTGAAGAAACACCGTATAGTAAAATTCCAGCTTCACTGAATTTCTCATATCTATCTCTGAATGAACATGATTGTAATGTACAACCTGGAGATTCATCCTTAGGGTAGAAGAATACAACCGTCCATTTATTTTCCATATTATCATTAGAAACTAGATTATTTTCATCATCATAAGATTCAAAATTAGGAAATTTAGTTCCTAAAAGATATGCATGAGCATCAGCCATTTAGTTATCTCCACTTACCTAGTGAATCACTTAGCGCTGATTGAAGATCTGTATGAATAAATTCGTATCCCGATTCTTGCAAATTCTTTGGAAGTACTCTTTGACTGTCTAAGGTGAGCCTTGCTCCCATTTCTCCAAACATAATTTTCATCATAAACCCTGGAAGAGGTGCAAAGGCAGGCCTTCTCAAGACTCTACCTAGGTCCTTTGCAAATTGCTTTTGTCTTACTGGATTTGGAGCTGTTAAGTTGTATTCTCCAGATACTCCCTCACTCATCATTAAGTGATACATGGAATATATTTGATCATCCATTGAAATCCAAGACATCCATTGCTTTCCACTTCCTATAGGGCCTCCTCCGCCCATTTTAGCAGGTAACAACATTTTACCCAAAGCTCCACCGACTGCAGAAATTACAATACCTGTTCTCATGTGAACTGTCCTTATTCCAGCTTCCTTAGCCGGATTTGCACTATTTTCCCATTCTTTACAAACATCAGTTAGGAAATAACCATCTTCTCCACTAGTACTACTCTCATCTAATTCTTCATCTCCACGATTTCCATAGTAACCAATTGCACTAGCCATCATGAATAAGTCAGGCTTATCTTCAAGACTCGCTAATGTTTTGCTTAGTAATTCAGTACTATTTACTCTACTATCCCTAATTGCTGCTTTTCTCTTTTTACTCCATCTCTTGTCGCCTATTCCTACGCCACCTAGGTGGATTACTACATCAAAACCTTCCAATTCTTTTGCATTTATTTCACCCTTGTCAGGACTCCAAGATATTTCATTTTTATTTGAATCAGCAGCTCTTCTAACTAATCTCCAAACTTCGTGATTTCCTGTATCTAAGAAAGCTACTAATTGAGTTCCGATTAATCCAGATGAGCCAACTACCAATATCTTCTTTCTTGGCATATCAAGAAACTTAGCATGATTATCTAAATCTCTTTTCAAACGAAACTCTCTTGCTTTAAACATAGATGAAATACGTCCTGTAACTAAAGATCCTCCTAGTACTTTGTCAACTAACATCCCTAATGGTCCGAATGGGACGCTATATGTCACATCATCAACAACAGTAGTAACTCCGTTTTCCTCTTTTAGATAGTGATCATGATCCCATTTCCAAAATGGACCCTTGACCATTGTATCTGCAAAGTAGTTTGGCTTATCGTACCCAGTATGTTCTGCAACCCATGTCAAATTGATGAATGGAGCACCTGGTGCTGGAAATTTGAATACTCTTTGAGACCCAACTTCTAGTGAATCATCAGCCCTTACTTCTTGAGCAACTTCCCAAGGAGGCATTAGTCTTCTGAAAGACCCTTCATGCTCAAACCAAGCAAATGTAGTATCTATATCCGCATTAACAACAGTTTCATGTTTGTAGTTTGTTGGCATATCATAACCTCTCTATTTCCTTTGGCAATGGGGCGTTCTCTGACCAGCGACTTATGTAATTTTTGAGTTTTAACTTCCTTCTTGCACTTTCAGTTGTCATATATCGAACCTTTCCGAATACTGGTCTTTCAGGCCCCCAAGCTCTATCATGACGTCCTAAAACCCAGAATATTCCAGTGTAGGAATTTGGATCTCTTCCATCTAGTGCCCATCTATCATTTATTCGAATCATCCAATCAGCAGCAGTATTCGGGTCGGGAGCCCACTCTAAAATTTTCTTACCCCAAACCATTCTCATATAATTATGAATTATCCCAGTTCGCAAAAGCTCTCTTTGAGCTGCGTTCCAAACATCATTGTCTGTATTTGCATTTTCAATATCTTCGAATGAGTAAGACTCTCGATCATCATCAGCATGCTCACTCAGAGATTTTTTAGCCCAATTTGGTATTGAATCAATGGATTTGTGATCTCTTCTATAATGTGCAAAGTTGAATCCTAATTCTCTCCAAGTTATTATTTGGTCAAGGAATGACTCTTCACTTTCAGATAAACCCCACCATCCAGAACGAGTACCTTTACCCATATCTTCGAAACACGTCATGTCATATGTCCATTTACTTCTTTCAAACAACTGAACAATAACTTCGATAGTTGATAAGTGCCCGAAATGGAAGAATGGTGAAAGTGTACTTACTGCCGGATCTTCTGTATTATTCCTATCAGAAGAATATCTTCTTAGATTTATTTCAAGAAACATTTCCATTCTTTTTTTTGCTTCAAAACGCCCACCTGGTATTTTTTTTACTGGTTTGACTACGTGATCAATATCTAGAGGGGCCATTGCTTCTTGTGATATTTTTCCTGTTTCTGCAACTCTCCATAACCACTCTAGAGGAGTAAATTGAACTTCTATAGCAGCAAAAAGAGAAACCATTTCTAATTCATCAAACATTAAATTTTTAGCAACATTTTTCATTGAATTTCTCAAAGGTAAGTTTAGAAGAGCATCTGCCATACTTCTTTGTACATGTTTTCTAAATGAGTAGGCTGTTAGATGTTCTTTGCCCGCCCATGCCATTGGTAAAATTCCATTTGAATCTGCTGCTTCTAATTGCACCTTACATATTAAAGCGGCCCTTTCCATAACCAATCTTGGTAAATATGTAGGATAATCATCAATTATAACTGCACAAGCGTGACTTGATAATTTCTTTAGCAAATCAACTCCAGCATCTTTGTGAGTTTCAACCCAGGGTAAATATGTGACCTTATTTTTTGCAAATATTTTAGAATTATCAAGCATACCTTGAACCGTGAAAGCCAATATTCTTTCATTAGCCCATTCGTGCCTAATTGACATACACTCTACAACCATGACCGGCTTGTCCATTTCTAGAGATAGCTCAACCGCTCTGTCCAAGGCAGAATTGTAATGAAATCTTCTAGATGAAGTCATCCAATATAGTATGTAGTCGCCGTTAACATTGGTTTCAAGGGAATTTAATTTGCGAATCCTAGATTCTTTTTCTTGAACCACAACCATATGTACAACTACCTGTAATTTTCGTCTACTTTCAACTCACCTATAAGTAAGTGTTTTCAAATATTCAAAATTATATTTGTAATGGAAATAAACATCCATTCATAAGCAGCTAGTTTCGCTCAGCAAATATGACTATCCAAAAATGGAAAGGTGCTGAACCAATAGATATTGAAGCCGACGCCATGCTCCCAACTGAGCATGGGAATTTCAAAATAAGGGTCACTGTAGACTCAAAGGGAAAGGAACACTCTCTTCTATACACAGGAGACTTACAATCTTGCCATGCACCATTAATCAGGATTCATTCTGAATGCCTCACAGGAGATGCGTTTGGATCAATGAAATGCGATTGTGGCCCACAACTAAGACTATCAATGCAAAAAATCCAGGAAGAAGGGACTGGAGCTATTCTTTACTTGCGACAAGAAGGTCGTGACATTGGACTTCACTCTAAAATTAAAGCATACGCATTGCAAGATAAAGGATACGATACACTAGATGCAAACCTCGCATTAGGCCTACCAGCAGATGCAAGAGAATATTCAATAGCAGCTACCATGCTGAAGGAAATGGGGATATCTCAAGTGCGCATGATGACAAATAATCCTCTCAAAGTAAAGGGGTTAGAAGAGAACGGCATAGAAGTTTTAGAGCGCAAAGAACACATAAGTGGAATAGGACAATTTAACAAAGATTATCTCGCAACAAAGAAAAGGAGAATGGGGCACATACTCTAAAATTTGGAGTAAATTCTATTTAATTTTAAGGAGAATGAATTATGACATCACTAATCGGATCTATAGCACCAATGTTTGCCCTAAAAACTAGTGATAATGAAGACTTTTCATTATCAGACCTAGATGGTCAATGGAAAGTAATTTTCTTCTATGCAAAAGATGGCTCTCCAGCGTGCAAGAGAGGATGTCTTTCTTTCAAAGACCAGTATGATTTATTTCGTTCTCTGACTCCTCCAGTAGAAGTTATTGGGATAAGTCAAGATTCAGTCGAACAACATAAAGAATTCAAAGAAGACTTAAAATTGCCCTTCACATTACTTTCAGACCCTGGAAGGAAAGTAGCATTAGAATATGAAGTAGCTACTCACCTTGGAGTATTTCCTGCAAAATCTACTTTCTTATTAGGGCCTGATAATACCATTCACCATGTTTACGACTGGCTATTCAGACCTAGAACCCATGTTGCAAAGATACTTTCTTCAATGAGTGAAATTACAGATGGAGCAGGATTCTGATGAATTGGACTACTTTATTAGTCGATGCTGGCCTCTCAGAAAGAGAAGCCGAAGTAGTAATTGTCCTCTCAAATAAATCTAATCTCAAAGCAAGTGAATTAGCAAAAGAACTCGGAACAACTCGGTTAGATGCTTACAATTCTCTCGAGAGATTACAAAGTACAGGATTAGTAACTGTTACCGTGGACAGGCCAATGAAATTTTCAAGTCCTCCATTAAAAAATGTATTAGAGCATTTGATAAATATTAGAAAGGAACAACTCTCTAAGATTCAACAAGGGTTTGAAGATATCAAACAAGGTAATTCACAATATGTACAAGAAGATGTAACAGAACCAGCAGAAGTAGAGCCAAAATTTGCTGTATTGAAGGAAAGAATTCATATCTTTACAAAGATGGAAAAGATGGCAAAAGATTCTCAACATTCCCTTATCCTAACATTAGGAAAATTTGGAATATTACACTTGTGTAGAAGTACAGCTCTTTCTGAAGTCAATAAGGCTGCACAACGAGGAGTCGAAGTCAGAGTCATAGCGCAACTAGATCGCAGAACAATTCGATTCTTCTCAGAGTTAGATCCTTCAGTTTCAGTTCGTCATAGTGATGATTTAGAATCTCAAGGCACAGTAGTAGATTCCTCTGAAGCAATTCAATATCTAAATACAGAAGAAAATCCAGTAGGTCGTGGAAAAACTGATGCAGCTTTATTGATTGAATCGGCACCGTTTGCAGACTCACAGAGAAATCTAATCGAAAGTATTTGGGAAGAAGCCATACCATTTTCTTTAGCATCAAAAAGATTCACTGAAGAAAGAATCGTTGATCCTCTCAAACTAACATTAGACGGTGGATCGTTCTTGGATAGAATTCGTGATGTTTTACAAATATCTGATGAATTACCTGAATCAGACTCTCCATTCAATCTTGATGCTTTCATGGCCTCTGGATTAGAAATAAGTGACGCAAGAAAGAAGTTAGGAACTGGGGGAATCGCTAGCCTTAGCACATTCGGTATTGATGTAGGATCTCTTCTACGTCAAGTTGGAAATAGAATAGGTGAAGAATTAGCATTCAGCCTAAGGAAGATAGATGGGCATGTAGAATTTCTTAGTGAAATGATGGATTGGTATGAATATGCTGGTTTAGGTGAATTAAACTATGATTCCGACCCCACTTTCCATATCAAAGTCCACCTATCATCCAACACAGATAATTTGGAAGAACTTCCTTTGTGGGAATTGGACGATGGCATAATTGAAGGTACATTGATGAGCAGATATTCAGCAATAAATGAAGTATCAATTGAAAGAATTCAATCTCCAGAAAATTCCGATGAATTTTGTAGATATAATTTGATATTATCTGATGATAATTAGATTTAGTATCTTTTTTTATTACTATCAGTTATATTCTATTACATTTGGAGACGTAATCATGAGGTTCTTTACATTCAGTCGTTTTATGTATCAAATACTCAGGAAAAAGGAGGCAAATCTAACTTGGATTCAATCTCAAGGGCTTCTTGCAGTAAAGCTATCTCAAATATTTGCACTAAGGCCAGATTTATTATCAATTGAGAAATGTAAACAACTTCAAACATTGTATGGGCAAGCTTCTACAATTCCAACTGAGAATGTTCAAAGTATATTGAAAAGCAAAGCGTCTAAAAAATTTCATGATTCTATTGAATGGTTTGATGATACTCCATTAGCTGCAGCATCCGTAGGGCAAGTTCACAGGGCCCGACTAAAAACAGGTGAGGAAGTCGTTGTAAAAATTATAAAAGCAAATCATAAGAATAAATTCCAAAAAGATGTTTACAGAATGAAGAGATGGCTAAAAATTCTAATATTATTTTCACCCAAATTAAGAAAAGTTGGTAACCCAATTGCTCTATTAAATCACGTTGAAGATTATACTTTGAGAGAACTTAATCTAAATAATGAAATTAAGGGTGGAAATAAATTAAAACAAATTCAATCCGATTTAGAAGATAATTTTCCAATGCCAAGACTCAAATTTCCAAAATATTATGAAGAATTATCAAATGAAGATGTTTTAGTATCGGAATTTATAGATGGAATAACATTAGAAGAAGGAATTAGGGCTCAAAACCTAGATTGGGATTATTTAATTGAATTATTTAGAATCCATGGAGCATATATGTTTGGAGTCGGAACTTTCCATGGTGACCTCCATCCTGGTAATTGTATAATTGATAAAGATGGAAACTTTGTATTCATAGATAATGGTGCGATTTGTGATTCTCCAAAACGTATCAGCCTCTCCCTTTTCAGATTCTTTGAGCACCTATCTGCCGATTCTAAAGATGATGCATACGAAGCTCTACTAACTCTGGCCGAATCACGACCTAGTGAAAATAAAATCATCAAATTTAAAGGAAAAATGTCTGATATTTATGACGGATTTGCAGACAGATCTGTTGGAGAACAAAGCCTCACAGAAGTTATGATGAGGACAGTGAGAGCAGCAGTAGAAGAAGCAGGTGCAGATTTTGGAGAAGAAGCATTTCCCATTATTAGATCACTTATGTACATGGATGGATTAGTAATCCGAACCCATCCAGAAGTAAAATTAATCCATGAAATGGGCCCATCTTTGGATGAGTTCAGAGAAGGATTAGGATTAGGAAAGGAGATATTAGTATGACAGAATCAAAAGTTGCATGGATAATAGGAGCTACTGGAGGAATTGGAAAACATGTTGTTTCTAATTTGAATAAAAATGGTTGGACAATAGTTGCGAGTGCTAGGGATGAAGATAGTCTTAAAGAATTATCAAATGATAAAGATATCTTCACAATGCCTGTAGATGCAAGAAATGAAGCAGAAATGCAAGAAACTGCTAAAGCAATAAAGCAACAACATCAAAAAATTGATGCTGTAGTTCTAGCTGTTGGCTCAATTTTCCTACGTCCAACGCACGCAACAACTTCTGAACAATTCATGGAAACAATCAGTCAAAATCTTTTGACAGCGCATAATGCCATTAGCTCAACTGCTAGGATAATGATGAAAGATAAGGGTGGCAGAATAATACTGTTCTCTTCAGCAGCAGCTACTGTTGGTATGCCTAATCATGGTGCAATTGCAGCAGCCAAATCTGGGCTTGAAGGTTTAGCAAGAGCAGCCGCAGCAACATATGCAAAAAGAGGAATCAGAATTAATGTTGTATCTCCCGGACTTACAGATACTCCATTATCTGCAAATCTATTATCTTCAGACGCAGCCAAAGAAATAAGCAACAAAATGCATCCAATTGGAAGATATGGGATGGCTTCTGAAGTTGGGGATGTAGCTTCTTGGTTGGCTAGTGATGCACCAGATTGGATCAGTGGCGAAACTATCCATGTAGATGGTGGATTGTCAAACTTAAAATAAATAATATTGGGCAAACTCTATTTTAATCATGCCTTTCTATCAAGTCATGCATAATTAAAAATAATCTAAATACCATCCAATAAAGTAAATAATAGGAATTAGAGGTAATAGTTTGGTTATAATTGGTTTTATCCAATCTCTCCACCACCATCTTTTATCCAAACGTCCTAATGTTATTTCATAAAGAAAATTTGTAAAATCACCTAGGAAATCACTATTTTCCGCATGAGACATAATAATCGGGGGATGCTATCTTAACTTTAATATTATTACGTATTAATTCTTTAACTAATTAAATACTTTAAGTATTACTCCCCAATCGTGTATTCATGCACGTAGCAACTAAAATTATACTTGGCCTTGGAGTAATCATTACTTTAGTTGGAGTATTATTTACAATTTCTGGAGGTTCTACCTTAGATAATATTACAGATATAGATATAGAAGAGGTGAGTGTTTGGAATGGAACAGATGGAACTTACAATTTTAATGATGAAGAAATGCTAATATTCGTTAGAGATAATGTTAGATGCGATTCATTCACGTTTTCAATGACTAATGATTCGGGAGAATACCCATATGAAAATGATAAATGTACGGATGATGGCTCAATGCCAGCAGGGCATTCGAATGATCCTGAAGGATGGTATCACATAGGTTCAGTAAATGCTACTGGGGAGTATGTTATTGACGCCAGCTCAGCAGTTTATCTTGCACCTAGTCTATCTCTGTTCGGCGAAGTTTTGACAGAAGCTGCTGGAGGCGTTCTTTCCGCATTAGCGGGACTCGTTCTTGTCTGTTGTGGAATTTTATTCTTAATTCTTGGTGGAATTTTTGCTCTATTTTTGGGGACTGAAGACACTACTGTTGGTTTGGTTGCAGGACCTGGGGGATTTTCAACATCCTCGGTCCCTACAACTTCAGTAAACATCCCTCTGGCAGCTACAACAGATGTTAACTCGGAAACACCTCCATCTATTCCAATAAGTGAAACTCTGCAACAAGAAAGTATTGTAAAAGAAAATACTGAATCTAGCTTTTGGGAAATAGATGACTCAAGAGATATAACTGAGTAATTTAACTAAATATCAAATCATCAATATCTTGAGAAGTTATCTTACAAAAATCACCAATATCCAATTTATAATCGCTTAGTACCATATTCTCGGTGGATAATCTGTGTATCGCCATCACTTCATTTCCTATTGAGTGAAACATTCGTCTAATCTCTCTTTTCTTACCTTCATCAATGGTTACTTTAACAGTATAATGTGTAATATCACTGACTTCTGCAGGCCTGGTATAGTATTCTTCAGTTATATCATGATCTCTAACAATAATCTTAACTCCCTTTCTAATTAGACTAATTTGTTTTTCAGAAATTATACTTCCAGTCTCTACAAAATAAGTTTTTTTAATATTTTTATTCGGATCTGTTATTTTATGAACAAGTTTACCATCAGTGGTCACTATTAAGAATCCAGTAGTTTCTTCATCCAATCTTCCTACTGTAATTAGAGACTCATATACAGTTGGCTTTACTGAATCACGAAATATCTCATATACTGATTTCTTATCCAACTCTCGTTCATGTGAATTCAATCTAGAACATATATATCCATCTGGTTTATTGAGTAAAAAATATACATTTTCAGTAGGTAAATGTAATTCTTTATTTTTGTACATCACAGTTTTTTTATTAGTATTAAATTCGAAACTAATATTTTTGACAATTGAACCATTTACAGTAATATCGCCGTCCCAAATAGCCTTTTTTACCTCAGCCTTTGAGGAAAATATTCCGCATTTGGATAGAAACTGATGTAACCGTATTTTCATAGTCCGCTCTCTATTAGATGGCTAATTATGATTGATTATTAGGCGTTCCTCTTACTAACGCGTAATTCAATGCAAGACCTATCGGCATTAGCATTACGCCAAAAAATACTGAAGTAATTGTTATCCACTTATCACATTTTGCTGCCATACATCTTTTCCAAATCCATCTTGTTACAAATATATCTCCAGCTACCATGTGAGCCCATGCGGCTGAGGCACCAGCTTTTGTTCCTAATAAATCAGCCAATCCTTGTAGTGCATTTTCTGGATTCATAGAGTCTTTTGCTAACTCTACAAGGCCAGAAGGATCAGAGAATGAAAGTATAAACCAAATAGCAATCGGACCTAAGAAAAACCAAGGTCCCTGCATTAATTGTTGAGTCTTTTCATGTTCAGGGTAAACCATCATAGCAACCCAAAAAGGTCCTACCCACATTGTCGAGAAGAAGAATGATAAGTCAAAGATGTCCATATTTTTTACCTCAATTTAATATATTTTTTATTTCATCAACAATTTCTGATGTTGGCCAATAAGTCTTAGAAGACCAGATTAATTTTCCTGTTTCGTCCATAATTTGTAAAGTAGGGGTAGAAGGATTTCCGAATGAATCATAAATGGAGTATTGACTTTCTTGCCCTGTATCCAAATTTACTATCGGTGTATTTTCCTGCGGTAATGCAAGAGTCCAAGAAACTGGATTAGAGGAATTCTTGCCATAAGCTTCTTCTACATAAGATGGAGATTCAAAAGATGAATATCTGTGAATACTGAGGACTGAAGAATTACTTATGTTTCCACTCTCAACTTCATCCGAAATCATATCAGTCCAAGAATGACATCCTCTACAACCAGCAGCTACCCAAATTAATAACACAGGACCTTCGGATACATATTCTTGTAAATCCAAAGCAGTATTATTACTATCATCACCCATTATGGGTGAACTAAATGATATTCTTTCTGGAGCAGGAGCAATTTCTTCAGGCTCAATCATCTCAGACTTTTCTTCAACACATCCAGATAATGAACCAACAATAATAATTAGTGAAAAGAAAAATGCTATTTTCATAATTCAACCTTCATTTTAGATTTAATCTTAGGTTTTTTAATGTCTTCAAACCAAGTGTCTACGCCATTCCAATCTGGTTCTATTCCTAAATCTGCACAAATTAACTTAGCACTTATTCTACCACTTTCGAAAATAGTCGGAAGGCCACTCCCAGGGTGTGTTCCTCCTCCAACTAAAAATAAATCATTTAACTCCTCAAAACGATTTTGAGGCCTTCTCCACAACATTTGATCTAGTCCATGAGCTAAATTGAAAACTGCACCTTTGTAGATATCTCGTGCACCCCAATCATCAGGAGTGACAATTGTTTCTGAAACAATATGTTCCTTCAAATCATCATATCCTAGTTTTTTCATGGTTTCGAGGACAACATCTCTATATTCATGTTTTATTTCTTCCCAATTTATTGAATCATGTACATTAGATACCGGAACTAGGACATATATTGTTGAGTGGCCTTCTGGAGCCATTGATGGATCTATCAAACAAGCATTTTGAACGTACAATGATGGATCATCCCACGTAATTTTATTTTCAGTAACATCCTTTAGATTAGTATGATAGTCTTTAGAAGCATAAATTTGATGATGATCTAAATCGTATTTCTTATCTATGCCAAGATATAGCATGAATGTCGAGCATGAATAAGATTTTTCATCTAATTTCTTATTTGACCATCTCTTTCTAAGCTTATCTGGAATTAATCCCTTCATCCCAGTTGCGAAATCAACATTCATAACATATTTTTTTGCTGTATGGATTCCAGTGCCTGTTTTTACTCCAACTATCTTTTTACCTTCGAAAATACATTCCTCGACTGGCTCATTAAGGCATATCTCTACTCCTAATTCTTTAGCTAAAACTCCCATTCTCTCGGTTACTGTTCCAAGGCCACCTTTGGCATGATATATGCCATACTCCAACTCTAAAAATGATAGTATTGTGAATAAACTTGGGGCCTGAAATGGAGACATACCCAAATACTTCGTTTGAAAACTCATTGCTAATTGCATCCTGTCATCTTCAAAGAATTTGGATAAATCTGATGCAACACTTCTCCATGGACGAAGAACTTTAGCAACTCTAAGTGCACGTTTATTTGCCAAATCTGTCCAACTTGTCCAGGGAGAATTGAGACAATTTTTAGACAACTTTAATTTTTTCCTGTTATCTATTACATAATTTCTAAATCCTTCTGCATCTTTTTCACCGCACAGTTCTTTGATTTGTTCTACCATATATTCAACATCAGTACTTGCGTTTAAGGAACCCCCTTCTCCGAAAACCAACCTATAATTAGGATCGAGTCTGATTAAGTTTAATTCTTCGTGGGCATCCTTTCCAATTGCCTGAAATATCTCTTCAATAATTTCGGTGTAATGGAAAAAGGTAGGTCCGTTATCATAATGGAAACCATCCTTTTCGAAGACCTTGGTTCTTCCTCCCACGGAACTAGTTTTTTCTAATAATTTGACCTTAAGGCCTGCTTTTGCTAATAGTAAAGAACATGCTAGACCACCAGGTCCGGCGCCTACTATGATTACGTCGTTATCTGAAGACTCCATATTACAAAGCGATGTCGAAGACTTAATACTTATAATGAGTCGTTTTAAAAATAGAGAATGAATTGTTGTGGTTACAAACACCCATATAAAAGGGGGATGGAAAACCACGGCGCCATGTATAACTCAAAAGTTATGATAGCCTTGCTAATGACCGCCAGTCTTGCATTGTCTCCGATCGTTGTCGCAGATGATACCCAAGACATACCTACGAATGCCGTTAATACAGGCAATCACGATTCCTTAGTAGCAGCTTTGAGTCATGCAGGTTTAGTAGATACTTTGTCCGGTGAAGGCCCCTTTACAGTCTTCGCCCCCACAGATGAAGCATTCGCAGCTGCTGGTATCGATCTCTCAACTTTCGATACTGATGCGGAGAATGCAACATTAACTGATATCTTACTATACCACGTCTACTCTGGTGCTGTAAATGCAGCAGATGTAACTGACGGTCTGACTGTTCAAATGGTCAACGGGGACGATGCTACTTTCTCAGTTACAAATGGAACAGTAATGGTTGGCGGTGCTACAGTAACAACAGCTGATGTTATGGCTTCAAATGGAGTGATTCACGTAATTGATACAGTTCTAATGCCACCAGTGCCTTACACAGGTGTAGGAATTTGTTACAACTCAGTTACTCACATGATTGCAGCAGGATCCACAATGGAAGAATGTAACTCTTACATGTACGTAGAGAACTATTCAATGGGCGGTCAATCAATCACAGGATGTTACAACACGGCATCCCATGCTTTGACAGAAGTTTCACAAACAATCTGTGAATCATACACATGGACTGCTCCTGTGGATATACCAACATCAGCAATGGCTACAGGTATACACACATCATTAGTAGCAGCATTAAGTGCAGCAAATCTGGTAAGCGCTCTACAAGCAGATGGGCCATTTACAGTATTCGCTCCAACTGATGCGGCGTTTGCAGCAGCAGGAATCGATTTGAGCGCATTTGTAACAGATGAAGAAATTGCAACTCTTGCAGACATATTGACCTATCACGTTGTATCAGGTCAAGTAATGTCTACTGATTTATCCGACGGAATGACTGCTACAGCATTGAATGGAGATGATTTAACTTTCACAATTTCTGACGGTACAGTAATGGTCGACGGAGCAATGGTCACTCTTGCAGATGTACCATCTTCAAATGGAGTAATCCACGTAGTAGATGCAGTATTGATGCCACCCGCAGATCTCGTGGACATACCATCAACAGCTATATCAACTGGAATCCATACTTCATTAGTCGCCGCTCTTACAGCTGCTAACTTAGTATCAGCATTACAAGCAGATGGACCATTTACAGTATTCGCACCAACTGACGCAGCATTCACAGCAGCAGGAATCGATTTAGATTCCTTTGTAACGGATGAAGAAATTGCAACTCTTGCAGATATTCTGACTTATCACGTAGTAGCGGGACAGGTTTTGTCCACAGACCTAACTGATGGTATGACAGCAACAGCATTGAACGGAGACACTCTAGACTTTACTGTTTCAACAGATGCAGTTACAGTTTCAGGAGCAACAGTAACATTAGCGGACGTATTAACTACTAACGGTGTAATCCATGTAATTGATACAGTATTAATGCCACCAGCTGATGTAGTAGCTTTACCTGATGGATGTGATTATCTTGTTTCTGTAGACGATACAGGATATGCTTTCGATCACACTGTGCTAAACGTAGCAGTTGGAGAGACAGTTTGCTGGGTCTGGACAGATTCAGCAATGGCTCACAATGTTGCTGAAATTGCAGAGGAAGGAGACACCATGAGGATGATAGGCGGATTATACAGTGGAGCAGCTGCTACAACTGTAGACTATAGATTAACATTTGATGAAGATCAGACATTTAACTACGTCTGCGAACCTCATGCATCTATGGATATGGCTGGAAAAGTCATTGTTGGCTCTGGAGTAGAAGCAGTTCCTGAACCAGTACCCGTTGAAGACTCTGATGCTACACCAGGATTCGCATCCTCATTAGCAATAGTATCTATTCTTGGAGCAGTTTTAATTGCTCAAAGAAGGAATAACGAAAGGTCCGATTAATTACTTAATCTGACTTCAACCCAACCGTCAAGTTCCCTTGCTGTGTGAACAGCGAGGGGACTTGGCCTTCTCATTTTACCAAGTAATCTTCCATACATTGGAAAAAGAGGGAATGGCGACCATTCCTTTACTTCTCCACTATCTAAATCATATTTTGTTTGATGGAGTGGACAAGTTATACATCCATCTTTCACCTTTCCCCCATACGCTAAAGGCCAAGCCATATGCCTACAGAGAGCATCAGTTACACGTATTTCTTCATCTTCTTTTAGGATCATAATGCTACGTAAACCAATATTTTTCATTTTTTTCTTTCCTGATTTAATTTTATCAGATTTAATTACTCGATGCCATACATCACTATCCAAGGGTAAACTCACGCATCCTAGTAAGAATCAATATCATATCAATGCTGTTATCTTAACATTTCCTTTTTTTCAAGTAAATATCTTAAAATTAAAACATATAACCGGGCATAGTTTAATATAAGATTTTTAATATAACTTATGATATGGCTGATTATGAAATCATCAACTCTGAAGAATTAAGAATGGTTAAAGTTACATTAAATGGTGAAACTGTACGTGCAGAAAGTGGTGCTTTACATTACATGATTGGAAATATAGAAATGAAGACCAAAAAACCTAGTGTTGGGGGATTTCTGAAATCATTAGCAACCAGTGAATCCATCTTTAGGCCAACCTATACAGGAACCGGAGAAGTCTTTTTCGGACCGCCAACATTTGGAGAATATCACATAATGGAATTAAATGGAGACTCATTGGTCTTGGATAAAGGAGCTTATATTTGCTCTTCTGAAGGGATTGAGGTAGGTATTATGAGAAATAAAGGGCTTAAATCAATGGCTTTTGGTGGAGAAGGCATATGGCAAACTACTGTTTCAGGTACTGGAACCCTAGTATATTATTCTCAAGGCCCTATCCAAGAAATTAATTTACAAAATACTACGATTACAGTAGATGGTGACTTTGCAGTTGCTAGAGATTCATCATTACAATACCAGACAACTTTACTAGGAAAAGGATTGATGTCAAAGATGGCTGGAGGAGAAGGTTTCGTCAATGTAATTTCAGGTACTGGAAAAGTATATCTTTCACCAATTCCAAGCAGATTCAATAATCTAGCAAGTAGGGTCATCGGCGATACAATCTCTGGATTAATCCCGTTTGTGGGTAAAAAATAACTCGAATGAAGCATTCATAAGTTTATTTTTTTGATTGGAATTTATTTCCAAAGTCCTAATAGTGAAAATGCAAAACCAATCTTTTTCATGAAGCCTAGATTTAACTTTCTTGATAAAACATCACCATGTCTATTTTCTGCTTCTGACAATATTTCAGAGTAAACTGCACAAATTATGGACGGAGAAACTCTTGAATCTTCATTCAATAACGGAATTAATCTTTTTGCATTATCCCTATGAATTTTAGTTCTAAAAATATAATGACGCATAAATGATTTCCATGAGTCTTTTTGCGGTAACTGAGGATCATCCAAATTAGTATAATCTATTCCAAATCTTGTTAATTCTTCAGTAGGAAGATATACTCTTCCCTTATTGTAATCTTCTTGAATATCTCTCAATATATTTACCATTTGAAGGAAAATACCCATTTCTTCAGCATGTTCTCTTGCATCAGGATTAGAATACCCATAAATTTCTATCAGAACTAAACCTACTGTTGAAGCAACTTTGAAACAATAGCCCCTAACTTCCTCAAAAGTCTTGTAATTAGTAGGAAATAAATCATCCTCCATTCCATCAATTAACATTTCCAAATATTCAATATTTATTGAAAAATTATTAATCGTATCTTTAAGTGCAATAAATATTGGATGGACAACCGATTCATTATTTCTGATTCTATTTAGATTATCCCTAAACCAAAGTAGGGCCAATACCCTTTGTAAATGAGAAAAATCACCATTTACTGGTTCTTCTTGCTTTTCAATTGCCAATGATATTGCCCTGTCTTCAGATCTCATTTGCAGATTCATTGATGTCTCATTAGATAAATAATTAAGATTAGGTAACCAATCTCCATCTACTACATCATCCACTCTTCTGCAAAATGCATATACGGCATAAACAGATCTTCTTTTTTTGGTCGGTAGATGTCTGAAAGATCGTAAGAATGATGTTGATGATTTACGTGTTATTTCTTCACAATACTTGTAAGCCTCTTCGATGGAATCATTTGATAATTTTGGTTCACTATTAATCAGAACCATACTAAATCTTATGCCCCTCTACATATCAACGACTGTTCCAATTATGAATACATTTGAATAATAATTTAGCGTACATTCAAGACACCCATGTATATGGATGGATATGGAGGACCATAACCTGTTAACAACTATCGAGCGTGATGAAGAATCTTGTATACTGAGATTCAAAGATGGTAAGTCATTTCAAGTTGATTATTTAGAAATTCGTTTTCGTTGCCGATGTGCTAAATGTAAACCAAGGCAAGAGAATGAACAAAGAATAGTGGAATTTCATGAAGAAATTTCTAGACTGCGTATAGAAAAACCCAGTGTTGAACCAGTTGGACATTATGGTATCCAATTAACATGGCCATCAGGTTGTTCAAGTGGCATACATTCCTTTTCTCATCTACGATCAATTGCAGAAGAATCTGGAAATGAAATTTAATTTGCGAAGCAGTCAAATGCAAAGTACTCTACCACCAAATGTCGAAGAATAGGGTCGCCCCTTTCTCGATAGGTGATATAATGTCCAAAATTACTCCGAAGGATTCAGAAGAAGATAATGATGATGAGTGGCACAATTTCTCTAATGCAGGATATTCTTCAGCTAATATAGATGATGAAGATACTGACAATAATCCCAAAGATAATGAAAATGAAGAGTGGTTTGATGGAGATGATTTTGAATTCGAAGGGAAGACTCTAGATTGGAACTCCCCTCCGTGCCCAACTCCTCTTGGTATTGCACATATTATCAAAATTGGCGTTTGTAATCATTGTATAGAACGTGTTGGAGGTAAGAAAAACCTGTCAGGCGAAGAGACAAGATTAGAGGCATATGTCAGAGATGATACTCTAGAAAGCTCATTTGATAATGATTTATGCCCATTATGTGAAAATTTATTTGACGATGTAAACAATATTGTAAATAGAATTATCGAAAAAATATCAGATCTAGAATACTCGGCTATGCAGATTGGCATACACCTCCCTAAAGATCTAATTAATGATGAAGATCAAATCAGGACCAGGCATGGTGCAACAGGTTCAAGGCCTCTTAAATCTGCTATGGTTGATGCAATACAAAATGAAATTACTCAAAAATTAGACTCTGAAGTTAATTTTGTAAAAGAAAAACCTGATTTAATGGTTCTCATAGATGGACTCACTCTCAGAGTAGATGTAGATGTTCGTCCAATATATTTCTATGGCAGGTATCGTAAATTAACTCGCGAAATACCTCAAACCAGATGGCCATGTAGGGCTTGTAAAGGCCGTGCTAGGGGCTGTGAATCATGTAATGAATCAGGATTACAATATCTCGATTCGGTACAAGATTTGGTAGGTGAACCAATTCGCATGGCTCTTAATGCCGTAGATACATCATTTCATGGTATGGGAAGAGAAGATATTGATGTACGAATGTTAGGAAAAGGCAGGCCTTTCATCATAGAAATAAAGAAACCCATGTCCCGAATTCCAGACCTCGAGGAACTTGTTAAAACTATTAATGAGAATGCGCTTGGTAAAGTTGAAGTCGATAGTCTGAAAAGAACTGAAAAATCTTTAATAGCAAAAATCAAGGCTTCACGTTCTGAAAAATCATATACAATCAGATTCAAAGTTTCTGGAGAAATAAATGAAGAAGAAGTTACTAAGAATATTTCTGATTTATCTGGAATTGTTCTGAATCAAGAAACGCCTCAGAGAGTATCTCACCGAAGGGCTGCGAAGATAAGGAAGAGAAAAATAACTAACTTAGAAAATATAGTGATTGAAGGAGATGAAATTCAATTTGAAGTCCGATGTGAGGCTGGAACCTATGTAAAAGAACTAGTTCACTCGGACGAAGGGCGTACCATTCCTTCAGTTTCTGGGAAACTAGAAATGGATTGTGAAATTTTGTGGTTAGATGTTAATGAGATACATGATGATGAAGAAAATCAAGGAAATTAGTATCTTATAAAATCCGAGTCCTTAATAATACGGTGTAAGTCGCCCGGTTCGACGACATTGTCGTTAGGTGATATTATGGTTACTCGCACACATGGGCTTCGTCAAGGAACTCGCAGTATTCTTAGAAAGAATAAAAGAGACAAGGGCCGAATTTTTATTAATAGGTTAATGCATCAATACAAGGCTGGAGATAAAGTAGCTATTGTTTTAGATGGAGCACAACAAGGTGGCATGCCACATCGAAGATTCCAAGGAAGAACTGGAGAAATTATGGGTTCACAAGGGCGTGCATTCATTGTAAGTGTCAAGGACGGGAACATGCAAAAAACTGTAGTTGCTAGACCAGAGCATCTAAGGCCAATTGAGGGATAATTATGTCAGAAGAAAAATTCGTTGATGTCGCAACTGTTAGAGACTTATTATTAGATGCTCAAAAGAGACGTGGTGAACTATCTTATGAACAAACAATGGCATTACAACATGCAGAATGGTCTGCTAGTGCACAAGGGCATCCTTCCGGAAATATGAAGACTGATCCAAAGGTTTTTACTGATTTATATAATCAATTAATGGAAAATGAAAAGTTAAATCAATATCCAGAAATTTCTGCTAAAATTGCAGAATTATGTCCGATGTCAGTTCCAGATATTAGAGTAGTAATAGCTAGTAAAAGAATTGCTATGGATACATCAGAAATTGAAGAACTAATTACCATAATCAGGCAACATGTACTTTAATTAGATATTTTAATGCTTATTTATGACTATATTCATGAATGATGTGCTCTCAGAAGGTTTTGTTAAAGATGCTACCTAGAAAACAATCTGCTCCTGTAGATGATATTTTTACTAAGGAAACACATGTAAAAATTCTAGATTTATTGGAGAAAAGACCATTTGGTTTTGAGATAGAAGGAATTACTTCCCCCTCGCTATATTTGGTAAAGGCGCGCCTTAATGATGAATCACTATCAAATGGAGATAAAATTGAGTTACCTTCAGATAAAATTGGCCATCTTAATGAAATTCGATATAAAGATATTACAACTACTTCACAATCAGAATTAGTTGAAGGAATCATGGAAGAAATAAATTTTAATCCTGATAATCATCTAAGTTTCTTTAACAGGGCTAATAATATATCACTAAAAGTCCATTCATTCCAATTATTACCTACTATTGGTAAATCAAAGGCACAACAAATGGTTCAAGCAAGAGGCATGATAGGTTGGGAAAATTTCTCAGATATTGATGGCAAATGTTCTATTGAATCCGTTCGATTACTAGCAGAAAGGTATGTTGTCGAAATGGAAGATTCTGTTCAAATCCCCCGCTTACTTGATTTGCTGCTTCGTAATGGAATGTGACATATGTCCCTACTTGATGATCTTGATACTCGTTTACTCGTAGATTTATTGCGAGATAGAATGAAACCCCAAAAAGCTCTAGGGCAACATTTTTTGGTAGATGACTCTGTAATTACTAGAGCTATTGAAATTGTTTCTGAAAAATCTAATTCATTAAATTCAGATTCTCATGTTCTGGAAATTGGCCCTGGACCAGGATCACTATCTCTTGAAATACTTAAATCCGGAGCTAAATTAACTGCTATAGAAATAGATATGGAATCTGTTCTACATTTAAATCGTGTTTTTACGGATTTAGAATCCCAATTAACAATAATTGAACAGGATGCATTAATTGGTAATTGGCCCGAAGGCTTGACTCATGTAATCTCCAACCTTCCTTATCAGATTTCAAGCCCAATTATTGAGAAAATACAAAATTATCATTTAAAAACACCACTTTCTTGTATAGTTTTACTAGTTCAAGAAGAGTTTGGGGAACGCATGGCGATGAATAATGGGTATCATACTAGAGGCCCGTTGGGAATGTCATTATGGTTAGATTTTGATGTATCTATTGATAGAAAAGTCCCTTCAAACTGCTTCAGTCCCGCACCTCAGGTTAATTCACGACTTGTAGTTTTAACTCCAGCATCTAGGGAAGAATTAGTCGATATTAACAGAAAATTATTCAGATTAATAACAAAGCATTGTTACTCTAATAGGAGAAGAAAAATACGAACCTCACTTTCTAAATCTCCAAAGAGGTTGAATAGAATTAATGATTGGCATAAAAAAAGATGGAATTTAGCAATGGAAGAAATTCTTAATGAATCTATAGAAGGCTTACCTGATGACTGGCCCGATCTTAGGCCTGAAGACCTAGGGCCGATAGAATGGGCACTAATAACAAGTAAAATTTCCTCAAAATAGTACTTTTTTATGCACATTTTTACCACTACTTGAAAGAGGAACCCCTTGTGCGCTGGCTACGGTGAACACTAACTAGTGCACCAAAGCAATGAGGGGATGAGATGGCAAAGAAGGACACATATCTTGCATTACTTCGTCGAGGAATTGACGAAAATACTGCCCAGATACTCTCAGAAGGTGGAATTAAAGTTGGAGATCTAAAAGATTTAGATGTCGACACCTTAGTTAATAACTATGGATTAAAGAAAGAAATTGCAAAATCAGTACTTGATGCAGTCATTTCAGGCCCACGTGCATCAAGTAAGCAAAGATATCTAGCAGATATTTTGTCAGATGGAACAAAAAAGAAAGTCGATAAAATCGATGAACAAAGATTCAAGCGTGAACAAAAAGATTTACACGGAGAATTATTAGAAAAGAAAGAACAATTAAGATTAGCGAGAGTTGAATCATTTAGGAATAAGAAATTAGTAATGAATAGACTTGGAAAAACAGTCGAACTTATTGTTAAGTTAGAGAATACACTTGATGATGAATCCAAGGTTGAACAACAATCTAAGCTAAGAGACCAATTAGAAACTAGGGGATTAGAAGCTGCTCGTGATCATGAAATGTTGGAATTATCAGGAACTCCACAAGATATTGTTGATTTTAGAAGGAAAATAGCACCTGTACTTTGTCTTCATGCTTGTCCACATTGCGGTGATGAGATGGATCCAAGGGGCAGTAGTATTCTTGATGATATGTCCGATTTTAGATTTATCTGCTGGGATTGTGAAGAAGAATTCTTATCTCCAATGGCTCAATTAGTTGATGATAGATTAAGTAACGGCGCTAGAATAACTTTAGATTCCAATATTAAACCTAGATTAAAGGTAATAGCTCCACCTTCTAGGACTGGAGTTTCTAATATTGAAGAATTGATTGCTAGAGATCTGAAGAATACTGGGGCGTCAGCAAAGCAATTAGAGGCAGCAATTGAAGCAAGTAATTTATCTGGAACTTTGATTAGTATTGATGAATGGATTGATCAAACTATAACTGCAAAAGGATATATTCAGGCTCAAGAACATCGTGAAGAATTCATCATTGCAACTGGTGCAGGTGCAACTAAATTCAATAAATGGATGAAGAAAGCTGGACTTTATTTCAATAAACAAACCGGAAGATGGACACGCTGGGAAGACCGTTGAGGCGGTTATATGCCAGAAAATGAATCAATTCGTTTTTTCAGAGGAAATCTACCAATTGGTATAGGAACTAAAGAACCAGATTTAACAATAGTAGAAATAGCATATAATGCAGGAATAAATATTCCAACAAATTGCACTTCGGGAACCTGTGGAACTTGTTTAGTCCGTTTAAAAAAAGGATTTATTGATTATCCAGAAGATCTACCTCCTGGGCTTGATGACTTTTTGGTAGAAGAAGGAGGGTTTCTTCCCTGTTGTATGATGCCAAAAGGTGAATGCGAAATAGATATAATACCACCACTTTAATGGAGATTATGTATGTCAACTTGGACTGAACCATTCTTTATACAGAGCTTAATCATTTGTCTACTCGGACTTTCCATCTCATATTGGTGGCTTTCTAATAAAATAAAGTCTAAATTAAGGGAAGTCGAAGAAAGGCAATCAAAAAGTAGAGAATCTAAAAAATGAAAAATCTACTCATTAACCGCAGCAGTCCACCTTTCTTTTTGTGGTACTTCGACTATTTCTATATGGCATGCCAATATTTCTTTATGACTTCCAATTTCATTCCTTAGATTTACTAAGCCATCTAAACAACATGGACAATGCGGGTGAGGGGGTTTAATCCACAAATCTATATTCCCAGCAGCACTGATTTCGACTCCCCTTAATATCGATTCATCTGTTATAGGTTTCCCATGATACTCAGTAGCGTTTCTTAAAATCTTTGCAAGACGTTTCTGTGCAGTAATTTTTGCTTTAGTAATAGTCTCACCACTCAGTTATCTTTGGGAATTTATTTCCCATTGTTAGGCATTCCATCCCATCATTTGTTCTAGTCCAAGTATCTTCAATTCCAATCGCCCCATCCTTATGAATCACTTTTGGCTCAATGGCCATAGTACCCCTAATATTGAGTTCACAATCAAAACCTCTTGCAACAACAGGCGTTTCATCTAACTCTAAACCAACCGAGTGTCCTAAAAATTGTGCCTGATTTGGCTTCATTCCCATCAAATTTTCCAAATGACCCATTTCATCAGCCATATCTTTTCCACTCTCCCAAGCACTGGAACACATTTCTCCCTTTCCTAACTTGTCCACAACTAATTCACTAATTTCTGACATATCTTCTAACCTTTGAATCCAATGTTCAGCAAGCCTCCCCTTACTAAACATCCTAGTGCAATCAGAAACATATCCTCTATGGAGGTGAACAATATCTACTAATACCGGCTCATTTGCTTTAATTTTAGCAAATCCCGCCCCTAAGGAAGAAATTGGACTTGCACCCAATCCTCCAATTGCCGAATCAAAATATGATGGAACAGCCGCTGATCTTCCAGCCGCAATTACTACTCTATCACAATCCATTGGCCATTTTCTCATTCTTATCCTACCTCCAAAGCCATTGGCCCTACTAACTTCATCAGCAATAGCCGCTAATTCTATCTCTGTATTTCCCACTCCACAATTATCTCTTATTGAATCAAACATTAGTTGATTAATATCGCCACTAGCCTTATGCATCGATATTTCCCATTCTGACTTAGTTTCTCTCAATTTATACATCAAATTTGAACAATTTTCACTTTCTCCTAATAAATTACCAAATTTAGAATTAAGAAATTCCCACCTGTCATAAGGAATCTTAGATGATAATAACGCAGGTTTTTTTGTACAGCCTAATGACCTCAGAGAATCTTCTAGAATATTCATTCTGGGATGGGCTTCAATTGTATGCGGTGCATCATCTCCTCCAGCTTCAAAAATTGCACGATCTAAAGATTTCCTTACCCAATGACTAGTTTTCACATCCGACCCCTGAGCTCCAATTATTATTGCGGAATTTTGCCTTCCTCCAGTTAACCAATACAATTCAACTGGATCATCTATCCATGCAGATTCTATATTATTTCTAAGGAGGCTATCTGCAACTAATCTTTGTCTATTTTGTAATTCAGATACTGGAACTCTCCAATCTTCATTTTCCGGGCCCGTCAAACATGCGACATCCCAATTCATATACCATCCTAATTTACATCAACAAAAAGTATTTTTGTTTTTTATCGCAGATATCCTTCCACAACGGCCAAATGCGAAGCGCCAGTCGCTCCGGATGTGCAAGGCGTCCTGTCGCTTGATGCAATAGATTTGCAAGGGCGCACCGTGTTATACAGAGTAGACGTAAATGCACCTCTAAATCCAATAGATAAATCTCTTCTGGATGATTCTAGACTTAAGATGATCAAACCAACTTTAGAAATTTTAAAAGAGTCTAAAGTAGTTATTTTAGCACATCAATCTAGGCCCGGCAAATCTGATTTCTCTGATATGTCAAAACACAGTGAAAGACTTTCAGAAATAATAGGAAGAGAAATTAAGTTTATCCCAGACATTTGTAGTGATTCTACTATTGAGTTAATTAAAAATATGAGTGACGGAGATATTATTTTTCTTGATAATATGCGTTCTCATATTGAGGAATATGGTACTAAATATGAACATTGGAGAGATACTGAATCTTCAGAAATAGTAACTAAATTATCTTCTGTGGCAGATTTATATGTTTCCGATGCATTCGCTGCAGCCCATCGAAGCTCCCCAACACTTACTGGTTTTGCACATTGCTTACCTTGTTTTCCTGGGCAATTAATGATGGATGAGTTATCAAATCTTGATATCGCAACTAAAAATCCTCCTAGGCCTTATCTTGCAATACTCGGAGGTGCAAAATGTGATGACTCTCTCAGAGTTGCGCTTAATTTAATCGAGAAAGAAATAGTCGATAAAATAGCACCAGTAGGCTTAGTTGGTAACTTAATGCTATGGGCAAACGGAAATGATATAGGAGGCCCAAATAAAGAATTCCTTAAAAATACTCTAGCAAAAGATTTTGATGAGTCTTGGGAAATGGCAATAAAATTAATCAAAAACTATTCCGAATTACTAATTCTACCTGTTGATTTTGCAGTTGAAATCAATGATGAAAGAGTTCCAATGTCATTAGACCAACTTCCAACAGACTATCCAATATATGACGTTGGAATTTTATCTTTGATGAATCTAAGGCCAATAATATTGGATTCAAAATGTATACTTTGGAACGGTCCTGCTTCTTTCTTTGAGAGGCCCGGTTTCGCATTTGGAACTATTGAAATTTTGAATATGTGTGTTGAAACTAATGCGATTACAATAATCGGAGGAGGCCATACAAGTGCACTAGTGAGTAGCCGTGGTGCAGCTTCCCAAGTCACTCATAATAGTACAGGAGGGGGTTCTACAATGTGTTTATTATCGGGTCAAGAGATGCCTGTTATAGATTCTCTAAGAGAGTCAGCCACTAAATTTTCAAAGAATAATTCATAATTATTTCATTGGATTCATTTTAATAATTCTTATAATGCTGGCTATAACATGGATGGAACAGGCAACTCTCCTTTTGATAAACCTCCAACGGCCCAAATTACTGATAATCCTCCAACAGCTCATATTTCTGGTAATCCTGTGAGTGGATTCACAGCACCATATGTTATTGGAAGAAGTAAAAGTAGCGGCCCAAAGATATTTGGGGTAATCGCGATTATAATAGCGATATTTGGTACTTTGTATAACTTTTATTTTCTTTTATCTATTGAATCAACATTGGATAACTATGAAAAAGTAGGTATTGATGTTAGTAGTTACATGTCCATCTGGACATACATTACTCCATTTATAGGCATAATATCTTCTATTATTTTTGGTTATGCGGGTTTACAACTTTATAATTATCAAAAGAAGTCTATATTCATAGCATTAGCAACAGTCGGTATCAGCTTAGCTTCAGGAATTATAGGATCAGTAATAATGGCAGATAGTCTAACTCAAGGTAATGATGAATTAGGAGGAATTTTTGCTGGAGTAGGAATAGTTACTACAATAGTATGGAATTCTTGTTGTGGTTTTGCAATTCTAATGCCGCTTTTAATAAATGGTGAAGATTTAGAATAATTATTTTAATTTCTTTAAATCAACAATGTGCCCTATACGGGCATTAACATCTGCAAGAATATCGTCCAATGCATTCTTGTCTCTTCCTTCAGCACGCATTACTAGAATTGGTTCTGTATTACTGGGCCTACACAAATACCATCCATTTTCATATCTTACGCGAATTCCATCAACAGTAGATTTCTTCATATCCGAAAATGCTTCTAAAACTGCAGACATTGTCTCTTCACGTTCACCTGTAAGTGGAACTTTACCTTCATCAGTTGTTGGATATTCAGGCATAAAATCAAAACGCTCTGAAAATGTCGGACCGCCATCACTAGGGGCTTCATCTCTCCCAACTATCTGCAATAACCTTGCAGCACTGTATATGGAATCATCAAATCCATACCAATCATCATTCATGAAGAAATGACCCGACATTTCCCCAGCAAGAGGAATTCCAGGATGCTCCCTCAATTCAGTCTTCATGAATGTATGTCCAGTACGTACCATACGAGGAATCCCTCCTAGATCATGAATGGCTTCTTCAACAGCCATACTACATTTAACATCAAATAAAATTGTTCTTTCATCATCTGTGGAATCTTTGGTTATTCTTGCTAAAACATCTTTTGCAAATATTCCTATAAGCCTATCAGGATGAATAAATTCTCCATTTTCATCTACGACTCCAAGTCTATCTCCATCTCCATCCATGCCAATTCCAAATTCAGCACCGTGTTCTATTACAGATTTTCCCAAATCAATCATATTACTCTGCCTAGTCGGATCTGGGGGATGATTGGGAAATGAATTGTCCCATTCGCAATATATTGGTATTACTTCTACTCCTAACCTTTCTAGTGCCTTTACTGCCAATGGCCCAGGAACTGCATTTCCACAATCTAATACGACCTTAATATTCCTCTCAATTTTACCTATATTTTCAAGAACTTTTTCCATATATTCTTCTTCATAATTTTCTACAAGAGTATAAGTTCCTTTTCCTTCTCTAAATTCACCTTTTTCAAAAGTCATTCTTATGTCTTGCAATTCTTGACCTCCTAAAGGCATAGTCCCTTCACAAATTTTGAATCCATTGTATTCTGGAGGATTATGGCTTGCAGTTATAGCAACCGCAACATCGACAGGAAGATCTACTGTTGAGCGATATAATACTCCAGTTGTAGTTACGCCTAGGTCCATAACATCTGCACCAGATTCAAGTAAGCCTTTCACAAAAGAGGCGTGATACTCAGGACCAGATTCTCTAATGTCTCTAACTACTGCAACTGCTTTAGCATCTAGATGTGTAGCTATGGCTCTGCCCAATCTTTCAGAAAACTCGCTACTCAATTCTGTTCCTGCGATACCCCTTATGTCGTAGGCCTTGAATACAGTCATAGGCAACCGAATCGTGTTGTATACATGACTTCTTTGGCGGCTTTATTCAACTTCTAATCCTCTAAATGCTTCACATACAATTTCAACCAAAGCATTTGCTGGTAAATTAGGAACTTCATAGGCTGCGCGAGACGGAGCCAACACATCTTCTAACCATTCTCCATAAATTTTATTGATTATTCCATAATTTCCAATATCGGTCATTAGAATTGTTACTTTTACAAGATCTTTCTTTGAACTATTCGCTGCCTCTAATAAAATATCAATTTTCTCCAAAGTCCCTTTCATCTGCGATTCAATGTCTTCACCCGAATCAATACCTATCTGACCAGAAAGCCAAATATGGTCACGCACTGATATTCCAGGACTATAAGGGGCCCATTTTTTCTCGCCTGTATCTATCTTTACTTTGCGATGCATGTTAGTTCGATAAGGTCAATGTTGTTAGAACTATTCATTTAACATATCAATTAACATTCCAATTATATTGATGTGATCGCCAGCAATATTATTTTCTGTTAATAAATCGATTGATACCCATGCAGCTTCTATCGCATCATCTCCAGCTAATGGTTTGGAATCAGGTTCCACATCTACAATATAGAATAATCCTACACAGTGCTTTCTAGGATCCCTGCCCGGCTCTCCAAGTATTGCTAATGAGACGGGATTTTCACCTATTACGCCAGTTTCTTCTTTTAATTCTCTAATAACCGCGACTTCAGGATTTTCTCCATAATCTACAAATCCACCAGGAAATGCCCATTTACCTTCCCATTCTGGAGGAAATGGTCCTCGTTTAATCATTAAAACTTCAGCCCCTTGGGAACTCTCTCTAAGGGCTACTGCATCTACAGTAACTGCAGGATTTCTATACTCATCTCTTCCACATTCTTTACATACTTCATTTGCCATACTTTCGTCTCCTATATTGATATGATTCTATAGCTTCATATAGGTTATTACGAGAAAATGATGGCCAATGTACATCCGTAAAGTATAACTCTGAATATGCTATTTGCCATAGCAAGAAGTTTGAAATCCTCTCTTCTCCGCTGGTCCTTATTACTAAATCTGGATCTGGAATTTCAGCGGAATAAAGACGGCTAGAAATTTCATCAGAATTTATATCTAAAAGCGACAACTTACCTGCAGCATGATCTGATGCTACTTCTTTAACAGCATCCACTATTTCTTCTCTACCTCCATATGCCAAACACACTGTAAAGATAAAATCTGAGTAATCTGAAGTTTTTTCTTCTGCAATTTTAATTGCATTTTGAACTCTTTCTGGCAACTCATCTAACCTTCCAACAGCTTGTACCTTTACTTTTTTCGAATGAATCAAATGATCATCTGCAATTTCTTTAAGTCCGATTTCATATAAATCATATAATGACTCTAACTCTTCAGGATCCCGTGCATTAATGTTTTCAGTAGAAAGGGCATATACAGTAAGATATTTTATTTCCAAATTTAATACCCATTCCATGACTTCTTTCAGTTTTTCTTTTCCTCTAAAATGTCCAATTTCTCTTTCGAGTTTATTACTCCATGCAAATCTTCGATTTCCATCCATAATTATAGAAATATGATTTGGTAATTCTTCATTACTAATTCTATTTCCTAATCTTCTTGTTCGAATTCTATCTGTTCTTGACACAAGGCCCCATGTAAACTTGGAATTTGATATATATCGGGCAGGAATTACAACTATCCTAAATTTTAGTAGCCATTTTGCTATCCCATCAATCATATTCCCTAATGATCTTTTTTGACGGCCCATTGTATCACTCGTTATTCAAAAATAAAATCTACTGAATCCCCAACTTTATCTAATAATCCTTTTTCAGGATTTACTACAATAACTTGGCCACAATGTTTCCAGACATCTATGTCATGATGACTATTTCCAGCATAAGCAAATTTTTTCAATCCATATCTTGCAACTAATGCATCGGCTTTTTGCAAACCTCTGAGATTGAAATCACGATCAGATGCCATTACATCAGAGAATAATCCAACATGTGCAGCAACTTGTTCAGCAACAATTCTATCTGAAGCAGTTGCTAGGATAAGTTTCCTTCCTCTTGCAAATTCTCCAGTTATCCAATCTAAAAACGTCTCATGATATTCTAAATCTGCAGGATCAAAAACTAACTTTTCTGCAAGAAGCCTTTTCCATTGTGCTCTTTTTCCACTAATCTCCTTAATCAATACTTTTGGTATTAACCAAGGTTTTCGGATTAAGACTTTAGTAATGCTAATTTTACTCATGTCAGAAAGAATCAATGTTCCATCCATGTCAACGGCGAGAGGCATGTCCGAGGTAGTGCCTTCCATACTACTCGACAAGAGTACATGCATTCAAGTCTTCTTAGACCGATTGCATGAATAATGGAACCTCTTCCTGAATATGGTGGAGAAGCATGGTTAGTTTGGATAATTCTTGGAAGCCTTCTGCAATGGTTGAATCAGAAACTCAAGGCGAAGCGCCATTTGGTTTTACTTCAGTACGATTAGTAGCACAAAGAATTGTAATGGACATTATAGAGCCAACTAAATTAGAAAACTCAGAAGATTGGAAAATTTTAATTTCTGAATTAAAAAATTGGGGGCAAGTTCCTAATCCTGATACATTATCAATTATATCTACCAAAAATACTGAAAGAGGACTATTGGTAAAACTTGAAAGTGATGGAATTAATTGGATTGCTGAATTTCTTCCTTGGGGTTCAGATGGTCGCTTACAATCCAGAGTGGCAAATTCTCACTCTGAAATGAATATTCCCAGCGGAGGCTATTCATGGAATGATTCAGATATAATTATTTTACGTAAATCATTAAATTATGAACAAAAAGTTGGAGAAAAACTTCATCAATCCCTTACTGAAAGTAATTTTGAAGATAGTAAGTCAATACTTCATGAGGCTGGTAAAAAGTTAGGATTGTATCATTCATCAATTGAATCTGCTAGAATAACTCCGGTAGACCAACAACGTTGGAATAAAAGGCTAACGAAACTTGAAGAAATTCTCAAATCGAATACTATATGGAGGGCTCCGTTTACACGTGATACTCCTTGTGTGTTAAGTCTTGGAGATGTAAGATTTGATGATTTTTTAATTAAGGAAAACGGTCTTTTTTCCTTGAGTATAAATCCTCCAAGATTAGCTGATGGTTTATTTAAAGATGAATGTGAGTTCCCTGCAATAAGAGATTTTGCATGTTTAATGCATGATTTAAGTAGGATATACCATAAAAGTAATTCCAATATTGACATAATTTTATTACGAAAATCTCTAATCGACGGATGGATTTCTACTGCTCCCGAAAAATGGTGCTCTTCAAATGCCTTTTATGCCCACAGAGGAGGCTTAGTAATATGGGAATATGAACAATCCCTATTAGATGTACTTGAAGCATTTGCCCGTCAATCCGGCGCTCCCGAACCGGCAGTCAGCATTATCTCCAAAGTCATTCCATTTCAAAAAAAGATGTATAGTAATAGGTCTCCAGCTGCAGTCGCTTTCGTGAGCTTTTTCCTGGGAGTGATTACAATATATCATCAAACTCCAACTACTTTATCCGAATTATTAATGCCTGTATTTTGCATTACTGTAGGAATTGCTGGATTCTATTTATACAGAAAAGCATCGCCTTCTCCAACAAAGCCAATTACTCATTTTTAGTTATTATGCCATCATTATAAGCATAAATACGAGGTATACCAGTTGGTATTTCGACATTAACAATTTCTTCTGGAGATATATTTTCTATATGCATCACGATTGATCTCAAAGAATTACCATGCGCCGCTACTAATATATTTCTTCCATTTTCTAATTCAGGTAGTATTTCTTCAATAAAATATGGAATAGTTCTCTCAGCCGTCATTTTCAGACTCTCTCCTCCCGGCGGTGCAATATCATAGGAACGTCTCCATATGTGGACTTGTTCTGCTCCATGTTTTTCTGCAGTTTCTTTTTTATTTAGTCCTTGCAATTCACCATAATTTCTTTCATTTAACCTAAAATCAAAATAAGTAGAAAATTTTGATGATACATCATTATTTTCCATAATTATTTCAGCAGTTTTTTGTGCCCTAATCAGATCACTGGTATGTACGGAGTCGATACTTATTTTAGAAAGTGATATCCCGGCATCCAATGCTTCTCTTTCTCCTTTTTCTGACAATTCAACATTCGTCCAACCTGTAAATCTATTTTCTGCATTCCATATTGATTGACCGTGCCTTATTAGGATAAGAATGGCCATATTGATGCCTCTAAAGTTGTTTATGGTCCCTTCTTCGAGGTTCATGGAAATTCAATTGATTATCTTTTGCTCTAGCTCTAGCCATCAGTAAAATATCTTCTGTAAATTCTCTCTGAGTTGCTGCAGATGACATACAATAGAAGTTAGTTGCAACAATCACCATTGAAGGCGCAAACGACTTTACTCTAATCCATGAATCTTCAGATTTCATAGATCTTGGATCATCAATTACCTGCTTACATAGGGAATCACAGAATTTTTTGAGTGCATCCGGATCACTATTGACTTCAAAATCAAAAGTTGGTTGAATTCTTCTAAATCTTCTTTGACTAAAGTTCTCAACAGAAGAATTAGTAATATTTGAATTTGGTACAGTAATCATTGTATCCGCTGAAGACCTGATTTGAGTAGTTCTAAGTCCGATAGTAATAACCTCTCCTTCAACATTACCTACTACAATCCAATCTCCGACGTTAAATGGTTGATCGATTAATATGGAAATAGCTCCAAACATATTTGCTACAGAATCTTTAGCAGCTAAGGCAATTACAAGGCCAGTTACTCCTAATCCTGCAACAAATGAATTTGCATCTACTCCTGCAAGCCCTGCAACGATGAAGAATCCAACTACCACTACCACTACTCTGCCAATTGATTCTGCTACACTTGCCAATGATCGCCTGGCGGCCATATTATCTCCTTCTACTACGATTAAAACATCAATATAATCTACTAATCTAAATGCTGCTAATAGCATCAAAACAACAAATCCAGCATAAAATAAGTTAGATATCGTGTTCATATAATTTTCATTCCACACAGGGTCTCCATTACTTCCTATCCAATCTAATGTAAGGCTCATTATCAAGAAACCAATCATCCAGCCAAGTGATCTAGGGGCGAAAATATCCTTACCATCTATTCTTTCAGTTTTCGAAATTAAATCTATGATTCTGGGAAATAATAGTCTTCTTGCTATGATGCCAGATGAGATTGCAACCAAGCCGCATAGTAACACTGCGAATAGGGTATTTTGTGAAAACCCAAGAATTACTTGTTCTCCTGATAAGAAATCTTCTAACTTTTCCATATATTGTCCCACGTGGTGCACTTACATTAAAGTACTCTCGTAAAATAACACTGGAATACGTGGGATTCAAGACCATATGATGTTTCGGGTGTATAACATATGACGTCAATAACTCGAGATGATGCAAGAAAATATAGCAATAGGCTACCTATTATTGCTTTATTGTTACCGCTACTTCTTTCAATTGGTGCTCCCTTAGCATTAATGCCCCCAGTCGAAGCACAGGAGATTTCCGAAGTTTCTGCTAGTGATTTATGGTCTGATGATTATGTAAACCAAATATTCCCATGGGGCGGAGATGATAGGATACAATTCAGGGAATACCATGACTACTTTTCCATGAAAGATAGAATGCAATTTCTTGCCGACAGAAATCCAGACTTTATGAGTTATCATGAAGGATTAATTGGAGGAGTAAATGCAAGAGGTGAAGACATGGCTCTTGATGATTACAAGGGATGGTATTACAATCACCCTAGTCCATGGATAAAAATCACTGGAGGCGGTGAAGAATTAGGTGGCGTTACAGGAGGAGACTGCAATACTTTTGTTGGGGACTGCGGAAATTATGCAGATTTACCTGATATTATGCTTGTTGGTAACCATCACGCAAGAGAATGGATGTCATATGAAGTTCCTATGTTTTTCCTTGAAACTTTAGCTTATTATTATGGAATGGCTGGAGTGGATAATGACGGTGACGGCCTAATCGATGAAGATGGATGGGACGGAATCGATAATGATGGGGATTGTTTAATGTTAAACATCACTGCTCAAGATAGTAATGGTGATGGAAATCCATGTGGACCTGGAGATTTAGGAGTCGATGAAGACTTTTCAGAACAATTTATCACCGATATGGTAAATACAAGGGAAATATATCTGATTCCTATGCTAAATACTGATGGTAATCGATATGATCGTGAAGTTTGGGTCGATGCTAACTGCGATGGTGAAGCATGGGATGATTGCCGAACTTCAGGTTGGAGAAAAAACCTTAGAGACAATACTGCAACTGGGGTAACTCCTCTTCCTGACATCGATGAAGAAGTAGATCCATCCTGTGATGGAGTTGATTTGAACAGGAACTATCAGTTCGAGTGGGGTGCACCTTTGGGTGCAACTGGACCTTTGTTCCCAGGTATGTGCTATGCGGGTGAAGCTGGAGCAAATAATGATGTATACAACGGACCCGTCAATTATGAAGATAATGATGGAGATGGGTTAGTCAATGAAGATCATGTTGATGGCAAAGATGATGATGCCGATGGCCAAATTGATGAGGATTGGTTGGGTGGAAACAGTGAACCAGAGACTAAATTTATTCAAGATATGACTGAAATGAATGATGATAATGGCGACGGTTCTTCAGAATTCAAGGCTACAATAACGTGGCACGCATTTTCCGAACTGGTATTGTGGCCATGGGGACATTGTACAAATTGTTATTCTACTGATGATGAATTTCTAGTTTATCATGGCAATGTAATGGGACAAATGACTGACTATGCGCCAATGCAATCATCTGACTTATATCCTACAACTGGAGATTTTTGTGACTGGCATTATGGTGTTCATGATTCATATTGTTATACAATTGAAATTGGTAATGCTTTCCACGAGAGCCCAGAAGATATAGCACACATCGCAGTTAGAAATTTAGGAGTACCGTTCTATATGACAGAAGCAGCGGATGATCCGAGATATAGGGCTATTGTCGGTATAGAAAATACTACCTCCAATCAGCTTTTACAATCGCCAGAAGACGTTGAAATACCAAATAAGGGAAATATACCAGTCAGTATGTGCTTAGAAACTTCTTTCCCATATACTTCCAATATGACTCGAACACATTTGATGTGGAGATTTGTTGAACCAACCAGAAATCAAGATGACTTTGGACCAACTGAATGGAACTATAAACCATGGGAAATGTCTGGTTTTGAAGAGTTGAACCAACAATGTCAGTTAAAAGATGGAATGAATGGGACCTTAATTTCAGCAGATATTCCTCTGCCTGATACTGCAGTAGGTGAAATTCATTATAAGGCGATGTTAGGTACTACGAATGGGGCATTCCCATTCAGATATCCTCCTGCAGATGAGGGCGATTATTACACACTATCATTGCCTTACAGGGCAGATTTTGGTTCATCTGTATTTGCCGTAATAATGTTCTTGGTAATAGCTACCTTTGTATGGGGTGGACTAGCATTTACACTGAGAGCAATGTTTTCTGAAGATCAAAAGGTATTGGGATTACCTCCAGAAAGAATTCCGAATACCGATTTAAAATCCTAAAAATGCCCAAAAATTGGAGAATGATTACATGAATCCCGATACTGGCACACAATCTGATGAATTTAGTGGTCGTTTGGGACTTATATTCGCAACTATAGGTGCAGCTATAGGGACAGGAAATATTTGGAGATTCCCAAGGATGGTTGGTGCAAATGGGGGAGGATCTTTCCTAATACCTTGGTTAATATTCCTCTTTTTATGGTCAGTACCACTTATTATTGCTGAATTCGCACTAGGTAAAAGAAGTAGGACAGGAACAGTTGGGACATTTCGTATTTTTACTGGAAATAAATTTGCTTGGATGGGACTTTGGACTGCATGGATATCAACGGCAATTGGTTTTTACTATGCTGTTGTAACGGGCTGGTGTTTGAATTATTTTCAAACAGCAATACGAGGCGGTTTAGGGTCCGAAGTAGATACTCAAGAAGTTTGGAATTCATTCCTTCAAGATACTTGGCAAGTAATTGGATTCCAATTAATTGCAGTAATCATCACCATGGCAGCGATTTGGAAAGGTGCCAAGGCAATTGAAAAAGTAAATGTTACATTAATGATATCTTTGTTTATATTACTATTTGCAGCATTATTCCTATCATTTGTGATGGATTTGAAAGACGGTACACTGGACGGTTTTGTGTACATGTTCAGTATCCAACCTGAATATCTATATGAGCCAGAAACATGGATTAATGGCTTATCTCAGTCAGCTTGGTCGTGCTCCGCTGGAATGGGAATGGCAATAACTTATTCAGTCTATATGAGGAAAGATGAGGATACTACTCTGAACGCAGCAACCATGTGTCTTGCTAACAATAGTATCTCAATCATAGCCGGATTAACAGTTATGATGGCTGTATTCTCAGTTTCTGAAGATCCATTAGGGGCCGTCAGTGGAGGAAGTAGTGCGATTACCTTCTTAGTCTTACCAGAAGTATTTGCTCAGGCTCCAGGGGGGCCCGTTGTACAGCTTTTGATGGTTACAATGTTTTTCCTCGCACTTTCCTTTGCAGCTCTAACTTCTATGATATCGACTGTTGAACTCTGTGTAAGAAATTTTGTAGATCACGGCATCGAACGTCAAAAAGCGGTAGGTTTCACTACTATAGCAATCTTCTTCTTTGGTATTCCTAGTGCCGCTTTGTGGATTAAATTAGATACGGACACTGGCGTTGCATTTCCTCAATTTTTAGAAGTCCAAGACCATATATGGGGATATGGGCTAATGTTTAGCGGATTATTCATAGCATATTCAATATGGAAATACGGCTGGTCCAGATATCGAAATTGGCAAGAAGAGAATGATATAACTGGCTTCAACTTCCGAGATTATCTTGATAATGGAGTATCTTCTTTTAGAGATGATTTTATCAATACTGGAGATAATGATTGGTGGATAGGAAAATGGTGGGATTATATCATGTATTTAGGATTCCCAATTATGTTTGGAGTTCTAATGTCATCCTATTTCATAGATTTACTGATTAATGTCGATGACCCATGGAATCCTAGCAACCCTGATGGAATATCTATAGTTCTACTTTTCTGGGGAGTAACTGCAGGATTATTCATAGGTATGAATAAGTATATCTTAATCAATAGAGTTATTCCTAATGATGATCAATTTTGGTTAATTGCGTTTCTTACTGGTAACTATGAGCTCGAGCCTAGGCCTTTGTATAGAAACGTGCCAGAAGGAGCCAAAGCATCAATTGAGACATTACCTGGAGGAACTGATCCATACATAATCAAAGCCGGAGATAAATTACCTACAACCTTTGTTAATGAATATGGTGAGACGGTTGTCCATACACTTTCAACAATGGAAGCAGAAATAACACCAAAAAAAAATCCAAACTAACAAAAAATGATAAATCCAAACTAACAGTTTTGGAAACTGAAATTATTTGAGGAATTTAAAATATGATAGCCTCAGATGATTATCCTAGATCTAAGTTACTTCGAGAGTTTACGATGTATTGTGGTGTCGGATGCATCAATGTAGCAATTTTCTTTGTATTATATTGGTTCTTTTCGGATTATGCTACTATGACCAAATATCCCGAAACATTCGGTTGGGCCGTTTCATTTTTTATTAGCTCAGTCCAGGCTTTTGTATTACATCGCTGGCTTACATTTGAATCAGAATCAGAAATTCGCTCTAGTTTTACTAGGATGATGATTGTATACACAATTCTATGGATTTTTTCAACTGTTACTTTCTATGTCTTGGTTGAGATTGTCGAATTAAACGAATGGATATCATGGGCCATCAATACTGGTGCATTTGGATTTTTCACTTTCTTAGCACTTAGATTCTATGCTTTCCCTCTTTCTGATGGGAGAGTAACTCGTAAAGAAAGGCTCGATAACTTCCGTGAACGACATAAGGCTTGAAGTGGCTTTGTTTGTTCGAATAACCGTGGCACAAGGCGTTCGAGGTACTCGAGATTTCTATCCAGAGGATATGAGGCTACGAAATTGGCTTTTTGATAACTTCGATGATGCAGCGCTATCTCACGGTTTTGAAGAATATGATGCCCCTATTCTTGAGCATGAAGATCTCTATACAAGAAAACAAGGTGAAGAGATCACTCAACAGTTGTATAATTTTCAAGATAAAGGTGATCGTAAGGTCGCCTTAAGGCCGGAGATGACTCCTTCATTGGCACGTATGGTGATGAGCAGAGCAGGTGCTTTACCAATGCCAATAAAATGGTATTCGATACCTCAATGTTGGAGGTATGAAAGGACTCAACGTGGCCGAGGAAGGGAACATTATCAATGGAATGTGGACATTTGGGGAACTTCTGAAATTTCAGCAGATGCTGAATTAATATCGGTAGTAGTAACATTTTTTGAGAGTGTAGGACTGTCTTCTGATGATTTAGTTATTAGAATTAGTAGTAGAAAAGTACTGGAGGAAGTTTTAGGATCTCTCAAAGTAGAGGGAGATATATTTACTAAAACGTGCATAATTGTTGATAAAATGGATAAACTCTCTGTGGATGTAATATCTCAACAATTAGCAGAATTGGGTCATGATTCACATGCAATACAAACAATTCAGAATATTCTCGGAATTAAAGATATGTCAGATTTAACTTCTGCTTTAGAGGATGAAAGTATTGCTGTTTCTGAATTAAATGTTCTTTTTGACTCAATTGATTCTTATGGGATATCTGATTGGGTAGAATTTGACGCTTCTATTGTTAGGGGGCTTGCATATTATACTGGTTCCGTTTTTGAAGCACATGATAGAGAAGGAAAATTTCGAGCAATTTGTGGTGGAGGACGATATGACAAACTACTTTCCACATTAGGAGGTAAGGACTTACCAGCAACAGGATTTGGATTCGGAGATATGGTAATAATGGAATTACTCGAAGAAAAGAAACTTCTTCCTGAATTAATTAGTAGTACAGAAGATGTTGTGATTCCATTGAGTCCAGATTTGAGGAATGTTGCAGTTATGGTTGCAGCAGCACTTAGGGATACTGGCAGAACTGTAGACCTAGTTCTTGAGGATAAGAAAATGAAATGGGCGTTCAAACATGCCGAAAGAATAGGTGCAGATCGTCTTGTCATGGTAATGCCCGAAGAATGGAAATCAGAGAAAGTTAGAATCAAAGATTTGCATACTGGGGAAGAATCTGATGTTTCATTTGAAGAATTATAATTATTCTTCAGGCTTATTGGAAACTAGGACTGCTGCCATTGCAAGAGCACCCACGCCTGCTATTAGTCCAAAACCAGGTAATCCACTATCTTCGCTATTTTCTGGAACTTCTTCGTTAGGATCAACCACATCTGAAACATTTATTATTGGAAATTTAACATCAACTTTCATTCCTTCTTGATTATTTGAATAATACATCTTGAATTCTCCCGCACAATCTTGAACAAAGCACTCTAGTCCATTATATCCGGGTTTAGAATATTGAATTCTAAAAATTGGGTCTTCGCCATTAAAACTCCATTTTATAGTATTGTTATCTACAGGAATATCCCATAATATCTGCTCATCATCTCCACTTGTTGATACTGCAGGGAACTGTTTTGTTGCAACATCTAAAGATCCTTTACTCAATGTGATTTTTAAATCCATACAAGCGCTATCATTACCATCATCTTCACAATCTCCTGACCAAGTTGAAAATCCTAATTGAAATGCTATTGTTCCATTGGGATCTAGATGCATGTCTTCTTTGAGGCTATCTTGTAATCTACATTGATAATCAACATTAACTTGAGAGCCTTGTGAAAATTCTTTCATTCCAAATCCCTCTTCATGGGTTGCCGTATCATTGGAATCAAAATGAGTCCAGCAATTACCTAAATCTTGAGTTCCCCAAACATACATCCTTGAATTATCTATTGATGGTTGTTTAGGGTCATCGGCAACTTGAGCCGTAGTCGGTGCGACCAAAGTCGATAGCGCTAGTAAAGTTGCGAGAACAATTGAGAGTGTGACACGCCCTGCTTCCATATTACCTACTCCCAACTGCTCTCGTTTGATACTTACCCTCACCTGTTCTTAGTCAATCAAATCTCTGAAACTCACTTTCTGACTTATTTCGAACCTTTTTTGCTATATTTAGTGCTTCACCAAGCATATCTGCACTGAGCATCTCATTATTGAGTCTCTCACTAATAACTCCTGTAATTATTGACATAACTTTGATTGTATCTCCAAAGGCAGGATCCTGCCTTGCTCCAAATATTACTTGTGCATTAGGAGAAAGTCTTGCTGTCATTAATTCTACAACTTGATTTGCCTGCTCTAAAGTCATATATGGGCCTCCAGTTACATGTATCAATGCACCAGTAGCTCCATCAATTTCAATATCTAATAGTGGATGATTGAGGGATTCATGAACTACTTCTTCAGGTCCTTGATCACTCTCTCCATAAAGCATCATAGTTACTCCGCCACCTTTCATAATCGTTCTGACATCAGCAAAATCTAAATTAATCAAACTAGGTAATGTAATTGTTTCAACAACTCCTTTGACTATTTCAGCAATTAATTGATCCATTATACTAAATGCTTCATCCATTGGAAGATTTGGTACATAATGTAGGAGTCTATTGTTATCTAAAACAAGAACTGCATCCGCAGTATCACGAACCATGTTCAGCCCTTCTAATGCTCTTTTCATCCTCATTTTTCTTTCAACAGAAAATGGAGTAGTTACTACTGCAACAACTAATGCACCAGCCTTCTTTGCTTCTTCTGCTACAACGGGGGCAATTCCTGTTCCTGTTCCTCCTCCAAGTCCAGCTGTTACGAATACTAAATCTGCACCATCAACTATCTTCGCAATGACATCTCTACCAGCTTCAGCACATCTTCGTCCCATTGCAGGATCTCCTCCTGCGCCTAAACCTCTAGTAATATGCCTCCCAACAAGTAACTTTTGCATTGCACGAGTATTGTCTAAATGTTGTTTATCAGTATTTATAGCGACCGTTATTGCACCTTCAACTCCAATATGTGTAATACGATTCATGGTATTATTCCCAGACCCTCCACAACCACAAACTAGTATTCTTGGATCAGGTGGACCATATTCTTCTAATTCTCTATCAGTGAGCGCTGTTGGTATCCTTCTAGAAGATATTCCGTGGCTAGCAGAACCAATTGAACTCATAGGTACCTCTACCATATATTTCTCCCCCATGCATCCCCGGCATTACTGCCTTACAAACCAACAGTGAATTCTTTCCCTTCTTAATAGTTGAGGGAAAGATCGTGTCCATAAGGCTGTTTTCATAGGTTATTTTTTTCACCGGTTATCTTGATAATTTTTAATATAAAAAAAGAATCTTCGATTTCATTTAGGGTCATTAGATTGGAAAGCAACATAAGGTAATGTATGCTCGTCTAGCACATCCGAGCTTAGCTCAGTTGGCTAGAGCACCTGACTGTAGACTGGAAATAACAACTTCGGTTGTTGGCCAAATGGCCATCAGGGGGTCCCCGGTTCAAGTCCGGGAGCTCGGACCACCATTATTCAGTGAGGTAATCTATCCAAATTCCTGTAAATCAAATCTAAATGAATGTTAAACAGGGCCAATGGGAATTAAATTTGCAAAAAAGAACATTCAAATCGGTAGGGCCATATCACTCCTAGAGTGCTACAATGCAGTCCTTTGATTTATTTTAGTGGCAAGTAGGCTCTTAAAGGAATGTAATCTCGGCGACTCGCTAGGAGGTATACAAATGAGTCTAAACCAATATATTAGAGCCGTATGGAAGCAACCTAAAGAAAATATTCCAAGCCGTCATAGGATCGCAAGGATGGCTAGCTGGAGAAAAGAACCAGTTTTCCAAAGAATCGAAAAACCTACTCGAATAGATGCTGCCAGGAGCGTAGGCTACAGGGCTAAGCAAGGTGTAGTAGTAATACGAACTAGGATACGCCGTGGTGGATTAAGGAAAGGAAAAATTCACATGAAGCGTAAACCTTCTAAAGCAGGTATTACAAAGATAACTATGGCTAAATCTACTCAAAGAATGGCCGAAGAAAGAGCTAGCAAGAGATATCCAAATTTGGAAGTACTTAACTCATATTGGGTAGGCCAAGATGGAAAAAATAAATTCTTCGAGATAATCATGCTAGATCCTCATCATCCGGTAATTAAAGCAGACAAACAATACAATTGGATTTCAACTGGCAGCAGTCACAGGGGCCGAGCCGCTCGTGGAAAAACTAGCGCTGGAAAAAGGGGAAGAGGATTATACAATAAAGGAAAGGGAGCAGAAAAGCTTCGCCCTAGTCTTAAGGCTAATAGAAACCGTGGAAAATAATTTTTTCTTCCGTCATATTGATGGTTTGAACCTCACTGGTGAAGTCGATGGCTGACTACTACGTCTCGGAGATTCGTGGCCTTCCAGTAATTCTTCCCGACGGAAGGGTGATTGGAACTGTCAATGATACAATTGTAATAATTGGTGAAGACTCAATTAAATGTAGTCATATTTTTGTTGCAAATCCTCCCAATGAGATAGTTGAAGATGGCATTCATGTTTCCATACCTTGGCATTGGATTCGTTCAATTGGTGATGTTATTGTTTTACGCTGGTTTCCTCCAACTCCAATTCCTCGAGATTTATAATTTATTGTGGAAAGTGGAAAAATGCTTGATTTTCATGTACTTGGGACATCTGGTTCGAGGCCAACTGGTACAAGATCTGTATCAGGAAATTACCTTTCTACACCTTCAGGAAGTATAGTTATTGATTGTGGTGAAGGATTTCAAGATAGACTTGTTAAACATGAATTAGATCTTAAAAAAAATCCAATAGGCATCCGTGCAAGAATTTCAAAAATTAAGGCGATATTGCTCACACACTCACATCTTGATCATTGTTGGGGAGTTCTACCATTTTTGAAAACCATGCAGTTGGATGGAAGAACAAAGCCATTGACTATAATCGGACCTACTACGAAAGAAGCCATTGATTGGGTAGAGAATAATTATGGAAACCCAATTCCTCTAGGATCAGGAATAAATCCATCAGACTTTTCTATTTTATTCAGGGAATGGAAATCACATCTTGAGAATAACTCTAATCAAAATAAATTTTCAATAGAGTGGATCCTAATTCCTATAGATGGATATGAACCTATTCATTTGCCGGCCCAACCCCTTCCAAATATCCAACTATCTGCCATACCTACGATCCATGGGGTAACTTCAGTAGGATGGCTAATTTCTATTGAGGGGAATATAAGTAGAAGAATATTGATATCCGGAGATACTACAAAAAATGTACCTTCATTTAACAAATCTTCGCTAAACGGGCCTTTGGATTTACTAATTCATGAAGCGACATTTACTAGTGAATTATCTGAAAAAGCAGAAAAACACGGGCATTCATCTGCCTTAGATGCTGCTAAAGCAGCCTTAGATACAAATACTAATACTTTGGGAATGGTACATTTTAGTCCAAGAATAAAAGATATCGGAGTTCTTGAAAATGAAGCTAGAAAACTTCATCTAAAGAGTATAGCTTGTCAAGACGGAGATATTTTTAGAATCAAAAATGATGGCAAAATTATTCTAATGAGAAAGAACAAAAAATCTTGGTTTGAACATGATAGTCAACGAACGTGATTGCGATACGATTCAAAAGGCATGTCTAAACGGTCAAACGATGCGTAGCCGACCCGCAAGTATATTTGTTATTCTCATTTTACTCTTATCTTCATCAAATATATATGCAGAATCAAAAGGAGTAATTTCAAATTGTATTAACTCTGATATTGACAATTTACCAGAAAGTTGGACATTAGAAGATCAAAGTTGTATTAGGATAGATTTAGGAGAATTAAATCAAAATATTGTAATGTCATTTAATATCTTGACAAGTGATGAAATAGATATCATCTTATTTCCTGCTAATTCCCTTCAAGTATATTTGAATGAACAATCATATCGAAGTGATGCAATTTGGCAAAGTGAATCAACATTTGAAGCATTTAATGGAGATGGAGAATGGCATTGGACCGTCCCAGAAGATAGAGAAAAAACTAGATGGTATATGATAATCGATAATTTTGCACACCCAGGGGATGACGGACTAGGTAGTCAAGGTGGCCAAGAACCTGAGGTTACATTCGATGCACAGGAAATTATTTCTGAACCATTCACTCTTTCTGACTCAATTATAAAACTGGGCACTAATAGCCAATCTATAGCACATGGACCATTTGTTGTCGATGCTGGCTCATATGTAGAGATATTCGCAAGAACTATGGAAGGCAATCCTGATATTTTTATAATGACCGAAACTCAAAAGGACCTATACACAAGTGGTGGAACTGCTGCTTCTAGGATATTAGAAGCAGATATGCTACAAGTATCTACTGAAAGATATCAACCATGGCTGGTACCAGAAGAATATGAAGGCGTTAATCTATATGTCATGATCGATAATAGGGCAGGACCAGGAGGAGGAGGAGCAGGTACTACAATTACAGGCATAACTCTAACTATCACTATAAATCCAATATTAAATCCTGTAATTTCCACACTTGATGGTCAAGAAATATACAATGTTGGAGAAATTATTTCCTTCTCCGCATTAGAAACTCCCAATAGGTCAAACCAAATTCAAGAATCAGGTTTCTCATGGGATGTCAATGGAGATGATATTGATGATTATTTTGGCCCATATCTTGATTATAGCTGGGACAGTCCAGATAACATATCTCTTAAGTTAAGCATAATTTCTACTGAAGGAATAATAAGTAGTAAAATATTTGCTCTAGAGGTTTCAGACAACTCTCCTCCAAATACTTCTATCTCAGCCAATGGAGATATACAAAAAGGATATAATCAAACAATCCTATTGAGTTCAACGTTTTCAGATAATTGGGGAATTGATAGAATTGATTGGCTTGTAGATGGAAATGTAGAAAAAAGTAACTATTCTATTTCTAAATTCACATCCTCATTCTCTTTTATCTTTGATCCATCATATACTTCAGGTGAGCATATAATCGAATTTATTGTAACTGATAAATCAGGTCAATCTTCAAGTGATACGGTAAAGGTAATACTTTCAGATATAACTCCTCCTGTTTTTCGGGATTATCAAAATACTAGATCCCAAAATGTTGGTATACCAATAAATTTCCAAATTATCGCAGATGATTTTGAATCATCAGAAATCCAATATACTTGGATATTCAATCAGGGTGCTGAAAATCAAATTCAATTTTCTGGTATGTCAGTTACTTATGATTTCAAGTCACTTGGGGCGCAAAGAGTAGTCTGTATAGCTGAAAACGAAGCCGGGCTTTCTTCCGAAGCAGAAATCATTGTCAATATTCTTGAGTTAGAAATTGAAGATACTTCACTTGATACTACTTTCATAATATTGATAATAATATTGTTTTTATTAATTGCCATCTTTGTTTCATTTAAAATAATACAGAGAAAAGTAAAGATAAGAGTAGAAGAATTATCCAATCAAGAAGAAGAAACTATTGAAGAAAATTTACCTCCTAGTGCTGAAGAACAGAAGCAAATGTGGGGAGAAAATTCTATTATGTCTAATAATCAATTACCAATAGAAGATATTCAAACCTTGATTCCAGATATTCAAACCTTGATTCCAGAAATTGATATAGAAGATTTATTAGCAGATGCACAAAAAGAAACTCCTCAGAGTAATAATGACTTTGATAGCAATCTATTAAATGATCTCCTAGATAAAAAGGAACCTAATATTTCTGAGACCGTATTAAAAGAAGAATCTATTAATCGTTTAATAAAGAAGAACTGTTCATCATGTGATTTATTATTTTCAGTCCAACTTCCTGAGAATATAGATTTTGCACGCACTGCATGTCCAAAATGTGGTTCTATAGAAGATGTCAGCATTCTTTAGGCTAAACCTGATAAACTACAAAGTTAACATAATTACTACTCATGAAGGGCAATAGCCTATATCAGACCTATTCTAGGTGGTAGCATGAGGAAGTACCGGTCTCCAGTATTTCCTCGATTTACTATACATCCCTCTAAGCTTGCCATTCTTTTGGTATTCTTATTTTTATTACCATTATTTTCTCCGTTTACGTCAGTGGGAGGAGATGCTAGAATTGAATCGAATGATTTTGAAATATTGGATGATTTAAATGACTTACTATCAGACAGACAGGATTTGATAAATAGAAATACAATAGGTTCTTTAGCACAACCTAAAATTGATGATATCTCAAATTCTGTTTATGAATCTGGAGATTCTGATGCACTCTCAAACATTGGCCAAGGAATTAATGACGTTTCTTTAATTCCCACCTCTCCTCCTTCCCCAAATCATCCAGATCCATATAAGTTAGCAATAAGCGGGGCCAGTAGGCCAGGAGATGTAAATAATATTTGGCAGACGATAATTAATGTCACAGACTATGTTATTTGGACAAAGTATACTGGATTAGATGGAGAGGTTATTGAGACTTTCGAAACTGTTACTTTTAGTGCTTCATTATTATCTCTTTTTAATTTTGACACAGATCCATTACTTCATTCTATGGACGTCGATGACGATGGAGATGATGATATCCAAGTCGGACTCTCTGTTGCTTGGGAATTTGCAGGAGGTTGGGGCATTGAGGGAGATACTCTTTGGATAGAGCCTGGAATCGTATTTTCTGTCAAAGTTCTGGAAGATAGTGTAGATGATTCAGATTGGAATAATTTAAAATTTCTACAGGTATCTTTAATCAAAGCATTTGCTTATTCATCAAGTGAGTCAGTATTGGCACTCGGAGATGGTGAAAGTTATATTTGGGTAGTTGATTCTAGATTTACATCAGCGCCATATGATTTTTCACTTGAGATAGGTATTGAGAGATTTTATTTTGATATTTCAGAAGCAAGTGTAGGATTATTAGCAGCCCTCACTCTTGGTTTAGTCGACCTAGGCCAAGATGAAACTGGAATAACTTTTGCATCAATAGCTGCACCATATTCAATTAGGCTAAATAATGCTGGTCAATCGTCCTGTCCGTCAAGATATTCTCCTTCAGAATTATATAATTATTCTCATGAGGATATAAATTGTGGTCTTTCAGTAGGTCTTGGGTATGTTCATTTTTCCCCTCCCAAATCAGATGAAACTAGAGATGTATGGGAATTGGCGTATGTCGATGCTTCATTCCATCCTCATGGCGATTCCTTAGAACTCCCTTCCGAAGCTGAAATAGTAATTAGGACTGATTCTGTTTTACCTACTTCTACTGGATTGGAGGGCGATAAGAGTTTAACAACTATAGAATACTGGGCAGATGAAAGATCAGACTTATACTTGCACTTTCATGAAAATAGATCAAACCTTCCTCCTTCAGAATCTGATGGAGATTTTGGAAATGTTACTGACTCATTAGGGTGGTTCAGGGGTATGCCCGAAGGGTCAATGTCTGCAGGAGAAATATCTAGAATATTTCGTTTATTAGGTTCTGAAGACTCACCAGATTTACCAGGTGGCCAGCCAGTCAGATTAGGATTAATAATCGGAGTTAAGAACTTTTCACGAGATACAAGTCAGAATGTCAATGATCTAACTTTACCGATTAATCCTGCTAATCCGCCCAACAGTGTCATCCTTTTAAGATCAAAACAATCTATAGAATCTATTGATTATAATTCATGGTTTACTCGTGGAGGATTAAAAGAAGATCATAGGGCAATAAATGTTAATGCATCTTCAATTCCTACTTCATTATTGGTTTATGGTTCTTTTGAATTAGGTGGCTCCACTGATCCTGATACCAGTTTAGATAGCGCTACTGATTTAGATTTCATTTCAAAGGTAGTAGATTCTGTGATTTTGAATCTTGTAGATCTCTTCCTTGATACGGGAAATGTGCTGAATGACGTTCCTACCCTTATTGTAGATTTACTTAGTGGGTCATCTAGCTCAGGTAGTTTCGATGGACAATCATTTAATCTATTGATGACTAATGATTTAAGGGAATCGAGAATTATGATGCCTCTGGAATCAATTGAATTGAATATTGGATCATCTCCGCATCCAACAATTTCAGGTGATCATATGATAATATCAAAAGATAAAAATTTAGGTATAATTCAAGCTGTAAATGGCCCAGTTGAGCCACTTGTACCAATTGCTGCTAGCCTAAGATTTAGTGGTTTTATGGCAGCATCATTGATAGACAATAATGATACTAATCAACAAAAGATAGAATTGTTTACAGATTCAACAAATCCATTAGTACTTTCATTTATTGAATATGATTCTGAATTCATTGAGAACGCATCACGTCATTCTATAATGTATTCAGATTTTCCAAATGAGATATCAATTACTTTATCTGAAAACACTCTTCAATACTCCGCATCATCTGGAATCGACTCAGTAAAATATGCTGGTAATAATGGTGATCAATACCAAGCAGCCAATTTCATAGGTTTACCAGCATCTTTCACTTCAACATTTGGCGACATCATTTCTTGGAATTCAGATACTCCAATTACTACAATTGAAGCCCAAATAACAAATTCTACAATTCCTCTAACTATGACAGGAGATCACTTTCTATTTCATAACGATCCTAACTCAGAAAAGGTAAGCCTATCATCAAGAATTTCAGGATTAAAAGAAATTGGATGGATTGCACCCCAAGAAGAAGGGGCTTTGGGATTAGCAGGAATGGGGACTGCATATATGTCTATTTCAAATCCAAATCCTATGAGGATTAATGTTGCTCAAGCCCCTACTGATAATGATGCTAATCTTTCCGTCTTGGCAGAGATTAATCCACTGCCCTCTTCATTATCTTTAAGGATACCAACTGGAACTGCTAATACTCCTACTCTGGCAATACCTGACTTTGATACCTCCAATGGTTTGTCCGGTATCGCAGCATTTATTAACGGATTCTCGGATTTAGGACGGTCAGTTAATCAAGCATTGTCAGGCATTACAACCGATATTTCCACAGGCTCTGGAACAGGCTCTGATAATTTTTCATTTGGAATAGAATTAGACTCAAATTCAGAATTTGATCTTATCGTAGAATCATTTCATGGCCCTAAAAAAGAGGATAAGTTACCTTGGGTTCATGGTGTATCTTTTGAATCAAACTCCAAAGGTATCGCAGACGGGTTTCATCTTCGTTTATGGATACCACGTCTCCCTCCCTCTGTAGAATTATCAATCTCAAGGACTACTACTGACACTGGTCAAGATTGGACGATATTTGCAGAGTTAGAATCTTGGTATCCACAGCATAATGAATTAATGTTAGTTATGAGTGGAATCAATGGTCAAGATTTATTTGTTACTATGAAAGGATTAAGGATTGGAGAATATACTAAGTTAACTTTGGACTCGATATTTGTAATAACAACTATCGGTGAAATAACGGAAGTTTCTACTACTACTCAGTATGATTTGTCTAACCGACTAGATTGGATACACATATTATTGATCAATAGGGAAGCTGGTTCCCGTACTGAAATAATGATAAAAGATATTCCTGAATCAGTCGCATTACAAGCGAGCCTAGGTACAGCAATATCAATTGATATGAATGTCCCAGAGCAATATCGCTCATCTGAAGGCTTTGCAGTAGGATCGATGTTCATTCAACAAATGCAATGGATGGACGGATTTTGGTGGCCAGCGACAATTTTCTTAACAAATGTCCCCGGATCTATGAGCCTAACTACTGAACCTGATCTAAATTTTGATATTACTAAAAATCTAGCATTCCAGGGTACTCCTATTCTAGATTTTACAGCTTCCGATGTAGGAATGTCCCTATACATTGAAGCCTTTGGTCGCGCAATAAATACTAGAGGAGATGTTGTTTTACTTGCGGAAGGAATGACAGATAGAATGATAATCAAGCCAACAGACTCATATGGATTACAAATAAGATCAGGAGGAAGTGGTGTTGAAAAAATATATGTCCGTTTTAGTAATAGCCCAACAACTCCGCCAATCGTTATCGATGAAATGGAAGCGTTGGGAGAGAATCTAAAGAGTGCCACCATACATATCCGAGAAATTGCTGGTCCATATTATAGTGTGATTGATATTGACGACGTTCAGGGGGGGAGAATCATAGCATCTGCAAAGATTTATGCAAATATGGGCGATAAGAACATAGGATTGAAAGGTGTACTTATTGATGCTCAAATAACGGGAGGTATTCCAACTGGTACAACATTTGGAATAAATGGATTAGCTTCCGACTTATCTATACTTTCAATCATTCCAGGAGTATCTGGTTCAACGAGGCACATAATGGCACCAGAACCTCTTTCATCTGGAATTCTTACAGTCATATCTCTTATAGGAGGTGATAATTATGGGTCTTCTTGAAAAATTTAAAAGAGATTCTGATCTAGATCTTGAGGAAGAAATTGCTTATGAATTACTTGATAAATTGGAAGCTACTGGAGATAAAATATCTCCAAAAAGAGTAATATTTGCTTCATTTGTTGCAGTATCATTACTCCTAATTACTATTTTTACATTAGTAATAGCAGTCCCTTATGATAGAGTTAGTGTAGATATTGTCTATCGTCAAGGAGGTTCGGGGCATGTAATTTTAGCTCAGTTGGATAATCATGGAAGTAGGGAAATAACTGATATCTCTCTTACAATAAGATTTACGGATGCCGAAGGAAGTGAATTGGGAAGAACTGATTTTTTGTTAGACTCAATGGGGGCACATAGCTTCTATGCAGGAGATAACTTAGAATTAATAATAAATGGAGCTTCTGTATGGGAAGATTATACTATAGAAACACTACTTGAGTATAATTATTATAATGGCAGGGGAGATGAAAGATGGACGCATGATGTTGGAAATTGGACAATGGAACTTTTCACAGACCGTGCACAAATCAAAATATTTTAGAGAAGGCTCAAATATGATTTATATCAATGTTAATTTATCAAAATACCCATACTATCAAATCGGGTCTTAGGTGGCGTCAAATTATGGATAAGCGCACTGTTATTCTGGTCCTAAGTTTATTTTTAATTTCATATCTTCCTGTCTTTGACTATGATTATATTAAAAAACCACAAGAAATTGAATATTTAGACACAGATTATCTGAGGACAGAAATCTCTCCAAATCCAGATACAATTAGTAATTTAGAAATATCTAATATTTATTTTGGACCTGAAGATAAAAGAGAAGTTAGAGCCGACTCATCCATAGGAATTTATACTGAAAATGGCCTAATACCTAGTGTTTCAATGAAATCAGAATTAACTAAATATCGCTCAGACTTAATGATAGTTCTGATAGATGGCGACGTGGGATTATGGGATGCTAGAATCAAGATTATGGATTCAGCAAATGTGGAAATACGTTCTACAATTCCTCCCTCGGGCTTTTTAATTCAAGGCACTACTGATGAATTAAATAAAATAAATAAATTGCCTATTATATCTGCCAGTCATGAAGTCCCCGCTGGCCTTCTTATTGATTCAAATCTTTATAATAATAATTATGATGATAATGTCATTATCGAATTATCTGGATGGAAAGATTCTGATTTAATTAGATACAATTCTCCCGGGTTAGATTTAAACAGTTCAATATCAGAAATAGCTTTAGAATGGATGATTAATCCATTTTCACCCCAAAATGGAACATTTATAGGAGAAATAAAAATAAATAACTTAGATGAAATAGTAATGAACCCAGCAGTTTCATATATATCTCCTGTTTTTGAAATTCTAACTTTTAATAATCAAGCCAGAGTACATATGGGGATAAATACTGTAGAAAATACGTATGTAACGGGACTTAATGGAAGCGGGCATTTAGTAGCTGTTGCTGATACTGGCATTGATCCAGATCATGGAGATTTTGGAAATAGAATTACACAAGTTGTTAATGTGGCCGGAGACTCTTCCACTGCAGATACTAATGATGGTCATGGCACTCATGTAGCATGTACTGTCTTAGGAGATGGAACTAGAACTAGCGCTTATGAAGGAATAGCTCCAAAATCAGAATTATATTTTCAAGCAATGGAAATAGACTCTAATGGTCAACTGTCTAATAGTGGAATATATGGTATGCTAAACAGTGCTTATAGTTCAGGAGGCGCAAGATTTCATACTAATAGTTGGGGTTCACAAACAGGTGGTTCATATACAACTCAATCCGAAGATGCTGATGATAGGACATCAACATGGGATCAATATTGGTTATATGAGGGAATGACAGTTTTATTTGCAGCAGGTAATGAAAAGGATGACGGCATATCCTCGCCTGGAACTGCTAAAAATGTTATAACAGTAGGTGGGCATGTAAATAGATACTCTGGTGCGCCTGATGAAATGTATTATTACAGTAGTAGAGGGCCTACAGACGATGGTAGGATTAAACCAGATGTAACAGGGCCTGGTGACTATGTTAGGTCTTGTTTGGCTCAAGAAGCTGAAGACGCTTCAACAAACATAGGGGACTCGTACTACATTGAATACAGTGGTACTTCGATGGCAACTCCTGCTACTGCTGGAGCATCTGTTTTAGTTAGGGAATATTTGATGGAAATTGCAGAACGCCCGGCGCCCCAAGGTTCCCTAGTCAAAGCAATGCTTATTTTAGGTGCAATAGATATGGGGACTAGAGATATACCTAATGGTGATGAAGGATGGGGAAGAATAAACCTTGTAAATACCTTAATTCCAGATGAAGATATAGGTATTTTTGTTGATGACAGATCTAGACTTTCAAGCGGGCAAGTTAATGAATATACATTTGATGTTACAAGGGCGGGAGAACCGCTCAAGGCAGTACTTGCATGGTCTGACTATCCCGGTTCCAGCAGCTCTAATATACAACTTAGAAATGATTTAGACCTTGAAGTAATATCTCCAAATGGGCAAATCACCTATCTTGGTAATGATTTTAACAACGGGCGATCAACAACGGGAGGATCCAAAGATAATCGAAATAATGTTGAGGTTGTGCTTATCGATAGTGCAACTACAGGGATATGGACAGTCAAAGTCCGAGACTCTCAACATGGCGGAAGCCGTACCTATCAACCATATTCAATCGCTATAAGGGGCGTAAATGTAAATGATTTAACACCCGATCCTACATTTATTCCAGGGACATTTGAGATATCAACTCCAATACCTCAGGTTGGTGAAGAAGTTGAAATTTCTATAACTGTACAAAACCAAGGTGCAGGTTCATTCTCTGGAGTGCCAGTTGCAGCATATGCAAATTCCAATCCGATTGGCATTCAAACAATTAGTATGTCACCGGGAGGTTCAGAAGAATTATCGTGGTCTTGGACTCCAGTTTCCGATGATGAGGGAGAGGTTGAAATTTCTTTTTATATTGATCCTAATGACATATTGGAAGAACTTTCAGAAGTAAATAATTTCGTTTCCACTCTAATACTTGTCAGTACTCCGGGCATTAGAGTTTCTTCTGAAAATCCTATAGTTAGGCTGGGAGATGCTGCAGATTCTACTACACAATGGGAACTTATTGTTACTAATACTGCTTTATTTGAGACAAACGCTACAATATCTGTTTCCGACCCTGTGAGAATTAGGGATGGAGTCACCTTTGAATGGTTCCGCTCTTTTACAAATGTTAATTTTAATTTAGATGCATCTGAAAATATTGACATTACTCTTACAATGGCTCATCCAGCACCACCTCAACCAGGGTTATACAAGATGATAGTTACTGGAAACGATGTAGAAAATAATCTTGATTCAGAACTAGAAATATACTTCGATGTTCCAGTTTTAGCTCAACCTCAAGTAATACTACCTTCCGAAGAAATAATGGTCAGTTCCTTTTCAGATACCAAGTTTTCTTTTGATATTAAAAATAATGGAAACGGGGCTCAAACATATGATGTATCATTAATTTCTCCAGCAGGATGGAATTTAGGATTTGATAAAATTGGGCCATTTGAAGGATCAGTATATGGATCAACTGGAACCTTGGTGAAAGGTGATTCAGTATCGATAGAAGTTACGATTGAATCACCAGGAGTTATGATTAATGCAGGAAGTGAATTTATAGCAGATTTAATAGTTGAATCTAGAGTAAGTGATGATGTATGGGCAATTGAATTACCTCTAATAGTTGAAATATTTGATGATATTCAAATATCTTTGGATTCGAATGATACACCACAACAGATATTATCTGATGGTAACTACGAGTTTATGTTGGAAATATTAAATGATGGAAATAGGGATATGTCCATTCAACCTATTCAACAATCATTGCCAGGGGGCTGGACTTTATCTGGGCTAGATGAAATAACAATAGAAATAGGGCAAAAAATGTATTTTCCTGTTTACCTATCGGGTAATGGTAAAGCAGTAAGTGGTGATTTAAAAATTAGATTTATTTCAGATGATGGATTTTCATCAGATTGGAATTATTCTTTAGATGTAATATCAGGTGCAATGCCAATTGTTGATTTTTATAGAATCGAAATTCCAAATGGTCAATCTTCTGATGATCCACTAGGCGTTGATTTCCATCCTGTAGGTACTCCTTTTGATTTGGGGTGGACCGTAACTAATCAGGGCACAGTAAGTTGGCAACCCAATGCAATAATCGAATTACCTAACTTAGATTGGACTTCATCATGTTCCATATCTCCTCAAAAAGTGTATCCAGGAGAATCATCTAGAGTTTGGTGTACAGTAATCATACCTATTTCTGCCGAGGCTAGTTCTGAACCAGAAATAACATTAGTTATGGAAGATGGCGGAGTAGAAACACGTAATCAAATATCACTCCTAGTGGAAGAAATAATGCAAGTAAGTTGGACTTTAATTCAACAAAGTGATGTTTATGAAGATTCTTCAAATACTATGTATTTTGAATTACAAAATACTGGTAATACTGTAATTTCAGACAGAATCTATGCATCTGGGCCTAGTGGATGGGATGTTAGAATTTTAGATGGAATTATGGTAAATTTACAACCAGATCAAATTAAATCTGTCCAAATAGAATTTACGCCAGATAGTGGTACAGATGGCTCATTAATTTTGACTTTGGGCGATTCAGTTCCTAGCTCCGATAATAGTAAGAATATACCAGTAGTTGTCAAGGGTATAAATTCAGACAACTCACCACCATTCTTCATAATAGGACTATTTGCATTAATATTAATTGCATTATTAGGTGGATCAGTATATTTATATCAAAGAAACGATAATGATGTAAAGAGTATATTTAAAAATATTAATATACCCAAGAAAAAAGTTGAACCAGAAATTACTTTATCCTCCGAACAAGAATTTAATGGAGCATTTTCCCCAACTATTGAAACTTCAAATAATTTAGAAAAATATGATGAATATCCCGGTTGGTTATGGGATTCTGAAAAAGAGACATGGATTCCAGATCCCGAGCACACTGATGCATCATAAATCTCCTTATTACAGTTTTATACTAAATTTTAATTAATATAAAATAATATTTTTGATACGCATTTATTCAAAAGTCCTTTGAGTAAAGATTGATTCCGACATATGATGAGGAACAATCCAGCGGTCACGGTTTTTATCACTTTGATGCTAATTTCTGTCTCTCTTCCATTAGTATCTGCTTCAGTTAGTGTCAGTTTATCGGCTAGCCCAACTAGTCAATCTGCAACTTCAGATGATGCTGCAGAATACACCATAACAATTCAAAATTCTGGAGATGATGATGCAACTGTTTCGCTATCAACATCTCAAGCCGCTGATTGTAATGGATATACTTCAACCCTTGAAGATCAAGTTGTTTCCGTTAGTTCAGGATCTTCAGAATCTACTACGCTTACAGTTTCCTTAGGTGAAAGTGCAGGAGATAGTTGTGAAACAACTGTAGCCGCGTCTGCCGTAGGGCAAGCACCAACAGATACCGATACTGCTGACATAACTGTCGAAACATCCAATGAAGACGGAGGTGGGCAATACTCAGTTAAAATAACTGTAAAGGACAACGATCCCCAATTAATTAATTATGACAGTGAAGAAGATGGCGATCAAGTAAAGTGGGAACTTATTGTTGAAAACACTGGTGAACAATCTTCAGCCATGCAAATAGAAGTAACATCGGATAGTGATTGTGACTCGGATGGACTAAGTGCAACTTCAGACAAACAAACAACTGGGAGCTTAGGTTCAGGGGACACCGAAGAGGTGGAGATAACGGTAGATATACCAGACGAGGGTGCTACTGAAGCAGACTCTCATTGTTTCATAATAAAAGCCACTGCTGCTCAGGATCCTAATGCTGCAGATAGGGCAGAAGATAATATTACTCTAACTGTACAAATTCCGCAATTAAAAGAATGCGACGCATCCTTACAGAAAACTGCACATAGCCTAGATCCATTAGAATCAGCAACAAATTCTATCTCTTTGACAAATATTGGTAATACGGAATGGACTGTCACTGCTGCCGCAACCTCTGATGATTATGATGTTCAAGATTGGGTTGATTTTGATGCACCACTTAGTAAATTACTGAGTGAACCCGGAGGTACACAAGACTCTCATACATTTAGTTTTACAATAACTCCAGATGATTCTGTGGAACCTGGTACTATCCCAGTATATATTCAAGGACGAGCAGGAACATCAGTTGGTTGTCAAGAAATATTGTATGTTACAGTAGGTCAAAATAAAGATGCTTCTTTATCATTGAGTACAAATAAGGTATCCAATGTCGAACCAGGTTCTACAGAAAGAATTCAAGTTTTAGTGGCAAATACGGGCAATGGTCAAGACACATTTGCACTAGGGACAAATGACCTTCCATCAGGCTGGCAAGTCTCTTTGTCTCAAAGTAGTGTGACAATAGATGGTAAGCATTGTGGCCCAAATAATTGTAATAAACAGAGCCTGGATGCAGATATTCAAGTGCCTAGTGATGCATTAGCAAATATTCAATATAGTTTCACATTTTATGTTAATTCCGGAGGTAATCAACACGATTCTATGTCTCTTGATGTTACTGTGGCAGCAGTTCATTCTGTAATAACTACACTTCCTTCAGACTCACAAACTGGTAAATTTGCTCAAATTGTTCAATTCCCGTTAAGTATAAAGAATACTGGTAATATTCAAGATACATTGGTGTTGGATGTTTGCAATCCAAACATAAATACCTCATGTTCAACACCTGCCTGGAATGCCTCTTTCTCAAACCAACAAGGAAATACAGTATCTAGTTTAACCTTAGATCCCGATGAGATTGGAAATATATTTGTCGATATTCAAGTAGAAGATCCATTTGACAATAGTGAAGAATATTTCGAGATTAGGGTTGGTATTATTGGCTCCAATTTTCAATCTACCGAACTTGTTAAAGTAACTGTCTCAAATTATAATTATAGTATGGCAATTTCTTTCGAAAATCCTGGAGATAGCCCAAGCTCATCTGAACTTGCTCTTCCTCCTGGGGGATTACATAGTACTTCTTTTTGGATTAATAATACTGGTGATGGTGGTGTTGATGAAGCTATAATTTCAATATATGGCATGGAGTCTTCAGTACTTAAATCAATAAAACTTGATGGAGTAATTACAAATGGTGAAATATCTATTCCTGCTAATTCTAGAGTTTTAATTGAAATAGAACTTGAGGTTATCGAAGGTGTTGAAAGTGGAAACTCAGGAACTATTACCGTCAGCGTTTCTTCAAAGAAAAATACTGCCAAAGTTTCTTCGATAACATTCAACATTGATGTTATTGTAATTCATGATTTACAGTATACTATGGATTCATCTCCAGAAGAGTTAACTGTAAAATATCCAGAAAGAGCTAGCTTTATTATCTATGTTACTAATAATGGAAATGCTATTGAAAATGTAGAAATAATTACTCCAGCACCTCTGAGAGAATGGTCCGTAGACGTAGTCCCTGATGATTTCAATCTTAATCCAGGGCAAACAAAACAAGTAGAGATTAGAGTTACTCCTCCAGTCGGTTTAAACCAAGATGACACCTATAAATTCACAATAATTATACAACCTGAAGATACTCCTGTTGCAGGGCAACCAATAGAATTGACTGTAAATGCCGAAATATCTTCGATAAATTTAGCAAATGGATTAATAGGAAAAATTCTTGTTTATAGCTCAATTATATTTGGATCTATTTTAGTCCTCACTTTGTTTTTAAGGACAAGAAAGGAGAATAAAATAATCTCTGAAGCACTACTTTCTAACCAACAAGATTGACCCTAGTTCAGATTACTTGCCGGATACACTTATGTTTAGTTTTCAGGTGGGCAAGATTGTTGCCCTCTGCTGGGCGACGTGGTGTCCCTATGTCCGTACCTGAAGATTATATCGCTGTTGCAGTTATGGCACTGGTTGGAATAGGTTTTCCTGTGGGTAGTTTCATCGCTTCTAGATTGCTTAGGCCAACTCCAAATCCTAATGATAAAACTCAGTTACGATCATGGTTATTACCTGGTTATGAAACTGATCAGACTCTATATGTTAGGCGTCATAGTACATACGAATGTGGTTCTGAACCAGTTGGAGATGCACGCATCAATTTCCATTTCCAATATTACTGGTATGCAATAATATTTTTAGTTTTTGATATAGCATTCATGTTTCTAGCATTCGGTGGTGTCATAACAATCGAAAAAGGAGGATTACTTTTGTCCGATTCAGAAGTTTACAGCGCTTTATTCACACTTGTTATTTTCATGACGTTAATGAGCCTTGGTGTTTGGCATGTTTTCAGGAAAAGAGGCAGAATCTACATTTGAGGGAATATAATGTCAGAAGATGGTCAAAATTATACAATGTTTAGTAGCCGTATGTTGGTTGATACTGTTGGAGATACTACTGATGCTGCATTGGAGGCCAGTGGCCTCAGGGAGGTAATTGGAGTTCTTGCTGGGCGATTATTCAATTGGGGGCAAAGAAAATCACTTTTTCCATTACATTTAGGAATAAAATGTTGCGCTCTTGAAATGGCTGCTGCAGGAGCTAGCCGCTTTGATGCAGAAAGATTTGGCGTTTTCTTCCGCTCTAGTCCACGGCAATGTGATGTATTACTAGTAAATGGCCCTATTACCAAAAAATTTGCAGATCCCATTGTTCGATTATGGGAACAAATGCCAGAGCCAAAGTGGTGTATTGCAATGGGCGAATGTGCAATTTCAGGTGGCCCATACTTTCAATCATACAATGTACTGGAAGGCGTAGATACAGTAATACCTGTTGATATTTATATTCCTGGATGCCCTCCTCGCCCAGAGGCATTAATTGATGGCTTTGGAAAACTGCGAGAAAAAATTATTCGAATTGGTGCTGTTCCAAGCCACGCTAGGACTGATAGCGTTGCACCAATAATAATCGGAGATGAGTGAGGAGATTCTTATGAATGGAGTATCGGAAGAATCGCAGATTTCTGCAGCAGAAGATTTAGTAAATGAAGTTGGCAAAATGGAAGGAGTTTCCGCTTTCGTAGATAAGAGAACTAGTGGAACTCAAGCCAGACCAATTGTTAATCTCACAGTCTCTCCTGAAAATTGGCGTAAAGTTGCAGAATCTATGTTTTCAGATCATGGGATAGATTACTGTTCAATGATTACTGGCATTCATTGGCCTGAATCATCAGATAAACAATGGGAAGTAATATACCACTTTCTCAGAACAGGAGTAAAAAATCCTCCAATTGTAGATGGTGTAGTTGAGCCAATAATAACTGATTCTTCACAATTAAAAGGATCGGATGTACCATTAGAAATTCAGATAAGTATACCTTTACAAGAAACTAGAGACCCCAAAGTAGCTAGTATTCAAGATATATGGGTTGGTGCTGATTGGAATGAAAAGGAAACATGGGATTTAGTTGGTATTGATTTCGAAGGTCATCAAGGTATGCGTCGAGTACTACAACCACACGAAACTCCTAAAGGATATCATCCATTACAAAAACAGCATAAATTAAGGTATCATAACTTTGAAGAAATGTATGATGATGTTCAAGGTTTCAAAAGAAAACCAGCAGATTCAGAGAAAGTTAAATGAGGTGAAAAGATGGCAGAAATGTGGATTTCAATGGGCCCACAACATCCTATGACGCATGGTCTATGGACGTTAAAGGTGAAAGTTGACGGAGAAACTGTAGTCGATACCGAACCCGATTTGGGGTATATACACAGAGGTGTTGAAAAAATATGCGAAGCAAGAAATTTTACTCAGATAACAACTTATTGTGACAGATTATGCTATGCTAGCGCCAATACATGGTCTCATGCTTACATCTATGCAGCTGAAGATTTACTTGGAGTTGAAGTACCAGAAAGGGCAGAATATATCCGCCTTGTAGCAGTTGAATTACAGAGAATAGCAAGCCACCTCATGTGGTTAGGGGCATATGGTCCAGATATTGGTAACCTGACCGTCATGGTGTGGTGCCTACGTGAAAGAGAGATGATGATGGATCTACTGCAAGAGCTCGGCGGTTCAAGAATGCATTACAATTTTCCAAGAGTTGGAGGAGTAAAACGTGATTTACCGCATGGCTTTGCAATGAGGGCACGCCATAAATTACGACTATTCTTAGATCGTATCCAGGAATATGAAGCCCTTTTTGATGAAAGTACGATATTCCTAATACGCAGTCAAGGCGTTGGATATGCAAAACCTGAAGAAATGATCAACCATGGAGTATCTGGTCCTAATTTGAGAGCAGGAGGAGTAAATCATGATATTAGGACTTCTCATCCATATTCAGTCTATTCAGAGCTAGATTGGGCTCCTGCAGTAGAACGCTCTTCAATTAAAGGAGCCGACTGTTATGACCGTTATCGTATAAGGGTGGAAGAGATGAGGCAGAGTGCTGATTTAGTATTACAAGCTCTAGATAAAATGCCCGGTGGGGCTGAAACTTATCACGAACCCGGAGACCCTAAAATTCTGGCAAAAGCTCCCTCCCGTGCTCCAGAAGGAACCTCTGGATCACATCACTTTGAAGATAGCAGAGGTGAATCAATGTTTTACTTAGCAGGAGGGGGAGAAGGAAGAGGCAAGATGCCTTATCGGGTATCTATCAGATCTCCAATATTTATTACAATTCCATATGCATCCAAATGTATGATTGGTTACAAAGTAGCAGATATACCTGCAATTATGGGTTCCTTTGATCCATGCATTGGAGAAACAGATAGGTGATTTTATGGCAAGTAGTGATTGGCTGAATATCCGTGGCTGGACCGAATCCATTATTGGATGGTCTATGGATACTACTCATGATTTATTGCCTGAATCAGTTCAAGCTGAATTTGCATCTATTCAACCTGCATTGGAACTATTTTTTATTGCTACAATAATGTGTACAGTAGTTTTCGCTGTTATGATGCTCACCCTTATGGTCGTTCCATATATTGAACGTAAATTTATTGGCCGTCTAATGGATAGAATTGGAGCAACAACCTCACTTCGTAGTTTATGGATAGGTGAGGGAAATGCAACTGCTGGAGATTGGTGGAATAAGTTACCAATGGGGTTAGGTGGGCCTATAGGGTTTGCAAATAAAAAATTAAACCAATCCTTCGGTAATGAACATCCAGAAGAAACCATTGCCAGAGTAAATAATCGTGGATATCATGGAATATGGTTTTTATTTCCTGGCTTCTTTCAAGCATTAGCAGATTTTATGAAATTTGCAACAAAAGAACATATGGTTCCTGATAAGGCTGATAAATTAGTCTTTGAAGTAGCGCCAGTAATTATAATTGCAACTACTATTATGGTATTTGCATTTGTACCATTTGGCCCTCATATATGGGCCGCTAATCCAGATTTATCTCTAATATTCATGATGGCAATATTTGGTGTCGCACCTTTAGGCGTTTTCTTTGCAGGATGGGCTTCAAATAATAAATACACTTTAATTGGTGGAATGCGGTCAGCTGCCCAATTAACTGCATATGAAATTCCATTATTAATCACAGTCCTTAGCATCGCAGTCATCAGCGGTTCATTCAATATCTTGGAAATTATTGATTTTCAAATTGAAACATCTAACACCTGGAATATTTTCATATTACCTTTGGGTGCGGTATTATTCCTAGTAACAATGATCGCAGAGGTCGAACGTATCCCATTTGATATGCCTGAAGCAGAAGCCGAATTAGTTGAAGGTTGGTGGACTGAATATGGGGGAATAAGGTGGGGCCTCATGTTTGCTGGAGAAATGATGAGGGCCTATGCCGCTTGTATTCTTTTTGCAATGTTTTTCTTAGGTGGATGGGAATTTCCATTTCAAGATTTATTATCATCACTCCCTCTAATAGGAATTGTATTTGAAACAGTATTTATCGTAATTCCTGGTTTAGTGGTGGTTTTATTGAAGGCTTGGATTTTATTTGCATTTTTTGTTTGGATCAGAGCATCTTTACATCGAATTCGAACAGATCAAATATTAGAATTTGGATGGCTATATCTTCTTCCACTTTCTATTGTAAATCTTGTAATAGCAACATTCCTACGTCTTGAAGTTTGGACTGATTCTGGATGGCCAATTTGGACTGCACCCTTATTGACATTAATTGCATTATTCTTCTTTGTAATATATGCAATTGATGAAGATGAAGAAGCCTTAGCAAAATCTCGTCGCCCATATAGTACTAAGGCATTATCCAAAGCATATCCGGGTAATCAAAGAAAACAGGAGGTGAAATAATCAACAATCCAGATTATAATACAGGCCATCCACATGCAACGCCTAATTTCCGTAATCTTGTAATTAGGCCTATGTGGATTACACTGAAGACTGCATTACGAACTATTCCTTATGTAGGTAAAGCCAAATTCCTAAGGAATAGTTATCATAATCAGAGAAGAAATATGATGGATGAATTTACATTGCAAAGAGTTGGAGAAAATCACCCTTCTGCAGGACATGTCTATGCTGCAGATAGAGAATCATCTCCTGCATTACCATTCTTGGAACGCCCGGTTACAATCATGTATCCGTATGAAAGACTCGAAGACATGGAACCATGGTTATTTGTTCCAGGAAATTATAATGGCCGAATTGGAATTGTATGGGAAACATGTACTGCATGCAAAGCATGCGTACGTGCATGCCCGAACGATTGTCTACATATGACGAGTGAAACGAGAGTAAATGTACTTGATACAACCAATGAAGGTGATGAATGGCATGGCTATGGAAGTGAATTAGAGGTTGGCGGATTAGCAGCCCGAGAAAAAGAAAATTTCAAACAAATAGAAGAAGAATTTGATCTCATACATGCTCACAAAGATCCTCCTCAACAGTATGACTTCGCTGAAATTATTGATATTACTGGTACTACTGCCACAGTCCGTTGGCAAGATGGATCTGGTGTAGAGGAAGTAGATTCCACAATATTAAGGCCAGCAGAACAAGATATTGTCTCGGGTAGAATAGACTTAGGAAGATGTATGTTTTGTGGTTTGTGTGCCGAAGCATGTCCATTTGAATCCTTTTTCATGACAAATGAGTATGATGGTATGACTGGATATACTAGGGAGCAATTATGGATGGACGCCAGTCGCACTCGGCTTTTACCAGCTGTTCATCAAGAACGAGTTGATATGGAACTTGCTAAGAGGGCAGAAAAAGAGAAAAAAAAGCGTGCAAAGAAAGCTGCTAAATTGGAGGCTTAATTTTGCTAATACAATTTATCGCCTCATTGGATTTTCAAGCTATTGTTTTTGTAATAATGGCTTTATTAGCAATAGCAGGGGCTTTAGGTTGTGTTTTTTCAAAGCGAGTAGCGCACTCTTTACTATCTCTTATGTTGACCTTTATCGCAGTTGCAGGAGTTTTTATATTAGCAGGCGCAGAGATGTTAGCGGCTATCCAAATTTTAGTTTATCTGGGCTCTGTCATGTTAGTTGTCCAGTTCGGTGTAATGCTTACAAGACGTAAAATCCAGGAGGCAGATTATTAATGAGGGCAATTTCTGCTCTAACTTCAGTCGGGACTTTTATTTTTGTTCTCCTTGTATTACAAGAAGTAAATTCTCATTCAATGTGGGGAGTTTCTGGTAATCCTCCAAGTACTGTTGAGTTTGCAAATTCAATTTTTAACGAGTGGGCAATTGTTACAATAATTTTGGGTGCTCTTTTGGCAATGGCAATGATTGGCGCATCATATTTAGTAAGAGATGAAAGACTAATTAACTTAGTTTGGGATATTAAGGGAGATATATCTGATAATATTGAAAAAACTCAAAATAAGAAAAATTTTAGCAATGACAATTCCTTTGGATCTATGAAATCTAATATTAGGGAGGAAGAATAATGATAGATCCAAGTTGGATAGTTGGCCTTGGAGTTATATTATTTGGTATAGGGCTACTAGGAACATTTTATCACAAAAATGCTATTGTAGTTCTAATGTGCATTGAGCTTATGTTAAATTCCGCAAATTTGAATTTTGTAGCAGGGGCAATGTATTACGGAGATGTAAATGGCTGGGTTTTCACTGCTATTGCTATTGCTATAGCAGCAGCAGAAGTGGCCATAGGTCTCGCAATTCTTCTCTCTATGTACAGCACTCAGGAAACCATATCTCTGGAAGATGCTAATATATTAAAAAACTGAGGTGTAATAATGGGGCAAAATAAACACGAATATCCTTTACTTTATCCTCTAATTCCATTATTATTACTAGTTCCATTGATGAAATTTGTATTTAAAATGGATTCATTCGATGCGGCTTTCCTAATTGTTTTAGTTCCTCTGTTGACCTTCCCAACAATTCTTATTGTTGGTCAAATATTTAATAAAAATGATACTTGGAAAGAAAAATACAAAGAAGGAGGCATCATTGCTCTAGGTTCTCTAGGAATCGCTCTATCTGTAACTTTATGGATACTGATTGATTATCTATCAGGTACCTTAAATTTTTCTAATCTGACTGTTATTGAATGGTTCCAGTGGATTTCCTTTGATTTTCTTCAATCTGATTATACTATAAATCCTGAACGTAGAATTATTGGCGTTGGCATCTGGATTGATTCAATAAGTCTAATGATATTATTTGTGGCAACTTTCCTATGTTTTCTAATTTGCTGGTTTAGCATGGGTTACATGAATACAGATCCAATAAATGAAGATAGAAACCATCGTTTTTACGCCGAATTTGTACTTTTTAGTATGGGTATGTTCGGCATGGTTTTGGCTGATAGTTTCTTGTGGTTATTTATTTTCTGGGAAATAATGGGACTCTGTTCTTATCTCTTAATAGGATTTTATTATTGGAAAGTAAGTGCTGCCTACGCTGCTAAAAAAGCATTCTTAACTACAAGGATTGGAGATGTTTTCTTGATGGTTGGTTTATTTATTTTGTATGATATTTATGGTTCACTAAGCTTTGAGGTAATTTTTGAAGATCCATCTACTGGAGTTGCAGGGGCATTAGTTGATTCTAATCAACTATTTTGGGCATTATTACTTTTATTCGTTGGAGCAGTTGGAAAATCTGCTCAATTTCCATTACATGTATGGTTACCTGATGCAATGGAAGGTCCAACGCCTGTATCTGCTTTAATCCATGCAGCTACAATGGTAAATGCAGGCCTATATCTTGTAGCAAGAATGGTTCCATTTTTCGATGTTCACCATCATGGATTAGCAGGATTAGAAAATTTAGGAATAATTATAGCATTTATAGGGGGAATAACTGCGTTCATGGCCGCTTCAATAGCCTTTGTTCAAAATGATATAAAGAAAGTTCTTGCATATTCAACAATGAGTCAATTAGCATACATATTTACTGGATTAGGTGTAGCTTTATGGTTTTACAATACTGACCATCACCATGCGGCAGCTATTGCGTTTGGCGCCTCTATGTTCCATCTTTTCAATCATGCAATGGCCAAAGGAATGTTATTCATGGCCAGCGGATCCGTAATTCATGAAGTTCATCATGCACATGATCACATTCATGATGCTGCTAATGGGCATGATTTTGACCCTCAAGATATGCGAAATATGGGCGGCCTAGCTTCTAAGATGCCCATTACTGCGACAGCAATGATGTTTGGATCAATGTCTATTATCGGTGTCCCGTTGATAGGAGGATTCTGGTCAAAAGAAGGAATAATAGCTGAAACTTGGAAGGCTGCATTGGAAGAAGAACCTTTGATGTTCTTCCCTGCTATTCTAATTTTAGCAACTGCCGGTATGACGGGATTCTACATGTCAAGAATGTGGTTAATGACTTTTGCAGGCGAACCTAAGAGTGATGTAGTAAATCATGTACATGAATCAACGCCTTGGATTCGCGAACCTCTATTGATTTTGACGGCAATTACGGCATTAGGTGGATTCATATTAGCATTATTCGGTGCAATTGATTTCTTATCAAATAATACTGATCATCTGAAAATGCACGGTATTCTGGAAACTCTTGAGCACGCCTTCTTGCCTGAAGATTTGAACACAAGATTGATTGGTTGGACAACTATTGTATTATCTTTCATAATAGGCCCAATTATGGCTGCTAGGGTACATGGAGGCAGCCTTAAAGATGGAGAAAAGGCAATACAACCCATAGGATTCCTCGTAACTCTCTCAGGAAAATTTGGCACCCAAGATGTTGAGGAATTATCTAAATCTCAATTATCAGAAGCGTTACAGAATAGATTGTATTTCGATAATATGTATGAATATGTTATTTCTAAGACCATAATACCTTTTGCTAATATGTTGGCATGGTTTGATAGGGCTATAATTGATGGCATCATAAAACAAATTGAATCAAAATCTGTTCTGGGTTCTTTGCAAGTTAGGAGAGTTACAACTGGAAGTGCAAGAGATTATATTCTCATGGCTGCAGTCGGAATGCTCTCAATATTTGTATTAATATGGGGGGTGAATGCTTGAGTTTGGATATATTGACCATCATGGCCATTTCTCCAATATTTACTGGTATTATTTTGCTGTTAATGCCTCAAATATTGCCAAAAGATGTTGCATCTAATTTTGAAAAGGTGACACGAAATATTAGCATGGGAATAGCGTTAGGCATTTTACTAATAGCTACTATGTTATTTTTTGGTACGATTGGATCAATAGATTGGACTGCTATTATGCAAGGGGATTATGTTCTAAAAAACGATCAATTTTCACTTATTCCATCAATTGGAGTTCAATGGAAAGTGGGTGCGGATGCACTATCATTTCCAATGATTTGGCTTACAGCCTTACTAATTCCAATATCAATGTTGGTTGAATGGGATGCAAAAAGGGGACATTTATTCCATCCGTTATTACTAATCCTGGAAGGTGCCTTATTGGGAGTGTTCATTACCTTAGATTTATTCATGTTTTATGTATTTTGGGAACTAACGCTCATTCCTATGTTTTTACTTATTCTAGTCTGGGGAGGAGATGATAGAAAGTATGCTGCAATGAAATTCTTCATTTATACATTTACAGCAAGTGTTTTCATGCTTATTGGAATCTTAATAATGTATTTCCATACAGATTCAATTGCTGGACCTATAGGGACCATGACTGGCCATCATTTCGATCTGGTAGCAATGACTGGTCAAACTAATTTAATTCCGAGTGAAGGTTTGAGGCATTTTGTTTGGATACTTCTCCTAATAGGATTTGCCACAAAGATGCCAAGTGTACCAGTTCATACTTGGCTTCCTGATGCTCACGTTCAGGCACCTACGGCAGGATCAATGTTGCTTGCTGGTGTAATGCTAAAAATGGGGGCTTATGGATTCCTTAGAATAGCAGTAACTATATTTCCAGAGTCAACCGTAGTTTTCATCCCCTTATTGATTTTCTTGGGCATGGCGAGCCTAGTTTACGGCGCATGGGTATGTATGGGGCAAACCAATCTAAAAAGAATGGTGGCTTATTCTTCTGTTTCACACATGGGATTAATTTTCCTAGGTATTGCTACAATGCAACCTTTAGGTATCGCAGGAGCATTATTTATGATGTTTGCACATGGGATAATCAGTCCTTTATTATTCGCCGTTGCCGGAGCTTTCAAACATCACTACCATACTCTTGAAATCGGATCAATGAGGGGAATAGCACATCATTCTCCTTATCTATCAGGCCATATGATGTTGGGTTGGATGGCCAGTCTTGGACTCCCATTAATGGCAGGTTTCGTAGCTGAAGTTGCAATTTTAATAGCATTCTGGATTGAATTTGGTTGGTTAGTTATGCTGCCTGCTCTAACCTTAATAATAACTGCAACATACTATCTAACTTCAATGCAAAAAACAATATTTGAATCCGATGATCCACACCAAGGTAAACTTCCAGATAGTTTAGATGGTGAAAAACCAAGAGACATTACTTGGCATGAAAATACTGGTATGTTTATATTAGGTGTTTTAACAATTTTATTCGGGATATTCCCTTTCATTTTTTGGGACATGATGTCATCTTGGAGTACGGGTTTTGTCTCCGATGTATTGATCGACGCAATGCATAATAAAGATAAATGGAATTCAAGTATTGAATGGCTAGTGGAGGTGTTAAAATAAATACATTAAACGATATATCTTTAGATATTTTAATTCCTGAAATTATAATGACTATCGGGATGTTAATGATCATAATAATTCCTAATATGGGGGATGCAAAAATTAGATTACCACTTTCAAAGATTCATATTCCGATTCTTATAGGTGGAACTAGATTTACCCAAGTCAACAATCCCATAATTCCGAGTATCATATCTATAATTACATTTGGTTTAGCTTCTCTTATGTCATTATGGATGTTATTAAATGATAATACTGGTGTTATGGAACCTATTATCGAGGTTAATCAATTTACAAGTCTATTTTCAATGATATTCACATTTGCTCTATTACTTACATCTATTTCATCATTATATCGTCTACCTTCACAGGCCAATGCAAAAATACCTGACGATAGCGATTCAGAGGAATCACTCAATTCTAAAATTACAATTCTTATGAATAACCGACGTCAAGTAGATTTCTACATCTTATTATTGATGGCTGGATTAGGAATGTGCTTAGTTGCTAAATCAACTCATTTATTCATGCTTTTTGTTTGTTTAGAATTGGCATCTTTATCTTCTTATGTTTTAGTTGCTTTTAACAAAGAAAGTGCAATTGGCGGAGAGGCCGGTACAAAATATTTCATTGTGGGTTCTGTTGCTTCAGCCATTGGAATTTACGGCATGTCTCTTTTGTATATTTGGAATGGTAATCTTGAGATTTCATCACTAACTAATGCTTGGTCACAAATGGATTCCCTGGATCCGTTTGCCGGGATAGGGATTGGACTAATGTTAGTAGCATTCGGTTTCAAAGTAGGGGCGGCTCCATTTCACTTGGCAACTCCTGATGCATATTCAGGAGCATCTTCTCCAATTGCAGGACTTTTAGCTACAGCATCGAAAGCTATGGGCTTTGTAGCAATGATGAGAATCCTACTAATTATCACAATTCCAGAAAATGGTGAAGAAGCGTATTGGATGATTGCATTAGCAATCATATCTGTAATAACAATGACCTGGGGAAATTTTGCGGCTCTTACTAGTACTAATCCCAAGAGAATGCTGGCTTATTCAAGCGTAGCACATGCAGGATATATGCTGGCGGCCCTAGCTGCCATTGGTACTGGTTTGGGAGATGAACAATCTAACGCCCTAATTCTAACTGCGATTATCTTCCATTTAACCATATTAGTTCTCTTTAAATTTGGTGCATTTATGGTATTAACTTTAATTGAAAATGAAGGGAACAGTCACAACATGTCTGGTCTGCATGGATTAGCACGTAGGGATCCCATTATTGCTTCTTCAATGTTTATCTTCATGCTTTCTTTGGCGGGCGTACCTCCTCTTTCTGGATTCCTATCAAAATTATTGATGATAAATGGAATAGTGAATATATCTGCTGGTACCGGAAGTATGGCCTCAGTAGCTATTTGGTCATGGGCTTCAAGTGTAAATATGATTTTCTGGCTAGCAATGGCTATTGTCATAAATAGTGCAATATCACTTTTCTATTACCTAAGAGTTGTTATGATTATGTTCTTTGAAGATCCTATTACGAATAAACCACTAGCAAGATCACTTTATCTAAGGTTGATAATAATATTCTGTGCAGTGTTGACATTATTATTTGGCATAGGTCCATTATCAGAATCATTAATTGAAACTGTCAATGAAGCCGCTCAATCTTTCCTTTAAGTTAAATAAATGATGCCCAACTTCACATAGGTGACTCTCGACCGGGACATGTGGCACGTAGGGAAGAGAAAGTTGATGCTGAACTTCTTGCTCGTTTAGAATCAGGTACCGGGGACCGTATCAGAGTACCTTTGCCAAACAGAAAAGTCAATGAGATGTTCGCAATAGCTGACCAGATTCTTGGTGGACGTAGGGTACGTTCTGTATGTGAAGACGGACAGACTCGTTTAGCAAGAATTCCAGGAAAAATGCGTAGAAGGCAATGGGTAAGGGAAGGAGATCTAATTACATTACAACCATGGGAATTCCAAGATGAAAAAGCAAATGTATGCATGAGATACACTAAAACACAATCATTATATCTATCAAGAAAAGGAGTTTTGCCAGAAATTGTCGATGTGTTTGGAATGTCTGATGATAACAAATCAAACTCTGCTGCGAAAGAAGTAATCGAAGAAACAAATCAAGATGAAACTTTAGATAATGAAGAACAGATGGGTACTGAGGAAATAGAAGAAAAACCAAATATTACCTTTCCAGTATCCAAGGATGCAGATGATGATATCGACTCATTCTTTGGGTGAGATTCAATGACTGAGAAAAAAGAATGGGACTTGGAGCCTGATTTTGACACTCTCATGAAAGGTGAGAAAAGGCATGAATGGATATCTGAACCTAGATTTAAGAAGTTATTCAATGAAGTTGAACATGGTTTACAAGGAGTAATGGGTAAAGGCCGTTATGAATGGGTCGATCGGAGAGTTTTTGATCAGGTTTTTGATAGTTCAACATTATTGGCTATTCATAAATTAATGCAAAAAGGAGATATTGAAACAATCGAATACCCAATTGCGAGAGGTAAAGAGGCCCACGTTTTCTATGCTACTAGTAATCAAGGGCCAGTTGCTGTAAAGATATTCCATACTACAAATGCAGTATTCAAAAGTTTAGCCAAATATATAGATGGAGATCCTAGATTTGGAGGATTATCGCGCCGTCATAGAGAATTAGTGAATATATGGGTACGTAAAGAATATAGGAACTTGAAAAGAATGAGAAAGAGTGGATTGCAGGCACCAATGCCTATTGCACATTTCAAAAATGTACTAATAATGGAGTTTATTGGAGAAGAAAAAGCCAGCCCACGGCTTAGAGATGTTACATTAGATGATCCTTATGATGTTTTTATCCAACTTCTAGATATAATCGCAATAAACTGGCAATCTTGTAATCTAGTTCATGCTGATTTTAGTGAGTACAATATTTTATTAAAAAATGATGATATTTGGATAATAGATGTAGGCCAAGCTGTTACTAATCAACATCCAAATGCTGAAGAGTTCCTAGTTAGAGATATTACTAGGATTGTTGAATGGATTAATAGGCAAGGTTTCGATGCCAAGGTGGCAGATTGTTTGGTTAGAGTTTTAGATGACCCGGTCCCAATTTTGTCACCTCTTCCGGGCGGGGATTAAATCTAATGACGTTCTGACAACATGCATGGAGCATCTAGCGCGTATACCAAAAGATCGCATAGCAGTACTTATTGGTAAACGTGGAACTACTAGAAAGATGATAGAAAATGCCTGTAATGGTAAATTGACTATAGATTCATTATCTGGAGAAGTCAATATAATTTGGAATGAGCAAGTAGGCGATCCTATAGTAAGAATGAAAATGCCCGATGTGATAATGTCAATAGGAAGAGGTTTGGCACCAAAAAGGGCATTACAATTAATTGAAGATGATATATTTCTCAGAATGTATGATATTAGAGAATGGGTTGGCAGACAACCAAATCAAATAAGAAGAATGAGAAGCCGATTAATAGGTACTAATGGAAGAATTAGAAGCCTTATTGAAGAATTATCGGGATGTGAAATAGCAATATATGGTTCAAGCGTTTTAATTATTGGAGATAGTGAAGGTTTAGCGGTTTCTGCACCTGCAATTGAAGGTATTCTCAGAGGTTCTGAACATGGCACGGTATTACATGGGTTAGAGCAGGATAGGAAAAGACAACGAATACAATCAAGAAGTCTAGAATCATTTCAAGATAAATCTGAAGAATCACCATCCGGCTTTGACGTATTGGTTCCCGGTCTTGCAGACGCACGTAGAAAAGCGGAACGTAAGTTTACAAATTCACAAGTTAGTCTAGATAATGGCGAAGAGATTTCAGATATGTTGAAGCTTGCAGAAGATGAAGAAATAGTGTACGAAGAAGAATAAAAAAACCGCCATATCTAAGCGGAGAAACTCTTCGCCTGAACCATGCCTAATCATTTAGAAGAGTTGTATGATTATGAAAAGTTATCAATTAATATAATTTTAGCCTCTATAATAATATTTTCATTCGGCCTACTATTAAACTTCTTAGATTTCCAAAATTTTCTTACTGATTTTATCTATGAATATTATCTTAATCCAATTTTAGCCGAGAAGACTTCAGATGCGGGATATAATTCTGTTAATACAATAACATATGCATTCATTTTAGCAATGTTTGTTGTCGCATTAGCTGCTTTCTTAAGATATTTTGATATTGATGCTAGTGAATATACTATAATAGCTCTATTTCCTTATGTTTTATGGGCTTCATTTGGAGAAGTTGTAGAAGATGCAAAAATGTTTGATGCTAGTTTGGCAGGATATTTTGTTAGCCCTGGGATACATTTTCAGACTGCTATGTGGGTAATTTTATCTGGAGGGCTTGCATATTTAATAGCAAATAAATCCAAAGATGAGATAAGCCTCAAATCAGAATTAAATACAATCTCTAGTTTGTTAATTTTTTCACAATTTATGATTTATTCTTGGTCAATTTCTAATAGTGATATTGTTATTGATAACGATATTAATATAGCGCCACTAATGTTAATTGGTTTATTTGCAGTTTTTCTTCCACAAATATTAGATAAATCCCTATCTGCCTTTACTCCTGTTCAGAGAGTTGTATACTTGGTAGGAATGGGAGGTTCTATGATCTTCTTTTCAGCGCTCGCTTCATATGCAATAAGCGTCCCATCTGAAGATTTAATATTATGGCCGTTGATAGTCGTTATCGGCCTTCCTTCCTTATTGGCATATTCGATGTATACTTATGGGGCATCATCCGCAAAAGAATTATCTAATAATGGATTAATAGCAGGCGTATTGCCAATCTCAATGACTGAAGAAGAATATATTGAACTTAAATCTGATGAAAAAGATTTAATTGAAAAACTTAGAAAAAAGGCAATAGGGGCTTATCCTGTAGTATTCCTCGCCGTTGCTGGCCAATTACTTGATGGACTGGCAACATGGATCGGAATTGACTTTTTCTCATATTCTGAAAAACATGTTCTGTCTGCTTGGATAATAGAAAAGTTCGGCACTGCAGCTGGTTTCACCTTAATAAAATTAGGATTAGGTGGTTTGATATGGTACTTCTTTACTATTTCAAATTTTGAATATCGCCAACAGCATCTAAGATTATTAATTGGACTAGCTATGTTAGTTGTAGGAATGGCACCAGGATTAAGGGATGTTTTCCGATTATCATTAGGTGTTTAAATCATACGAGGTGTAGAATCAAATGGATATATTATCAACAAATATCGATATTAAAAGTGAAGATTTTGCAAGGAGAAAGGAAAACAATCTATCACTTATTGATGATTTAAATAAGCGATTAGCCCAAGTTAAACTAGGCGGAGGTGACAAGTATGTCGAACGCCATAGAAGTAGAAATAAGAAATTAGCAAGAGAAAGAATTTCAGATATCTGCGATCCAGGGACTCCATTCTTGGAATTAGCACCACTCGCTGCTCATGATTTATATGATGGAAAAGCATATTCTGCGGGCATAGTAACTGGCATAGGCGTCATCAATGGGAAAGAATGCATGTTTGTTGCCAATGATGCTACAGTCAAAGGTGGGTCATATTATCCAATGACTGTTAAAAAGCATATTAGGGCACAAGAAATAGCTGAAGAAAACCACCTTACTTGTATTTATTTGGTTGATTCAGGAGGGGCCTTCCTTCCTATGCAAGACGAAGTATTCCCTGATAAACTTCATTTTGGGCGTATATTTAGAAATCAAGCAATATTATCTAGTAAAGGAATATCTCAGGTTGCTGCTGTACTTGGTTCATGTACTGCTGGAGGTGCTTATATTCCTGCGATGTCCGATGAATCAATAATTGTTAAAGGAAATGGAACTATTTTTCTTGCAGGGCCACCTTTAGTTAAATCCGCTACGGGCGAAGAAGTTTCTGCTGAAGATTTAGGAGGTGCTGATGTTCATACTCGAAAATCAGGCGTTGCTGATCATTTTGCTGAAGATGAGCAAAGTGCCTTAAGATTGGTGAGAGACATAGTTGAAAATTTAAATATTAAGCCCAAACATAGATTAGATACTTCTGAATCTGAAAAACCAGTACATGATTCAGAAGAAATTTTAGGAATTATACCTACTGATAACAGAACTACTTATGATGTAAGGGAAATAATATCTAGATTAGTCGACGGTTCTCGTTTTCATGAATTTAAAAATCGTTATGGTTCAACATTAGTATGTGGATTTGCCAAGATTCATGGATATCCTGTTGGAATTGTTGCAAATAATGGAATACTTTTTTCTGAATCATCATTGAAAGGAGCGCATTTTGTAGAGTTGTGCGGGCAACGAGGAATTCCATTAGTATTCCTTCAAAATATAACTGGCTTCATGGTTGGCAGAGATGCAGAATCTGGTGGAATAGCCAAAGATGGTGCAAAGTTAGTGACTGCAGTTTCTTGCGTACCTGTTCCAAAGTTTACAATAGTAATTGGAGGTTCACATGGTGCTGGGAACTATGGTATGTGCGGCCGTGCTTATGATCCAAGATTTCTTTTTATGTGGCCAAACTCTCGTATATCTGTGATGGGTGGCCCCCAAGCTGCGGATGTTCTAACGACAGTAAAGCAGGATCAAAGATCGAGAGAGAATAAGTTCCCTATGTCAGGTAATTCCTTGAATGAATTTAGAAACCCAATACTCGAAAAATACGAAACTGAAGGGTCACCATACTATTCCACGGCTAGAATTTGGGATGATGGAATAATTGATCCGCGGGATACGCGTGATATATTGGGATTATGTATTTCTGCGAGTTTGAATGCTCCAATGCCAGAGCAGACCTATGGCGTTTTCAGGATGTGATATTATGGAAAAATGGAATGTAATGCCATCATTGGAATTATGCGAATTAAATATCCAAGGCCCTTTGGCGTATCTAAATATTAAAAGAGAGGAAGTATACAATGCTCTAAATACTCAATTAATTTCAGAATTAATAGCAGCTCTAAGTTGGACTTCTGAACATTCAGTAGCAAAAAAAGAAAAAATCTTTGATAAAAATGGTAAAGAATATCTCAGGGTTCTTATTTTAACTTCAAATGGTAAGCATTTTTGTTCTGGTGCAGATATTAATATGATGAGAGATGCAGGTTCAAAATCTGTTGAAGAAAATAGAATTGATTCAATAAGATTGGATAATTTATTCAATTCACTCTGGGCACACCCTTGTTTTACAATCGGATATATCCAAGGTGTAGCATTGGGAGGGGGGGCAGGATTAGTTGCCTGTCTTGACCATGTTATTGCTGATTCAAATACTAAAATTGCATTATCTGAAGCAAAATTAGGTATTTTACCTGCCGTAATAGGTCCTTATGTTTATCGAAAGATTGGAAGTGCACAATTTAGGAGATTATCAATGTTAGCAAGCAAAATAGATGCCGAGGAAGCACAAAGAATTGGATTTATAAATGAAATTATTGAATCTCAAGGCACATTTGAATCCTCATTCGAAAGAGTAATTTCAGATGTTTTGACTACCGGGCCAATAGCAGTCTATAGGGCTAAAAAACTAACTTTATCTTTTGATAGATGGGAAAAAACCGATGATGAACTTCGCCAATGGACACTAGATACAACAAGCCAAATGAGAGGGTCCCAAGAAGGTCAAGAAGGGTTGTCATCTTTCTTAGAACGCAGACTTCCCGAATGGTCTATACAAAAAAAGGAGAATTAATATGATTCCAGATTGGATGAAAGGCTCTTCAAATCCTTTTTCTACAGTATTAATAGCCAATAGGGGAGAAATAGCAGTTCGTATAATCCAAGCTGTTAAAGAAGCTGGCCTGAAAAGTATTGCAATATACTCAGATTCAGACAACAATTCACTACATGTTGAGATGGCCGACCATTCTATACATTTACCCGGTGAAACATTATTGGATACTTATCTGAATATTGATGCTATAATTTCCGCTGCCAAATCCACAGGTGCCGAAGCCATACATCCTGGTTATGGATTTCTATCGGAACGAGCAGATTTTGCTAGATCTGTATCAAATGCCGATTTGGTTTGGATAGGGCCATCGCCAGAATCGATTGAGATAATGGGTGATAAAATTTCTGCTAGGAAAAAAATGATTGAATATGACGTACCAATAATACCTGGTGAAGAATTAATTATAGATAAAGAAGATTTTATTGAACCATTAGCATCTGCAGCGGCAAGAGTCGGGTATCCATTACTTCTCAAGGCAAGTGCCGGAGGAGGAGGTAAGGGAATGCGTTCAGTTTATGAGCCAAAAAATCTCAAATCCCAATATGAGGCAGCATCTAGGGAAGCATCAGCTGCCTTTGGTAATGGAACAATATACGTCGAAAGACTTCTCAATAAATCTAGACATATAGAGATCCAAATTCTTTGTGACAAATATGGTAATTCTATACACCTAAATGAGAGAGATTGCTCCTTACAGAGACGTCATCAAAAAGTAATTGAAGAAGCCCCCTGCCATATATTATCTAAAGAAATACGGCAATTAATGGGCGAATCAGCCGTAAAGGCCGCTAAATCTGTTGGCTATGTCGGGGCTGGAACTGTTGAATTTTTACTCGCACCTAATGGAGATTTTTTCTTCCTTGAAATGAATACGCGTTTACAAGTTGAACACCCAATTACAGAATTAATAACTGGGATTGATATCGTCCAGAAACAATTTGAAATTGCTGTAGGATTAGAATTAGGCCTCATTCAAGACGATATTGGCATAATCGGGCATGCAATAGAGGCTCGAATTTATGCAGAAAATCCATCAAATGGATTTTTACCTGCTACAGGTATTCTTTCCAAATGGATTGTTCCAACAAGTCCAGGAGTTAGACTAGATTCAGGTTTTAGGGAAGGGGATAAAATCACAATTGATTTCGATCCAATGCTTGCAAAGTTAATTGTCCATTCATCATCAAGAAGTGCTGCAATCAGGAGACTAGACTCAGCTCTTTCAGAATTTATTGCATTAGGTGTAGTTACTAATATCGGATTTCTAAGAAATATGATTAATAATCCGTCATTTATTCGAGGGGAAATAACTACAGATTTTCTTGATAATGCATCTAATGAATTATTTTTAGAAAAGGAATTCGATCCAGCACAATTGATTGCAATTGCATCCGGTGCACAAAAATTAGGGATAAATAAAAGCCAACGCCACAAATACACCGACGACTTGTCAAATGACTATAATGGCCATGACAGCGATCCATTTAGGACACTTTCTAGAAATTTTCCTTGAGGTATTAATATGGAATGGAGTATTGGAAAGGATGAAAAACGTTATACTACAAATATGATAAATGTAGATGGAAAACTAAAAATGTCCCTTTTTACTAGTGATGATGAAATAATTACAATTCCAGATATATCAATTACTAATGATTCAAAACCAAATAGAATCTTGATTAATGTATCTGGTAAATCTCAATTAGCCCACGTTGTGAAGGTCGATGATGTATGGTGGATTCATCTAGATGGTAGAATTCACATGGTTAAATCACATGAAATTAATAGCTCAAAAACAAAACAAAATGAAGGAAGTTTGCTATCTCCAATGCCAGGCACTATAATTGAAATATTAGTTAAAATGGGTCAGAGAGTCCGGCAAGGGCAAACTTTGATGGTAATGGAAGCTATGAAAATGGAACATAAAATTCAAGCCCCAAAAGCAGGCGAAATATCTTCTCTTATTCATGAAGTTGGCCAAAGAGTAGATATGGGAGTCATATTGATTGAAATTAAGGAATAATTCAATTCAACGATTCTAAATATTCTTGATTATCCATCAACGATTTTAGTACTTCTGGAATTATTATTTGCCCCTTTTTATTTTGGTATTGCTCCATTATTGCTACTAATGCACGACTAGTTGCAACCGCAGTAGAATTTAGTGTATGTACTGCCGAATTCCCAGTGGATGTGCGATAACGCATCTTCAACCTATTTGCCTGATAATCAGTACAGTTAGAGCAAGAAACTACTTCTTTATATTCATTGGCTCCTGGTAGCCAAGCCTCTAAATCGTATTTTTTGGATGCTACTGTGCCCATATCTCCGGTACAAATATTTACGACTCTGTAATGTAATCCTAAACTGTCCCATAAATCAATTGCATTATCTAATAACTCTTCATGATGTTTCCAAGATTCCTTTGGATCGCAAATTATCACTTGTTCAATTTTGGTGAATTGGTGTACTCTCCATATTCCTCGATCAGAAAGGCCGTGGGCACCTACTTCTCTTCTGAAACATTGTGAAATTCCAACTAATTTTATTGGTAATTCGGACGGTTCAATTATTTCGTCCATCCTCATTGCCGTTAATGGGTGTTCACTAGTTGCAATTAGATAGTATTTATCTGGCTCTATTCCATACATAACAGTCTCGAAATCACTAAGGTCGGTAACTCCTTCATAAGCTTCTTTATTCATCATTAAAGGAGGTTGAATAAGCGTATATCCTCTTTTAATGAGGAAATTAGAACAATAAACTTGTAATGCCATTTCCAGTCTAGCCAAATCACCTTTAAGAAAATAGAATCTACTGCCAGATATCTTTGCAGCTCTGACTAAATCTACCCAGCCATTTTCTTCCAACATTTCATTGTGATTTTTAGCCTTAAAATCAAACTCTATTTTTTCCCCATGTAAACTATGTAATGTATTTTTTTGATCATCCTCTCCAACTGGAACACTATGATCTAGTATGTTAGGTACTTTCATTCTAAAAATATCTCTTTCACTAAGATATTCATCTGCTAACAATACCAAATCATCTATTTCAGAACCTATACTTGAAACCCTTTTCATTATCTCTTGAACAGCAATTTCATTCCCTGATTTTTTAGCTTTACCAATATCTTTAGCAGCTTCATTTCTACTTTTCCTTAGAATATCTGCATCAAATCTCGCCTTGCGCCATTCATTATCTAATCTAATAACTTCATCAATATTATTATGAGGGATCTTACGCTTATCATGATCAGCACGAATATCTTCCGAATTATCTCGAAATATGCTTATGTCTAACATACTACTACACTCCAGGAATCAACAATCAGACTTCAATTAATCGGAGATATCTATCATAAGAAGGTAATGTTATGCCACAATTGATTAAATCCAATTGCAATACTTCCAAATATTATGTATCCAAGAATACTTCCTCCATTAAGTAATGGAAGTCCAGCTTGAGGTTTCCCTCTTGCAACCTGAGTCATGAGTGCCACATATCCACATAATCCTCCAAATAGTGTACCAAGGCCAACTAACATTGGTCCAAGATGAATTGGAAGAGAGGGATCACCCCATATATCAAAAACTACAGGGCCTATTTCCGGCAAGAATGTTACACTTGATATTACTAATATCCCTGGAAAAATTACATCTCCAAGTCCCATAAATAATGCATCTCGAGATTTTTTTACTGTTTTATTCTGATTATTATCTGTACTACTAATATCCTCTTGCATTATTTTCTCGTTTTCATCTCTAAATGAGTAACCCCTCTCTTTTGGTGCCACCAATAAGACAGGTAATTTTAGATTAATCATTGTATCTGCTAATTCTAACATATGTTTACTTTTGTTAACGGCCCAATGGTCATAAATAGCAGCAATTATCATAAATATTATTATCAGAGAAGGAGTAAAAGTAACCCCAAGCAATGTTATGACCCCTGCTCCAACTAGTACTCCAACAGAATTAACTACATACCATTCAGGATATTTATGTAAAAGTGTCATTAAACCTACCGTTGTTAATATTGCAAATATATTTAAAAAAGTTGCTGACATATCAAAATCTGTGATTACCAATATTATCCATCTTAAGATTAACGCTATTGGCCAAATTGTATAAAATAAACTAATGCCCAATGCGAACATAACAAATCCTTTTATTAGATGATCAAGGCCTTTCCTCGCCATCCAGATGATAATAATGGTGAATAGGAATATCATTAACAATTCAAAAAATATAAATCCAACTTTAGTGCTTCCACTTTCTCCAAAAGCCCTAATTTCATCAAAATTATAAACAGGTTGGATGAATAATCCGATAAGAATCGTCCCAATAAACATAGTAGCCATGGCAGTCATAGATACCCATTGTTCACGCATCGCTTGGACTATTTCCATTGCACTTGCATCTTTCATATATTCCACGACATTCAATACGCATTTCACTTTGACGCATTCATGGACGAACAAGGCGACGATACTTTAAGTCCAAAAGTATGGCTCTCAGATAGAATGCCAAAAGGTGTCAAGTTAGGATTAGAGAACTGTACTGAGATGCTGATAAGATTGGGAAATCCTGAAAAAAATTTCCGCTCAGTTCATGTTGCAGGGACAAATGGCAAAGGATCTCTCTGTGCAAACTTGTCTGCTCTAGCGGCTAAAAATAAATTAATAGTAGGTTTTTTCTCATCTCCGCATTTAATATTTGTAGAAGAGAGAGCAAGAATCAATGGCCGTCCTGTGGATTCAAAAATATTTGATAAGCATTTAAAGTCTGTAATGAATGCATCTCAAATTGAGCCAATTATTGAACCTACATATTTTGAAACTACTTTTTTAACCACTATGCTTGTATTTGCAGATGCAGAAATAGATATTGCAATAATGGAGACAGGTTTGGGTGGAAGGCTAGATGCTACACGGCTAGTTGATGCAAGTGTTTGCGCCATAACTACTATTTCTCATGATCATTCAGAAATACTGGGAAATACTCTTGTAGAAATAGCATCGGAAAAAGCTGGTATTTATAGGCCGAATATACCATTATTTTCATTGTATCACAAAGATATAGAAGTAAGAAACGTATTTAAAAAAATTGCAGGTAATGATTTAAAATGGTTCAAACCGATGTCAAATAACGGTTGGGAAATATCAAAAAATTTTGCTAAAATGATTGCTAGTTATTTAGGATGGAAAATATTCGATTACCAAGTTATTTGGCCAGGAAGATCTCCAGATTCTATCAAATGGATTGAAAATAAAAAATGTATCGTTAGTGCGGCTCATAATATTGAGAGTATTGAAAACGATTTACAATTTATCGATGAGAAGCATGTAATGTTACTAGGAATGACTAAAAAATCAAACCTTGACGATACGTTAAAAGCCTTAAAAAATTATTCAAATTGTTGTTATTCCATAATAACAGAACCATCTGGTGGTCGTAATCTATCTGTATCTTCAGAAGAGATAATATCTAAATTAAAAATAATCGGATTCGATAGAATAGAATCCATGAACAATACCATTGATGCATTTAAAAAAATAGAACTAAAATCAAAACAATTGGATTCATCAGTTTTGATAATAGGAAGCATATATCTTATTGGTGATATTATGAATTATATTGCTAAAAGAGATAATTTAAATCTATATGATTTGTTAACAATTCATTAAAATTCAAAGTAGACAATATCATTAACAACTTATGTACGCATATGAATATGACTGAAAAGTGGGACCATCGTTTCATTGAACTTGCAAAACATATCTCTGAATGGAGCAAAGACCCTTCTACAAAAGTAGGTTGTGTGGTAGTTGGAGATGATAGGGAAATAAGATCAACAGGCTTCAATGGTTTTCCTAGAGGAATTGAAGATAAATTAGAACGGTTAAATGACCGGAATCAGAAATATCCAATGATATGTCATGCAGAGGAAAATGCAATAATGCATGCAGCCAGAATAGGTATATCTCTTAAGGGAACAATGGCATATGTTACATGGCCACCATGTTCAAGATGCACTAGGTCTCTTATCCAAGCTGGAATTAAGGAAGTTGTATATCCAAGTGATGTCGAAATACCTGAACGATGGCAATCAGATTTTGATATAGCATCAAATATGATGAATGAGGCAGGAATAATCGTTAGAATGGCATAATTTAGGTTATTAAAATGGCAATTCAGGATTGTTTTACATTTACTAGAACTGGTCATTTTGTTAAAAATAGAACAGTTCTTGCTGCTATGACTAACAAACAAAGTAATGCAGATGGCACCATCTCTATGGATGAAATTGATTGGTTAGCCAGAAGGGCTGAAGGTGGTTTTGGAATAATAACAACTGCAGCCACGCACGTTTCTATGGATGGCCAAGGATGGGATGGCGAGTTTGGAGTTTTCAACGATTTACATATCAAAGGTCTAAAAAATATGACAAATACCTTAAGGAAAAAAGGTACAATTAGTATTGCACAGATATTCCATGGAGGCATGAGATCACCTGAAAGGTTAACTGGAGTTACGCCACTTTCAGCCAGTAGAAATAAATGTTCAGAATCGTTTTCTGGATTTTCAAGGGCTGCTTTGAAAGAAGATATAATCAGGCTAATCTCAGATTTTTCCGATGCGGCCTTTAGATGTGCAAAATCTGGCTTTGACGGTATAGAGTTACATGGCGCACATGGCTATTTGATTTCACAATTTTTGGGGACAAAAACTAATCGCAGAACGGATGAGTGGGGTGGAGATATTAATGCTCGTTCAAAATTTTTAATTGAAATTATTCGATCAATCAAGTCAAAAGTACCAGATAATTTTATTATTGGAGTAAGAATTTCTCCGGAAATCAATAATGTTGGAATAAATATACATGACAGTATAAAATTGGCAAAAATATTAACAAACGAAGGACTTGATTTTATTCACCTCTCATGTTGGGATTCATTTTCCCGTTCAATTTCTGAACCAAATGATTCCCGTTTAATCACTGAATGGTTTACATCCTCAATCCCAAACTTACCTCCATTAATCTCTACAGGCGCAGTTTGGAATTCTAAAGATGCTAACTCTTTAATTGCTCAAGGTGCAGATTTTATCGGAGTCGCTAGAGTTGGCATCGCTCATCCCGATTGGCCAAAGTATATTTCTGAGGATAATTATCAACCTCAAATGCCACCATTTACTGCTTCGCATCTCAAAGATGTAAGTCTTAGCAATAAATTTGTAGATTATATGAGGTCTTGGGATAATTTCGTATTAGATGATAAATAATTTTATTATGTTAAATATTATTTCATGGTAAAAATAAAATTATGGAAGTACTAATATGTTTCAAGATACATTAATTGCAGCTTTTTTTGCTGGAATAGTGGCAATATTAGTTACTGTGCTAGTTGAAAAATACGGTGGAGCTATTGGAGGTATTCTGGGCACTATTCCAACTACGATTGTTCCTGCATCTATAGGGATGTATTTAGCAAGTGATATTGTAGATTTTAGAACAAGTATGGCTGTAGTACCTTCAGGTATGCTAATTAATGCAATATTTTTAACTAATTGGAAAATTATTCCCACTTATTTTAAAGTAACTAAGAGTAAGTATACCACATTAATTATTATAATTATTATTTCATTATTTATATGGTTATTATGTAGTATATTAGCATTAAATTTAATCAATTTTGTAACCAAAAAAGGCCTATCGTCGTATGGAATTGCCCTTCTTGGATTATTCTCAGTTGTTATTTTGGGAATGGCATTCTGTTGGAATATAGGGTCCACCCCATCGAGTAATAATCATGTCAACAAATATGCATTAATGTCAAGAGGCTTGATGGCAGCATTTGCCATAGGAGCTGCAGTTTGGATTTCCGATCTCGGATATCCTTTAATTGCAGGTATAGCATCAGTATTTCCTGCTATATTCCTTACTAGTATGGTTACATTATGGATTTCCCAAGGGCCCTCTGTACCAATGGGGGCCGTAGGGCCAATGATGTTAGGAGGATCCTCAGTTGCCCTATATTCAATAATTGTCATGTGGTCTTTACCTCATTATGGATTAATCTTAGGATCAATATTGGCCTGGGGAAGTTCAGTTTTATTGTGTTCATTACCAAGCTTTTATTTTATAAATTGGAGACAAAAAAACAATATATATTAATTATTTTCTTCCCAAATTTTATCTAATTTTAAATATAGGTCATCTATTGTCCCATCATTTGTTATTTGAATATCTGCCATTAGTGCCGTAGCATCAAGGGCTTGACCTGCTTCATCTTTTGATTTAATTTCTTTATTTTCCTGTTTTTTGAATAATAATTTATTTAGTGGATCCCCAGGACGTGCTCTATCTTGTAATCTACTCCATCGCTGGTCCTCGCTGGCTTTAATTTCAATCAATATTAAATCTCCTCTGGACCTTAGTACATCGACTTCCATCGGAGTCCTTATTGAATCTACTACTGCATCTACTCCATCTATTATTTCTAGAAGCATCTCTGCCAAAATACCTCCTCCTCCTTTCTTTCGTAAAGTCCTCCCCCCTTCTATTAATGAATCTCTATTAATCTCTTTATTTTGATTTTTAAGCCATTCTCTTATTGAATCTGAACATGAAACACTCCTCAATCCTTTTTCAGCGAACCAGTTTACTAACGTTGATTTTCCAGATGCATTTCTGCCTGTAAGTCCTATTAACATAATACCGCTGAGTAGGGTAAAGGAGATATTGATTTCGTTAAGACCAATATCTTCTTGTGCTAGCATATTTCAATTCAGCATCATGAATTGAACGTAAAAGAGACATTCTGTCACCAGCAATATGTCCTCGTAATATTCTAGTTGCTGTCTCTTCCCCTACTCCTCTTCCCATTAAACAAATTATGCCATCCAGTCCGTGGGTTTTAATTAATTCAGCATTTTTCATTACCTTTCCTCTTATTCTGGAATCTTTACTTTCAATCATTTCTTTTAATCTGTTTTCCATTCTTTCTGGAGAACAAGCGAGCATAGTTCCTCCGCATAATGAACAGGGAAGAATTTTTTTCTCCAACTTTGCAACTCTTTTTCTAGCATTATTATGGCAATTAATGCATATAAGACTAACTCTTTCATTTATTAATCTTAATTCTAATCTTTCTCTTAGTTCTTTATCTGTCCATGATGGCAGTAACAAGTCTTTTTCGGCTTTAGGTGATATCCCTAGGGGCCCTGGTGGAGTTTGAATTAATTTAATTTCATTATCTTGAATCATTTTTAATGTATCTATGGTCCCATCAATGTCCATCCGTTCATGAAATAATTTATCCAAGGCTTCTTCTACTACAGGAGTTCCTTTGTACCTTTTCATTAAGCCATTCAAATTGACTTTTCGAGGATCTACGCCTTTTTTCAAAACTCCCATTTTTTTTGCTACTTGTACAACTCTCCATCTAACTGTACGACTATTTGGAATCGTCATACGTAGTATGGAAGGGATGGCAGCGGCAGGAGTTTGCGTCAACCAATCAATAATATCTGTAGGGGTTGCACCTGGTATCTGAAATGCTATCCTATATGGGTCGATAACAGTTCTACCCATTTTACCCTCTCTCATGGACCCCATTGCTTGAATAAAATGAGCTAACGTCTCATTTATTTTCGATCCCTTACAAGTATTCAGCACGATTGTCCCTTTTCGCTCCTCTATTGTCATAGTTTGTCCATCAGGGATCTCGCCAGTGGCTTCTAAATGATCCGAAACAGTAGAAATAAGGACATCTCTAGCAGAGTCACTTAATGGATAATCACTCAGGTTTTTTTCACTATTATCTCCAGTCATCGCCCCTATTGATACTGCTGTTATTCTTCTTAATTTACCAACTTCCTCAGCAATATTTCTTGGTACAGGGGGTAATTCCCCCGACCAGACTGGTGCAGTTCCACTTTCTTTAACCGGACCAACCAGCAATTCTTCTTGTTCAGGGTCTGCATCAATTATTTCCCATGTTCTTCCCGCCATGACAAATCTTCTAGTTTGACCTAGGGAATCCTCACTATCATCATTAAGAGAAAGTACGAAAGCCTCATCTACAGATCCCAGCGTCTTTCTAGTCACCGCATCCCTTACTCTGTAAGATGTTTTATCCGGAATCATTGAAATATGATTCATTCTATTTTGACCTAATCTGCCCGCAGGGGAAAACCATCCATCTTTAAGGGAATCCGGAAGTATTTTAATCATTTTTTTTAGCCATTTCTTTTTATCTAAATCAGAATGTTCATTTTCCCATGAGGGCCTCTCGGCAGGAAAATCATCTCCAATCCTTATTGCTAATTCCTTCCATAATTTTTTATTCCATAGTGTTGGATCAGAATTTTTTGGATCTTCTATGAGTCTAATCAACCATCTATCATCAAGAACTCTAAGTATCGATAGTGTTTTATCATGATGCCAATCATCAAAAATAGAGGTTCTTTCGATTATATCTGTTGCTTTCTTTAGGGGGCATACTCCTTTTTCAATGGACATTTGTAGAAATTGATTCGCAGCCACAATTCTTGGATTTGTTCGCCATTCTACCTCTCCTATTTCTCCCGCCATTGCTTTTCTCGCAATTACTGCACATTCTGATATTCCATCAATTTCCCAAGCTAGTATTTCACCAGCACCGGTCCCGCCAAGATAATGCTCTGCTCTGCCGACACGCTGAAGTAAACTTTCTACCGACCTAGGACTTTGTAATTGATGGACTTTTTTTATCGAACCAACATCAATTCCTAATTCTAGGCTACTCGTACAGATTAATCCGTGCAATTCTCCTTTTCTTAGTGATTCTTCTACCTCTCTTCTAGTTTCAGCTGCTAAACTTCCATGATGTATCCCTATATTTAATTCCGGAGATAATTCGATTAACCGTTGTGCTACTGTTTCAGCTGTATTTCTAGAATTTACAAAAACTAAAGCAGGGGCATCTTCAAATAATTTCTTTGATAATCTTCTAAATGCAGCTATCGAATCTGATGATACTCGCCATTCAACAGATAATGTTTCATCTTCGGATGTCACTGGTTCTTTATGTACCAATACTTTAGTTTCTCTGGGTGCAGGCCCAATTATTGCCCTACCTTCTCCGGAGAACCATTTTGCCACTTCATCCGGATTTCCAACAGTTGCTGATAATCCAACAACTTGAATTTTATTAGGACAATAATCTTGTATTCTTTGTAAGCCAACCAATAATTGTGAACCTCTTTCAGACCCAGCCATATCATGTACTTCATCTAAAATAATTGCTTTGACTCCAGCAAGATGCTCTCTTAATCTACTTCCCAAGAGCATTATTTGCATAGTTTCAGGTGTCGTGACAAGTAAATTTGGAGGTTTTTTGGACTGTTTAACTCTCTCTTTTTGAGGCGTATCTCCATGCCGTAATCCTACAGTAAGCCCCAATGGTACCAACATCTTTGATAATCTTCTATCGATATCTCTATTTAATGCTCTAAGAGGTGTAATGTATAAGATGGAGAGTGAATCCCAATTTTCAGTCAAACATCTAGAGACTAAAGGTAAAATTGCAGATTCAGTTTTTCCACTCCCTGTTGGTGCAACCATTAACCTATCTTTGCCAACTAATAGATCAGGCAATGCTGCCTTCTGAATGGGAGTTAATTCCCAACCTAGGTCATAAATTAATTGATTTACCCTTGGATGTAAATCCTCTATGGCCTCCTTCATATGTATCCGTCTAAGGAAGTTAAAGAAAACCCTCTGTTTAATGATGTAACAATATTCTTATTTTTAACTTCCAAAACTAAAATGAAGGAACTATGTTTATCAATGCATTCCTAGTAGTGTTAGAAATGGCACGCGCAGGTAGAAAACAAGTCGGCCCTATCGCTAAATGGTGGAATTCTCAGAGAGAAAATCATTTTCAAATAATTGGCATGATAACAATATTCTCTTTAGCGGTTTTACTTTGGACTTTTTCCTTTCTTTTTATTCTAGGGGGAACTACTGATCCAGATAGAGAAAACTTAGTCCCGTACTACTGGTTAGGCTTTGTTTTATCAATACCTATACTATTTCTAAGTGCACCCGAATTTATGTTCTTTTTGAACCAAAAACAAATTTTGGAAGATATACTAAAATTAGAATCAAGGTCAGAAGTTCTCAAAAATAGAAAGGAAGCCGAATCTGCTGCGGATTTACTAGGTGGGAAATATGTAGCAAGATTAAAGGGGCTATATGAAGAATTGGGAATCAAGGTGAAAGGAAAGAGATTTTCAATTAAATCATTACCCTCAAAAAGAATTTCTAATAAAGTAGAAAATATGGATGAGGAGGAATGAAGTGCCCACTTCGGATACCCCGAATGAAAATGAAAATCTCGAATTTGGTAAGCTAAGTGATTGGTTAAGAGAAGCATTTCTTGCAATAGGCCTAGTTCTTTTAATTCTTGGTGGGTTATGGGTTGCTACGGGACAATTCCCTCCTATGGTAGTCGTAGAGTCAGGATCAATGATGCATGACACGAAAGATGGCTCCGTAGGCGCTATAGATCCAGGAGATTTAGTCATAGTAATGAGTCCATCAAGAAAAAATATCGTAACCTATGCAGAATCAATTCAAGAAGGAAATGAAAACTTTGGATACTCTAGCCTTGGTATGAATGGAGATGTAATTATATTTAGTAAGAATGGAGGTAACGATACTCCTGTGATTCACAGAGCGATTTTGAAAGTAGAATTAAATAATTCAGATAATGGTAAAAAAACTTGGGATGTTTTAGGAACTAATTTAGTAAATGTTAGCACAATCAATTTAACTCTAGATTATCCATGTAAATATCATGGAGGGACGTATAATTTGGAAATTAAAAATTGGCAACCAAATCATAGTGGGTACATTACATCGGGGGACAATCCTGAGACCAACGGGTGTAAAATTGATCAGATAGTTGCTACTGGCCAAGATGCAAGAAATGGATTAAAAGATGAATTTGGTAATCCCGTAACTGCCATAAAAGATGAATGGGTGATGGGCATTGCGTCTTCCGAAATTCCTTGGCTCGGAGCAATCAAGTTATTCACATCCAGCACTCACGGCTCTGTAACAGAAGAAACTTGGTTCAACTTATCCATAACTATAGTCATAGTATTGATGGCCCCAACAATTTATGAATCATTGACTCGAAATAAAAAATTACTAGATGCAAATGAAGAAGAATAGTTTATGGAAAATATGATAAAATTATTGGTATAATTAGGATAAACAGGAATAAAAAACTACTATTATTACTAATTTTATCTGCCCATGATTCCAGCTTAATCGGATGAATGTTTCTCTTTAATAATAAATCCATTTTTACTAATACTGAATGTACCGCATCCCTTAGTATATGTCCGCCATCAAATGGGACCATTGGTATTAAGTTAGCAAAACCTAACAAAAAATTTATCCATGCAAGCCAAAATAAAAATGTAAATAACATTATCATGCCATCTGTTCCAATCAAAGATGCAAGTACGCCATCTCCAGCAGAGAGCATTGCCTGTTCTCTTAAATCCATTATTTGTCCTTCTCCTGATAATGGTACTCCCAACATTATTATTGGCATGACGGCAGTATATATCAGAGTTGGAATGATTCCGTATTCACTAATTCCATTTATAATTGGGGAATATCTATCAACTCCTCCGGTGCCACTTTTTAATCCTCTGACACCTAAGAAAGATATATTTGAATCCGGACCTATTCCTTGCGACATTAGAAAATCTTCTGCATCATCCAAATCACATTCTGGGTCTTTTTCACATAATCCTATTTCCCATTCATATCTATCGATCAGCGTAATTTCAATATTTCTTTCATTTTCTTCAATGTTTTCATTTAGATTCTCTGAACTCCATTGCCCAGATAATACTGTTAAAACAATCTGTTCACCGGGAGAAAAATTATCCATTTCACTACTAAATATATCATAATTAGGTACTGGTTCACCATTCATGTGAGTAATTATTTCATAAGGTAACAAACCACCTTCTGCTGCACCTGTATCGACAATTATTTCTTCTGCATGAACTCCTGGATTTTTTGCAACAAATCCTGTTGCAGTCGAAGATAAAAGAATAATTACTAAATACGTTGCAAACAAATTTATCGATGGTCCAGCTGCAAATAGTCTCATCCTATCTCTTCTAGGTGCTCTATACATTTCTTCTTGCTCAGGTTCAGCAAATGCTCCCATGGGTAATGGGCCTACTAGAAGCAGGCCAAAACTCCTGATTTTCATCCCATGCGCTCTGGCTTGAATTCCATGACTGTATTCATGAATTACTATGGCTATTATTAATGCTAGAACCGGCCACCAGAATGGTACAAAACTTGTTACTCCGGGTATTAGTAATAAATCCTGAGGAGGTATTGGATCATTAGGTGGATTCGCAACGCTGCTTCCAAAACTTAGCACTAAGAGTAATATTACTCCTGCCATTACAAATAAGCAAACCCAAATTGATATTTCTCCATAAATTCTCCAGAACTTTCTCTTACTAGAAATTAAGTCTAATACTTTCTGACCTTGTTTTGTTCTCAACATAAGTATGATGCCCAAAACTCTTGTTGCATCCCATTTATCTAAAATACCATTTTCTTCTAGGAAAATTAATCCAAAATACCAAATAGCAATTGCTATAACAATCAAAGGTGAATTAGTAATCTGATATAAAATAAACAAGAATATCAATGGAAGCAGCAAACTATTGCCTCTCCTTTCTTGTTCTTTCATAGATACGGGTTAGTACGTACCTTCTTCAATCCGTTGCCCAATATATCACAAATGACATTAGGAAAAACAATTCCGCAGGTACATGGATAAAATAATTAATAATGCCGATGATAGGCTTAAATCATCATACAATTCATTAAAAATCAAATCAGAAAGTATTAAGAAAATATTATATCAAGCCCAATTAGAAGGTGTTAAATCAAAAATTATCAATTTAGAAGAAAACTTCAGCAATATAGAGAACAATCTATCAGGATTGAATTAAAGTGGGCACTTCTGGTAAAAATTCGGTTAGTGGCTTTTGAATATTTTGTAAATTATCAGATCCACAAACTAATGCAATAAATCTATTTAATGGCATTCCCTTTTCCCAACCTAGATATGGCGTTCCATTTCTAGTCAAGGGTAATGGGGGAATTTTTCTAGATACTTGTCTTAATTTACCTGTTATTTTTACCCCATCAACTCTCATTATTCTCCAACTATCTCCACGAACCCCCTTCAGTCTATATGCATATAAAGGCATTAAATTACATCTATTGCCAACTTCTTTCAAAGAATTATATTGGTCCACTGTTCTTCCTGAAAGATATAGTTTATTTTTCTTCGAAGATTTAACTTCAATTGGAAAACACATATCTCCCCTAAGTACTAACAAATCTCCAGTCCCTTCTGAGCCGCTGCCGGGAGCACGAACAACTAGAAATGGCCTATTTATTACCTGCATCATTTGTGCTCTTTCAATTTCAGTACAGGATTTTATGATTGCCCTAACTCCTTTGAGTTCTCCGGCTAAAACACATCTCAACTCTCTCTCGTAATTCACTCCCACAGATGAAGCGTATTGTGAGGGTACTTGACTACATCGCATACAAATAATACTTAATCTACTTTTTTAAGAGGCATTAAGATAGTCATATATTGTATTTTTTATAATTTTATAGTTTAAATTAATACACTGCCACCATAGTTGATTAATATGGCGTTAGTCGTTATACGCACTAAAGATTTTCAACTTGCATACAGATTAATCAAAAAATTACGAAGTTTAGAAGTATCTCATATACAATTAGAAATAAATCAGATAATTCCAATAGGTACTCTCTTGTGGTTTGGTACTCCCGAAGAAGTTAACACTTCTAAGGATCCCAATGGCGTAGCATGCAGCATCAATAATATTGATTACGTAGTTAGCAAAACTCTGAATAAAATATTGGCAGGACCAGATGTCAAAATACTGACCTTTGGCGTTGATTCAGGTCCTAGGCCAGGTTTGGCTTGGTTTACTGATGATAGATTAATTGGCTCGAAACAACTAGAATTAGTGGATGAAGTAATAGATGAAATAATAAATACTGTAAATCAAATATCTCCAAAATTTCCTGATAAGACGTTAATAAAAATTGGAAATGGGCATAGGACAATTTCTAATAGGATTGTAAATGAATGTCTAAATTATGACTTTCAAGTCCAATTAATAGATGAAAAATACACATCTTTGGGTTCACGGCATGATCATGTCTCTTCCGCTAAGAGTATAGGCCTAAAGAATGGAATTCCTATATGTGATAAATTAGAAATAGCCCCAACAAGGGGTGAAGTCAGGGAAATACAAAGAATAAGTAGACTTGTTAGTGGAGGTAAAGCAACCATCCCTTCAAACTTAGCCATCTCAGTTGCAATAGGTAACTTATCACTAATTGAAGCTGTTAAATTACATTCTAAGTAATTTACTCAAATTTGCCCTTTCTAAAATCTCTAGTTCTTTCTATTCCTGGCATCTGATCTTCGCCTTCTCTGTAGATTGTTTTCATATTATTGAGAAAATTATCTTCATGAGTAACTATCAAAACCATTCTAACTCCGGGGTCCTCTTCGGCATCCATCCACTTTAGTATTATTTCCATAGTCTTTCTTGCACCTTCTCTATGTGGGTATGCAAAGACATCCATTCCCAAAGGGGGCAAGACTAATGTTTCCCTTGGTTCCAATTTCGATACTTGCTCAAATAAAGCTTCATAAGAATTTTTTAGTAATTCCCTTCTAAAATTATCCTGTGTTGGCCTCCTACAATCAGGTCCAACAACATGAACTAAATTCTCAGCTGGTAAATTGAACCCAGGAGACGAAACTGCTTCTCCAACTCCACAGGGTTGCAAATTTTCTTTTCTTCTCTCCTTTGCTATATTTGTACAGAATTCTCTTAACTCAGGTCCTGCAACCAATTGCATCCTTTCGTCTAATCCTTCTCTACCCGCAAGTCTATTATTTGCCGGGATGACCATAACGTCACCTTTTATGGTCGTGATATTGCCAAATACTACTCTAACTTGACCATGTTTACATTCTCTGACTATAACAACTTCCGCCATATTTCTACGAGAAGAGGTCATCGGATATCTACTCATCGCATATGGGGAACTCATTATGAGCGAAGACTTGATGCGCTTTTACGTCTTCGAGTGAGATATGTCGTCCAGTTACGTTCTAATTAATGTTGAACCAGGCTCAGAATCAAATGTCTTTGAAAAATTATCAAAACTAGATTTTATTTCAGACATAAATCATCTTTTTGGCGATTATGATATAATCGTAAAGATAGAAGCCGAAGGGATTGGAATTATTGCTGGCTTAGTCGTATCCTCAATCCGTCCAATTGATGGAATATTTAATACTAAAACTTTAGCATGTGCAGAATTTTAAAAACTCTTGTATTTCATTTACTCACAATAGAGGCACAGTACACCGTTTAATCGCCCAAAAGTTAATTATCTAATACCAAATCGAAAGATTTGGAGATATGATAATGAATGAAAAGAAATATTTTGTTTTAATGAAAGATGGAAATGATACTACCCAAGTTTTCCATAGTAAGCAACCAAGGGGTGCAGCATTGAAAGCAGCCTCAAGAGGAGAGACCGACATAAGCCTCAGAGAGAGAGGTACTAACCGTGTGCATGTGTTCACAGGTGAGAAAAAAATGGTCGCAAAACCAGCAAGTGCACCTGATTGGTTACCTGATAAAATTAATAAAGCAAATGTTAAGAAAGTCCGAATTGATAGAATTTAATTTTTATTTTCTTATTCCTAATTTTTTAGCTAATATGGCTAATGGATCATAATATTCTGTCACTATTCTTTCTTTTAATGGTATTATGGCATTATCTGTGATATTTATTCCTGCAGGGCATACATCTGTACAACATCTAGTAATGTTGCAATAACCTATTCCAAAATCTTCTTTTATCTCCGGAATTCTATTTTCAGTATCCAATGGATGCATCTCCAATCCCGCCAATCGAACAAAAAATCTCGGACCTGCAAATTCATCAAACTTTTCATGTTCTCTCAATACATGGCATGTATTTACACACAACATGCATTCGATACAAGATCTAAATTCTTGAATCCTATCTGCTTCCCTCTGATTAAAGTTCCAATCTAATTCTTCTGGGCCATTTATTGGAACCATTTTTTTATTCATTTCATATGCCCATGACGTATCTGTAACTAGGTCCCTTGTTAGAGGAAATGCTTGCATTGGTTTTACTAAAATGGGTTCTCCTTCTTCAGTTTCTTCTAATATGTCCTCCATTCTGGTCATACACATAAGGCGAGGCTTACCATTTACTTCGGCAGAACAGGACCCGCATTTACCTGCTTTACAGTTCCATCTACAGGCTAAATCTGGAGCATGTTCGGCTTGTATTCTATGTATCACGTCTAATACTACCATGCCATCATCCATTGGTACAGTATAATCTACCATTTCACCAATCACGTTGCCATCATTATCGGGTTCTCCACGAAAAATCTTGAAAGTAATATCTTCAGCCAAAATTATTCCTCCTCATGAAAATCGTCTGCATCTAATAATTTTTTCAAGTCTTCATCCATTGGAGGGTATCTACGATGCTCAATAGCCATAACATCTTTTTGGGTAATCACGCTGTTCATTTTCCCCCAATATTTGTAATCTGGAACTGGAAAATCTTCTCTGGTGTGCCCGCCTCGTGATTCTTCCCTATGGAGGGCAGCCAATGTACACATTCTACTAACATCTATCATTGCATCAATTTCTAAAGATTGATGCCATCCAGGATTGTATATTCTACTACTTCCGGATGTAGTATTTCTTCCACGAATTTCTAATTCATTCAGATCTAGTAAAGCTTCTTTGAGCAAACTTTCCGTACGTATTATTCCCACCTTATTCTGCATCATTTCTCTTAAATCTTCAACAACTTTTGCAGGGTTTTCACCACTTTCTCTCTTGAGGGGCGCCAAAGTATCTTCAATCGCCTTATCAATTTCAGATTCTTCGATAATTGAAAAATATTCTATTTCTTTGGCTCTTTTTGCAGCATAACCTCCAGCTATTTTTCCAAAAACAATCAAGTCAGATAATGAATTTCCTCCTAATCTATTTGCACCATGTAATCCTGTAGCGGCTTCTCCTGCTGCATACATTCTAGGGACCGTAGTTTCCTGAGTTTCAGGATCAACTCTTATGCCTCCCATTACATAATGGGCGGTTGGACCAACTTCCATTTTTTCAGTTGTTATGTCTACTGCAGCCAATTCTTTGAACTGATGATACATCCCAGGTAATTTCTTCTTAACTTCTTCAGGATCTCTCCAAGAGATATCTAGGTATGCGCCACCGTGCTCACTCGATCTTCCAGCATCTCTCTCAGCATTTATGGCCTTAGCAACAACATCCCTCGTTAGTAATTCAGGGGGCCTTCTTACGGTTGCTAATTTTCCACTAACTATTTCGGAAACCCATTCCAAAGCCTCCTCTTCGGTTTCTGCAAACTCGTCTTTATACATTTCAGGGACATATTCAAACATAAATCTATTACCTTCAGAATTAGTTAACATGCCCCCTTCACCACGAACACCTTCTGTAACCAAGATACCCTTGACTGATGGTGGCCATATCATGCCTGTTGGGTGAAATTGAATAAACTCCATATCGCCCATCTCAGCACCTGCCCAGTATGCTAGGGCATAGCCTTCTCCGGTGTATTCCCAAGATCCAGAACAAACTTCCCAACATCTTGTTGCGCCTCCAGTTGCCATGACAATTGTTTTAGCCTTGAAAATGTGTAAAGTACCATCATTTCTATTATATGCAAAGCAACCAGACACTTTACCATCTGTCTTGAAGATTTTACGAACGGTAAATTCCATGAATACATCCATTCCCATGTGCACGCCCTTCTCCTGTAATGTCCGTATAAGTTCCAGTCCAGTCGCATCTCCAATGTGCGCTAGCCGTGGGTACGTATGCCCTCCAAAATTTCTTTGATTTGTAAGTCCTTTTTCAGTTCTATCAAAAACAGCACCCCATGTTTCCAATTCTCTAATTCTATCAGGTGCCTGTTGAGCGTGTATTTTTGCCATTCTCCAATCATTGAGGTATTTGCCACCTTTCATTGTATCTCTAAAGTGAATTTTCCAATTATCTCTTGGATCTTTATTTCCTAATGCAGCAGCAGCTCCTCCTTCAGCCATCACAGTATGGGCTTTACCAAGCATCGATTTACAAATCATAGCAACACTTACTCCACTCTTACTGGCCTCAATGGCTGCCCTAAGTCCAGCTCCTCCCGCGCCAATTATCACAACATCGTGTTCGTGAATTATATATTTTTCATCCATTAAAATACCTCAGATAATTATGATGTAAGGGTCGTGAATAATTCCTTCAGCAACGGCCCAAACAAATAAGTCCCCTATGAACACCATCCCTAAGCTGGTCCAAAACCAAAAAGAATGATCAACATTTATGTTGCTAATTTTAATATATATTCCACCCATAATCCCGGAAATACCGCCCCGCCATTGATTCATACTTCCTCCAAATAAATGTCTAAATGCGTGGCATGAACCAACATACATCAATAATAAAAATGATTCTACGGCGAGAACCACCGTTCCAACTGATATCCCAAATCCTTCTTTTTCAGTACCATTAAAAAAATGCATGGTATGGTACACGTCAAAAATTTTCATCGATAGTATTATTATTGCTAGATACAACATGTACCTATGTATATTGTTTAATATGAATAATCCAGTTTCGCCTTTGTATCCAATGCGATAGTTTATTTCTGGCTTGGAAACTACACATGCAGTTGGATTTTGAAAGAAGACTCTATGATATACTCTACGCATGTAATAACAAGTGCCTCTAAATCCGAAAGGGATCCATAAAATCAATAATGCAGAATTCATCCAATTAGGAGTTTTCAAGTCAAATAAATGTATAACATCTGGAGAAAAGATTGGGGATGTGACTCTATGATTGTCATATTGAATTTCACCATCCCATAATGTTACACGGAATGTAGTGTATACGAGAGTTAGAGTAAGTGCAAAAGCCATCCAAAAAGGTTCGGCCCACCATTTGTCTACTCGATCTGTGATTCCAAATCCTTTTTGTATTGGAAGTTTTAATGAATTTGACATCCTAAATTCTTCCCAATAGTATGTTCCAAAAGCAGGGAGGAAATAAGTGATTGCTTTTCTCCATGATATAAACTTTAGATGTTTTATTCAATATTTTTATAAGTATCTTTTCAATATAATGTATCAATGGTTGAATTCGGAGACATTGAAACATCAATTTGTGTTAATTGTGGCTTTATGCCTGGGGTATGGCTACCAACTATTCCATGTCCGGAATGCGGTGAACCGTTCCTTTAGGACAAAGCTGAATAATCAACATCTGCTTCTATGAAATCTATTTCTTCTACATCCATTTGGGCAAGTTGTAATTTACCAGATAATTCATCATTTACAGCATGCCAATATGAGTAGGATTCTATGACCCATATTCCAGATTCTCGTGTGCCATTTCCGCTACCTTTAACTCCTCCAAAAGGAAGATGGGCTTCCGCACCTGTTGTAGAATTATTTATGCCAGTCATTCCAGCCTTAATTCCCGTCTTGAACCTATATGCTTCTAATCTATCATTAGTATATATTGCACTGGATAATCCATATGGAGATGCATTGGCTAGATGTAATGCATGTTCGAAATCAGTTGCCTTCACCAAAGTAATTGCAGGTCCAAAAATTTCTTCATGAAAACATTCCATATCTTCAGTCACATTTGAATAAACATGTGGCCACATATAAACTCCTTCTTCTGGAGTTCCAAGGAAATTATCAGGTTTATTTTCTGTTGTGATCCTTCCATTACCCCATAATTTAGTAGCTCCACTAGAGTCACACATCTCTAATGCTTTAAGAAAATCAATTGCATATCTTTCAGATAACATTGGCCCATATAGTACTCCATCGTGTTCCATTGAATCTCCTATTGTGGTGGATTTTACTTTGTCCATTAATTTACTAACAAATTCGTCATATATGTCCTCATGAATGATTAAATTACCTAGGCTCGTACATCTTTGCCCTGCAGTTCCAAAGCCGGCCCAATATGCGCCTTCAATCGCATTCTCAAGATCTGCACTTGGCATTATTACTAAGGGATTTTTACCTCCCAATTCTAAACTAGCCGATACTAGATTCCTGCCACAAACTTCTCCAATCATTTTTCCTACCGAAGTACTTCCAGTGAAGCTAATTTTATTCACTAATCCCTCATCCACTGCATCAACAAGATACTGACCTGCTCCACTACCTTTACCATGAACTAGATTAATTACTCCATTTGGTAATCCAGCCTCATGCATAATTCTTGCAAGCATAAAAGAAAGAAGGGGTGCATCTTGTGGAGATTTCCAAACACACGTATTTCCACACATAATTGCAGGTATCATTTTCCAAAATGGGACCGCTGCTGGGAAATTACACGCATTAATTATTCCACAAACTCCTAATGGGCGCCTATATGTAAATAATTCTTTATCAGGCAATTCTGAATTCACTGTTTGTCCATAAAGTCGGCGGCCTTCAGATTGAAAGAAGAGACATGTATCAATCGCTTCTTGCACTGAACCAGCACTTTCTTTCAACGTTTTTCCTATCTCTCTAGTCTCCAATCGTACTATGTCATCCTTATATTGCATCAATAATCTACCCATATTTCCAATTATTTGGCCTCTAGTTGGGGCCGGAGTTGATGACCAAGGTCCAAATGCTTCTGTTGCAGCACTGATTGCATCGTGTACATCTTGTTTTGATGATAATGGAAATTCTCCCAAGCAATCCTTTAATAATGCTGGATTAAAACTTTCAAATTTTTTCCCATCACTTGATTGTCTCAATTCACCATTGATTATATTGTATCCTCGGACCTTCGCCCTACCATTTGGATTTTCACTTTCTATAATTTCAAAACCTGTCTCGAGAACATGAGTCATGTGCCTGGGATAGACACGACTTTGATAATCCTGCTGAGTATTTCTATTTACAACTGAAATAAAATCAAAAGACAACTTTTAGTTAGTAGGTTTAATTACCCCAAAGTTTCACAAGGCTTTGTTAGGGGTTATTGGAGTGGCGGCAGATACATCAGATTCTCTTACTTTGAGAGTAGCAAAAGCAATTCCGAGTGATGTGGGACATGGGCGTGCAAGAGTACCCTTTGATAATGATTTAAATCTTAAACCCGGAGATATCGTAAAAATATCCGGAGATCAAGATACGGCAGCTATAGTTTGGAGATGTAGGCCAGAAGATGCTAATTTAGGAGTTATTCGTATAGATGGAATAATTCGAAAAAATGCTGGTGTGAGTTTAGGTGATAGAGTTACTATTTCCAAAGTAGAAACTCAACCATGTACTAGATTAGTATTAAGTCCGGTAATGGCTAAACAACAAAAAGTAAGATTTGGGCCTGGAATTGAGGGTTTTGCACGTAGAGGACTTAACAAAAGGCCAGTTGTTGCAGGAGATAGGATTTTCATACCAGGTATGACCCTATTCGCCGAAGCTCTTCCTTTTGCAATTGTCCAAACTAGTCCAAAAGGTATAGTTCAAGTTTTGCCAGATACCGAGATAATAATCAAGGAAGAACCGGTAGGCAAAGAAGAACAGGAAATCATACATTCTATTTCATATGAAGATATAGGGGGTATTGGACAACAATTACAAAATATTAGGGAAATGGTAGAATTGCCATTAAAACATCCAATTTTATTCCGCAGATTAGGCATAGATCCGCCAAGAGGAGTTCTCCTTCATGGTCCACCAGGGACAGGTAAGACACTAATTGCAAAAGCGGTTGCATCAGAAACCAATGCACATTTCCAGTCAATAAATGGGCCAGAAATAATTTCAAAATACTATGGTGAAAGCGAAAAACAACTAAGAGAAATTTTTGATGAAGCAGCTGCAAATTCCCCTGCTATCATTTTTATTGATGAATTAGATAGTATCGCTCCAAAAAGAGAGGACGTAAGTGGAGAAGTCGAACGAAGAGTTGTAGCACAATTACTAACTCTTTTGGATGGAATGCAAGGAAGAGATAATGTTGTTGTAATTGGAGCCACTAATCGCCGTGATGCAATTGATCCTGCTTTGAGGCGCCCCGGTAGATTTGATAGAGAATTAGAAATAGGTGTCCCTGATAAGAATGGAAGGGCCGAAATACTCGCAATTCATACTAGGGATATGCCAATAAGTGATGATTTTAATGCTGAATGGTTATTGGATAATACATATGGATTTGTAGGGGCAGATATTTCTGCATTAGTACGTGAGTCAGCAATGAAGGCATTACGTAGATATTTGCCAGAAATTAATTTAGATGAGGATGAGATACCCCCAGAAGTTATTGAAAAAATGGAAGTTAAGATGGAAGATTTCCATTTAGCAATTAAAGATATTGAACCCAGTGCACTAAGGGAAGTTTACATCGAAGTACCTCAAGTAAGTTGGGATCAAGTAGGGGGCTTAGAAGAAGTAAAAGAAAGACTCAAAGAAAGTATTGAATGGCCATTAAACAGGCCCGAGTCATTCGAACACTTTGGGATTAAACCCCCAAGGGGAATAATTCTTTTCGGGGCGCCCGGTACTGGAAAAACTCTGATTGCTAAAGCAATAGCTAATGAAGCAAGAGCTAATTTTATCACAATCAAAGGGCCAGAATTAATTTCAAAATGGGTAGGAGAATCAGAAAAAGCCGTTAGAGAAGTTTTCAAAAAAGCCAAGCAGGCGAGCCCATCTATTATATTTTTAGATGAATTCGAAAGTATTGCTGGCATGAGAAGAAACAACTCTGGAGATGGATCAGACGCCATGAATCGAGTAGTAAATCAATTACTAAGTAGTATGGATGGAGTTGAATCAATGGAAGGAGTAATTGTAGTTGCGGCTACTAATAGGCCAGAAATGATAGATCCTGCATTACTCCGTTCAGGCAGATTTGAAAGAGTCCTACACATACCTCCACCAGATAAAGAATCAATAAAACAAATCTTGAAAATTCATACTGCAGATATGCCCTTAGGTAAATTCAATGTAGATGATTTTGCTCCAAGATTGGACAATTATACTGGTGCAGATATTGAAGCAATATGTAGGGAATCGGCTTTAATTGCCATGCGCGCCAATAAGAAAACTGTCTCAAGGAAATTCTTTGAACAAGCTATTGATAGGGTAAGGCCAACAGTTACTCCTGAAATGATGGAATATTATGGTCGTATGGAAGCAACTCTGACTAGCGGCTTAGAGTCCGTTAAGAGGTCAAATAACTCTGCCGGCATGGAATCTGTTTGAGGTATAAAAATTGCCCACAACATTCAGTCTAGAGATATTACGGAAAAAAGTTATTGATATCGCAGGGGATGTTTTGGGGACGCTTGCGGATTTTAGTATTGATGAGGTATCAGGCAATGTTGTTGATATTTTAGTAGCAGTAGAATCTAGCATTGATCTAAATATGCTACCATGGGATACTGTTGATGGACTACTTTCGATACCTATTGAAGAAATAGATAGCATCGGAGCAAAAGTTCAATTAAAGCGTTAATCTATGATGCGCCCTTGGTTCATAACTTCACAACGGTCTTAAGATGAACTTAATGCTCAATGATTGATATAAAGTATCGGTGGTCTTGAATATGGTCGATTGGAAACGTATTTCTAGACGAATTTCTTCTAAAAAATATCGTCGCAATGCCCTTGTTTTATCGTTTTGGGGGCTACTATTAACTTTGGTTTTATCCATCGCTTTTTCCTATGTTGTCCCTGGCGAAACGCAACAGTCAGCATACGGTAATGATTGGAATGATTTGGGTTCATTTAGGGGCGAATTAAATAATTTAGGGATACCTACTACTGCCTTAGTTTCAAGCCCTTTATTGTTAAGTGAAGTTGAATATCCTGAAGAATCAATATTTATCATATCCGGCGTTGAAAGAGATACAATTTCATTACCTAGGTTCACTGGAGATGAGGACGTCATTCAATTTTCTGAAGGTGATGGTTACACTTCTTCTGAGATAATATCGATAGAAAATTTTGTCGAACGTGGTGGAACCGTTTTATTGATGGATGATTTTGGTTATTCTAGTAATTTAGCCAGTGAATTCGGCCTTGAATATACCGGACATAGTCTGTATGATGGCGAGGCTTATGATCGAAATCTTGGCTATAATTTTGTATGGGTAAATACTACTTCAACTTACAATTTTACATCTACTCCTGGTTCTCAAAATTCTGTTAACCCCTGTATTAGAGATTTAGATAATGATGGATTTATTGATTTATTGGATAATGACCCTACAAACCCCAATACTCCAAATCAAGTCATAAATCTAAATAATGTAGGATTATGTGCCCATAGGTTTGATAGCGATACTGGGGAATGGGATTTTTCAGAAAATTATAATTTATTGACTAATGGGCTATCAGCATTTGAAAAAACTTCGGCATATAATCCATCTGAACATCGTTACGTAATTGCTAAGACAACTCTAGATTCCTGGTTAGATAATAATGATGATGGGAATTATACCATAGGTGGGTATGAGGCACTCGGCATCCAAGGAGATGAACAAGGGCCCTTTCCAGTTTATGTAAGGTATTGTGACAGTATTCTTTGTAGGTCGGCAGACTCTGGAAGAGTTCACTTTGTATCTGATGGCTCAATGTTGATAAACTCCCTTTATGACCCAGAATTTGATGAAGAATATTCTGGATTAATTCCTTCTAATGATAACCGTAAATGGGCCCTAGATATAATTGCTGAATCATTATTAATTGAAAATTCAGGTGCCAATGTAAGTTCTAATGCTTTGGTCATATTTGATGAGAGTAGACACCAACAACCAACTATCTTTGGAGATATATATAATTTAATTTATTATTTGTTAATTTACTTTACTAATGATTGGATGGCAATGGTAATATTATTTATGATTTTATTCATATCATTGGAGGCAATAATAATTAGAAAAGAAGATCCTGAAGATTGGCGGCACATATTTAGAATTATCTATTACGGATTCGGCGATGCGAATAGATATGAGTATTATCAAAAATCAGATAAAATAAGGCAAGTTTTGTTGACTAGAGTTCGGAACTTAAATACCCTTTCTAGAGATGAGTTTGATGCATTGCCGGCAGTTGAATTACAAAAGATGGTGCAAGATCCAGTTTTAATTAGATTCATATTTGAAGATAGGAAATATAGGCCAGATGAGCTCGTCGGAGTTGTAAAAAGAATCAAAGATTGGGGAAACGTAGATACATAGGTGAAGTAAAATGTGGACACGTAAAGGATCAATTATGCTCGCTAGCGGGATTAGCCTGATCTTAATTGGAATGATGATTTCAAACTTCCAATTTATAATAATTGGATTAACCTTTATTGCATTTTTATCTATAAATGGATGGGTAGATGGTTATGATGATTTGGAAATAACACGTGAATTATCTGCATATAATGTTTACAAAGGAGATAAAATAATGGTTGATCTTACTATTTCTAATAAATCCTACAGGCGAACACAACAGATAGAAATTTTTGATAACGTCCCCCATGAAATGAAGTTACATCACGGGATAAATCAAATGCGAATGAATTTAGGTCCTGGTCAAAGTACCAAAATAAGTTATTATGTAAGATGCCCATTACGTGGATATTATACAATTGGGCCAGTATCAGTACGTTATAGAAATTTTTTCAATCTATTTGTCAAGGAATCTCAAATAGATTCACGGTCGGATATCACTGTTTTTCCCCAGGTTAGAGATATTGAAGAGGCATTACTGAAATCAGATGTTCCAAATATGTATACGGGTGCAACAACATTGAAAACTCCAGGGCCTGGAATGGAGTTTTATTCTCTCAGAGAATATATTCCTGGTGATTCGTTTCGTTCAATTAATTGGAAAGCATTTGCAAGAACAGGTGAGTTGATGGTTAACGAAAAGACAAGAGATGCAGTTACCGATGTTTTCATACTTCTTGATACAAGAGATGTCTCTAGGATCGGTACAGTTTTGAAGAATTCTTTGGAAATGGGATCAGTTGCAGCTGCATCCATATCCAGTCATTTCTTGAAAAGAAGAGATTCGGTTGCACTAGTAACATATGGCGATAAGATGGATTATCTTGGACCAGAAACTGGAGATAAACAGAATTTCAAAGTTTTGAGCAACCTTGCATCTGTTACATCCTCTGGTACAATGCCTCTACAAGCAGTTACTAATGCGATTATTTCCCGCATAAGTCGTGGTTCACCAATATTCATAATTAGTAGTCTCGAAGGAGATGGAACTACATTGCCCGCAATTCGAAGTTTAGCCGGCAGAGGTCATGAAGTTGTTGTATTATCTCCAAGTAGTATCGATTTAGAGAGATTAGTTAGTAGAATACCTCGTCTTTCATATGAAGTTTTAAAATTAGAAAGGCAAAATAGACTAACAGCAATTTCAGGTTATGGGGCCAAGGTTATTGATTGGATGCCAGATATTGAATTAGCCCAAGCTCTTATGCAGGTCAAAAGTTCTTAGAAAATAGGAGAGTTAGGCATGGATATAGTTGAAAAACATAAATCAAATGAAACCTTACATATTCCTGAACTAAGGAAAAAATGGCAAATTTTGACTTTCCAAATCATATCAACATTTTCACTCCTTGTCATAATGTTCCGAATGAATGAGATATATGGATCATGTACAGATGAATTTATTCTTGCTGCCGAAGGATCGCAATATTGGTGCCCAGCATATGAGCATACTAGAGGATTAATATGGTTAAGTAATAGTAATAATTTGCTTATACCCAATTTTCTTTTAGGAATCGGTCAGACTGGTATCTCGTCATTTTCAGGGCCTCTGATACTCTGTATATTAGCAACTTTTGGCAGGTCTTATTTATTATCGAAAAGTGATAAGATACAAAATGATATAAAGAAAATTACTGGCATAATTTTGGCAACATGGATATTACTGCCTTTCTTACTCTCATGGTTCTATTCAATGGCATTTAATGGCATTGAATTACCCTTCAAACATTATGATTCATTATTGGCTCCCTTATCATTTATGTTTGAATTAATATTCTTGGGGGTAGTATTTGCCCCTATTATGGCAGGAATGATGGGAATATGGGGATTATCTAGAAAATTAATAACTTGGGCTATGGGTTATTTTTTATTAGTAATTGGAGTGCACGCATTACTAACTTTTGAAGATATTTCCGGTGCTTTCGATTTAGGATTACAATCCTTGCCTTCTCAAATTGGTGAATCTACTATGCTGGGGGGGCTAATATCCCCCCTTGCATATGATCTTCTGGAGATTTCAATCTTATTGCTGATATTTCTCGAATCGGGATTAGCCGCAATTACTCATCTTGAATATGCCATGTCTCTTCCAGAAGGTTCTAAAAATGATATAGAATATATAAAACAATTTAATAATGTTATAAATTCACATTTAATTCATTTCTTCGTAATCATATTCTTAGTCGCATTTACTACGGCCCTCGCTCTCGAATTTGATGATTTATTGGTGTCCATTGTAGGTTTTATGCAAGGAACACAATGGTCAGGGCAAGTCAAAGAATCACTGGAGTTACAGATGACATATGGAAAAGTAATTTCTGCAAGTCTTTTCATGTTAGTCATCTCAGGAATGAGGTATGTAGTTCCATGGCAAAGAATAATTGGCATTATAGAATCTAATTTTAACAATCTACGTTCTTAATTTATTTAAAAATAAAATAATTAATAATTCGTAACGAGATGAAATTTCCGACTAGTGGAGAGATTAAAATTAAAACTGATAATGATATTAAATTTGAATATGCTCCTGTATAATTTTGAATTAATTCTGAAAAATATGGAGAAATTAAATAGCATAAGTAAAGTGTAAAAATAAGGCATATTCTATCTATCCAAGGTGTAGATAATTTTCCAACTTTTTCCATCCTTAAAGGTAATGACCCTACATCCTCCATGCCTCTCTGAAGATATTTCTAGTCATCAATCCATCGCTGTAATTTTAGTAACTATTGATGAATGGATTCAATAGAAAAACCTTCGAGCATGCTGTATGTGTGCTGCTATCTCAGTTGAGAGATGTAGCAAATGTCCTTCACAATCAATACTTTATCAAGTATACAGTGGCCAACATCTATGTGGTAAATGCCTAAGTGTTTCAGTCCGAAAAAAGACTTCTAAGGAACTAAGAAAGCAACTAATATTGCCTAAAAATGCCCGCCATGATGATGGAACGCCATTTAGGCTTCTTGTAGCAATTTCCGGAGGTAAAGACTCAGCAGTCTTACTTTCATTAATAGTAGATATAATCGGCAAAAGGAGAGATGTTGAGATAATTGCAGGTTGCGTGGATGAAGGAATAGATGGTTATCGTAAACCTTCCATGGAATGCGCAATAGAACTATCAAAAACTCTTGGAATAAAATTTGTTTCTATTAGTTATTCTGAATTGGGGTATGAGGAAATGGATACTGTAGTTTCTAAGATGCCGAGAATGAGTGAATTGCATGATGATGCTAAGGGGATGATGCCATGCTCGTTCTGCGGTGTATTTAGAAGGCAAGGATTGAATGCATTAGCACGTAAAACAAATGCAGATATTATGGCATTAGGACATAATTTAGATGATATGGCGCAATCTATATTGATGAATCTACAGAAAGGAGACATAGAAAGATCAGTTAGATTAGCCCCCCATACAGAATCTCCTTTAGAAGGCCTTACTCCCAGAATTGTTCCTTTAAGGTGGGTACCAGAACAAGAGATACATGCACATGCAGTAGTATCTAAGTTACCCTTTTTCCATGGTGATTGCCCTCATGCGCCCGGCGCAATGAGGCAATTAAGCCGCGATATAGTTGCGGAATTAGAGGAACAAACACCTGGTGCCAGACATGGATTATTACATTCGTTGGAAGAAATTCGACGCCTATATAACAATAGTAATGATGTAGTAATTTCAAAGGCTAAAAAATGTTCAATTTGTAATGAAGTAACAAGTCGTGAAATTTGCCAAGCATGCACAATGAAAAAATGGCTATCTGAAGCTTAATTATATTATTTGTTCATGTATCTCGGCCATATCTTGGATTTTACCGCAATATGAGCATCTTATCTCTACTGGATTTCTGCTTACGACTCTCAGCCGCTGGGGTAAAGGTTCTCTATGGTTTTGAGTTATACAATTAGAAAAAGAGCATTTTATTATATTTACTAATTCATCACTCAATCCAACCTGTCTTTTTTCAGCTACTCCATAGTTTCTAATGATTGCAACAGATGCCTCAGAAGCTATTATCGCCAACCTATCTAATTCTTCTTGAACTAACTCCCTATCTTCTATTTTTAGTACATCTTTACGACCTAACTTGTCACTTGGAACATTCATAACTAATGATATTGGATTGGATATTCCAGATTCTAACCTTAACATTCTGAGGACCTGCAGGGCCTGACCGCCAGGAATATGGTCAATAACAGTACCATTGCAAATTGCAGTTACCCTTCTCATTTCTGCATCACTCATTTACAAAACCTCCTTTGATATATCAATTCCCAAACTTTTGCAAAGTAATGCCATTCTAGTAGGTATTCCATTAAACGCTTGTTCGAAATACATGGCGTGTTTTGTAGAATCGACACTTGGATGAATTTCATTCACTCTCGGAAGAGGATGCATAATTATCATATTTTCTTTTGACCCTATTAAGTCAGATTCAGTAAGTGTGTATATTTCAGAAACCTTGGAATATTCATCTTCATCTGGAAATCGTTCTTTTTGAATTCTTGTCATATATATCACATCAGAGTCTTTTATTTGCTCATATAATTGATCAGTTTCATTCACAATTCCTCCTAAAGATTTCAAATCACTAACTATTTCATCAGGCATTTTCAAAGATTCAGGCGATACTAAAGTCAGGTTTACTCCAAAGCGTGCAAGTGCGTTTGAAAGGCTATGTGCCGTCCGACCATATCTTAAATCACCAACTAAAACTACATTTAAATCCTTAAATTCACCATGCGCCTCTCTTATTGTAAAAAGATCTAACAATGTTTGCGTTGGATGATTGCCAGCCCCATCTCCCGCGTTTAAGATAGGAATGGATACCGCGTCAGCACTGTATTGTGCGGCACCTTGTCTTGGATGCCTTATTACAGCTACATCAGCGTAACCATCAATCATCTGCATGGTGTCGAACAAAGTTTCACCTTTAGATACAGAAGAGCCAGCCGATGTAAAATTCAATACTTCTCCCCCCAATCTCTTCATTGCAGTTTCGAAAGACATACGAGTTCTAGTAGAATTTTCAAAGAACATATTTGCTAAAACTTTGCCCTGTAATAATGGGAGATGAATATCACCTTTAGCAACTGGTAACATTTTCCTTGCATTATCTAATAACTTAATTATTTCCTCATTTGTGAGGTCATCCATAGTAATAACGTCGCCCATAACACTCTCTCTTAATTGTTCTAAGGGGGGGTACTCCATATGCCTTACTGACAAATCATTTCAATTATCAAAAAAACCGATGTCTTGATGGAGGATAGTCTCTCGGATAATAATAGATGATTATCAGCCGCACTCCGCTCCGAGCATCATTTTGTGGAGGAGGTACTGATATTGATTCGTTTTCATATAATGAATCAGAGGGCGGCATGGTCGTTTCCGCTGCAGTGAAGAATTACATACATGTTACTGTAAACAAGCGTTTCGATAACAAGATACGAGTTTCTTATTCTAAATTAGAATTAGTTGACAATTTTGAGGATTTAGAGCATGATTTAGTCCGTGAAGCAATGCGAATTACAGGAATAATATCTGGGGTGGAAATAACTACTATTGCAGATATACCTTCAAAAGGAACTGGACTTGGATCTTCATCATCTGTAACAGTTGGTTTATTGAATGCCCTTCATACTTTCGCCGGGCACAATGTATCGGCAAAAAAATTGGCTGAAGAGGCATGTATCATAGAGTTAGATATACTAAAACAACCAATAGGTAGACAAGATCAATATGCAGCAGCATATGGGGGAATTAATTCAATTTCCTTTTCTTCTAAGGGAAATGTTGTATCTCCTTTAGATGTCTCCGAGGAAATAATAGATAGGATCCAAGATGAATTTACGCTAGTATTTACTGGAATATCTAGGAGTGCAAGTAAGATACTCGGAGAATCCCCAACTAATTATGACGATAAAATTGATAGATTGAGAAAAATACGTTCACAAGCCAACAAATCAATGAAAATGTTGGAAATTGGTGATTTACAATCATTGGGTATGCTCCTTTCGGAGGCATGGAATCAAAAACGTGGAATATCTTCAAGTGTAAGTAATGATGAATTAGATTTACTATATTCAAAAATAATTGACCTTGGGGCGTCAGGTGCAAAACTCCTAGGTGCAGGGGGAGGGGGATTCTTTATGGTGCACGGCAATAGTGAGTTTAGAGACATCATGAAAGTTGCATTACCATCTAATAAGATAATACCTTTAATTTTAGACTTCGACGGGTCTACTATAATTTATAATTCATATTCCTAGGTCTTATCATGTTAAATAATCGTATTTATGCTGTTTTAGCTGCCATTATATTTTTATTTTCAGCATCAACTCCTATTTTTAATGACGATTATTCTGAGGATATAGTAAAAAATAAATTAAATAATTATTTTACTCAAGATACAAATAATTATTCATTTCAAGGCCAATCTTATCTTAATATATCTGGCCCAATTTCTCCAAATTCCCAAATAAATGCTACTTGGTATTCTGAGATAACTATCTTAGAATCATATGGATCCGATCTCTTGCCCAATCAATCATTTGGATTAAGGAAGCAAATTGATATTTATATTGGTAATAGTGATAATTTTTTAAATAATTCAGAGGTAATGGATTTCAAAGAATTAATTAACTCTTCAAGGGCATGGACGAATGCTGAACTTGGGGGATGTTGTATTTTTGACTATATACCATTTCTTTCCCAATTAGGTAATCAAATTATTATATCCGCTCCAGAAGTTGGTGATGTTAATTCTACTAATGGTTCTTGGGGTTGGGTTGAATCTGCCGATATTAGTGGATTTACCGATAACAGAGTTACCCGAATTCTACACATACCTAGAATTGGTTCCATAACTGAACAAATTCCATTGCATGTTTCATTACCAAAAGATTGGGAATTTAGATATAGTGCAATGTCAGATTTAATATCTGGGAGTCCAAATAATTTTACTGTCAACAGGTCGCTTGCTCCTGTTGCATCCAATATCATAATATCCGTCGCTGAGAATTTACCTCCTGTTACTTCTGCTCACAGGTCCCCTCAAACATCATCATTAGTCTCTATGAATAAATCATATATTTATACTGGAATTTGTAATGATGGATTTCTTGAAAACCCTCAAATGGAGTGGAGCATCATGAAAAATGAGGTATTAATTCAGACATTCAACAATCCTTGGTTTGAATTTAATCCATTTGAGTATGGATTTACACATTCCGAGCAAGCAAATATATTATTGAAGTGTACAGATTCCCATAATTTGTCTTCATCTTGGTCTGAAGATATAATTATTGATAGTATTGCCCCAGAATGGTTAGGAGATATTTCTTACAATATTGATGGCGTAGTTAATGAATTAAATATTGAGAATAGTGTATTTTCAGTAATATCAGGTTCGAAAGTAAAACTAAATATTTCTGCAATTGATGACAGTAATTTACCAGTATCTATCGAATTATATAGTAATATGTCAGATGAATGGAGGCAATACCATGTCAACGAAGGAATTTTTGAATTCTATGTAGCTCAAGGAAATAATATAAATGGGCTCCATTTAAATATTTCAGATCGTCATCTTCCAAAACAACCGCGGCATATTGATATGGCACTTATAATAACCGATGAAGCAGGTAATTTCATAATAAATGAATGGAAATTAATAATAAAAGATGGAAATTCTCCATCAATCCTCATGGATATTTTGGCAAATGATACATTAGTAAGATTGGATAATCCTGCTAGAATGGATAATCAAATAAAATTAATTTTCTCCAATTCTTACGATGATCTTGATTCTATAGAGAATACCACTTGGCAAATATTAATTGATGAAGAAATTTATCTTGAAACTTCAAATTGGTCAGGCGAAATCGAAAAATTTATTTTACCTGAACTTGAAATAGGATCGCATGTGGTATCTATAACGGCTACTGATTCTAAAGGTAATCAGAAAATCGAAAATTTCCCCTTGATTATTTTTCCAAATAGGGGAGTAGACTTAGAAGTTATTTCTTATTCTATATCAGAAGACTCATTACAAACTGGTAATGCCTTATTTGTTTTAGAAATGAAAAACAACTTCTACGATGATGCATATGCTAGAGCATGCATTGAAGGCACTTGTAGTAGGTTTGTACATTATCCGGGTGCAGATTCCGATACCTCAACTATTGCTATTATGGAATTTGAAATTGAAATGCCAAATACATCAAAAGTAAATATTAGTATAGAATGGGACAGTAATTCTGCAGGTGAAAATGGTAATTTTATTCTTGAATACTCCATCCAATCAAATGAAAATAGCTCAAATACATCAAAGCTTGCATTAATTATAATCACTTGTTTATTCTTTTTCTTGATATTTCGAAATACGAATATATTAAATAAAAATAACTAGTTTTCAAATAATCAACCGCATAGATATTGACTGAATACCTTTAGGATGTGACAATGATGATGCTCCCCGACTATCCGGATAAAGTAATCGCCGAGCATCAGTTGAGAATTGAGAAATTTACGATTATGAGTACAATATTACTAGTAATATTTGGGGGGTGGTGGCTATTTATGAATCTAGATAGTGACAAAAATCTAGTATTTAGATATGGACCCGTTATAATTATGTTCATTTCAGCAATTATATTGCCCGATTTAATAAACTTTGGACCAAAATCACGTGCAAAAGTAGCATCAATATGTAATATGTTATGGCCCTGTATTCTAGCCTTCATTGGAGTAAACTATGATGATTCACCAAATTTTTTATCAATATTATTATTATTATTATTAATTATAATTTTATTTCTTATATCTTACTCCATATTGGGATCTAATTTAGCTACTAGGAGATTAAGGGGCATTACAAGTATTGGAGGATTAGCAATTGCTTCTCCTATTCTTTCATCTACAAGTAATATTTTACCATGGGCAGTAGTTTTTACTGCTACATCTTTGACCATGATTCCAGACTTATTGAAAAAAGATTCTGACCATCTATTGAGAAAGAGGTTTTCAAAAGAGTTAGATATTGCAGAATTAAAATTACTTGAGTTTAAGGCAAAGGGAATTAATATTCAACAAGCATCTTCAATTTTAAAGGTCGCAAGGGAAGAAGGATTTGACAATCCCGAAGAAGGATTAAAATCAATAGAAGATTCTTTAATGGATGCACAAAGATTTATCGCATTATCAAAGGACATCGAAGAAATCAGAAATAATGCATATTCACGATTAGAGAAATTAGAATTAATAACTTTAGTCCCTAAAATCCCTAGAGAATTATTCAATCAGGGAGATACAGAATTTGATGCTGGTTCATTACGTGAGGCAGAATTACTCTATCGAAAATCTAAAGAAAAGTCTACTGAACTTGAAAAATATTGGCAAGATGCATCGGATTTAATTGATCGTTCCGAATCAATGATAAATGATTTCCAAGGATATCAAATTAAGGGAGTTATTAGCATATTAAATTCTGCAAAAGATGCTTTAATAGATGAAAATCCAAAAAAAGCAAAAGAAATTGCTGAATCAATAGAATATCATATTAGTAGTATAAGTTCAAATGAAGAAAGTGCAATTTTAGTAATAAAACAAGTAGAAGAAAATATTGAAAACCAGGGATTTGATTTAGCAACAAATTCCAAAAATAGATTAAATGAAGCTAAAGAAGCATTAAATTCTGGAAATTCTACACTCGCAAAAGGTTTAGCAGATAGTATACTTAGGGAAATCAAATTAACTTCTGAATCAATGCTTAAGGTCCAAAAGGCATTAAGGCAAAAAAGTACCATTGAGTCTAGATTTCCATCCGGAAAATTAAGAAATAAATGGCTAGAAAAACTAAATAATATTATTGCGGAATCAAATTCCGGAAATTGGATAGAGGCATCGGATAACTTAGAAGATTTGACAAAATTATTAAGAGATTTTGAAAACGAAAGTAATGAGGCCAAAGAATTACTTATATTTATACGAGAAGAATGGGAAATTTTGAGGTCAAAATTGGATTCTTTTGGAATTAAACCAGACGATGAAATGAGGTTGATGATTGAACGTAAAGTATCCGATGCAAATATTTCATTTGAAGATGGAGATATTCAATTATGCCTATCGCATCTATCCAAATCTGATGAGTTAATCGAAAATCTTAGACGTAGAATCTAAAAAATATTTTTTACTAATGATATGTATTTGTCAAATCAAGTAACCAACTTCATAATATGTTACTGACTTAACCATTTGCTATGAGGGGCATTATTGGAATTAGAATAATCTTCTTTTTTGGAGTATTTGCCATACTTTCAGGTATATTGATCCAATTCAATGCTGAGGTTAATTATCCAGAACAAGAATCAGGGGTTATGCCGGCTTCTATGGCCGCAGACTCAGATGAAATTATCGAAAAAATAGAGTATTCACAGAAGGATGACCAATCAAATAATTTAATATTTACAGGTATTGGAATATTATTTACATTATTACTAGCAGGAACATCATTCGAATTTTTTAAAGTTTTATTATTAGTCTCATTACTTATTCCTATTGTTTCAAAAAGAAATAACTCAGAAGATGATATTCTCAATAGGGGAAGAATATTGGGATATCTTGAAGCCAATGCCGGAATTAACTTTTCAGCATTAAGGGATGGATTAGGTTTGGCGAATGGTGTTTCAGCATATCATTTGAATTTGCTTGAATCCAATGGGCAAATTATATCATGGAGAGATGGAAAGCTTAGGAGGTATGCTATCAGCAGCTTATCTCAAGAAGAAGTAAAACTGATTCAAAATCCTATAATTGGGACGAGATTAGCCATATTAGAAGTGTTAGGAGATTCTGGAAATATGGGTATATCCGGGCCAGAAATAAGGTCCAAGCTCTCTATTTCTCGTCAATTACTCAGTCATCACATGTTAGAATTAAGGAAAAATAATTTAGTTTCGCTAGTTAAAGAATCTAAGCGTCCACGGTGGCAAAATTCGAATGAAGGAAATAAATTACTAACTATTTCCAAGGAAATTAAAAAATCTGATTAATGTAAATCACTGGTCCTTTTCGCTTGTCCAATCATTATACCAGTTTATTGATATATAATTATCCCTAGGGGTATTTATGGCCCTTAAAAATAATGCTGTATTTATGACACTTTTGATGTTTCTTTCATCCGGTTGTATTGGCCTGATAGAAGAAGTTTCTGACATAGCAGAAGAAATTGATAATACGATTAATGCATTAGGTGGCGACTATCCAAAGTTAGAATTGCCAGAAAGGATACGTACGAAACCTACTCTTCAAAATTATGATCAATGTAACGAATTATTGGAAGACTTGAAAACTGCGGCATATGATGAAATGATAGTCTCACTTGATCAAGAGAGCTATTGGCATTGGTCAACTAATATACTCCGAAGCTTCAATAATGGAGATGATATTATGATATTTGAAGAAGGTTTCGCGGAAATTTCATCCGACACAGTCTCAGAAATTCCAGTAAATGATAGGGAAGGAGAATTTTCAGGAACAAATAACCAGGAATCAGATGTCGATGAAGCAGATTTCATCAAGACAAATGGATTCAATATTTTTATGTTAAATGGTAACTTATTACTAATAATGGGAGTTCCCGAATTTGGTGAATTATATTTAGAATCTAATACTAGTATTGAGGGCAATCCAATTCAAATGATGCTTGAAGGAGATAAACTTGTAATTGCTTCGAGTATCAATTCATGGGAATTATCCAATGAAAAATTAGAAAGTTTAAATTCAAATAATGCTATAAATTTAGTAAAGTATACTATATTGAATATAACTAATGCTTCCTTACCCGAAGTGGAGAAAGAAGTATATGTTGAGGGAAATTATCAAACAGCACGTTTGGTAGATGGAACAGTTCGTTCAATAACACATTTTTGGACATATATTAAAGATTTACAAAGTTACGTAAATCTTCCAATAGAATACTGGGAAGAAGACAATTATGATGCTCGAATGGAGTTATGGAATTCAAGTGTTAAAGATGTTATTGAAAATAATACTAAAATCATAGGGGCATTAACTCTTGATGATTTTTCTCCCCATGTTTATGAGGTAAAAAAAGATCAACAAAAAATATTTAATCAATTACCAATAAGTTCGGAAAATTGTTCAGAATTTTCTGCAAGTGAAGATAGTGCAGGCAGAGGATTTACAACAATAATGACATTAGACTTATTCCAAGATGATATTGAGGTCGAAGTTGATCATATCACATCTTCTTCATCCCATATTTATGCTTCAAAAGATAAATTAATAATAGCTGAACCATCTAATGATTGGTGGTGGTTTTGGAGAAATTCTAATTGGGAGGAAGCCACAAATATACATGTTTATGATATCAGTGATTCTACAGAAACTCACTATTTATCTTCAGGTAGAGTTAATGGAACGGTACAAGATCAATTCTCCATTTCAGAATATCAAGGTTTGATTAGAGTTGCATCTACATCTAATAATTGGGGTTTATGGTGGATTATGGATGCGTTTGATGACGATGAACAAAATGATCCAACCGGCCCAACTAATCAAGTATCAATTTTAGAAGATAATGGTGATGGGAACCTAGATTTAATGGGATATCTTGGAAATATTGCTCCTGGTGAAACAATTTGGAGTGCTAGATTCATAGGAGAAAGGGCATATTTAGTTACCTTTCAAAATATAGATCCTTTATGGGTGATAGATTTATCTGAACCATCTGCCCCAACCATTCTTGGTGAATTAGAAGTTCCAGGCGTTTCAACATATATACATCCGATTGATGATAATCTATTATTGACAATTGGTATTGCCCCTGGCCCGGATGGCTTGGGGCTTGATTGGAGCCTAACTCAAATATCATTATTTGATATCAATGATCCCACTAATCCAACTCTTGCTGATTCTTTACAATTAACACCAGCATATGCCGATAAAAACTGCGAGCAAATCATTTCTTGTGGATGGTCATGGTCTTGGTCTGAAGCAACATATGAACATAAAGCATTTAATTACTGGGAGAAAGAAGGATTACTTGCAATTCCACTATCTACGAATAGATATGTTTACGATGAAATCACGATCGAGGGGAAAAATTATCAATATTCAGGTTATGAATTTATTTCTAGTTTGCAACTAATTAACGTAGATTCAGATAATAAATCTCTAAGTTTGCAAGGAGATGTAAACCATTCAGGTTTTTACAATGATCAATCATTAGATTGGTGGAGTACTTCCACTAGTATTCAACGTTCAATCTTTATGGGAGACTATATTTATTCATTTTCAACTGCAGGCGCTAGTGTTCATAGGACTAATGATTTAGTAATGATAAAAGAGATTGAAATCCCCGGATTCCAAAGTGTAAGCTACGTTGATTATAATGAATTCTTAGTAATTGATTAGGGAACAAGTATCTATTTCTGATAGTTCTTGACCAATCAATTAATTAGTACCGAATTTTAAACTACTCCCAACAGATCCAGGATTAACTATCGACTTTCCTCGTAATTCATCATTAAGATTCCTAGTGTGGACAACTATTCCATTAACTATGGTGAAAACTGGCCATCCAGTCATACTCATGCCTGCATAAGCTGTCCATCCAACTCTACTCCATACATCTCTATCCTCTATCGTTTTTTGTTCTTCCATATTTATTAGGACCAAATCTGCATCTTTGCCTTGTTCAATACATCCTTTATTTTGAATATCATAGACCTTTGCAGGACCTTCAGACATCCAACGTACTACATCAGGAATGGAACACTTACCTTCTGATGCATGAGTCAACATCATCGGTAATGAAGTTTCAACGCCCGGCATCCCTGAATGTGCCTTAGGGAAGCCTAGTAATTTATTTTCTAAGGTATGAGGCGCATGGTCGGTAGCGATACAATCAATTGTCCCATCCTTTAATCTACGCCATAATTTATCTCTATCCTCTTCATATCTTATCGGGGGATTCATGATTAATCTAGTCCCTCTCTCCAGTACATCATTTTCATCAAAAGTAAGGTGCTGAGGGCACACTTCTGTTGTAATTAAATCCCGTTTATTATTTGCCAACCAATCTGCTTCGATACCACTTGTAAGATGTAAAATATGTAGTTTATGGGAATGATCATTGGAAAGTTGTGCAGCCCTCTTCGTTGCAATCAATGCAGTTTCACTGTCTCTCCATTCTGCATGAGCAGCAACGTCCGTTCTATGGCTAAAATTTGGTTTTCTAATATTTAATCTATCTTCGTCCTCTGCATGAACTGCAATTACACCCCCAGTTCCAGCGAAAATTTTCTCTAATGCATCTTGTTCATTTACTAGCAAATCTCCTGTACTGCTCCCCATAAATATTTTAGTGCCACAAATTCCATCTACATTTTTAGGGTTTTCAAATGTACCAACTGCCTTTTGTAACTCAGTTAGATTGTTAGGGGTCGCGCCAATAAAAAAACCATAATTTGTGATTGCAGAATTACTAGCCGAATTAATCTTGTCATTAATTGATTCTAAAGATACTGCAGAAGGATTATTATTCGGCATATCAAGAAAACTAGTTACTCCTCCAGATGCTGCTGCTCTGCTGCCAGTAGCAATATTTTCTCTTTCAGGCTGCCCAGGTTCTCTAAAATGAACCTGAGGATCAATTACTCCAGGTAAAAGATACAATCCTTCAGCATCAATTAAATCTTCATCATCATTTATAGATAATCCTCCGCCAATTGCAACAGTATGAATTAATCCATTCTTTATTCTTAGGTCACCAAAAGAAATATTCCCTTCAATAATCATTTCAGCATTTGTGATAAGTAGCCCTCTGCCCATGTATATCATGCAACCCAACATAGATTTATACAAGACTGTTAGCATCATTCGAGTCAGTTTACGTCATTCCATTGCGTTCAAATAACCTATGCATCCCACGTAGCCCATCGGGTTGGAGTAGTCAGGTTATCTCGTCGGGCTCATAACCCGGAGACCAGTGGTTCAAATCCACTATCCGATACCAATTTTAAATCAAAAATGAAAGTGAATAAACGCTGTACTGCGTACAATACATGATATAAAGCACTTTCACAAAATATTCATGGGTGATTAATTCGTTAATATACTTACATCATGCGAGTTGTATGCGTAAAGGGTGAGATGATGAGTAAAAAAACAGCAAGTGAAAAAATAAGTGAAGAAGAAATAGTAATTGATATCGATGAGCCTGAATTAACTGTTGAAGACTTACCTGGCGTAGGTCCTGCAACAGCAGAGAAATTAAGAGAGGCCGGATTTGAAGAATTACTAGCTATAGCAGTAATGAGTCCTTCAGAATTAGCTGAACAAGCCGAACTAGGAGAGGCTGTATCTGCAAAAATAATAGCCGGAGCAAAGAGAATGGCCAATATTGGGGGATTTATCAGTGGGAACGCATTATTAGAAAAAAGAAAAAGAGTACAAAAATTATCGTCAGGAACATCATCCCTAGATGAGTTATTAGGAGGAGGTTTTGAGACGCAAGCTATAATTGAAGTTTACGGAGAATTTGGAAGTGGAAAAACACAAGTTGGACACCAATTAGCTGTAAATACAATAAGGCCAATAGAAGATGGAGGATTAGATGGTGAAGTATTTTATATAGATACAGAAGATACATTTAGGCCAGAAAGGATTACTCAAATGGCAATTGCATTAGGAATAGATCCAGCAGATGCCTTGGAGAGAATACACGTCGCAAGAGCATATAATTCAGCCCATCAGATATTGTTAGTTGATGAGATAAAGAGAATGTCAAAAAATATAGATGTTAAATTAGTTATAGTTGACTCTTTAACTAGTCATTTTAGAGCGGAATATATTGGAAGGGGAATGTTAGCTACAAGGCAACAGAAATTGAATAGGCATATGAAAGATTTAAAACAACTTTCAGATATCCAAAATTCAATAATCTTAGTCACAAATCAAGTTATGTCAAAGCCTGATGCAATGTGGGGAGATCCTACAAAGGCAATTGGAGGCCATATTGTAGGGCATGCTAGTACATTCCGATTATATCTTAGAAAATCTAAAGGTGGTCGCCGTATTGCAAGATTGGTAGATAGTCCAAATCTTCCAGAAGGAGAAGCAGTTTTTACAGTAACAGCAGAAGGATTGCAGGATTAAATTTCAATATCTAGAATTGACTTATGAACCTCATTTATTAGATTAGTCACATGATCTTTCTTGAACGACATTTCTAAGCCAGTAGCAGTGAATAACTCTCTCAGCCCCTTTGTGTATCCTAGGGATAAACCGTTTTTATATAGATCTAGGGCTTTTAGGGGATCTTCTTTATGATAATTCCATAATTGCAGAGCTCCTAATTGAGCAATCCCATATTCTACATAATAAAATGGAGCCCCGAATAGATGTCCTTGTAATTGCCATGATGTTTCAAGTATGCTTTCCATATTATCTCCCTCTCCACTAATGCCACTATAGTCATACCTTGATCCAAATTTATTTGTTATTTCTAACCATTTATTTATTCTTTCTTTTCTGGTGTGGTTAGGATTTTTATATATCCAGTGTTGAAATGAATCTATAGTTGCCATCCACGGCATGAATTCTATGATTCCTTCCAAATGCTTCTTTTTTGCCCTAATAGAATCATCTTTATTATAGAATTGCTCCCACTTAGAATGGGATAGAAGTTCCATTGACATAGATGCAACTTCGGCAAACTCAATCGGAGAATCTCTTTCATGAATTAAATCAAGATGCCCAGAATAAAATGAATGAAATGCATGACCAGCTTCATGAATCATGGTCTCTAAATTCCTCTGTGTTCCAGCAGCATTCATGAAAATAAATGGCATTCTGCTTTTCTGAAGATAATATTGATATCCTCCTGGGGCCTTTCCAATCCTACTCTCTAAATCTAAACAGTTATTTTTATCCAATAAATCAAAATAATCTCCCAATTCTTTTGACATAGAATGAAATAGTTTTGAACAACCTTCTATTAATTCAGTTACATCATTAAACGGCCTTAATGGCTTTTTACCGTACAAATCAACAGAAGAATCCCATGGTCTAAATTTATCTAATTTTAAGATATCCTTTCTTCTTTCATTAAATTGATTTTTTAGTGGCATACATGAAGATTCTATGGAACTATGAAATTCCAGGCAATCAGCTATTGTGTAGTCAAATCTATGCATTGCAGCAAACATATATTCTTGATACCCCTCAAATCCAGAATTTATAGATATTTGATGCCTCAATTTTATCATTTCATCAAATATTTCTGAAATCTCTTCTGTATCCTCCAGTATCCTCCTAGTACATGTTTTCCATGCCGATTCTCTAACTTCTCTGTCTACATTTTCTTGATAGATTGCCATCATTGGAAACGTCCTTTCTTCTCCGTCATAATGTACAGTTTGTTTACCTCTTATTTCATTATATTTTGTACCCAAAATTGATAAACGCGTTTGAAGTGAGATATTTTCTTCTCTAAATATTCCAATATCGGATTTTATTGCTTCTATCATTAAATCATATTTTTCTGGTAATTCACCTACAGATTTATGATTTACTATCCTTTTATTCAGTAAATCATTATACTCTGACAACTTTGGTTGAATATTTTCCACAAACTCTTTCCATGAATTTTGTGCATTTTCGTCATTAGTATGACATGTCATATTGATGTATGTTTTAGCACGTTTCTCAGAAACAAATTCACTTAGTTCCGATTCATCTTTTATTAACTTCTCAATACATTTTGAACAGTTTAAATCCCTATCTCTTAATTTATTGTAATAAGGCTCTAAATTACTCCATTTAGATGCATCTAGATCTTCTGGGACAAATCTCACACTCATTATTTCGCCTCAATTTTTATGTGATATGGGCCCATTAGGAAGAGGCCCCTCTTCTCTACTCCATTTGATGCATTTCCATTGCTCTGCATCATTTACTACTTTTTCTCTTATTAGTTTTAATTCGGGATGTTCGGGATTTTGATTTTGAATCCAACATGCCGTACAGTATCTTTTCTTCTGATAATCAACAAAATTACTCGGTGTGCATGCAATCTCACAGTTTGTGCAGGACCTAAAGCCATAGAACTTAGACATATTATCTCTCTCCGCTCAGGGTTAATACATATCAGTTTGACGCTTTGTTATTATCTATTTCATAAATCTGATAGTGCCATTTGTGTAAGAAATATATTCTCGATTTCAGATAAGGATATTTTCGTATTAATGCTTTTCATTCCCATATTATCTAAACCCTTTATTAGGGGTATTGGCCGTATTGGCATCATCCTACTTCCAATTAATTCAATTAATATTCTCGCGTCTTCATCATTTTTCAAATATGATTCCCTATCTAGATCTATTTTACCGAATACATCTGTATCGCCATATTTCGGTAAATATAAAATCCATGCCTTTTCTTCCCCTACTCTCAAACCTGATCGTTGAAATCCTGTTTTTATTTGATGTGTACCTGATATTAATCTTAAAAATTCAACGTCTGGAGTTCTGGCAGCCATCTTATTCGAATTTTCTTTCCTTCTCAATGAATGCCATGTAGTCCAAAGATGAACCTCACTTGCTGCCGCCTCACTTCTTAAAAGAAGCCATCTTTGATTGTATCTATGTTTATTGAATAACTCAATTAATTCATTCAAATCTCCAATCGGTTTGGAAAAAACGATGCCCCATGCTGGAAACCATGGTACTGGATGTACTATGTCCATACGTATGCCGATACACGCATTGTTAATCATTGTTTTTTACTAATTTATTGGCTGAAACAATCATATTATCAACAAGTTTTTTACTCCATCCGCGTAGATCAGAAAGCTTATATCTGTCATTTTCAGTCATCATAACAACATCTCTAGCATTACTAAATCCTAACTTATCACTCATTTCTCTTGCTCTAATTCTACCTATTCCCTGTATTGAAACAAGTCCTAATAAATCATTTTTACAACCATATTTTACTCTTTTATGGACTTCATTTATTGCATTAACTAATACTTTATGTGATTCCCTATTTCTATTACGTAATTCTTCATCTTCTATAAGTATTCTTTCCATAGCATAAAGAAGCCATTCGGATAGTTCTACTCTACTTCTCAAATCTCCTGGTTGAACGCTCCATTTTTTTTCAAAATCTTCATACTTTAATTCATTTATCCAAGACTCTATTACTAATGCTCCTTTCATTAATCCAGTTTCATCTAACTCTTTAGTATCAATTAATATTTCTCTAGAGTGATTAAATATTGAAGACTGTATGATCTCAATATCGCCAATTTTGGGCCAAATAGGTAAAAAATCTGGAGTACAACAAACAAGATGAATTAGGCCTAATGGTGAAATTTGATAATAATCATTATCACCAATTAATGTAGACATCGCTCTCTCTAAGCCATCTCTAATTATTCTACCAGATAATGGATTTAGATATAATCTTGAGATTCTCATTCCAAGATTTGTTGCCCTATATGTCATTGTAAAAGATTCCGGCAAGACTTCCTCTTGTTCTTTAATTTCACTTGCTTTAGTAAAGCCAAAGATAGCAGGTCCCTTCCTTGGTTTCTTTATTTTATTATCTTCTATATTTATTTTTGAAATATCGATATTCAATACATTAGATGCTGAATTTACCCATGAGGGGACATCATCAGCCCAATTATCTTCTTTCTTTATTGCTTCATATTTCAGAATCCTTTGTTTAACAATATTTGAATCTCCTTCTCTTGTTATCATCCCATTATTCACGAGCCAATCAATTGATTCATCGATTCTTGATGCTAGATTATCAGAATTCATGTGTGTAGATAAAAATGTCATTGAAAAAAATCTACTTAATGCATCTCTATCTTCTAATCCTCCCGTGGCTATCATTGACAATAAATGAGTCAACAATGCCGGATCTTCTTCTGCTTTCAATGAGTTTGGATTTGCTAATTTTGATACTACATTTTCAGATTCACTATTTATATACCGATTTACTAATACTTCTACTTCATTGGAATTCTTAGCTAAAATCCAGGATTCTCCTCTATCATCATATTTTGGTCTGCCAGCCCTCCCCATCATTTGTCTTATTTCCATTACAGAAATTGGAATATTGGTTCCAGCTATTGTATTCCATCTCTTATGGTCACGAATAACTACTCTTCTTGCCGGTAAATTAACTCCCTGTGCAAGGGTTGGTGTGGCGACTAAACAGTTAATTTCTCCATTTCTAAATGCCCCTTCTACTTTTTTTCTATGTCCGTTACTCAAACCAGCATGATGAAAACCCACTCCTCCCTTTATTGATGAAATTAATTTATTACCTAACGCAGTTTGATTATCACTTTCAGATAATTTCTCAGATAATAACTTCCATAATTTAATATTTTCATTAGTAAATACCGACCCTTCAATCTCAGACCTTTTTATAACATACTTAGCTAAATCTCTGGCTTCCTTTTGAGCAGAGGCTCGTGAGGCTACAAAAATTAATAATTGGCCATTTGATTTTACAGTATCTTCAAGGACTGCTGACAATTTCTGAGTGACTCTTCCTTCAATTATTCTATTTTTTGGATTTTCTTCTTTTTTCCTACTGTCTATCCTATGAATACTAACTTCAAGCCCATTTAATATTCCATATTCTAATGATACTGGTCGCCAAGTAGATTTTATTAATTTTGCATCCAACCAATTAGATAATTCTTCTGAGTTACCAACAGTTGCAGATAATGCTATAATTTGAACATCAGGTTTTCTATGTCTAATTCTAGATAGAACTATTTCCAATGTCGGCCCTCTTCCTGGATCATTTATTAAGTGAAATTCATCTGTAATTACAATCCCAATTTTATCCATAATTCCAGAACTTGTACGAATTAAAGAATCTAATTTTTCACTCGTACAGACCATTATATCAGAATTTTCAATTGATGACCTTTCACTCTCTCTATCTCCAATTGCCAATCCTACTTTCAAATCAGTATGTGCTGTAATCTCCCGTAATTCACTCATTTTTTCCTGTGCTAGTGCCTTCAATGGGACTACATATACTGCTTTTTGACCCTTTAGATCATTTGTTAATCTGTGGACTATAGTCAGGTGAGCAATTAATGATTTACCGCTTGCAGTCGGAATTGTTAACATCACATTGTCCCCATTAAGTGAATATGGCAAAGCTTCCGCTTGAGGGGGAAATAATTTTTTTATACCCCATTCCTTATCTACAGCCAATATGAGTTCTGCATCAAGACCAAACTTATCTAGACTAACCGAAGGGTCTCCCACAATCCCCCTATTATTCGGATGTTCTAAAGGATACCTACTATCTAATTATTAATTATTTACCAATATATTCGCTAATGCCATCTATGATATGCTGGATGCCCTTCACCAATTGCTACAAAAAGACCTTCTCCTGTTGCACAGACTTTTTCATCAGCTTTCAGGATTAACTCAACTTTAACTGATTTAGTATCAATTTCTACTACCCTTCCTTGAATTAAAAGTTTAGAATTTAAGGGAGTAGGCCTTCTTAATTTAATGCTATATGATGCTGTAACTGTACAAGGAGGAAATTTATCTCCTGATTTATCCATAAGGGCTATTGCAGCTACCCAATTTCCATGGCAATCTAGCAATGTTCCAATAATTCCTCCATTAATAATTCCTGGGAATGCCTGATGTTCTTCAGAAGTTTCAAATTCCATTTCCAATCCTTCATCGTTTCTGAAAGATTTAATCCTCAATCCTTTTTTATTTGCAGGCCCGCATCCAAAGCATATGCTATTTGAAGCATATTTTTCTTGTACTGACAGAATATTTTTGTTACTCATGGCCTATTAGAACAAGACTTTCCAATTGAATTATTCCCTAAATTGAAAGTATATCCTATTAATTCAGTCGCCTTGCGGAAGGCGTTGACTGCCTCCGATGACGATATTTTATCAAATTCTGTAACCCCTAGTGAAGGTATCGAAAAAATTGTTCCGAGATTAAAGAAAAGACGTTTTGGACCTCTTAAAGTCTCAAACCAAATACCAAAGAGTAGAAGATTGGAGATAGAGAAAGGTTTGGAAGAATCAACTAAAATTTCTAATAAGTGGACGAGAGAAGGAGGTGTGAGAAATCATAACTTCTTGAGAAAAAGAATCAAGCCAGGGACTATAAGAAATCTTCACTTTAATTTATTAGATATAGAAATTGGTGAATCTTGGCCCATAAATATTACAGTTGTCCATGGAGTAAGGCCAGGCCCAGTTGTGACTCTTTTAGGGGCAGTTCATGGCGATGAACTAGTAGGCCCTCTTGCGTTGACTTACCTCAGTGGACCAAATTTCATTGGCGAAGATCACGCCATAGACCCTTCATCATTGTCTGGAACAATTAGAATAGTTTCAGTAATCAATTTACCCGGATATTTTCGTCAAAAAAGAGACTTCCCCGATGGTAGAGATCTAAATAGGCATTTTCCTGGTAATTTTGAAAGTAATACTACTTCACGAGTAGCAAGTAGAATTTGGTCGAATATTATTTCTGGAAGTGATTATATTGTTGATCTTCACTCAGCTGCAAAAGGAAGGACCAACATGCCTCAAATACGTGTTAATCTAGCCCATTCATCTAGCAATGCCACTGCTCGTGCTTTCGGAATTGAAACAATTCTGGATACAAAAGGTCCACGAGGCTCACTAAGAAGAACTGCCAATGAATCAGATATAGCCTGTATTACATACGAGGGAGGAGGAGCAGATGAGGCCGATCCAGAGGCAGTACAGGTTGCAATGTATGGAATTCTCAACGTCCTAAGGAATCTTAGGATGATTCAAGGATATCCTAGTAGGCCAAGATTTAGGATTCTTGCTTCAGGTTCAGAATGGCTAAGGTCAAATCAAGGTGGATTGTTAGATGTTTTAGCGCCAGCTGGAAGTTATGTAAAGAAAGGCGAAATAGTTGCTACGGTAACAGATCCACGCGAACCAGGAATTAGTCATGATATAATTTCTCCAAATCAAGGACTTTTGATATGTACTGCAACCTATCCCTTTGTGACCTCTGGTACTCCAATTGGTCATTTATTGCCTATGAAAAGAGGAATCAAGACCCTGATGGAAAGATTAGATGATGAAGGTTGTTTGATTATTAGCGGTTCTGATGGGGATCCTCCATGGCGTGAAGATGATGATGTTGAGGATATATCCGTAGTTGGAGGATGGTCTGGCGGATCTCCTGATGCCGAATGGGGATTTAATGATAAACCGTCTGAGGAAGAAGAAGCAGATTAAAACTTCAATCCTTCTTATAATTCATTAATTCTGGAATTTCAGGTGCAGATGGTAATGTGATATTTTGGCCGCCTCCATTTACAGTTCCTGTAACTTCAAAAGCGTCGTAAGCATCCTTTAAATTTTTATTTCTATCTATCTTAATTCCAATAAATGTCCCGATTAATGAAATTAATATTAAGAATGTAACTATTGAAATAATTCCAAATGTACTACTTATAAATGATGCAGCATCATTATTTTGAATGGAATTTCTAATCCAAACATTTGTATCTATTGTATGATTTAATTCTGTAGTTATTCCTAAATCGACTATTGTTATTGTAATATTCTGTACTCTGTTACCTTCAGTACAAAGATGAGTTGCTAAATCAGTTCTGTAATTATCGTTACAGTCTAAAGGTGGAATAAATAATCTTAAACCATCTGAGGAAGTATTTTCATTTATAGAAAAACCTTCAAATCTCCAAGATATTGTGCGTTCTATGGTATTTGGCACTCCTTCTAAATTTATTATTAGCGATTTATTTCCAGAATCCCAAAAGTAATCATTTTCTAATATTGGAATAGTCTGTATCGAATCCCTTCTAATTACATCTTCATCTATTTCTTCATTACAATTATCATCAAATCCATTCCAAATCTCACTAACTCCAGAATTGATTGTAAACATTAAATCATTACAATCCTCAAATTCATAAAATCCATCCATGTCTTTATCATAATCATATTTTGATGGATTTGAAAATTTAACTGAAACTTCATATCCATCTAACATTCCATCTTCATCTGAATCATTAATATAAGGATTCGTGGAGTAATTATGATATTCTTCAAAATCTGAAAGCCCATCCATGTCTGAATCTAAGATTAAATAATCCTCATCTATATCTCCGTCACAGTCATTATCCTTATTATCTAATTTTTCTGGTTTATCCGGGGCCCGCTCAAAGTCTTCATCATCACAGTCTTGGAATTCATACCACCCATCAGAGTCAAAATCTAGATTTATTTTATTAGGATCAGAGTCAAAAGAATCAACTTCTATACCATCTGGCAAACCATCTCCATCAGAATCCCCATCCATTGGGTCAGTTGAGTAATTATGATATTCCTCATAATCTGTCAATCCATCATTATCTGAATCTAAGTTCCAGAATAGTTCATCTATCAAATTGTTACAATTATTATCTATATCATCTAATAATTCAATCATTCCAGGATATTTATTTGACATATTGTCATCACAATCTTCGAACCAATACCACCCATCTTCATCTTCATCTAGGTCAAATACTAATGGATTAGTCAATGTTACTAAAATTTCCTCAGAATCATTTAATCCATCACCATCAGTATCATAATTGGTGAAATTAGTTCCATGAATATAATATTCTTCCCAGTCTATTAATCCATCATTGTCTTGATCAGTTAGATTGAATCCCTCATCAGTTAGATTATCGCAATCATCATCAATACTGTTTAACAATTCGATAACGTCTGGATTTACGTTCGCATCTAAATCATTACAATCTTGGAAATGATAAAACGAATCATTATCTGAATCTTCATCAAATACGTTCGGATTACTTTCCCAAATAGTTAGTTCTTCATTATCTAATAATCCATCACCATCAGTATCAGAAGATAACGGGTCAGTGTTATACGTGATAACCTCTTCATAATCTGTCAATCCATCATTATCTGAATCCACTTGATCCGCCTTTGTCCCATAAATTATTACTTCTTCATAATCTGTCAATCCATCATCATCCGTATCTGGATCATATGGGTCAGTACCATAAATATCAGTTTCATTACTATCTGTTAAGCCATCTCCATCATCATCGTCATCTAAGTAATCACATATTGTATCGGAATCAAAATCTTGTGGTATTGATGAGTTATCATCTGAATCAGTGCTGCATGCAGATTCATCCAAATCTGTCCATCCATCTCCATCGTCATCAGTATCAATCAAGTTACAAATATTGTCATTATCCGTATCTATAGGAGTAGAATTGGAATCTAAAGAATCAGTGCTGCATGCAGATTCATCCAAATCTGTCCATCCATCTCCATCGTCAT
>JAJPRE010000042.1 GCA_023700245.1 Candidatus Thalassarchaeaceae archaeon
GGGGCCCCCTTGTTGATATGGCCGGTCAAATAACTAAATGCTTAGACACTTACCAAAAGATATGGGTAAACTAAATTCAATAGAAAATTGTTCAACAAAATTTTTAATCCCAATCTTTTTCATCATTATATTTATTCCAAGTCCTGCTCAAGCATTGTGTATTGGACCAGAATCATGTGGGATTCTTGGTGGAGTGTTTCTCTCAATGCTAACAGTACCAATTTGTGTAATAGCACTTATTTTAGCGATTTGGCCTGTTACTAGAAGAATACTACAAATTTTTGCAATATTACCTGGGTTGATGATAATAGTTACAGGATATCTAATGGTAATACAAGGAGAAAGATTTGATTTAATTTTTATCCCCTTAATTCATATGGGTATAATGTTTTTAATGATTTATCTTGGCCGATTAGGTTCTTAAAAGTTATCAAATAATGTTGAATTATAGGGTACCGACATGCTCGCATACGAGCCCAAGGGGAGCCCATGTATTTCAATCACATTCTTTTCATTCCAATTCGTAGTTGTGCACGTATGCGTTTCAAAGGGCCCCCCTCTGAAACTATTGCCGGCGCATCATTGAAGGCTGATGCAATGGTGTATAGAGTGAATGGACTGGAAGAAGTTCGCTGGACCCGCAATTCTCGCTGGCCTCGCCATTCTCATTTATCTGGCAGTAAATGTTCTTACCAGTATGAAATATGAGGAGGGGGATACGGTTGATCCTGGTGTTGCTCAGACTTTTTGTTGCATGGGTTTAATCTCGATTTTAATGTGTTTGGGTTCGATCGTTTGGTTTGCATTTGCATTGGGAACGAAGACGCAAAAGACGGTTTTCTTGGCCGAAGACCCTGTTAATTTCCAACATAGTTCAGTTCCTCTTGCAAGTGATTCGCAGAGTACGGTCGTGCCCTCTACGATTGGTGGAGGTCCTGTGTCAAATGTACGAGAGAAAATCATCATCACAAAATCTGAAGGTGATACAGAGCAAATGATTGGATTCTCCTTGATTGCAGGCAGCGTTGGAATGTTTGTACTGATGGTCCTATTGGGATTCATCTCGATACTAATGTCATTGGGAACCGGATTGGGGTTCTCTGGTGGAACGTGCAACAGTACCTGTGAAACCATCTGGAGTGGGGCGGGTTTCAGTATGTGGGCCTCAATCTTGCTTTTCCCATGTGGCCTGATTGCTTTGGCGAGGCCTTGGTCATGGTTCCGTTCTGGCCAAGATATTCATGATCCTGTTGTGAAAGTAAGGGCTGGTATTGTAGCAGGAATAGCATTAATTGCAGTAATCTCCTTTGGTTGGCCCGCTTTGCTTGTTGTAGGAATAGCGTTGATTATCTATGCAGCAGCAGGATGGGCGAGTGAATAGGGCCTATACGATTACCCATTGATACTTGATATTTTGGAATCTTAAATATATTAAATATTTTTAATTACTGTTATAAATTAAGGGTCAGTATGATATATTACTCCTTACTCCAATTTCTATGATTATAGAGAATCAGTTCGCAGTAGGCGTTATTGGAGTTGGTAATATGGGCTCTGCATTAGTTCGAGGGATAGTAAATAAAAGTGGTATTGAAGCTAAATCTATTATCATTTGTGACGTGGATAAAGTAAAGGTAGAATCTTTATGTAGTGATTTAGGTGTGATAGATGGTATTGATGCTAATAATACCTCAAAATTAGCTGATTTAGTTATTTTAGCATCGAAGCCACAGAATATGTCGACTTTGCTTGAACGAATCTCAAAATCAGTAAAGTCTAATCAGACTGTAATGAGTATTGCAGCTGGTGTAACTACCAATTCTATTGAAAGTGTACTTTTTGGAGATATACCCATTGTCCGTGTAATGCCCAATCTTCCTGCTGTAGTTGGAGAAGGTATGAGCATATATTGTGGAGGGACTCATGTAGGGGATACTGACCTCGAAAGAGTAAGAAATGTATTAAATGCGGTTGGTATTTGTTTACAAGTTCCTGAAGACTTAATGGATGCAGTTACCGCACTAAGTGGAACTGGCCCGGCATATGTTTTTCATACAATAGAAGTAATGATAGAAAGCGGAATTGAAATGGGTATGTCTAGAGAAATGGCAGAAAAACTAGTCTTACAGACAGTTTTTGGTTCTGCTTTACTTGCTATGAAATCCGAACTAAATCCAACGGATCTTCGAAAAGAGGTTACATCCAAAGGAGGGACTACAGATGCTGCAATAAGCCATCTTAAAGAGAATAATTATACAAAAATTGTAATTGAAGCTATTCTCAAAGCTAGGAATAGGTCAAGAGAGCTTGGAGATTTAAATTGATTTACTAAATATGGATTATGTATAATCAATCAATATGAAGAATTAAGAATTATTTTTGGGGCTCTATCTAAGTCTATATGCATTGTAAATAGGTGCTATTACAGTACAACGGTTACTATACTCAAATCTAAAACATTGGGATTAGCATCATAGCTCATTGATTATTCCAAATAAGCAAAGGGGAGCCTTATGATTTCAGTATTCTCTCCCCTTTCGTCATCCCCCAAAGAAATATCCATGCTAAGCTTTGAGTTAAATCAATTGGCGGTTTTTTGAAAAGAGTAATTGCTGAATTTAAAAAATATCATTTGCGTTTTTTACTGACTATGAACATTACCAAAAGCAGCAGAACTATGCTGCCGCTACCTGCATAAATCAATGAATGTTCGCCGTCAGATTTCTCCGAAATTATCATTTCAGTTTCATTGACTTCTTCATACAAAATGATATCCGCTAATAGATTTGATTCTGAATCGGTATAAATCGGAGGAGGCACTCCATTCGCTTCCACAACTTCGGCGATAATCGTTATATCTATGGTTTCATTCGTTCCATTCTCTCCTGCAATACAATCACATGATATTATCACTTGGAAATCGACTTCCCCATTAGCTTCAACATAAAAATCAGCAGGGCCTTGTTGATTTAGTGGACCAGACATAATAATAATTCTAATCTTTTCTTCATATATATTAGGATTAGAAACTGTGCATTCTGCGTAATCACTGGCATTAGAACCATTTGTAGCATCTATCTTAAGATTGCCTGATGGGTGAATTGATTGACATTCAAGATCAATTGCCGGAATGATGAATTGCGCAGAAGTAGATCCAATCATTGGCAAATTAGAACACAGAAGGATAACAATCGTCCAAATAATCTTCTGCCTCATATACTATGTACTATGCTGTAATACTTGTACATTCCCCCGTCACTGTATGCACCAGTTTTAACATTAAATCTTTCATAATTTTCTTTTCCTCTCTGAAAGAGTTTTCTTTTCAATTTGCCACTATAAGGATAATATGTAGTAATCAAAATATATGGGTCACGAGAATCAATTAATATCCCACAATATACCTCGAGATTATTCACTATACTCATGTTTGGAGACGATATCATCTCAATATGTACGAATTGTGGACATATGCCCGGTGCTTGGCTACCTGGCCTCCCATGCCCCGAATGTGGAGAGCCAATGCTCTGATTGATTAAAATCTCCATATTATACTTAATTCCTATGTTCTGATTTCTAAGAACTCAGGTATTTCGACGTCCGATAAATGTCAGAATGATGATAGCCACTGTATCACATTGTGGGGACACGTTTGGAAAGATGGTTAATTCGTGCCACTAATACGCCACCAATAACAATCATGAATGGCCCCATCATCAATCCAATCGGAAAAGTAGGGGTATACGCGTTTGCATCTTGTGGCTGAGTTAGTTCAACCAAACCCCAAGACAACGCAATAACACCAATCAAGAAATTAAGGACATTCACAATCAAAAAGAAAGGGAGAAACCTCACCCCAAACTTCAATCCGACAGATGGGGCATGAGCAAAATTACGCTGCGCACATTCCTGATGGCTAATCGTAGGTAGGGAGCCAAAATGCGTACAAATTACAGCATCTGAGCGGAATTCAATCGCCTTACCACAACGATCGCAGCCCCCCTCCTTCTCTTCTACGATTTCCATCGTATTATCTTCATTACCTGATGAAAGATCAACTTCTATACTCTCTTTCATCATCTTCGCCATTATTCCGCCAATAATCAATAAGAGCAATCCAACGAAACAACCGACCGAACCACCGGCAATTATCAAGAACGACTGGAAACTCCGATCCTCACGAATCATGACTTCAACAGCCTCGCCACTTTCTTCCGTGAATACGATGTCGTATTCGCCTTTATCATCAATTAGAATCTCCCCTATGTATTCATATCCGCTGATGTTCCCTTCAATGTCATATATATCGCAGTCATCATCATTTTCACAGGGCTCGAAATAATTATCATCATTTCCGTTCAGAATCTCAACTGTGATATTAGCACCTTCCTGCACGAAGACATAGTAAGACGAGAATATATTCAGTTCGACTTCGTATGTGGTAGGTGTCTCACCTTTGAACATAAGAGTGCCACTCCAATCCTCACTTTCCGGTGGAGTGTCCACATTATCGATTACTGTCCCCCCGAACATCACTACGAGTAAACCAAGCGCGAATATAGTCGAACCGATTCTAAGTACCCCTCTTGGAATCCTATGCATATTCCTTCATTGCCTATGATGGATTTGAATATTTCTCCGGCATTATTCGAATGTCAACCCTTCCAACACCCTCTGTATCACGGACGATACATAGTGTACCCT
>JAJPRE010000021.1 GCA_023700245.1 Candidatus Thalassarchaeaceae archaeon
CTTTCAAGAAATACTATCATGAAATAAAAAAAATTAAAATATAATTAATATTTAGAGTTAAAAGGGGAGGCGCGATATGAACAATACGGCAGTTAAATTACTTTTAAAATCAGCAATTAGTCTAAAAGAGGATGTAGAAAAACTTGCAGATAAAATGATTCTTGAATGTTCAGTAGATGCAATATATAACCCATTATCTTACGCTTGGAATCCACATAAAGCATTCATAGAATTAGGGGGAGGTAAAGGTGCTAAAACACTTCTTCTTGGCATGAATCCTGGGCCGCACGGAATGGGACAAATGGGGATTCCATTTGCTGCCACTAGCATAGTAAGAGATTTATTAGAAATTAAAGATTTAGAAGTATATCAGCCCAAAAATATACATCCAAAAAGATTGATTAGAGGATTGAATTGGCATAAAGAAGAAGTTTCGGGAACTAGGTTATGGAATTTATTATCAAGTTTTTATGGGGATAAGAATGAAATTTTTGCTAATATTTATGTCTTAAATCATTGCCCTCTTATGTTTTTCAATGGGCCAAACGCTACAAATGTCACTCCGGATAAAATTTCAGGAAGTACTGTAAAAAAACTCATTGAAAGATGTGATCAACACCTAAGAGAGGTCATTGAAATAATGGATATTGAAGAAGTTGTCGGCATTGGCAAGTATTCTGAAAGAAGGGCCAAGAATGCTTTAGAAGGATTGGATATTATTATCAAAAGTTGCTGGCATCCATCTCCAGCTTCTCCACTCGCCAATAAGAATAAAGGGGCCGATTGGCGAGAGAATATTATTTCCGTTTTGCCATCTCCAAAAAAACCTAATAATCAAGTGTAATTAAGTATATCAGATATATTTAGATACACCAATATTTATGTCCATATGAGTTTGCGACAACTTCATGTCGGCAATGACCACCCCAGAATATTTGATTTCAAATGCAAATAATCATGCAAACGAAAAGGCCATATCTACTAAGAATAAAAATGGAGAATGGGTTCATGTCACTTGGGCAGAATTTCATGATCAAACTGCATCTGTGGCTAAATCCCTAATTGCACTAGGCTTTGAAGAAGGAGATAAATTAAGTATTTATTCATATAATAGGATTGAATGGTATAATTCATATCATGCTGCAAATATGTGTAATGGAGCAGCAGTTGGCGTTTATCACACTTGTTCTCCTGATGAAGTTGAATGGGTTGTTGGCAATTCAGATTCCAAGATAATTTTTGTTGGAGATAATCCAATGGATGGGGGCAACACAGAAAAAATGTGTTCACATAGATTGTATAAGATATTAGATTCCTTGGATAAATTAGAAACAGCCGTAGTAATGGATGGAGTAGAAATGCCAGAACATTCGAAATGCATGGCATGGACAGATTTTCTAAAAATGGGCGAAAATATTGATTATTCAGAAATAGAAAAAAGAGTAAATAATATCAAACCTGAAGACACTTTTTCATTAATATATACATCTGGCACCACGGGCAATCCAAAGGGAGTCGAGTTGAGTCATGATAATATTGATTTTGAACTTGCAGAAGTTTGGAAATTACAAAATTTTGAAAGAGGATGGGGTTATGTTTCATGGTTGCCTTGTGCGCATGTTTTTGGTCAATTAGTTGATTGTCACGCACATATAAGATGGGGGCTTCACATGAGAGTCGTGGATGCTCCTTTGAATGTGATTGATTATGCAAAAGAAGTGCAGCCACATTTATTCATAGGAGTGCCAAGAATCTATGAAAAAGTTTATGGGAATCTAGTTGCGAAACTTGGAACAAAAATGAAGTTATTGAAAATACCAATAATTGGGGGCATCATAAAGAAGAAAGCAAAGGAAGCTATTGGAATGTCAAATTGCGTATATTCAATAACAGGTGCTGCACCAATCAATCCAGATATCCTCAAACTATTCCACAGCCTTGACATACCTCTTTATGAAGGATACGGGATGACTGAGACGACAGCAGGCGCAACTTTAGGTTTTAAGAAAAATCATAAATTTGGAACTGTAGGCAAACCATTTAGTGGAACTGAATTAATGATTTCGGACTCTGGAGAAATTCTTTTCAGAGGTAGGCATGTGATGAAGGGGTATTATAAAAATCCTGAGGCCACTGCTGCAACCATTGATTCAAATGGATGGTTACATTCAGGAGATAAGGGAGAGATAGATAGTGATGGTTACGTCAAAATTACAGGTCGAATTAAAGAATTATACGTAAGTTCCGGAGGGAAAAACATAGCCCCACTAGTTATTGAAGAGACTATGAAATCAATACCATTGGTGTCACAATGCATGCTCATTGGAGATGGAAGAAAGTATTGTAGTGCTTTATTTACATTAGATATTGGTGCAATATTAAGGGATAAGCACGGCATGGATCCTGCAAAAATACCTAAAAATCCTATTGAACAAATATCCTCACTAGAAAGCTTTGGGAAATCACTCATGGAATATACAAACAGCCAAGAAATTCATGATGAATTGATGGAACATGTTACTGAATTGAACGGTCAATTTAGTAATCCTGAACAGATAAAGAAATTTAAAATTCTACCAAGAGATTTGGATGTAGATTCAGGTGAATTAACGCCAACTCTTAAAATCAGAAGAATTCAAATCAGAGAAAATTGGGCATCAGAAATTGAAGAAATGTATCTTGATGCTTGAGGAAATACTGTGTCTCCAGAGCAGTGGATTGGTTTGGCGCTAGTTTTTAGCCTAGGTGCGATGAGTCCTGGGCCATCTTTAGCAGTAGTAATTCGAAATACACTGGCAGGGGGTAGGCAACAGGGAATATCCACAGGAATAGGGCATGGACTAGGATTTGGAGTATATGCGTTCTTGGCAGCGGTAGGAATTGCGACTTTATTATCACTGCATGATTCGACTGAATTGATACTCAAAATTGGAGGAGTGGCGATATTATTATGGCTCGGCATGATTTTTGTAAATAATGCAAGGAAAGGCCCTTCTGAAAATGAAGAAGAAAGTAAACATGAAACGCAAAATCGTCAAGGTTTTGTACAAGGATTTTTAATTGCATTATTGAACCCTAAAATCTTGGCTTGGATGTTGGCACTTTATACCCCATTTATTGAAATAGATACTGGATTATGGACCCTTTTAGGAATGGGTTTGCTTGGTATGGCCATTGATGGTACTTGGTATGTAACTGTTGCAACTGTACTAACTACAGGAAATAGAGTAGATAAATTAAGATCGATTTCACATATTATTGATGGCGCTATGGGCCTCGTTATGTTTATTTTTGCCGGCCTTTTGATAACTGGCGTATTATGAATCATAAACACTGTGCTATCTATATTGGAACTAAAATATCTAATAATTTTTAACCCTATTAAGAAAAACTATGCGACTAATTTTTGATGACCAATGCTCTCGGGCACATATGGGCAATGGTATCGGAGAAGAAATTCCCTTACGAATCATCACTGCTGCTGCAATATTTGATGGCCATGATGCTGCAATTGGAATATTTAGGCGAATATTTCAATCAATGGGTTGCGAAGTTATTCATTTGGGCCATGATAGAGGAGCTGATGAAGTGGCCAAAGCAGCAATTCAAGAAGATGCGCATTGTGTTGCAATAACATCTTATCAAGGAGGAGCCGTAGAGATGTTTACTCATACAAAAAATATTCTAAATGAGTCCGGCTTTGGCCATGTATGTCTTGTTGGAGGTGGAGGGGGTACAATTCTTCCGAGTGAAATTCAATATTTATTGGAGTCAGACATTGCTAAAATATACTCACCAGAAGATGGGAGAAAACTTGGATTGACGGGCATGGTTTCGGATGCAATACTTAGGGCTTCTAAGAATAACCTATTGGATCCCAAACGATTTCAAACACTCAATGGCCCAATAACTGCAGACGATCAAGGAGCAGTTGCAAAATTACTCACTCTAGCAGAAAATGCAGATAAGAAAACATTTAATAAAACTCTAGATATTATTCGTTCAAATGATGGTTTAAATTGCCCAGTAGTGGGACTTACCGGTACAGGAGGTGCAGGTAAATCTAGCCTTACTGACGAACTAATGTTGAGAATACAAAGAGATAATCCTGGCACTAAAATTGCCTTACTTGCAACTGATCCGACACGAAAAAGAACAGGTGGTGCATTATTAGGCGACAGGATTAGAATGAATTCTCTTTCAGATGATAATCTCTTCATGCGTTCGTTTGCAAGCAGAGATAGTGGCAGAGAGATTGCAGATTGCATAGGCCGATCGATTGAAGTTTGTAAAGCAGTGGGTTTTGATATAATAATTGTTGAAACAAGTGGGATAGGGCAAGGAAATGATGCAATAACCGAAGTAGCTGATATTTCATTGTACATTACTACTAGAGAATATGGGGCCCCCAGTCAATTAGAAAAATTACAAATGCTAGATTCTGCGGATATTGTAGTATTAAATAAATTTGACAGACCTGGTGCAGAAGATGCTTTAATCGAAATTCGTAAGCAATTTAAGCGAAATAAAGAAATGTGGGATGTAAATGATTCTGAATTGCCAATAGTTCCCACTGTTGCAAGTCAATTTGCAGATGCAGGAGTCGATCAACTATGGCAAAAACTTTCATTACTGCTTAATCGGAACCATGGAAAGAAATTTGTTTCGACTGAACCAATAATGGGAAATGATGGTTTGCCAAGTAGAGTTTCGCCAATACCCCCAGAAAGGCAAGGATACTTGGCAGAAGTATCGAGTTACATTAGAAATTATCATTTAAAAACTAAAAAAATGTCATCGAAAATACGCGAATGTCAACAATTAGAAGCCGTAGCAAAACTAATGAAATCAAAAGGTAGTAAAGATCTTGCTAAAGTGCTTAATGAGGAAGCTTCAATCATTAGATTGGAAATCCCGGAAACGACTTGGAATGAAATTGATGAATTTAATATCAAAGTAGAAGAATATCGATCCGGAGCAACTAATTACACAGTTCGAAATAAAGATATTGCTGTAAAAACCACCCGAACTACTCTTTCTGGGTTAGATTTACCTAGAGTGGCACTACCAGATTTTAGCGATTGGGGAGATACTTTAGAATGGATTAGAAAGGAAAATATCCCAGGTTCATTTCCATATACTGGAGGCGTTTTTCCATTTAAGAGGCAAGATGAATTGCCTGTAAGAATGTTTGCAGGCGAAGGCAGTGCAGAAAGAACGAATAAACGATATCATTTTCTCTCAAAAGATCAAGATTTCAATAGGCTTTCCGTGGCATTTGATTCGCCAAGTTTGTATGGTAATGACCCCAAGGAAAGATTAGATATTTTTGGAAAAGTTTGTGAAAGTGGAGTTTCAATAAGCACGATTGATGAAATGGAAAAGTTGTTTGAAGGATTTGATTTATGTGCAGCGAATACATCAGTATCTAAAACGATAAATGGGAATTATTGGTGGCATTTAGCTGCATTCTTTAATGTGGCAATTAGGCAGCAAGTGAAGAAGTTTGAAGATGTAAATTCTCGAAAGCCGTCTGAAGATGAATATGATAATATAAAATCTAGAACTCTTAAAACAGTAAGAGGGACTGTGCAAGCAGATCAATTAAAAGAATCAATGGGACAAAATACACTTGTATTTAATTTAGATACGGCATTAAGGATGATGGGTGATGTTGCGGAGTTCTATGTAAATAATGATATACGCAATCATTATTTTGTTTCAATTTCCGGATATCATATTGCTGAAGCCGGAGCTAATCCTATTTCCCAAGCTGCGTTAACACTCTCAAATGGATTAACATATGTAGAGTTGTTTCGGTCTAGAGGCCTTGACGCAAATAAATTTTTAAGAAATTTTAGTTGGTTCTTCTCCAATGGCATGGACCCAGAATATGCAGTGATAGGAAGAGTTTGTAGGAGAATTTGGTCTATTGCTATGCGTGATTTATATGAAGTTGATGAAAGGGGTCAGAAATTAAAATATCATATACAGAGTAGCGGTAGATCTTTACACGCACAAGAATATACATGGAATGACTACAGAACTACATTACAGGCACTTTATGCCCTTGCAGATAATGCCAATTCCCTACATACTAACTCTCGTGATGAGGCATTTGGTACTCCGACAGAAGATACCGTAAGGGATGCGGTTGCAATCCAGTTAATTCTTTCAAAAGAATATGGATGGTTACAAAATGAAAATCCATTACAAGGCTCATATATAGCTGAATGGTTAACAGATTCTGTAGAAAAGGAAATTTTGAAAATATTTGAAGAAATGCATAGACGAGGCGGAGTACTTGGCTCTCTTGAAGTCAATTATCAACGTAATCGGATACAAGATGAATCAATGATTTATGAACATAAGAAGCATTCTGGAGAATTGCCAATTATTGGAGTGAACATGTTTGAAGAAGATGCAAATTCATCTTTATCCGTGGAAGGTTTCAATATTGAAGTTACAAGATCAGATAAAACAGAGAGAATGATGGTCATCGATAGAAATGCAGCCTTCAAGGAACTACATAGAAAAAAATCAGATGCGGGTTTGGCAAAACTGAAGAAGGTTGCAAGAGAAGGTGGAAATTTATTCGAAGTTATGATGGAAATTGTTGATTATTGTACAGTTGGACAAGTAACACAGGCTTTATTTGAGACTGGTGGTAAATTTAGAAGAAACATGTAGATATAATCAAAAATTAGGGTAAGATGAAATAGTATACGCTAGCGCTAACGAAATAATATGGCACAAGGTACAGTAAAGTGGTTTAATCGAACAAAGGGATTCGGATTCATCGAAAGAGAAGACGGAGATGACTTATTCGTACATAAGTCACAAGTTGAAGGAGAGATCACCGATGGTGATTCTGTCGAATTCGAGGTTGGAGAAGGTCCAAAAGGTCCTAATGCAATCAATGTAAAAAAGAACTGATTAGTTAAACAAAATATTGTTTAATAAAAATTTCTCCTGCATCTCTAAAAGAGATGACTCTTAGCATAAAACATGGTAAGCTTTAGATTATCCGAAGAACAGAAAATGTTACAGGATCTTGCTAGAGATTTTGTTAATGAAGAAGTAATTCCTAATGCTCAGAAATGGGACATGAATGGAATCTATCCTAAAGAAACCATAAAGAAGGCTAATGATTATGGATTGCTAACTGTAAAGATTCCTGAAAGGTATGGCGGCGGAGGAATGGGCTCTATCGAAGACGTAATAATCGCGGAAGAAATAGGAAGAGGAGATCCCGGATTTGCCACTGCTGCTGGAAGTAGCATACTTGCATCGTACCCAATAATTACAGGTGGAACAGAAGAACAGAAGGAAAAATATCTTTCAAAAACTGCAGATGGCATCATTGCTTCATATTGCGTTACAGAACCAGATGCTGGAAGTGACGTGAGGGCAATCAAAACTGAAGCAATAAAAGATGGAGATGAATACATTGTCAATGGCAATAAGATGTGGATAACTGGGGCCATGCATGCAGAGTGGTTCTTTGTATTGGCATATACAGAAAAAAAGTCTGGATATCATGGTATGAGTGGATTCATCATTGATGCAGATAGCAAGGGAATAGAGCTTGGTAAAAAAGAGTCGAACATGGGGCAGAGATGCTCAGATACACGTTCTGTAACATTCAATAATGTCAGAGTACCTGAAGAAAATCTAATTGGCGGAAAAGAAAACGAAGGCTGGATGAACGCAATGTTAGCATTCGATCATTCCAGGCCCGCTATCTCGGCACATGCAGTAGGTAATGCTAGAGGTGCGATGGAAGAGGCTTTGGCATATTCAAAGGAAAGAAAAACAATGGGTAAACCAATTTTTAAGCATCAGGCCATTTCATTTATGATAGCGGATATGGCAACTAAAATAGAAGCTGCTAGACTATTATGTTGGAAGGCTGCCACGACATTAGACGAAGGAAATAGAAATACGCTTGAAGCAGCGCATGCTAAAAGATTTGCAGGAGATATTTGTATGGAAGTGACAACTGACGCAGTCCAAGTATTTGGAGGGTATGGATACTCAGAAGAGTACCCGGTGGCTAGGAGAATGAGAGGTGCAAAAGTTTACCAAATATTCGAGGGTTCTAGCCAAATACAGCGATTGATAATAAGTAGAGAATTAGAATAATATTTTAAATCTCATTTTAATATCATATTAAGTCAATAATTAACTTCCGCTTTGTCGTTGTTGCTCATAATATTGAGCATAATATTCTTCTGCATATTTTCTCGCTACGCTTTCTTCATAACCCTGGCCAACCATTTGTTGCACATATGCTTCAATAGGATCCATCTGTTCAACTCCCCCAAAAGTTTCTATTGAGTCCTCTTTAGAATCGCCATCAGAACTTCGATTCCTCAGAACAAAGGTTGCTCCGACTACCAGAAGTAAGATTAGAGCTGCTAATCCCCCATACACAATCATCATACCATCACTTTCACCTTCGTCGGTTATATTTTCTATAGGTCTAGGTAAAGTGAATATAGTAATCTTATCATCAATAACGTAACTACCTTCGGAAATTCTAATAAATATATCTCCAGTATTTCCATCATTTTCATCATATAAATGTGAAATATTTAGAGCTAAGTTATAGTCATCACCATCACAAAGACCGATTATTTTATCATAAAAACCAAATTCTTTCTGAGTTGACTTTGATGCTTCACCTTTGTCAAAAATTGAAATATCATTTAATGAAATTTCAACTACTACATTACAATCTTCCTCGGCACCACTTGTTACTTGTCCAGATATGGCCAGAATATCTAATGCATCTAATGCATCAAATCTTTGTCCATCCGTAGTAAATAGATTATCAGAATCTACTACAGGCGGATCATCTCCAAATAATTCACCAACTACAACGAAAAACATTCTGAATTTTTCACTTTGAAGTCCTTTGAAATCAGTAACAACTAATTCCAATCTTATTTGATTAGTTTGAATATTGTTTGCGGTTACGTTCTTGAAAGCATAACTCCATTCTGGACCTGCTCCTGATGGGCGTACAAACGAGTGTTTGGTATCAGATACTTGGCCGACCATATCTACTTGCACATCATCAACTATTGTCCAAGTGTATGTCTTTATTCCAGTACCTACATCACTACTATTTTCAGCAGTAAATGATATAGAAGTATCTCCCGATTCTGTCAATCGCACAGTATATACTGGATAATATGCATATACCGGATCTCCTGAAGAGTCAATCCCTATTGGAACTCGCTTAGTCTCAGAAAACTCAAGATTTCCTGCAGTAACAATTTCATCCCTGATAATAGATGCATTTGCGATCGGCCTAGAGTTATCGGCATCAACATCATTAGTGTAGAGAGTGATTTGAGTTAAACGAGTATGTCCGTATTCATCATGTAAATATAATTTCAATACCCATTGAGCATCAATTTTACAACCAGATTCTGAATTTGCATCCGATACACACAAAGTTGCATTTACAGGAATATCTTTTACTTCTTGATGAATTGAACTTAATTTACCTGAATCCAAAATATTTCCATCCCAACCAGTTACTGAGTCATTATTTCCTGATTCTAGAGTCCAGTCGGCAAATATTCCTTCAACATCAGTAGTAAAGCTGAATTCTAATTCAGAATTGCTTCTGATTGCAGTCGTTACATAATTTCCAGATAAAGCATCTATTGAAGGTGCTATTCCATCAATAGTCATATCAAATCCTTCTCCAGCGATTCCGAAATCCATTGGATAAGGAGTAAAGTGGAAATCTAGAATACTAGAAAGTAGTGGTATCGTAGAGCCCCCATAACTTTCTGAGAGACTAGGATTTTCAACATCCATGGTTGTAACTATTAATCCTCCTTGATAATAATTACAAACTGACATTAATGATTGTGTAGGATTATCTTGATCTTTAATTAGAGTATGGAAGGTCCCTGTAGGACTATTAATACGGCCACCACATACTTGTGGAATCTGAGTTGATGTCACTTGAGATATGTCAAGTCCTGATAATGCAACATAAGCACCCCCATGTACAGCGGCAAACGCAGAAGAATCTACATCACTCATTATTGGATGGAAGGGGTCGATAATGGATATATTATCATAGCCAATCCTATTATCCATTGTTGAGTTAAATTGATTTCTCATTGCAATATCAATGCCAAAAGGTAATCTTTCAGGCATAAAATCATTCCTATATGGCCCTAAATGCATTTGAACAGTTCCTCCGGTTTGCATATAATTTTCCAAAGTTTCAGTTAAACTCAATCCATCTGTACCCCTAGTTTGACCCATTAATTGATAATAATCACCATATTCCACATTATAATCTGTTTGCCATGGAAGTAATACTTTTTCATAATGCTCTATCCAGTCAGGAGTAGCGTAAGTTTCCCAATCATTTACTCTTAGTTGAGTATAAGTTTTACCCATTGATTCAAGATCTTGCTTAACCCTTTGTAGACGATTTTGATCGGTTGGATTGGATAGAATTAGTACATCAATATCATCCATAAATAATATTTCGAAGTATCTATCATTTCCAGATTTCTCGCCATCGGAACCCAAAGTTGCTGAGAAACTAATATTGTAAGTATGGCCACCTATCCATTCAGAATATGGGCTAGACCAATTTGCAGTTGCTCTTGAATGAGGGTCCAAATTAAATGGGCCATTATCCGCAGTTTCTTGATAGACAGTATTGCCATTTGTCATGTCAACTATGCTCATGGTTAGGATATAGTCGCCAGCAATAACTCCATTGAGCAATGGTAATGAAAAACTATGGGAATCGGAAGACGTCCCATCAGGATTTGTCGGATAAACACATTTGAGTGTTATGTCTGAAGCACAGTCCAATACGTTTGGCTGCATCAAAGTAATATCAGCGCTTGCAATACTCAAAATAATTGAAGAGAAATTGTTTGCAACATTTACTTCATCATTGTTAAACCAAGGAGTATCAGGTATTGAATTATTAAAAATAGTTTCAACATCTATTTTGTAAATTCCACTAGTAAAATCATGATTTGTTACAGTCACAGTTTGTTGCTCGGTTGAGTCCATGCCGTTGACTGGTACTGAGTAAGTCCCATCATCTTCGAAGGTAAACTCCTCAACCCGAATATTATCAACTGCGAATCCTGCCAAGCCTGCATTTCCATTTACTCCGTCACTGTTAGATTGGAATCTCCATGTTAATGATACATCAGAATTAGTCAAGGTAGTGCATTCAGTAGTCCATGTGAAAGAATCAGAATTAGTTTGATTAAGTACAGTTATATGCGTTAAATCTAATGTTACTGACTTCATTAAACTTTCAGAATCATACCATGAAACAGAATCATATTGATCTGAATAATCTCCAAAATATTCTACTTCATCGTAACCATTACCATCAAAGTCTTCACAGTAATGATATAAATTACCTCCTGATCCTTGTGCCAATAGTAATCCATTTTCATTCAAATCTGTCCAACTTCCGTAAACAATACCATTGTATAATTCACCATCTTTAGACCATTCTATTTCTAAAAATGCTACATCCCTTTCTGCCAATACTTGGCCTTGATTATTTTTCAAAGAATCGCCCTCAGCAAAGTAATCAAATGTAAGATAAGTAAAATCAGCACCTGACCCTCCAATAGAGATAGGATCAATTGAAAATGATTCATTCCAATTATCTCCATACCCGGTATCAGGATGTCCCAGCCAGTATGCACCACTATTGAAAATTCCAACATTCTGAGGCAACATTGAGTTACTGCCTGACGAATCGTCTAATTTACTACCATTTTCATGGCCTATTTCATCATTATCATCAGACCAAATAGGCTCAAATCCTGAAAAATCTTCAATGGCAATTAAATCTGGTTCTGCATTTTGAATTTTTGCTTGAACTTCGAAATCGACGATAGTATTGCCCCAATTTTGAACTCTTACTTCAATATCTCTTGTGCCGGAAGCATATCTTTGACCATTTTCTAAACTTGGCCATGCTTTTTCAGCAAGTCCTGGATCAAAGAGGTTCTTTACAGTTAATTGAAATTTAATCTCATCATTAGTAGAGTCTTGATCATTATTGCCAGATGGATCTGTAATTGTCACATCATTTAAAGACGTAGAAATATAATATGTAGTGTTGTTGACGAAATCTGCACTAAGCTGTACTACCCTATTTTCACCAGCAGCCAAATCAGTGAAAGATATTTCTTGACTAGCATCAGTGACATTACCAAATTCAACATTTCGCTTCCTTATAGTTAAGTTATCAAAAGCAAAACCATCTAATCCTGATCCAGATGATGAACCTGCAGGCCCTACGGTACCTTCTAAACCACTTCTAAATCTAAATCTAATATCAATTATTTCGCCTGCATATGGAGTTAAATCAATTGATTCGGTCTCTGCGGGATCATCCGAAATTCCTCCCCCTTCAGTATAATTTATCCATCCTGAAGCATAATTACTTCCTCCAAAATTAACGTTATAATTATTATATTCTGGATCTTGATCGAACGCATATAATCTTATGAGACGTTCATTATCCCATCCGCCCATTCTAGATACTTCCTGCCAACCATTTCCTTCACTCCATACTTCTATACCGCATGCGTCTTCGTAAAGCCATCTTTCAACAACAGAATATGCTTCAGCAAGGAAAAGTTCGAAAAATCCTGCACTGCACATCATAGAAATATCCATGAATGCAGCATCTGACCCAGTTAAATCTATATTCTCAAGAATAATTGCTTCATCCATGTGATTAACATAACCAGATTTTTCTTCAGCAGAGTTATTCGTACCATCATCATAATCCATTCCGGCCCAGTAGTAATTTGTTGGGTTACTATCTGCTTCGTACCAAGAGACATTTTCCGAATCAGCAGTAGAATTTGTTTCTAAATGCCATGAGGATTCTCCTTCTGAATATTCACCCGTATACGAATAACTTGACAATTGAGCATTACCAATATTTATGAGAGGATTATTAGTTTCAAAATCGTGTGAATATACTACTGTATCTGAACCCCCCAATACTTCTTTAACTTCTAAATTGACATCGACGCTGCCAGCATTTATGGCATTTAGGCCAGTATTTCTCACAGTAACATTGACCCATCGATTACCTTCGCCTAGCATTGCACTACCTGTTGAAGGATCCACAGATGAAGGCTCGATAGTAACACCAGTTAGTCCTAAATCAAAATTATCTAAAGTCAAAACTGATAGATAATCACTCGCACCTGGCCATCCTTGAGTATCAAGCCACATGGCATTATTTGCAAACCTGTAAGCGTAATCTTTCTGCCCTATTATAATTTCTAGGGCACTGTCATCTCCTCCTTGTAATTGCCCTGGCATTGCAACACTTGGCCTTCTTCCTACATCAAATGAAAGAGAGGGTAAATATCCACCAGAACCATCCCCAAGTATAATCTCAACTGTATTTGTAGCCCTTAGATTCTCCAAGGAAAGATAAGTCTGATTTTGAGAGGATGAGTCTTGAATTATTTCCAATGTTAATTCAGTAGGGATAAAGAAATCCATCTCACCGTCCCCATTAACATCCGCTATTGTCAATGATGCTCCCAAGTAATTTCCTAATTCATTAACATAATTATTAGTATTCCAACTAGTTCCAGATTTTGTAGCATAATGGACTCTTCCTTCGATTCCATCTATAGCCGCAATCAGATCTATTTCATTAACATCATCGTCAGGAGTAGTGTCTGAGATATCTATCCCATAGAGTGGATAGTTATGCTCAACGTTTAATTTAAATTCATGCATTCCCTGTGCTGCAGGGTCCATTGGATTCGGATAAAATACGTTTCCTGCAGTAGGCAGGCAATTGAATTCCAGTACTGTCATATTATCGAAGTGCCCTGCGGAGTATCCTACTCCTACATTTGATGGAGGTGTACGTAGTAGCCATAAATCTAAATCTTCACAATCACCAGTGGTTGGTATGCCAATACCTCCACCTTGAACAGTTTCTCCCCAGTGGCCTAACATCACATCAGTGTAAATTCCATTAGTCAATGGAACAGGGATGGTTTGTTGATTAATTGGAAGCGTGTAATCTGGGCCCATGTAAACCTGTATGTACTGATTTGCACCAGTACTGTCCGTAGTTACGAAAACAGTATCTGCATTACCATCGTCATTAATATCTGCAACATCTAAGTCCAGCAAGTAAGGATTTGTGACTGTGATTGAAGCCATGTCTTCCCACAAGTTGACTCTATCATCGCAAACTCCCTTCAATACTGTTAGATTTGCTGGCCTAACAAATGATTCTCCTACAAATCTTATATTTTGTTGATAATAGATTATATCATTTATTTCATCGCCATCTACATCGGCTATTTCGGCTCTGGTTCCATCGGCAGTATCTCTAAAACCAGCACGTCGTGTATCATTATTCGAGATATATATGTCTTGTCTATCTGCAAAAGAGCCCGTAGGAGTATTTTCTGCAGTTCCAAAACCATCATTGTAAAGAACACTTAGGAAATGTCCCATAGTGCTTGCTGCAATGATATCATTATCTCCGTCGCAATCTAAGTCTCCGACTGCGATTGCAGAAGGGTCTCTTTGGACTGCATATTGAGTCGTATGAGAGCCATAAACTGTAGGAACTAAGGTAATTAATGTTGAAGACACCATGAGAATTACTATTCCCAATGCTTTTCCTATGGCAATATCACGGCCACTTTCTTTATTCGGTCTATTAAACATGATACTTGGGACATTCGCCTTGTTATTATGCCTTATTGACTCATGGGCTTGAAAATATTTTTAAATAAGATAAATTGATAGACAAAAAACTAATGATTATTGAGATTCCAACCAACTAGGATTAGGAGAATATTGAACTTCTGCACCGCCATAGATTCTTTCTAATCTTCCCATAATCCATAATCTATCCAAAAATATCTCCAAATCGGCATCTTCGCGATTCATTTTTTCACCGAGTGCCTTCTCTATAGAGCTTATTGGCAGAGATGAATGCCCGTGTTCTCTCACTACTAGAGTCATCAATAATTGTAACCATGCTTCGGCCTGGGGATCTCCCGAAAGGTTATTTGAAAGTGGCTCAGGAATTTCTACTTCATTCAAAAATTCAATTATAGCGTTTAAATTTGGTTCAGTTTTTTTGGAGAAACCCAATTCTTCTATTCTCAAATCTAAATCGAGGTTTCCGACTGTTCTTACTACTGAAGGAATACTTGAAGGATTTGGAGGAGGCCCCGGTAAAGTAGGCACATCTACAACATCCTCTTCTTCACTCATAATTACCTCTGCTGGGGTCCTTAACATAAAGTTCTCTAAATTTATTTTTTTGCAAGGTTACGTAACACGGTTTGTAAAATTCCGCCGTTCCTGAAATATTCAACTTCTACTGAAGTATCTAATCGTACTTTTGCATGGAAATTTATTATGCTTCCATCATCTTTTTTGGCCATTACATTAATCAAAGACAATGGTTCTAGATTAGCCGATATTGGTATATCATAAAATTCAGTCCCATTTAATCCTAAACTATTGGCATCTTGCCCTTCTAGGAAAGTTAGAGGCAGTACCCCCATTCCAACTAAATTTGATCTATGGATTCTTTCGTATGAAGTTGCTATAACTGCCTTTATGCCTAATAAAAGCGTCCCTTTGGCAGCCCAATCCCTACTACTGCCAGTCCCATATTGTGATCCTGCAAGTACCACCAGAGGTGTTTTTTCCATCAGATATTTCTCACTGGCATCAAAAATTGAAGTTACTGTATTTGAAGGTAAATGAGTTGTGAATCCCCCTTCTGTACCTGGTGCCATTTCGTTTCTTATTCTAACATTGGCAAATGTACCTCTCATCATGACCTCATGATTTCCACGCCTACTTCCAAAGGAGTTGAAGTCTCTTGGACCTACTCCTTTATCGATTAGATAAACGCCAGCCGGACCGGTTTGAGGAAAGGCTCCAGCAGGACTTATGTGATCAGTAGTTATTGAATCACCAAGTTTCAAAAGAACTCTTGCATTTGTAATTGGAATTATTGGATCGGGTTCTTTTTTAATTCCCTCAAAGAATGTCGGTAAACGGACATATGTTGAGGATTCATCCCAATCATATAATGCTGAATTTTGACTAGGTATTGATTCCCATCTCGGTTCTTCCAATACATCAAGATATCTTTCTCTGAACATTTCTGGACTTATAGCCTTTGAAATCACGTCTTGGATTTCTTCATCTGATGGCCAAATATCGGAGAGCATTATTGGATCTCCAGAATCTGAATATCCAAGTGGATCCTCGCTAAAATTAACATTAAGAGTTCCGGCCAAAGCATATGCTACAACTAAAGGTGGACTTGCCAAATAATTGGCCTTCACCTTTTGATGAATTCTTCCCTCAAAATTTCTATTACCAGATAATACACTTCCAACAATTAAATTTGATTCATCTATTGCTTCCTCTATGGCTTTATCTAATGGCCCAGAGTTTCCAATACACGTTGTGCAACCATACCCTACAACATTAAAACCAAGATGAGATAGATCTTCAGTAAGTTCTGCGGCGTCAAAATATTCAGTAACTACTCTACTTCCTGGTGCCAAACTTGGTTTAACCCATGGTTTAATTTTAAGCCCTTTCGATCTTGCATTTCTTGCCAATAGGCCTGCAGCCATCATTACACTTGGGTTACTAGTATTAGTGCAACTTGTAATGGCTGCAATAACAACATCTCCATGCTTTAAGTATTCTGAGGTCCCAGATATTTTTGCCATGTCATCATTGCTAGATATTTCAATACCATGGCCATGAGGACCTAAATCATCATTCAGTGATTTTTTGAAATGCACCTTCATTTTTGATAGATCGACTCTATCTTGAGGTCTTTTTGGCCCTGCCATTGCCGGATCAACATTTGATAAATCTAATGATAATGAAGAAGTAAAGTTAGGGGCGACAGTATTAGAATCCGCAAAAAGTCCTTGTTTTTTTAGATACAATTTTACATTATCGACATGTGTTGAGTCTCGCCCTGAAAGAATCATGTAGTCCAATGCTTTATCATCAACAGGAAAGAATCCACAAGTAGCCCCATATTCAGGTGCCATATTAGCAATTGTAGCCCTGTCTGGTAGGCTGAGATTAGAAATTCCGGGGCCATAAAATTCTACAAATTTACCAACACAGTCATGTTTACGTAACATTTCAACAATTCTTAGAGCCATATCAGTAGCAGTTACTCCGGGATTTAATTTTCCAGTTAATTCAAACCCTACAACTTTTGGCAATAACATATAGATTGGCTGACCAAGCATGACTGCTTCGGCCTCTATTCCTCCTACTCCCCACCCCAAAACTCCAAGCCCATTTATCATGGTGGTATGAGAATCGGTGCCAACTAATGAATCCGGGAACCATATGTCATCATCGTCTTTCCTTGCTACAGATGCAATCCATTCTAAATTTACTTGGTGCACAATTCCCCTCCCTGGAGGTACGGCTCGGAAATTATCAAGACTATTTTGCCCCCATTTTAAAAATTTATAACGTTCCATATTTCTCTCATATTCGATATCTAGGTTACGTTCTTTGGCATCTTTGAATAATCCAGAATAATCGACTTGAACGGAGTGGTCGATAACTAAGTCCACTGGGACCTGAGGATTTACTTTTTCCGGATCACCCCCTAATCCAACCATTGCATCCCTTAATGCAGCAATATCTACTACTGCGGGAACTCCTGTAAAATCTTGAAGCAATACCCTACTTGGACTGAATGGGATTTCCTTGGGAGTCATATCGGGGCTCCAAGAAGCAATTCGCAGAACATCTTCTTCGGATATTAGAAAACCATCGCAATTCCTTAATGCTGACTCCAATAGAATTCTTATGGTAAATGGTAAATCGTTTAATTTGCAAATTCCTTTATTTTCTAATGCTTGTAAACTCATGTAGTAAGACTCTTTGCCTTCGGAAGTGATAAATTTTGATAAGGAATCAAAGGGCGAATTAGCAATCATAAAGATACCTACATTCCATCGAGTAGGCAAGGTCCTTTTAACCCTACTAAAATTAAAATAAAATCAAACTTTTAAATATGCTTTTTTCAGCATTACTGTATTAACAGGTTTATCACTTGAATCAGTTTCAATATTGCTGATAGCTGTTACATGCTCACAACCATTAATTATGTTTCCAAATACCGTATGAACTCCATCTAAATGATGAGGCTCACTATCCTGAGGAATCAAGAAGAATTGAGAACCTCCTGTGTTAGGTGCGGAAGTTTTTGCCATAGAAATTGTACATGGTTCATGGAGTAATCCAGGGGCCTCCGAGGATGTTTCATCAGGTATTGTCCATTCACTCGAATCACAATCTGCTGGAGAATTGGAAGCTTGACCATTACAATAACCGAACCATTTACCGGCATATCCCCCCATTCCACTAAGGTGATCTATATCGCCGCCCTGGATCATAAAACCATCTATAACCCTATGAAACTCCGTACTATCGTATCTAAGATCATTTGTTAACTGTAGGAAGTTTTCAACATGTTTTGGCGCAAAATCGGAATTTAATAAAATTTCAATTGAGGCATCGATGCGTTCACCGTCAGAGTCTACGTAAGATACTTCCATCATAACAGTTCCATTTAATAATTCAGATGTTTGATTTTCTCCCCTGATAGCATTCCAAAGGCCCACTCCATCGGGATCGACAGTATCCGTAATAACTTTGAATGATACAAGGAATAACATAATAGTAACAAAAATAACAAACATTCCGCTAGGAGTAGGGTTACCTTCGTCAAACATCTGGAATCCCCCTTTTATTGAAATAGAATTTTCATCCATCATAGATGCTAATTTATTCATACGTCTACGTGTTTCTTTGTCTTTGGGATCAAAATTTAAAGCAGTCTTATAATTATTATATGCTTTTTGCCAACGTTTCTTTTGAGAATTAGAGTCTATTTCTCCCCAAAGACATCCTGCGTCTGCAGCATATCTAGATGTTTTTGCTCTTTGAGCATCGCTTTTACATTCTTTCCATGCTACATCTCTAAGAATATCTAAAGCTTTTTCTGGCTCTATCTTTTCTATTAATGTATTAGCATCATCCCATGCCTTTTGCAGAGTCTCCGGTACGGACATCATACGCTGCGGGATACTACTCATTCAAAATGGCAACGGAAACAAATTATAATTAAGCTGGTAAAAGAAGTGGGTAATGGTAATGGCTAAAGACTTAATATGCTCGCAAGATACTTACTGGACAAGGGACTGTTCAGTGACAAATTGTGGAGTTACGTAAAAAGATGGAATCTGATGTCAATAATTTTGTAATTAATATCGCCACCGCTAATGGAACTGGTTCCCAATCTTCGAATCTAATTATATTACACAGCATGTTTGAAATGGGGGTCCCAGTAAGTGGTAAAAATTTGTTCCCAAGTAATATTTCAGGCTTACCGACATGGTTCATAATTCGAGCTAGTGAATACGGATACCAAGCCCCAGGTGACAAAACTAACATTCAGATTTTGATGAATAAAGATACTTGGCAAGATGATATTGACAAAATGGGGCCAGGTACAGTTGTTATTTACAATGAAGATGTAAAACTTCCCGTTGAAAGAGATGATTGTATAGTATTCAGTATGCCAATGACAAAAATGGCAAGAGGTATAGCGCCAAAATTCGCAAAAATGATGGCAAATATGTATTATGTTGGTGGGCTTGCATATTTACTTGGAATAGACCTTAAAGATATGGAAAAAGCCGTTCATTCCCAATTCAAAGGTAAAGAAAAGGCAATTGAAATGAATTTACGAGCAATTGGTGAAGGTATCGCTCATGCAGAACAAAATTGGGAGAATACAACAACATTTAAAGTAGAAAAAATGGAAAAAAATCCCGATACATATCTAATAGAAGGCAATGAAGCCACTGCTTTGGGCTCTGTATATGGAGGAATAAATATGCTAGCTTGGTATCCAATAACGCCTTCATCTTCGGTTGCAGAAGGAATAATAAAATGGTTACCAGAACTTAGAACTGCAAAAGATGGGGGCACTACTTGTGCCGTCATTCAAGCAGAAGATGAGTTAGCCGCAGTTGGAATGGTAATAGGCGCTGGTTGGGCAGGAGGCCGAGGTATGACTTGTACCAGTGGCCCAGGTATTTCTTTGATGTCAGAATTTATTGGATTGTCTTATTTTGCAGAAGTACCCGGAGTAATATGGGATGTTAATCGCGTAGGCCCTTCAACAGGCCTTCCCACAAGGACCCAACAAGGAGATTTGTCAATGCTATACGAAGCAAGCCATGGCGATACGCAACATATCGTACTTATTCCTGGAACTGTAAATGAATGTTTTGAATTTGGATGGAGGGCGTTTGATTATGCTGAGAGATATCAAACCATGGTATTCGGATTTAGTGATTTAGATTTAGGTATGAATAGGTGGTCTACTGAAGGATTTGTTTATCCAGATAAGCAAATGGATAGAGGTAAAGTTATTTACACTCAGGAGCAACTAGATTCTATTGAGAATTATGGAAGATATCGAGATGTAGATGGAGATGGAATAACCTACAGGACATTACCCGGAAGTGGACTTGATCCCATCCTGTATCGAGGAACAGGGCATGACGAAGATGGAGTTTACTCTGAAGATCCTGCTGTTTATCAAAAAACTATGATGAGGCTACGTGAAAAGATCGATAGATCACGAGATAATTTGCCCTCTCCAGTCATAATTGAAGAAGAAATCAAGGAAGTAGGAATAATATTTTATGGATCTATGGAAAATACCATTGGAGAAATAGATGATATTTTAGAAAAAACTGGTTTATCTGTCAGCACTTGTAGGGTCAGGGCTTTACCATATCATTCCAATTTAGAAGAATTTATTTCTAAGCATGATAAAAATATAGTTCTAGAAATGAATAGAGATGGCCAATTATTTGGAATTTTAAGAAAAGAGCTTCCCCTAGAATTACTAAGTAAAATTCATAGCGTTGCATATAGCGATGGTATGCCCCCTCGGGCAAGACTATATTCAGAGAAAATTCTAGAAGTATTGGAGGAAATATAATGTCTATATTAAAATTGAATGTGATAGATTTAGATAAATCGGAGTATAAAGGAGGCAAATCATCTCTTTGCCCTGGATGCGGGCATGACCAGATTTCAAATGTGATAATTCAGGCTGCTTGGGAAAATGGTTTACCTCCCGAAGGCATAGCTAAAATGAGTGGAATTGGATGCTCATCTAAGACTCCAGCTTACTTCCTAGGTAAAAGTCATGGATTCAATACAGTTCATGGTAGAATGCCTTCAGTCACAACTGGAGCTAATATGATAAACAAGGATTTGTCATTTATTGCAGTATCAGGAGATGGGGATACTGCAAGTATTGGAATAGGGCAATTTATCCATGCCATACGTAGAAATTTAGATATGGTTTATATCATAGAGAATAATGGCGTTTATGGGCTAACAAAGGGCCAATATAGCGCCACGGTTGAGAAGGGATCCAAGAAGAAAAAGGGTGCAATAAATAGTCAAAATCCTATTGATCTATGCGCAATGGCTTTGAATCTTGGATGTAGTTTTGTAGCAAGATCATTTTCTGGCAGTAAAAAGCAACTAACTGCATTACTACGTGCGGCCATGAGTCATAAAGGAATGGCGATAATTGATGTAATTTCACCTTGTGTTACTTTTGCAAATAATGATGAATCATACAGATCATATAATTATGTGAAAGAAAATGATGAAGTATTGCACATCGTTGATTATATCTCGCATTTTTCTCCCCTTGAAGAAGTGGATATACCAGAAGGCCAGTATAGAGAAATAGAATTGTTTGATGGATCTAAAATTGTTCTTGAAACAATAGGCTCATCACATGATACGACAGATATTGTATCTGCATTGGGAGCAGTTCATCGGGCTGAAAGTCAGAATAAGCATGTAACAGGCTTACTTTATTATGATGGAGAGATACCTACTGCTACTGAAACTCTTGGCCTTACAGATACTCCATTATCTAAACTAAGTTTGGAAGAAGGTAGGCCTACTCCTGCAAGTTTAGATTTGATTAATCAGAGATTTCGTGACATCAATTGATTATTAAAACTCAGCCTATCTCCCGAAGGTCATAGTCCCTTAGTGTAGTGGTCCATCATGTGGGGTTCTGGATCCCACGACCCTGGTTCGAATCCGGGAGGGACTACCAATTT
>JAJPRE010000022.1 GCA_023700245.1 Candidatus Thalassarchaeaceae archaeon
ATATTCATACTATCAATACTGGATATGGGCAAGGGGGGGACCATAGGGGGGAGCGGAGTTTGTTGCAAGGGAATGACTGGATATAATTCATCGAGATCTGCCAATCCTGGGGCATCAGGTATTTCTGAAAAAATATCATGCCAGATATTATCAACTTTTGAGAGCGTTAATGGAGTAGTGATAATTCCGACTGCACCTGAGGAAAACGCTGCATCTTGTACTTTTTTAATCCTAGTTTTACTACTAACAAATACTATTCTTGCTTCGTGATTTATTTCTCTCATTTCTAATGCGGCTATGTGTCCATTAATTGTGGATAGGTTTAGACTTATAAAAACAATACTGGGTTTCAATTGGACAAAACTATCTACAGCTTTGTCTCCATCTGAATGAATTTTAGAACTCCAGCCTTTTTGTTTCATAATTGTATTAATTCTTCCAGAAGTTATAGGATTACTTATTGCAATCAAGGCTATCTTCTCAGTATCGGAGGGCATTGCTATATGTCACACTAAGGCACTATTCAAGAACGATACGGTATGGATGTTAATTTAATATTGATTCTAAAAGCCAATTTGGATCAAATAATTTTAGATCTTCATACTCTTGACCGATGCCAGCTAACACAATTGGTTTACCAGTTGCATGAGAAATAGAAAGTGCAGCGCCGCCCCTAGCATCTGTATCTAGTTTAGATAAAACTGCGCCATCAAACTCCAAGATTTTTTGAAATTCCTTGGCCTGTAGTACAGCGTCATTACCCGCTAGTGCATCTGCAACAAAAAGAACAAGATGTGGTTTTGTAACTCTGTGTACTTTTTGTAATTCGTTCATTAGATTAGTTTTATTTTGCATTCTTCCTGCTGTGTCTATGATAACGATATGGTCGCCTTTGGCTTTTGCACTTTCTATTGCATCTCTCGAAATTGCAGCTGCATCTCCTCCACGTTGACTCTTAACACAACGAACACCTAATTTTTCAGCATGTAATGCTAATTGGTCAATTGCTCCTGCCCTAAATGTATCAGCCGCTGCTAATACAACCGAATACCCGTTATTTGTAAGTCTATGAGTTAATTTTGCCGCAGTAGTAGTTTTACCAGTTCCATTAACACCAACCATCATAATTATAACTGGAGTATTATCAGAAACAAATGATTTTATGGTTTTATCAAAGTCCCAATATCCTGCATTTAATAATGATAGTAAAGAGTTTTTGACTGCTTCTTCTATTACTAATTCTAAATTTATTTTTTTATTAATGCGTGCCCCTATTAGATGCATTCGTAATAAATTTATTATTTCGGAAACTGAAGTATGACCTATGTCAGCAGATAGTAGATCCATCTCTAATTCTTCTAGTATTTCATCAAATACGGGACCTCCTTTAATAATTCGGCCGCCTCTCTTAACTTCTTCATTGGTGAAATCAAAATGAAATTTTACAGTGGTCTTTGGAATTAGTTTTTTTCCTGTGGTTGTATGCATATTATCTATTATCTTTGTTAATTGTGCTTTCTTTACCTTATTCTCCATAGACTTTACTCTTTTTGCGATTTTTCTTTCTTTTGAGTTTTGTTTGTCGTAAATTGGATTAGATATTGATTTATCTGGAATGTCGTCCCATTCCTCCTCTATAACTTTATTAGGATTTTGATCTATTTGTTTATCTTTATTTTGCATTTGGATATTATTTAATTTTTCTTTACGCTCTAAAATTGCATTTTTGGCTTCTTTGGTATCTTCTTCAGCAGTAATGTTGGATTCTATTTTAGAATCTTTTATTCTTCTTTTAAATTTGTCAAATAATCCCACAAAAACCCTCCTAATCATCTAAAGTAAGTTCTCTACCTCTTTTTCTCCTTTTATTTTTAGTAGGTATTTGTTTAGTTTCTGCTAAAATCTCATTACTTGTTGGTGTTTCTATTTTGTTTTCCTGAATTTGCTCAACACCCGAGGTAAATTGATGGGCTAATGAAACTACATACTGCTCTAAAACTTCGTATTCAGATTTTAATTTTTGTAAAATATTGTTCAACTCATCATTTCTATTTGTCAGAATTATAATCGCTTCTTCACGAGGTTTTTCTGCTTGAACTCTGGATCCAATATCTATTACTACACCTGCGTTATCAGAAATATTTGCTAATATTTGTACCCCTGATCCCAGTGGAATCATGATTCCATCGGAACCATGTTTGGGTATTGATTTTAAAGTATTCATAGCCCTTATTTGTTCCAATCTAACTTCATCTAAGCGTTGGATTTGTTGTTCCATTGATTGAAGTCTCTCTCTACTTATCTCAACCTGTTGCGCAATTTTCTGTAATTCCGCTTGGTCTATGACATTCATCATATGTTGCGCGTTTGTCGTATGTCAAGAATGCGTCGCAAACATTACTTAGAAAAATATGCAATTATCTGATTTGCCGCTTCTTCTGCAGATGTAATGGTAGTATCTATCCTAATCTCCGGATCCAATGGTTTTTCAAATGGACTGGATATTCCCGTAAAATTTGGTATTTCTCCAGATCTTGCTTTTGCATACAAGCCCTTGACGTCTCTCTTTTCACATACATGAAGTGGAGTGTCTACAAAAACTTCTATAAATTCATTTTCTGATACAAGAGTTCTGGCCATATGACGTTCAGATTCAAATGGAGATATAAATGAAGCTATACAGATTAACCCCCCCTCTAGCATTAATTTTGCAATTTCACCTACTCTTCTAATATTTTCAACCCGGTCTGCCTCATTAAACCCTAAATCTCGATTTATACCATGGCGTATATTATCACCATCTAGTGTGATAGTGTGTTTACCTAATGAATGCAATTTCTTTTCTAATATGTTTGCAATCGATGATTTTCCTGAGCCTGAAAGTCCTGTGAACCATATTAGTTTTGGAATCTGTAATTTTTGTTGTGCTCTTGATTCTTTAGATATATCCATTTTTTGCCAATGAATATTGTCAGATCGGCGAAGTGCAAAATCTATTAGCCCCATTCCAATTGTATTGTTTGAAAATTTATCGATTAAAATAAACCCGCCCATAGTCTGGTTGTTGTCATATGAGTCAAATGCAATTTGTCTATCTAATGAAATATTACAAATCCCAATTTCATTCATTTCTAATATTTTTGCAGGTAAATTATCAAGAGTATTGACATCAATTCTATGCTTTAATTTACCCAATGTCAGTAATGCTGATTGAGTATTAGATTTTAAAAGATATTGCCGGCCTGGCATCATAGGATCATCATGCATCCATAATATTCGAGTTTGGAATTGATCAGCTTCACTGCAAGGATTTTTTTTATCAACCAATATATCTCCTCTAGATACATCAATTTGATCATCCAAAGTTATTGTTATTGATTCTCCAGCAGTCGCTTTAGTGACATCGCGATCGCCTGTGATAATTGTTTCAATAGTTGAGGACTGTCCTCCGGGGATGATTTTGATTTCATCTCCTACCCTTATGCTTCCGCTAGCAATTAATCCTGAAAACCCGCGGAAATCGGATGAAGGTCGATTTACCCATTGGATTGGCATTCTAAATGGTTTATCTAGATTTTTATTCGAGATTTCTACATTTTCGAGGTATTCCATAATGGTTTGTCCTTTATACCACGGTGTATTGGTACTTTTATTTACAACATTATCGCCCATCAATGCAGAAATTGGTATGGGCGTTATTTCTTCAATATCTAGTGCATTACTTGCAAATTTATTATACTCTTTAACAATTTTATCATATACTTCTTCTGAATAGTTGACCAAATCTAATTTATTAACAGCCAATAATACTTTTTTTACTCCGACCATAGAAGTGATAAAAGAATGTCTCCGAGTTTGGGTTAAAATTCCATGTTGAGCATCTACAAGAATTATGGCTATATCTGCGGTTGATGCCCCGGTTGCCATATTCCGAGTATATTCCTCATGCCCGGGGGTGTCCGCAACAATATATTTTCTTTTATCTGTTGAAAAAAATCTATATGCAACATCAATTGTTATGCCTTGTTCTCTTTCGGCCGCTAATCCATCGACCAATAAAGCAAAATCAATTTCTGAACCCTGTGTACCTAATTTTTTAGAATCCGATTCTAATAAACTTAGTTGGTCATCAAAAAGCATATGTGATTCATATAGCATTCTGCCAATTAGTGTAGATTTACCATCATCTACAGAGCCACATGTAATAAACCTTAGAAGGCTTTTTTCTTGGTGTTTTTTGAGATATAAATCAATATTACTCGAAATAAGTTCACTGGAGTGCGACATCAGAAATACCCCTCTTGCTTCTTTTTCTCCATTGAAGCGTTGCCATCATGATCAATAATTCTATCTTGCCTTTCTGAAGTTGTTGTCATAAGCATTTCCTGTATAATCTCAGGTAAAGAATTGGCTTTTGACTCAACTGCCCCCGATAATGGATAACATCCTAAAGTTCTGAATCTGACACTTTTTAATAATGGAATTTCTCCATTTAGGAGGGGGAGTCTGTCATCATCAACAAGAATAAGTGTCCCATCTCGATCTACGACTGGTCTTTCTTTGGAAAAATATAATGAGACTATTGGTATATTTTCAAGATGAATATATTGCCAAATATCGAGTTCAGTCCAATTGGAAAGAGGGAAAACTCTAATTGATTCTCCCTTGTTTATATTAGAATTAAATATATTCCATAATTCTGGCCTCTGATTTTTAGGATCCCAACGATGTTCGGATGTCCTAAATGAAAATATTCTTTCTTTTGCACGAGATTTTTCTTCATCTCTTCGGGCACCTCCAAATGCAACATCGAACTTGTATTTATCCATAGCTTGCTTTAATCCTTCAGTTTTCATAATATTAGTATGCTTAGAAGAACCATGGATAAATGGATTGATTCCTAGTTTCTTTCCTTCAGGGTTGATGTGTACGATCATATCTAAGCCTAGTTCTTTGGCTGTTTTATCTCTAAATTGAATCATTTCGGAAAATTTCCACATTGTATCAATATGCATTAATGGAAATGGAATTTTACCTGGATAAAATGCTTTTTTTGCTAGATGAAGCATTACTGATGAGTCTTTTCCTATTGAATAAAGCATAACTGGATTTTCTGCTGAAGCTACGACTTCGCGCATGATGTGAATTGCTTCTGCCTCTAAGGTGGCGAGATGGTTCATTGGTTTTCGCGTATGTTCATAACTATTTTACATCGTCGGGGATTAGTCTCATAAAGACTTATTTTGATAAATCCAATCATTTGTCCATCTATTGTCAGAAGTAACAAGAAAATATGGATTTAAAACTTTATTGATGATATCGTAATCTAATGTATTTCCATTTGGATTTAATACTAACCCTCCCGCACCAGAAACAACAGCATGTGCGGCAGCAATATCCCAACATGAGGTAGGCCCAAATCTCGGATATAAGTCAGCACCTCCTTCAGCAACTATACATGCTTTAAGTGAGGATCCCATTCTTACTAAATCATAGTTACCGATTCTCTTTGCAAATTTTTCGTCATTCTCTCCTCTATGCGTGCCACTAGCAACTAATCTCACAGGTTGAGGAGGATTTGAAGGACGGACCATTATTAATCCGGACCCATCGGGTCCTCTTCTTTCTGATGGAGTCATTATACCTCCAAACCATGTTGTTTTCGACACTGGGGCGTGTACTACTCCAAATATTGGTTTCCATCTACTTCCGTCTCGTTGCATCAATGCTATATTTACAGTGAACATTCCATTTCTTTTAATGAATTCTTTAGTACCATCTAATGGATCTACTAGCCAACAAGTTTCACTTTCCTCAGGGTCACCTATTCTACCCTCTTCGGATACTATTGGCGTATTATCAATTAATTGTAGTTCTTGAATTATGATGTTGTGTGCTGCCAAATCTGCTTCTGTTAATGGCGAATTATCGTCTTTATGAGATATTTTTAAATTTTCTTTTTGATAATAGATTTTTAAAATTTGGTCACCTGCTAATTGAGAAATTCTAACGATGTCTTCTGGGTTCAAATTATGCCCGCCCTTTTTATTTAAAAATCTTGAATATTTTTTGCTGCTTCTTCTAGATTCGCTCTAGTTTCTTCTGAAATATGGAATAAATAAGGATCTTCGTCGCCCATTATTTGCTTCCATGAAGACATTGTTCTAGCCCATATTTCTTGATTTGCATTCCAGTCTAGCCATCTATCGATAAAATCGCAATGCCTTAGGATGTCTTCATCATCTTCATCGGATAATTTTCGTAGAATTGTATTAGTTTGGGCTAAAAGTATTCCCCAGGGAGCATTGACTTTATATGTAGTAAAAGGATTTCTTTCTTGTACTACTGTGAGATGTTCTCTCCAGAGGCCTAATGCTACATCATATGTCCACCCCAGTATTATTACCAGTAGTAAAACTGATGTTGCAATCGCAGATAATGCCCAATATGTCATTGGTATGCCTAAGAGTTCTTCATTGGACTGGAATCTCCAGCTTACATTTGGCCATATCAATAATGTTAATGTTGTAATCCAAAACACAGTTGATATAAGAGTTTGACTTTGCTGGATTCGCCAATATTGACGCATGAACCCTTTCTTGAAATCTTTCTTCATGTAAGTTCCTCTGTGTATCTATGCTTTCACGATTTCGTGAAATGATGACATAAAGTCATCATTCATCTCTAAAATGTGCAACAACAACTGGCGCTGTAGATTCAGAAGGATCTATGATTTCAAGTGTATCAATTTTTACGAATCTTCGAGGCGTAGCATGTCTACTACCAAAATTTGAATAAATGCGATGTTTTGCCTCTTCTTCATCAGCAGCTACGATATCCAATGTGTAAACTTGATCGCGCTTACCATTCCTGAATGTTCCTTTTGCCCTATATGCCTTCATAAATCGTCCGAACAAAGGTTTTGATATAAACGCGATGTGTTGATATATTAGTTTATATGATTTTTTAAAAAGGTTTTATTTGGTATTTTTTTATTTGGAAATTCTGATTTAGGTGAATTATCGCTGTTTTAGAACTAAAATATCCTCAAGGTTCAAATGGATAATATTGTGGATGGATAATGAGGCATAATGGATTCACCTGAGATTAATCATCCTAAAGAAGTAGTTACTTCTGATGAAGATATCAGTCTGGCGGATCGATTAAAGGATATTTCTCAAGATAGGCTTATTGAAGAAGTTATTGCGTTATGGGATGAAATCAATAAAATGGAAATAGAGCTGGCGGCTGGTCGGCGACGATTCAGATCAATGGAGCTGAAAAATCATTCAAATAATGATTCTGGTAGGCCGCTGATAGCCGAATTAGAAGAAAAAATTAGAGTAGTTAATACACGAAATTTACAACTAAAAAACCAATTAGGAAATGAAAGAGTACGAAATAATGACTTTGAAACTGATAGAAATAAAATAAAAATTTTAGAAGCCAAAAATACAAAATTATTACAGAATGAAGAAGAGTTATTAATGTTGATTTTAGATATGGAAATCCATATGGATAAGCTTTCCAAATCTATTGAATAATATTATGACTGGATTTAGGAAATAGTATTCCTAATTCCGAAGTATTATCAAATCTTACTTACTCGGCCTTTCATGCCCGGTACACATGACAGAAATAAATCGAGGGCGATAACTAGAGATATTTCTAAAAGTTATTCCGAGGCGTTGACATCTTATTTTGGTAAAAATAAACCAAATTATGAGAAAGCAAAGGGATCTCATTCAGCATATGTGGCTGCTTTAGAAGCTCATGGCACAGATGTTATAATTTTACCAAGCATTGATACTCATCCTGATTGCTGTTTTGTTGAAGACACATCAATAATGATTGATGATAAAGTAGTTATTTCTAATATGGGCCATACTACTAGGAGGGGGGAAGAAGAAGCAATAAAGGAATATTTATTAAAAGACTATGAGATAATTAATATGCCTAAAAAATGTTCAATTGATGGAGGAGATGTGGTTTTTTTTGATGATAAATTCTTGATAGGCGTTTCAACTAGAACCAATGCTCTAGGGGCTAATTTTCTGGGAAATTGTGTAAAAGATGCTGGTTATGAATTTGAACTCATCAATATTCCTTCATCAACATTGCATTTGACTACCGTCTGTTCAAGTCCAAGGCCTGGAAGTATCATTTTAGCAGAAGGTCATTTGAAATCTGATCAATTCGAATTCGCTGATGAGATAATAAGAATACCAAATTCTGAGAGTTATGCATCTAATGTTCTCGGTTACGCTAATGATAAAGTAATAATTGCAAATGGATTTCCAGACACTAGAAAAATACTTTTGAATCGTGGATTCTCGATTACGACTGTAGATATGGCCCCAATAATGGATGCAGACGGATCGTTGACGTGTTTATCTCTATTTATTGGATAAATATCATTGATTCATGTCCAAAATAAACTTAGTTAATATTTCTTGAAGTTCGTCAGCGTTATCATACTCTTCAGCCAAGTTTCCTGTCACTATCCAGTCAGCGCCTGCTTCTGATGCTAATCTGGCCGTTTGGGCATCTCGAATGCCTCCCCCAACTACTATTGTGAGATTGCATGAATCGCGAGCAGCACGAATTAAATCTGGAGATACCGGTGTCTTTGCTCCACTTCCAGCCTCTAAATAAATTAATTTAAAGCCATAAAATTGGGCTGTTGTCGCATATGCAGACATCCTATCAATATCTGATGGTTGAATTAAGTCTGCTTGGCCAACTTCTCCAACTTTTCCACCGGGAGCGCAAACTAAATAACCCATAGGTAGTGGTTCAATACCACTTTTCTTGATATGTAGTGCACCCATTACCTGTTCTTCAATGAGATATCTTGGACTGGTACTATTCATCAGCATCATAAAAGTAACGGCATCTGCCATTGAGGATAATGCAGCAGATCCTTGTGGAAATAGTACAATTGGGACGGTTTTATTTTCCTCTACACCTAATGAATCCTGAGTAGATGCCCACTGAACTAGTTCAAGCATTTCTTTAATGGATGATACCGTCGCTTCTACATTTTGCATATCTGTATTCGAGGAGCCCCCGACCAATATCATGCTAGTGCCAGCATTTACGGCTGCTAAACATCTCTTCGCTGCTACATCTGGCAACTGATCAGCTGGATCGATCAAAATAGCATGCCTCGTATAGCTTTCTTTGGATGTTACAGAACTCAAAATATTAGTCAAATTTTTGTCCATATTGTCATCACTTCGTTTTCAATCTATATTGACTTTGTTCAGAAAATTCTTTGCCCGTTGTATTCCCATGTCTATATCACATTCAATAGAATTTTTAGGTGTTTTTCCTTTCCATGACATTTTTTGTATCCAATTGATATCTTGAGGTAGTTTGTGCTCGGCCCATACTTCAATCGTAGAGTCAGATCTTTTTCCTGTGATTAAATTTGGATTAGGTGCCATCTCAGTAGTTGTTACCCCGCCATACCAAATAGTGTTATTAGATTCTATAGTAATTCCAAATATTTTATCAAAATTTAATGTTCCAGAACCGGAAAATCCCGCTCCAGAAAATTGAATTTTGTTGTCTTCAACGTTTGTTATTCTTGTCCTCAGATGGAAAAAGGTATTTCTTTTTGCTAAAGAGATTGCTATTGCCTTTTCAAACCATGATCTCCTGACCGCGGTATATTTTGGTTTGTAGTTTTGTGAATACATCGACGTAATCCAGGAATTTGGTATTAAGGGCCACTTTGAAACGATCCCAGGCATTTCACCAAAGAGACCGACTTCTGCATCCTCAGAGAAAAAATGTATTTCACAGTCTAAGTTATCCATTAATTCTTGTGCCATGCATAATGATTCAAGAGAAGTATCAGTAAATGAAATTTTCAATGAAGTTGCACTCCTGAAATTGGATCTATAGATAATGCATGAACTGGACATGCAGGGATACATAAGTTACAATGGGTGCATGCTGGTTCGTCGACGATCGCCATTATATTAATCAGAGATAATGCATTCACGGGACATAAAGCAATACAGGCTGCACATCCAAAACATCTATCATTGTTTACAATAAAAAGATGATTCAGAACCCTCCCCATGGTTATCGGAGAGAGTTTAGGCTCTCAAACTTACCCATACCCCTTTATTTCTATTGGAAATTAAAAATTACTTGTCACAAATATAGTTTATACAAATAAAATCGTAATGACAATAGTAATCGATATTACTGTATCACAGAAAGTAAATAAATATTTGTTATAAAATTTACAATAATTCACTTAAATAATATTATTCTTAATAAATTTATATTTTCTACATTGGAAACCAAGGGGTTATCCTTTCCGCTTTGTTCAAAGAGAAACGTCTCTTCGATAATGATATTTGGGAGTGTATGAGTATATGAAAAGTAAAGCTTGTAGTGTAGAAGTTACAACAAAGAATATGCCGGGTCTTTCTGATTCTAAAGGTAATAATACTAAAAAAATGTTCTTATCTGACCATAATATTAAGCTAGATGATGTAAAATTAATCCATAGATATGATATTATTTCCAACTTAGATAATGAAAAAATTCAAAGAACAGTCTATGATCTCTTTTCCGATCCAATAATAGAATACGGCACAGCGAATTTACATATATTAGATTCAGATGATATATTTCCAATAAAACCTGATTTGCATATTCATATTGGATTCAAACCAGGAGTAACTGATAATGCTGGTAAAGCAGCATTAGACGGTCTACGAACTATATACCCAGAACTTAATAAATCCAGTGAAGTGTTTACCTCAAAAATATATCTTTTTTGGGGGATACCTGTAGATGTTAATATTGATAAAATAGCAGATAAGCTTCATAATCCTATGATTGAACACTCTATAACAACAAAAAAAGAACACTGTCAAATTAAAAAATGGGGTATACTTAGGGCACCAATTAAAGTTACTCAACCATTTAAATCAATCAAAACCATAAATCTAAATGTTAATGATAATGAATTAATTAAGATAAGTGAAAAGGGTTTACTTGCATTAAACCTAAATGAAATGAAAACTATTCAATCGCAATATAAAGACGAAGAAGTACAACAGAGAAGAATTGAATTGGGGCTCCCGCCGGATATGCCAACTGATGTTGAATTAGAATGTCTTGCTCAAACTTGGTCAGAACATTGTTCTCATAAAATATTTGCTGCTAATATCCATCATGTTGATAATGAAACCGGAGAAGACACTACAATTAACTCGTTATTCAAGACACATATCGTGACTCCCACATTAGATATTCAAAAAGATGTAGATTGGTTACTAAGTATCTTCCATGATAACTCCGGAGTAATTGCATGGAATGAGCAATGGAGCTTGTGTATCAAAGCAGAAACTCATAATTCACCATCTGCATTAGATCCATTCGGAGGAGCAATGACTGGAATTGTGGGAGTAAATAGAGATATTTTAGGAACTGGATTAGGATCGAAGCCAATAGCAAACACAGATGTTTTCTGTTTCGGGCCCCCAGATTATAAAGGTCAAATACCGAAAGGATTATTCCATCCTTTACGAGTACTTAGGGGCGTACATTCAGGTGTAAGAACAGGTGGAAATGAGTCCGGAATACCTACTGTCAATGGTGCAATTATTTTTGATGATAGATATATTGGTAAACCATTAGTTTATTGTGGAACGGTGGGGATAATGCCTAGAATATTAAAAGATGGACGCGAAAGTCATATCAAAACTCCATCAGTTGGAGATATAATTTACATGGTCGGCGGGAGAGTAGGAAGTGATGGTATTCATGGAGCAACATTTTCTAGCCTGGAGTTAACCGAAGAAAGCCCAAGCTCTGCAGTACAAATCGGAGATCCGATAACTCAAAAGAAAATGATTGACATGGTATTGGAGGCGAGAGATTATGGCTTGATCCAAGTAATAACAGATAATGGGGCAGGAGGGCTATCAAGTAGTGTTGGTGAATTAGCAGAATTGACTAATGGTGCTTTTTTGAACTTAGCAGAAGTACCCTTGAAACATCCAGGACTAAGTCCTTGGGAAATTTTAGTTTCGGAGTCACAGGAGAGAATGACAATAGGAATAAAAGAGAAAGATTGCAAAGAATTTGAGAAATTAGCACTATTACATGAAGTTGAAGCAACCATTGTAGGAGAATTTACGGATACAGGCTCATTTGAAGTAAACTATGGCAATGAAACTGTTGCTAACCTTCCTATGAAATTTCTTCATGAAGGGTGCCCACAATTAGAATTAGAATCTGAGTGGGAAGTGCCAATACACAAACCAATACAATTCCCTTCCAATAATCCAGAGAATATGGGAAATATACTTCTTAGGTTAATGGCAAGGCCTAATGTTGCAAGTAAAGAATCCTGGGTCAGATCGTATGATCATGAAGTTCAAGGGCAATCTGTAATCAAACCATTTTGTGGAATAAATCACGATTCTCCCGGAGATGCCGCGGTAATTGCGCCACTACAAGGGCAAACACAAGGCGCAGTAATTTCAAATGGAATAGTGCCGAGATACTCAGATATCGATACTTATGCCATGGCCGCTGCTAGTATTGATGAAGCTCTTCGAAACGCAGTGTGCGTAGGCGTGGATTTAGATCTAATAGCAGGACTAGATAATTTTTGTTGGCCAGATCCTGTAGAGTCAATGAAGACACCAGATGGTAGGTATAAATTAGCGCAATTAGTTAGAGCCAACAGAGCATTAGATGATGTATGTAGGGCTTATCAATTACCGTGTATTAGTGGAAAAGACTCAATGAAGAACGATGCAACAATAAATGGTACTAAAATTAGTGTCCCTCCAACTTTGTTATTCAGTCTAATAGGAAACCACAAAGATGTAAGAAAAGCAGTATCTAGTGACTTTAAGACAGTTGGTGACATAATCTACCTTGTAGGAGAGACCCATCAAGAATTAGGTGCAAGTGAGTTAGCATTTATGCTACACGATGAGACAAATGGTAAAAGTGGAATAGGAGGCCAGATTCCTCAGATAGACACTACAAGAAATTTAGCACTCTATCGAAGCTTGACAAACTCAATGTCCAATGGACTGGTTGCAAGTGCACATGATTGTAGTGATGCGGGACTTGCTGCAGCATTGACAGAATGTTGCTTTGGATGTGATTCAGGTGCAATTTTAGATATTTCAAATCTTTTTAATCATAATAAGAATTTAGATATTTGGGGAGCACTTTTCGGTGAAAGTCTAGGCAGAATTTTAGTAAGTGTAAAGCCACAGGATTCACAACTTTTTGAAGAATCTATGATGGGTCGTGAGTGTAATAAAATAGGTAAAGTCACCTCAAATGATATGATAGTATTTAAAAATCGAGATCAAATTATACTTTCTGCAAATATGAAGGAATTACGCGACGCATGGAAAGGAACATTGAATGGAGGCAACAATTAATGAAACCCAAAGTAGCAGTACTTTCCGGCTTTGGTATTAATTGTGAGACAGAAACTATTGCTGTTTTTGAAATGGCAGGAGCTTTAGTTGAAAAGTTACATATAAATAAATTAGTAAATGGGAGTGCTAATTTAGAGAATTATCATATAATGGCAATACCAGGAGGTTTTTCTTTTGGTGACCACCTTGGTAGTGGAAGACTTATGGGTAATAGACTTCGATTCGGCATAAGGGAGCAAGTAAGAGAATTTGTCAAATCGGGAAAATTAGTAATTGGGATATGTAATGGTTTTCAAGTACTAGTAAAAATGGGCTTATTACCGGGTGATGGTGAAGTTAGTTTAAATCAATCAGCGTCATTGACAATTAATGACTCAGGGCAATATGAAAATAGATGGGTAACCCTTGAATTCAATCCAGATAGTAATTGTATATGGACAAAGAACCTAACAAGAATTCGTGTACCAGTTCGTCATGGTGAAGGCAAGTTTGTAACTTCAGAAAAAACACTTCTAGATGAATGGGATAAATCAGGACAACTTGTTGTTCGATATGTAGATCCATCAACCACTTATCCATCATCTGAAGATAATATATTGCCATATCCAATTTCTCCAAATCAAAGTTGGAGAAATATTGCAGGCGTGTGCGACCCCTCAGGATTAGTATTCGGCTTAATGCCACATCCTGAAGCCAACCACTCAACATGGTTGGGGGCAACATGGACTAGAGAAGGCATAGAACATGGCGAAGGAGAGGGTATGAAAATTTTCAGAAATGCTGTAAATTACGTAATAGATAACTTTGATAATTAAAATGAAAATCTTATTGGAATAGTTGGCTATCGTCCTCACCATGGTAACCCGTGATGCAACTGATGTATTCTCAGAATGGGCACTTAGAAATAGGGATGAGGGGATGGAAAATGGGCACGCTAAATCAGTTAATGAAATGCTAAATATTGCTATTAAAATGGTTAAGAAACCCTTTTCAGTTATAGATGTAGGATGCGGAAATGGTTGGGTATGTCGTAAGTTACAAACATATGATAATTGTAGTAAAGTAGTTGGTATTGATGGTTCAAATGAAATGATCATTAAGGCTGAGGAAAAGGGGGCTGGAGAATTTCATTTGGCAACACTTCCAGGATGGAAACCCTCACAGAAGTTTGATTTGATTCACTCAATGGAATTCCTATATTACTTGCAAGATCCATTAAAAATGTTAAAGACTTTCTTTAATGAATGGTTGAACGATAAAGGAATACTTATTGCAGGTGTTGATCATTATTCTGAAAATACAGCAAGTCATGATTGGCCAAAGTCACTTAATGTGCACATGACAACATTGAGTGAAGAACAATGGAGACAAGGCATGATCGATGCTGGCTTCATTGATGTTGAAACACGACGAGTGGGCATCAAGTCAGGATTTGTGGGTACTTTAGCAATCTTCGGTCGAAAGCCTAGAAATCGCCCATCTATTCTTCTAAAGGAGAATTAGATATATTTGCGTATTTACTATTCACCTCTTTTTACAAGTATCAGATACTCTTAGAGCTACGTTTACAGATTAAGCAGATATAGATTTACACTATACATCGTTGTAAATAAGAAACTTGAATGGTTTGAACGATTTCCAAAGTGCATGCCAGACCCCGCTATCATGGTTGAAGTAGAGGCTACACTAATTGAAATATTATCCATTTTACATCCCGATGCAAAAAAGAACTCACTACGTAGAATGATTGATCATGGTAGAATAAGAGTTGATGGTAAAAAGAGAAATAAAGCAAAAGAAAGAATATTTTGCGGATCAGTAGTGTCTGTTGTACCAAGAACTGATGGTGACCAAAAAAAGGGTTTACAAGCTAACATATTACAGGATCCAGACATACTATATTCTGATAATTCTGTAATTGTAGTAGATAAACCAGAGGGGCTTTTGTCTGTTGCAACTGATAGAGAAGAGCTCGATACAATGTATAGTAGAACAGCTAAATGGGCTTCAGAAAATAAAAGAACTCGGATATACTTAGTACACCGCTTAGATAGAGAAACCTCTGGTTGCTTGATTTTTGCCACTTCCCCGGAGACCCGTGATATATTACAAAAACAATTTAAAAATCGCTCAATTGAGAGAATTTATTATGCCGTAGTTTACGGAAAACCGGAAACTACATCTGGAATTGAAACAACTAGAATTCAGGAAACAAAGGACAAAAGAGTTAGGTTGGTTATAGGCACCAAACGTGCAGGAAAAGAGGCAATAACTAATTGGAAAGTGGAAAAAATAGGCCCAATTAATTCTCTAATAAGAATTAAAATTGATACTGGTAGAAGGGCGCAAATACGATTGCACATGGTGAACATAGGCTGTCCTGTTTTGGGTGATACAAGATATGGGAGAGGCAAAGCGAGTGTCAATAGATTATGTTTACACGCTACAGAACTTACATTCATACATCCAAATGGTGAAATAATAAATATAAAAAGTAAAATTCCCACAAAACTAATTTCTGAATTATCTAGGAAATCCTTATGATTCTTCATCACTAATCATATATGCTGGAACTTGAGATATTATTTTACTACCCAAAGGGGCATCAGTTATTTCTTCAATGACCACAGAATCATCATTTAATAATGTCTCATCTAATGACACTAGTCTAATTTCTAAAAACCACCTTTTATAAATTTCATAAATTACAATGTAAATGATGAAAACTATAACTACTGCGGAACATAACCATGCAATCAAGTCTTGATCAGACATTATCTTCTCTCTCAATCAAAGCGTCCCATGATGCTTTGGCATATGCCTTTGCAGATTCAACCCTGTCCTTTGAATTATAAATTCCCGAGCCGACAATTATGCCATCAGATCCAGATTTAATTGCATCATAGGGGTTTCCGTACCTTTGACCTAGTTTACCTACTCCAGTTTCTAGATTGACTCCAGGTGTCCAAATCAATTTTCCATCTCCAGATTTTTCTCTAAGGTCCGAAATCTCAGCAGCCGAACTTCCATTCCCAATATATCCAACAACATGGGGTGATCCATTACCTGTATTGACAACTTCATCAGTATATTCTGAAGATAATAAATTACCTCTACTGGACATTTGAGCCAATAAAAATATACCACCTATTCTTTCTACGTCACTCCAACTGGCTCCTAATCCATCAACAATATCTGGCCCTGAAATTCTATGAGCAGTAACTAAATCTGCCCAGGATCGAATGTCATAAATACCGCCCATTTGAATTTGTGATATTTTTCCAATATCAGCAAATTTACGATCTTCGAATATCATTAAATCATTATTCTCAGCACTTTTCAAAACTTTCTTCCATTTTAATTTATCAAAATCAATTATCATATCAACGTGAGTTTTTAAAGCAGAAATATAAGGGCCAACAGTGTCTATCAAATTCACTAACTCATCAATTGTATAAAGATCGGCTGCCAAAATAACAAGTGATTTTTTCCTTGTAGATATTTCCATAAATCGATGACTCAATGGATGAGCACAACTTCGCCATCTTTTACCCCATATCTCCTCGACGCTCATGTAATGACTAAACCTACAAGCCTACATCAAACCTTTCCTCATTACTACTTTAGCAATGCTAAAAAACAATCTCTTTGATTAAGGGGGACATTCTCGTCTCTTAATATGGTTCTATATACACCCGGTAAAACTTCAGGATACTCTGATGATACAGTTAATTCCGGAATCCGGTTTCATTTTCTAGGAGGTGCAGGCGAAGTTGGTAATGTGGGATGTGTTATTGAAGATAATACTGGAACCAGGTTACTAATTGACTATGGGATGGCACCAACTAGACCTCCAAAATATCCTTCTGAATGCCCACCAGTATCTGATGCAATAATTACTCATAGCCACATCGATCATATTGGAATGGCACCTTGGCTAGTTGGTGCACACGGAACAAGATTACACGGCACTGGCCTGACTGCAAAGGTTTCAGAAATAATGTGGCGAGACACATACAAAGTCTCATCAATTGAAGGATATCCACTCACATGGGACAAGAGAGATTTAGATCTGGCATTAGAATCATGGGTTACGCATGATATTGGTGAATGGTTTGAAATTGGTTCTTGGAAGTGTCGGTTTCATCCTGCAGGCCATATGCCGGGTGCAATAATGATAGAAATAGTAACCCCTTCTAAAACAATTCTTTGGTCAGGAGATATAGATACTCGTAATAGTCCAAACGTTTTAGGTGCAAAGCCAGTAAATTGTGATATTTTATGTTTAGAAGGAACATATGGAGGACGGCAACATCCCCCACGGAAAGAAGAAGAACAAAGATTTGTTGAGCGCGTTAAAGAAATTGTAGATAGAGGAGGGGTGGCACTTGTACCCGCCTTTGCTTCGGGTAGAGGACAAGATATCCTCAGAATACTACACAATGAGGCACCTCATCTACAAGTTCATTTTGATGGTATGGGGACGCGAATTACTAAGGATTGGCTAAAATTTCCTGAATTAATTAAAGAACCCTATCTTTTGATAAAAACATGGAAATGGGCGAGGCGCGTATATGGAAAAAGCGATAGGAAAAAGGCGCTAAATGCAAATGTAATTGTAACTACTAGTGGAATGTTAGATGGAGGGCCAGCTTTATGGTATCTAAATCGTTTAAAGTGGGATAAAGCAAATGCTATTCTACTGACTGGATACCAAGCCGAAGGATCCGGAGGAAGGCAATTATTATCTGAAGGTAAATTACCTATTTATGGAAAAATGACAGATATTGACTTGGAAATAAATCAATTTGCACTTTCTAATCACGCTGATCATGATTCATTGTCTTCATTTGCCAGAGAATGTAAACCAGACAATATCATAATCTTCCATGCTCCGGAAGATGGAATAGATGCATTAAATTTAGAGCTAAATACAGAATTCAGCGTCCATCTTCCCAAAAATAATCATAATTTAGTCATAGAGTCTTAAAAATTTAATATTTTCTTAGAGCGCATTGTTCATAGGCTCTCTGTCATAGCAGACTCACTAGGTGAGTCAAGACTCACCGGAATTTGGTGGAAAGAAATGAGTGAATTAGAAAGAATAATGGATGATAGATTTGGATTGACAGACGCTGGCGTGACATGGCAAAGTGAGATGAGGGCAGGATTAACAACTTTCATGACTATGGCATATATTTTATTAGTAAATCCAGCTATGTTAAGTGGAGCAGGAATGCCATTCGATGATGTACTATTTGCTACAGCAATTGCAGCATTTATTGGGTGTACTGTAATGGGCATGTGGGCTAACTTGCCCTTTGCTTTAGCCCCGGGAATGGGCCTAAATGCATTTTTCACATTTACAGTTGTAGGGGCAATGGGTATTCCATGGCAAGTAGCATTAGCGGCTGTTTTTGTTGAAGGATTAATTTTCTTAATAATATCTTTACCGCAAGTAGGCTGGAGAACTAAGATGATTAATTCTATACCTAAAGATTTGAAAATTGCAACAGGAGCTGGTATTGGAATGTTCTTAGCATTAATTGGCTTAGAAGAAACAGGTATCGTAATCAACAATGGAGTTACTTTAGTAGGTTTAGACGATACAGGTACATGGACTCACATGAGTGGTGAACTCTGGGCTGTTGTTGGCATAATTGCAATTGCAGCCATGATGGCAAGAAAGATACCAGGCGCAATTATCTGGGGCGTTCTTGGATTGTCAGTAATTGGTTGGCTTTTGGGAGTATCCGATCCATATAATATGCTTGGAAATGCAGATGCAGTGATTATTTATGATAATGAAGCAATTATGAGTACAGCCAATTATTTTTGTGATGGTAACGTATGCGTGTATCCAGACACTGAAGTAACTGTACTCGTCAACGCAGCGGCAGGATGGGGTGAAGCAACAGCGGTGCCACCTGAACTTGCCAACATTATTGGTTTTGTTGGTTTACCGAAAGAAACATTATTCGGATTCATTGATGGATTTGGTGATGTTGGTGATTATACATGGTCCATCGGAGATTTTCTTTTGATAATGATAACATTCCTCTTTGTAGATATATTCGACACTGCTGGAACTTTATACTCAGTTGGTAGATCTGCAGGATATGTTGATGAGAATGATGAATTACAGAATTCAAATGAAGCATTCATGGCTGATGCGGCTGCCACTATAGTAGGTGCTATGACAGGAACAAGTACAACAACAACATATATTGAATCTGCAGCTGGAGTAGAAGACGGTGGAAAAACAGGATTAGTCGCTGTAACATGTGGTGTATTATTCCTTTCTGGATTATTCCTTTCTGGATTATTTGCGGCAATACCAACATATGCTGCTGCGTGTGCTTTAGTAATAGTTGGATCATTAATGATGCGCCAAGCAGCGGATATCAATTGGGCAGATCTAGAAGTCGCTATTCCAGCTTTCATAACAATGATTTTGATGCCCTTTGCGTATTCTATCGCAGCAGGTATTGCGTGGGGAATAATAGCATATGTATTAGTAAAACTTGTATCAGGAAAATGGCAAGAAATAAATGGAGTAATGGCTACTTTGTTTGTTTTGATGGTAATGTTTTATCTTGGGCCAGGCGATGAAACTACGTTTGAATTTATATTTTCTCACCTAGGTTAATAAATATACATAATTGAGCATTATGGCCTGATGAAAATATAGGTCATAATGCTCTTTAATATGGGGTTTTGTTGGATGAGACATATATTTTTGGAACAACTATCTGATGCCGTACGGACAATACCTAATTTTCCTATAGATGGAATTCTATTCAGAGATATTACACCAATATTAAGCGATCATAAATTGTTAACTCAGACAATTGATACAATTGTTAAAGATATGATGAAATTAGATTGGGATCCAGATATTATTGTCGGTCCAGAGGCTAGAGGTTTTATATTTGGGCCATTATTATCAACAAAATTAGGAAAAGGTTTTGTCCCAATAAGAAAACCTGGAAAACTCCCATCATCCACATTAAAAATTGACTATGAACTCGAATATGGATCTAATAGCCTAGAGATACACGATGATGCAATTTTACCAGGTCAGAAAGTTGTCATTATAGATGACTTACTCGCTACTGGTGGGACAATAGCAGCCTGTATTGAATTATGTAAGCAACTAAATGCTGAAATAATTGGGGTAATTTTTATTATTGAATTAGAAGGATTGGGTGCAAGAAAACTTCTTTCATCAGTTCCTTTACATTCACTTTTAAAATTTCCAGCATGACTATTTTATCAAACGCCCGATTTATTCAAAGGCAACATGCCTTTCCATGAATTGATTACGATGGTAGGA
>JAJPRE010000023.1 GCA_023700245.1 Candidatus Thalassarchaeaceae archaeon
TTCTTATATAGATAAACTAAGTTTGTAATTTCAAATATTTTTTTCCCTCCTCTGAATTTTAATTTTCCGTCATTTTTATCCATATTCTCATAAGATGTTGACGTAATTATTGATTTAATATTATTATTTAATGTCAATATTTTTTTTATATTTTGTAAATCAACCTTACTCGCTCTACCTGTTTTTGGACACCAATCATCTATTAATAATAAATCATTTTTACCCATTTTTTTGATAATTATTTTAAGTATTCTCAATATTGAATCTATATTTTCTTCTAATTTAATTATTGAAAATTTCTGTAACTGTTCTCCTTTTAAACTTTCTAAAATATGCTTTGCTCTTTCCCCATCTGGTAAATCTCTTCCTAGCCAAATTACTTGATTTCCTGTTTCTAAAAATTCTCTTACGATAGTAAGAAGTAATGTTGTTGATCCAGCCCCTTGCTCATAAGATAAATGAACAGTACCCTTATCCAAGTTCAGCATAATCTCGGATATCGCCTGACATCAAGGTGTTTTCTGTACAAATCGGTAGTGAACTCTAAACAGAATATGTATTAGCGACAATACAATGGTGATCCCTCCGAGAAAAATAGAGAGGATAAAAAGACGCCCATTACCAGATTTTCATGAATCTGAATTAGGTTTACTGTCTGCTATCAGGGAAGACGGTTTTCTAAATGTAGCATTAGATGATACTAATCAGTACGGGCCACACGCTATGATTATTTTATTGGGATTAGTATCTTCTTTTACGGGCTTAGCATTGTTAATCGCGATGAAATTACTTTAAAATTTTTCTAGCCTTCGATATTGTATTATCAACAATCAATCCGCTGAATCCTAGGTGATTTTCCGGCTTGAATGCTTCTTCAAGAATTTCACTCGATATCAGATCTGTTATTCTACTGTCATTATTACATACTTTCATTAGATGAATTTTATTTTCAATGGCGTTCATAGATGCGGTCCTCAATACTTCATGAGATTCTTCTCTTGTCATGCCCTTATCAACTAATACTAGCATTAATTTTTCAGCCATAACTAATCCATTTTGAGCGTTTATATTATCCATCATTTTATCTGAATCTACTACTAGTTTACTAAGTACTCTATTACATTTTACTGTAATGTCATCTAATAATATCATGGAGTGGGACAAAGTAAACCTTTCTGCTGAAGAATTAGCCAAATCTCTTTCATGCCATAGTAATGCATTTTCGTAGGATGGTATGATCATGGATCTAACAATTCTAGCCAAACCGCAGGCATTCTCAGCAGTAATTGGATTTTTTTTATGTGCCATAGTTGATGATCCTACTTGCTTCTCAGTATCAAAATATTCTGCTACTTCAGCAATTTCACTCCTTTGCAAATTCCTAACTTCCTGAAGAATTTTTTCTATACTTGTAGCTACATTAGCCATCCATCCTACCCATTCAATGTACCGATCTCTTCCTACAACTTGGGTTGTAGCCATAGGGGTTTGTAAGCCTAGGTTTGACATTATTAATTCTTGTAGTTCGAAAGCCATTTCCCCTTGGGCGGCTCCTGTGCCAACTGCTCCTAGAAATTTACCAGTTATTACTCTTGGAGTTAATTCTCCTAGCCTTTCCATGTGCCTTCTGAATTCATCAACCCAAACTGCTACTTTTAATCCGAAGGTGATTGGTACAGCTGCTTGACCATGAGTTCTGCCAAGCATTACTGTATTTCTTTCCCTTTCGGCTATGTCACACATGGTTTTAAGCAAAATTGTTGTAGTTTCTATTTGTAATTTTATACTATCTTTTATTTGAAGAGCTACTGCCGAATCAACTATATCATTGCTTGTTGCACCTAAATGAATGCACCATCCAGCTTCACCAGCCACTTCTGCCATTGCTTTAGTTAATGCCATGATGTCGTGCCTTGTTTCCATTTCTATTTCATCTACTCTATCTGCTGTAACGATGCCAGGATCTGCGATATCTGCAATTTTATCGTAATGTTCAGCACTAACTCTACCTAATTTACAATGTGCCCATATAAGGGCCCTTTCTACTTCTAACTGCCTAGCATGTCTGCCCTCTCTGGACCATATTTGTTTTGCTTCTTCTCTTCCGTAACGATAGTCTAGAGGGGATACAGGCATGTCTCTCTCTAAATGCCAGTAAGACAAGGTGTTTGATGTTTAGCATTGAGTGATTTCGGCATCTTCTATTTCCCATAAACCTCTTCCTGATTTAAAATGAACTTTACCAGTACATTTTATTTTATTTCTCATGTGCGGACCCGATACCGTTATAGTTTCAAATTCTCCTCCCTCTCCATCTAAATTAAATCTAAATTCATTAGATAATTTTACTAATTTTAATAAATTATCTTTCGTCAAAGAAGTTCCTAGCCAATCCTCATCTAATCCTTCGCATGAAACCGAAATAAATTTTATTTCAAAACCTAATTCTATTAAAGAATTCATATGATCTAATGGATCCTTATGCCAAAGCGGTGAAAATGATATTATTCCTAAACTTTCGCACATTCTTTCAATTCTTGTTTTCTGATAATCCGACCTTAATGCCCCTGTTACTAATGCATCAATTTTTAATTTTCCCATGAATAATTCTATATTTTGATGTTTGTTAATATGTTCAGGCCATATTGAATGATATGCTTTTAAATTATCAGATTTTCCTAATATTGCGTTTTTTAAATCTAATATTTCTAAATCTTCTTTTCCGCTAGATTCAACCGGTAACCAAGGAACATTCATGCACACTGATTGGAATGCAGAAATAAAAGTTCCTGGAATTTGAAACATCATCGAATCATCTCCTTTAATTCCGATAGTAATGATTGCAACAGTGTCCCAACCTTGCATCATGGCCCACCATGCGGCATACGCAGAATCTTTACCTCCGGAGCAAAGAATAGCGACTCTCACGACGTTCCGATTATGACTTTAGAGATGAATGCCACCCATAACGAGAGTGTTAACGACTAAGATTGATAAGAGATGCTTATGGCATTGAGGTTTATGCAACCGAGCGGACGCGGATACGATCACGGAGTTTCGACATTTTCACCAGATGGTCGTCTTTATCAAGTAGAATATGCAAGAGAATCAGTAAAAAGAGGTACTACCACTGTTGGATTAAAATACAAAGATGGGGCAGTACTTATTGTTGATAAGAGAATTTCTAACAAGTTAGTAATTACAGATTCAATTGAAAAAATGTATCAAATCGATGATCATATAGGTATGACTACTTCCGGATTAGTCGCAGATGCTAGACAATTAGTGGACAAAGCCAGAGTCCAGTGCCAGATTAATAGGATGACATTTGGAAGTCCAATTTCTATGATTACTTTAGTAAAGAAAATGTGTGATTACAAACAGTCGTTTACTCAATATGGGGGAGCTAGGCCTTTTGGTACTGCATTACTCATTGCGGGCGTTGATGATGAGGGTGTTCACCTGTTTGAAACAGACCCATCAGGTGCTTACCAATCTTATCAAGCAGGCGCCATTGGCCGAGGTAGGACTACAGTAATTGACCACTTTGAAAAATCTTGGAAAAGCGGAATGACACAAAATGCTGCAATAAAATTAGGTTTAGAGGCTCTTCAAGAATCTTTAGAAGACAGTTTAAACAAAGACACAGTAGAAATTTCTGTAGTCGACGCTAATGGTTATAAAAAATTAGACAGAGAAACTACGTTAAAACATCTTTCTAAGTTTAAATAGTGATCTTCACTACTTCTTAAGTTCTACTACTCTTTAGCCTGTACATGGTTAGCTTGGATGACGCAGTTTTAGCCCGCCTTGAAAAGGGTGGTTCAAGATATGAAATTCTTGTTGACCCTGATATGGTTCAAGAATGGAAACAAAATAATGAATCCGTAAAATTACTGGACTTATTGGCAACTGAACAAATCTGGTCTGATGCTAGTTCTGGAGATAGACCAACCTCGGATGCTTTAATCAATATATTCGGTAGTACAGATTTAATTATATGTGTAAAAAAAATATTACTAGAAGGCTCAATACAATTAACGACAATTCAAAGGAAAAAAATAGTTGAAGATAAGAAAAAGAAAATTATAAATGAAATAGCATCTACTGCTACAGATCCTAAGACTAAATTGCCCCATCCAGCAAGTAGAATAGAAATTGCATTAGATGAAGCGAGATTTTCTGTCGATCCATTTTTATCCATTGAACGGCAAGTACAAGACGCAATTAAAATTTTAAAGCCCCTGATTCCTCTTCAGTTTACAACTGTAAAGTTGGCTTTTCGTATCGCAGGAAAAGATTATGGAGGAGTTAATCAACTATTAAGAAACTTGATTAAGAAGGAAGAATGGCTGAGTGATGGCACATGGGTTTGCGTCATAGAAGTCCCAGGTGGAATGAAAAATGAAATTATCAGCCGAGTTTCTCAAAGGTCTTCTGACGCAGATGTCAAGGAATTAGATTAGTATTTCTCATCTTGATACTTTCATCAAGATTATCAATGAATGGCCAGTGGCGCGGCTTGATAACATGAGTGGAAAGAATAATGCGGACGGTCCGCAAGACTCTCAGATTGTAGTTCCGGGAGAATATCTCGGACTTTCTGAAGAGTTTGAAGCAGGTCATGGAGTTATCATTAGAAATGAAAAACTCATGGCAACAAAAAATGGTAAAATAAAAATTAATGGTAAGATAATTTTAATCGAACCGTTACATTCTCAATACGTTCCTAGGCCAAGTGATTTGGTGATAGGGTTTGTCGAAGGATGTACTAACAATATTTGGTTTATAGATATTGGAGCCCCATTTAATGCAATACTGCCTATGAGCTTAGGACCTTCAAAAGCATCTTTCGGATCTACACGGCAAGTTCTAGATATAGGCGAAGCGATCCTATGTAGAGTTCAAGAGGTCGAAGAAACTCACTCAAGCGTCGTAACTATGAAAGGAATGGGGCTTAGAAAAATAAGATCTGGAAGTATCGATGATATCGATCCTCATTTAATTGTTGAATTATCTAGGGATGGAAATAATACATTAAGGAACATGAAAGAAACAAATGATTGTAGAATAATTACTGCCGATAATGGTAGAATTTGGATTGATGGTGAAATCGATGGTATCATATCAGTCAGAAATGATCTAAATGAAATATCAATAAATTCTCGTTTATTGAAACAAGGAGGAGTCGCATAATGGGTGGTTACGGAGATATGAAGATGATAGATGAAAATGGATTACGCATGGATGGTAGGTCTGCTACTGACGTCCGACCCATTACAATTGAAACCGGAGTTGTACCTGTAGCAGATGGAAGTTGCCGAATGACTTGGGGGACAAACGATGTTATTGTGGCAGTCTATGGCCCTATGGAAGCTCATCCTAGAAAAATTCAACGCCAAGATAGAGCAGTATTGGATGTAAGATATAATATGGCACCATTTTCAACTACTGACAGAATAAGGCCAGGCTTTAACCGAAGAAGTAGGGAGATAAGTAAAGTAACTGCAGACGCTTTAGCTAGTGTAGTATTACTTGAAATGTATCCAAGATCAAAAATTCGTGTAGAGATAGAAGTTATTTGTGCAGAAGCTGGTACTCGATGCGTAGGCCTGACAGCAGCATCAGTAGCCCTAGCAGATGCAGGTATACCGATGACGGATATGGTAGTTTCAGTGGCATCAGGTAAAATAAATGATGTAGTGGTATGTGACCTAAATAAAGAAGAAGACAATTTTGGTGAAGCCGATCTTCCTATGGGAGTACTGCCTAATACTGGTGAAATTGTATTCTTACAAATGGATGGGGACTTATCTCCTGAACAATTTCAAACAGCATGGGATTACAATGTAAATGCCGCTATGGAAGTTCACAAAATTATGATCGAAGCTCTCAAGAATGGAGGTGCTAAATAATGGCTATACCATTAGTGCCTAAAATTCTTCGATCTCATCTTCTGGAATTAGCATCCAATGATGAAAGAATTGATGGTAGAGGACGTTGGGAAGGTAGGCAAACCAAGTTAGAAGTCGATATCTTGCCACGTGCAGAAGGCTCAGCAAAGGTTACTATGGGAGATACCATAGTTTATGCCGGAGTTAAATTTCAACTTATGACTCCATACTCTGACCGACCCAATGAAGGCGGATTGATGTGCAGTGCTGAAGTGAGGCCTGTTGCTGGTAGAAATTGGGAACCAGGGCCACCTAGCGCAGAATCAATAGAACTTGGAAGAGTAGTTGATAGAGGAATTAGGGAATCTGGATGTATTGATGTCAAAAGTTTATGCATTATCCCAGGAGAAAAGGCGTGGCAAGTAATTTTGGACTTATTCGCTATTTCTGATGATGGTAATTTATTTGATGCATTCGCACTAGCTGCAATTGCAGCTTTAAAGAATGCTAAAGTCCCATGTGAGAGATTCGAAGTTGGGCAAGATCATCTTCTTGAAGTTTCTTCAATGCCAATAATGTGCTCTTATCATAAAGTAGGCAATAGATTCGTTTATGATGCTAGTAAGAAAGAAGAATTGGGCGGAGATGAGAGAATTCATATCACGCTTGGAGAGGCAAATCATGTCCACTCTCTTCAGAAGGGTCTAAAGGGAATATTCTCGGCGGACGAATTCGTAGAAATAATGGAGAAGGCCAAAGACACGTCCAAGGAACTTCGTAAATTAGTAAATTCAGTAGTAGGTGAATAAAATGGCAAAAAGAACTCAAAAGGCTGGAGCAACAGCCAGATTCGGAGCTAGATATGGTGTTAGTGTAAGGCGTAGAGCCGGTGCAGCATTAATCAAAAAATCAAAAAATTATACCTGCCCAGTATGTCAATATCAAAAAGTTACACGTAAAGTAGCAGGAATATGGGAATGTAAAAAATGCAGTCACGTATTCTCTGGAGGTGTGTGGGAACCTTACACACGTGCAACCGATGCTAATTCCAGAATTATCAGGAGATCTGTTGAAGGTGCAACAGCGACTGATATGACTATAATTGCTCAACAAGCAGCAATAGATTATGAAAAAGTATTAATTGAGAGTGCTTCAAATGTTAAATCTGAAGAAGAATGATTGTTTATCCTTGACATTACGAATATCTTCGGATAAAAATGAATCCTATTCGGCCAGTCTTACTACTGAAGCGGAATTCAAAATTGAGGATGATCAACTTATCATTGTTGAGGATGCTCCTAGTTTTGTAGATTTGAGAGCTAGATGGAATACAATAATGAGAGGCCTTATAGCATCTGAACATGTACTAAAGTCAGTAGAGGATGAGTGTTGATTATGTCGGAAGAAAATAGATCCACGGAGTTACAAGCTATAGTTCAAGAATTACAGATGCTTAGAAATCAAATACAGTCTTTCTCATCACAAATTTCTGAGTATGGCCTAACCTTAGACGCACTTCTAAATCAAGATCCTGATAAGTCAGTTTATCAGTCATTAGGAAACCTTCTGTTGGAAGTAGAGGATAGGGAAAAATTAACCTCTGAACTTTCACAATCAAAGTTAAATGTAGAAAATCATTTGAATAAGTTGATAGAAAGAGAACAATCATTAAGGTCTAAATATGATGAATTAGTATCCGCATTAGAGTAAAAGTGATAAATATGGATATCATTGAGGGGGATGTTCCTAACTTAATTACGGATTTTTCCATATTTCAACACTTGCTTAAAAACGGCAATAATGAAGAAGCTATATTATTATCTGAAGATCTATTAATTCGTTCTAGAGGGCCTCTGGAACGCAATCATGTATATGAAGCTAAAATAAGGATGGAAAGGGCATTGATAGGTGCAATAGATGAAAATGATATTGGTAAAGAATTACGTTGGTGCGTTGATAGATTAAATGCCTCAGATCCGTATTCTTCTTCACACGGACTCGCACTGTTGAATTTAGCAGCATGGCACTCAAATAAGAATGAAACAATGATGGCACTTGCTACTCATGCCGATATTTCTGAAATTTTAGGGCATCCTAGTGAAATTTTAGCTCTATCTAGATTAGAATCAGCAAGAATTTTAATTGCAATGGGAGATTATGAACCTGCAATGAGGCATATGTGGATGGCAAGAAATGAGTTTTCAAAATCTTCTATGGTTCCTGAAAATCTTGTTAGCAATCTAGAATGGCTGGATATGGCACTAGATGATGTCGATGAAAATTCTCCAAATATGGAATCTCGAATTAAGAATGCCAAGCCAAGAGATAAGCCAGGAAATTCAGTAATTTCATCTAATCCTGAAGATATTAAGTTAGTTGTGGAAGAATTAATCCCGATTATTTTTCAAGATTTATCAGGTAAAAGCCGTACAGATTTAGGGATCATTATTGATGCTTCTGATATCTTAGAAGTAAATAGCTGGAAAGAAATTCTGCTTAATAGAATAAATGAAATTCATGATCCTAGAGTCTTAGAAGCACTCCAATCATGATTTCTAATTTTATTTAATTCATCTATTGACCATCCTATTCTTTCCGGTATCTCAATACACCAACCAACTTCTTGTATGGCATCATCATTCGATTCCCATGCTATTGGTGTCGGTTCATCCTCGACCTCAACCCAAACTACGCATCCTCCGTCTACAAGGCTCTCATCATAGGCTTTAGCAATGCCTAATAACCCGGTTTCTTCAAATAATTCTCTCAATATGGCTTCTTCTATCCGTTCATTATCCTCTATTTTCCCACCAGGTAACTCCCATCCTCTTTTTTTATTCAAAACCATTAACCAACATTCATCATCCACTTTGGATGTCACCCAACCAACTACAAATTCAATCTTCATTTATTCAACTTCCTAAGTATTTTTTTTACTAATAATTCTGCCATCTCATCACCTTCAGCAGCCATACTTCTAGCCTTAAAGAAAGCCTCCTGTATTTTATTCTCTTCTATCATTCTCTCAATATTGTCATATTCATTGTCTATTTTTATATCTTGTTGATTATTTATTTCAGGTTCTTTTAATTCAACATTAGCTAACTTTTCCATCCTCTTAAGAAATTGAACTCTATCTGACAATTTAGGTTTAATCCAGTTAACTTTGCCATTACCATCTAATTTAGATTCCATTCTTATTTTGAAATCATTTTTTGATTGACATTGAGGGAAATGAAACTGAGCCTGATCATAACTAAACCATGCTTCATCATATTCCTCTCTTCGTTCGTGTATCTTGCCCAATTCTATCCATACTTCATAATTTTCCGGTCTTTGTGCAAGTAAATATTTGGATAAATCTAAGAATATCTGTTCATAACCAGATTTTTTAAATTTTTCCAACCTTCTAGAAAAAAGTATATTTGAGCGTGGATCACTGGTATCTAATTTGATTAATCTATTACAAAAATTTTCAATCTCTTCTTCATTATTACTTACATTTTCCCACCATTTATCTAAATCCAATGGATCAATTTTAAATGCAGTATTCAACAAATTTTCCCCAACCTCAACTAAATTTAAATTATTTAATTGGGACAAAATTTCATTATCTCTGCCTAATACATTAAATAAATCTTCTAATATTATTTTTATTCCAGCATTATCTCCCCTAATCACCTTAATTTTTATTAATGTTCTCCAATTTTCTGGATTTGTAAAGTCATACAATATGGACTGTTTAGCATTCTGCTCAGCCCATTCTAAATTAGTTCTATTACTTTCCAACTTCAAAAACTTCACTGCTTGGCTTCTATGGCGATTACCTAAACTGCGTCTAGGATGTTGTAATTTTTTATTAAAATCTATTTTTGGCTCAACCATATATTGCCTCTCATAAAACTGACTCATACTCAGATCTATCTTGATCAGGTCCTAGTGTAGCGTCCATGCCAATTTTACTTGTTAGGCCTTCTTTTGACCTACTTGGATCAAGACTTGAGCCTTTTTGATTTGACAGAATCACAGTATCTTTATCTGGCTGCCAACGAGTCATAAGGGCCCACTCAACTCTGGATGGATTTGATATATCTATATCCTGGTCGACAACTATTACCTGTTTCATTGATTTATGTCCATTTAGCGCTGCATGAATGGCCCTGACTCCATCGCCTTCTTTTTGTGGTATAATTTGTACAACTGAAGACAACCATCCACATCCACCATCTGTTAGATATACATCGGTACATGGAACAACTTCAGAGACAGCCTCTTTAATTGTGGGGGCTCTCGGCATACCCATCAAAGTTCTGTGTTCAACTTCTGCTTGTATTAACGCATGAAAAACAGGATTATTTCTATGATATACTGCATCATATTCTACCACTGGTTCTTGCCTAACTCCATCTACAGTTCCAGTTATGTCTACATATGGCCCCTCATCATCAGTTTCCAATGTTATTCTCGCTTCCATTGCGTATTCCGCATCTGCGGGAACTTGTATTCCATTTGGTAATTCAACCAATTCCAAAGGAGTTCCATGCAATTTTTTATGTAAAGAAGATGCCACATGCAACTCATCTAATGGCTCATTAAATGACATGGCAGCTGCCAATAGTACAACTGCATCTGGACCGTTGACAACTGCTATTGGAACCTCATCACCATTGGCTTGTGCCAACTCCATCATTGATCTAAGGTGCCTTGGTACAAACCTAGATACTGTGTGATTGCTATCTCTTAGATATTGCCTATGGAATGACATATTTCTAATGCCGCCATATTGTGCAATGATTACTGAAGCAGATTGGTATCTGCCTTTGTCTTCGGAGTAATGCCAAGGTATTGGCAGTAATTCTAAATCAACGATTTGTTGTTTATTTTCAAATACTGGCGATTGGTCGGGAGATATAATTTTAGGTTCTGAAGGATTATTCATTGCCCATGCTAATGTATCAATTAAATCCCCTGGTGATATATTAAAGGTTTTACATATCCTATCTCTTGTTAAAACATTCATAGCAGCACGGTGACCTTTAGATTCAGTAATATTATCAAATACTAGTGGTGGGTTCCCATTTTCTAATGAATAGTTGTACATCCCTTGAATCAAGCTTGTTCTTTGACTTATTGTTTGAACATCATGAAGCAGGTCTCGGAATGCCATGCAACGAACCGAGAGTACAATCTGTTTGAATGTTAGCAAAGAGAATCGTTGTTTCGGGCCAATATTAATTGTGTTCAGCCCTTCACTTCTTATACCAAAGGTCAGTCGGCGGAGCATCGTTTAGAGGGTTATAGATGGGTCGTGGATTATTCTCTGGTTCTAAAATGAAGAGCGACCGTAAAAAATATAGATGGAAAGAGCGTAAATTCCGCAATCGTCAATTCAAAAGAATAGCCGGGGGTGCTCTAAAACATGATCCTTTGAAGGGTAGTATTCAAGGAAAAGGCATAGTAATTGAAAAAGTTGGTTTCGAAGCCAAACAACCTAATTCAGCAATTAGAAAAGCCGTTAAAATTAGTCTAATTAGGACAGGAAATAAATTAACAGCTTTTGCACCAGGTGATGGTGCGATATCTTTCATAGACGAGCACGATGAAGTTCTTGTGGAAGGAATCGGCGGAAGTAAGGGTAGGTCATACGGAGATTTACCTGGAGTAAGATTCAAAGTTATCAAAGTTAATGGCGTTTCACTTGATGAAATGGTAAGAGGCCGAAAAGAGAAACCAATAAGGTGAGTGTCCATATGTCAGAAGTAGAGCAAGAAGAACAAGAACAAGAACAAGAACCTACCAAAGCTCCTATAGCCGGTATCGGTACTATGGTTTTTGGAAAATGGGACGCTACTGAAGTAACCTGCGATGACCCCGGATTAGCCCCTTACATCAATTTGGCAACTATTGGGACTCCTCACTCTGGTGGACGTCATGCGAATGAATACTTCGGAAAAGCAAATCTATCTATAATTGAGAGATTTATCAATAATTTAATGCGATCAGGAAAATTCTCTGGTAAAAAGCAACATTGTGCAAAAGCATTTGAAGAAGCACTTGACACTATAAATGAAAGAACAGGAGAAAATCCACTTCAGAAATTTATTGATGCAATAAAAGAAGCTGCTCCTTGTGAAGAAATTACAAGAATTAAAATGGGAGCTGTTAGTCAACCAAAAGCAGTAGATTCCTCCCCAATCAGGAGAATTGATATCGCATTAAGAAATTTATCTGTAGGCTGTTCATCTGCTACTGCTAAGAGTAAAAAATCATTAACTGAAGGAATTATTTCAGAATTAAATAAAGCTGCACAAGCAGATGTTAGTTCTTATTCCGTCGGTAAGAGAGACGAATTAGAGCGCATAGCATCTTCCGCAAGATGATAAAGTTTTATTCAAACCATGGCCCTATCACGTACCTTTGATTGACATGTTCAATCGTCTTTATCAACCATAGTTAGGTGGCCGAGACAATTGAGGTCATTATATGGGTCGTAAGGAAGATAATATTGCACGTGCAGTAGAAGTAATGCGCGCAAGAGATAAAATTAGAAATCTAGCTATAGCAGCACATATTGATCACGGTAAAACCACACTTTCAGACAATCTGATAGCTGGTGCTGGAATGATGTCTGAGGAGCTAGCAGGTAAATCTAGGGTTCTAGATTTTGATGACCAAGAAAGTGCGAGGGGAATCACAATTAACGCAGCAAGCGCTTCAATGGTTCACGATATAGAAGGTACAGATTACTTAATCAATTTAATTGATACTCCGGGTCACGTAGATTTTGGTGGAGACGTTACACGTGCTATGAGGGCTGTAGATGGTTGTATCATTTTGGCTTGTGCAGTAGAAGGAACAATGCCGCAAACTGAGACTGTAGTCAGGCAAGCTTTGAAAGAAAAAGTAAGGCCTGTATTATTTATTAACAAAGTAGATCGTCTAATTAACGAGTTACAAATTGATGGGCCTGAAATGATGAAGAGGTTTGAAAAGATAATAACTAAAGTTAATAAATTGATTTATACTTTCGCTCCAGAAGAATTAAGGAAAGAATGGCAAGTAGATGTTAAGAAAGGAACCGTAGCATTCGGATCTGCTTACTATAACTGGGGAATGTCCATACCATATATGGCTAAGAGTGGGATAAACTTCACTCAAATTTTTGAATATTGCCACAATGATCAACAAAAAGAACTCGCTAAGAAAGCTCCTGTACACCGTGTTTTATTAGATATGGCAGTAGATAAGCTCCCATCTCCACTCATTGCTCAAGAATATAGAATTCCTAATATTTGGCAAGGCGACTTAGAATCTGATTTCGCTAAATCTATGATAAAATGCGATCCAGACGGGCCACTTTCACTTATGATAGTAAAAATTTGGATGGATCCGCATGCTGGAGAAGTTGCAGTAGGTAGGGTATATTCCGGCTCCATCAAACATGGGGAGTCTGTTTGGGCCCTGGGTGGTGCTAAAGCTGAACGTGTCCAACAAGTGAGTATGATGGTAGGTGGAGATAGAATAGCTGTATCTGAAGTTTCAGCTGGCAATATTGCTGCTCTAACTGGAATAAAAAGCGCTGCTGCAGGAGTAACTATCACTAGAAACAAAGATGATACTGGTTTCGAACCAATTAGGCACTACTCAGAACCAGTAGTAACTGTAGCTGTTGAACCAAAATCTATGAAAGATCTACCAAAATTCGTAGATGCATTAAGAAGTTTAGCTAAATCTGATGCATCTCTACAAGTTTCAACAAATGCTGAGACAGGAGAGGCCCTACTTGCCGGTATGGGTGAATTACATCTAGAGATTACTACTTACAGGATCGAAGAAGAACAAGGAATCAAAGTTAAAGTTAGTGAACCTATTGTAGTTTACCGTGAATCGATAGAAGGAGATAACAAAGGCAGGCCATTCGAAGGTAAATCCCCTAATAGGCACAATAGATTCTATATTGAAGTAGAACCTATGCCAGATGATATAGTCAAAGAATTAAGAGATGGTACATTTGGAGATGGGCCTGTAAGGACTAAAGACGCTAAATCTACGGGAAATAAATTTGGTGAGTTCGGAATGGATAAAGATCTAATGAGGAAAATATATGCAATATATGGAACCAATGTATTGATTAACGATACAAAGGGAATTCAAAATCTTCATGAAACTAGAGAACTAATAATTGAAGGATTTAACGACGTATGCAAAAAGGGGCCAGTAGCCGAAGAGCCATTAATGGGAGTAATGGTACGTTTAGTAGATGCTAAACTCCACGAGGATGCAATTCACAGAGGCCCGGCACAAACTATACCTGCTGTTAGAAACTCAATGAAAGGGGCATTAATCCGAGCAAGATCGGTTATTTTTGAACCAATGCAAAATATTAGAATTGATGCACCCAATGATGTAATTGGTGGAGTGACCGGTGAATTAAATAAACGGCGAGGTATAATCGAAGACATGCCAATTGATGGCGGTACGGCTAGTGTAATTGGTAAAATGCCGGTTGCAGAGTCTTTTGGTTTCTCAAACAGCGTTCGAGCAGCCAGTCAAGGTAGAGCAGTTTGGAATACTGAAAATGCAGGCTATGTCCATTTACCTCGTGAGTTATTCAATAAAGTAGTTGCAGAAATTCGTGATAGAAAAGGATTGAAATCCGAATTACCTGATGAAGCCCAATACACTGATTAATTAAAAAATTAAAATTAATTTAATTAATTCTCGTTAATTGAAGATCAGTTAATTCTCTTAACACATCGACTTGAGGATTTTGGTCTAATTTATTCAAACATTCATGTGCAATTGCATGGTGATACATTGCTTTATTTCTAGCGTACTCGATTGAACCAGAATTATGTAAATCTTCCACTGCTAATTTTAGCGACAAATCATCACATTTCAATTTACCAAACACTTTATTGAAATTACTCAACTCCAACCCGCTGTCTTTGGCGTGAATTGCTATCAATGTCATCTTACCTTGTACAATATCTGATCCAGCAGGTTTCCCAAGGGTTTTCGTATCTCCAGTTATATCTATTAAATCATCCATTAATTGAAAACATAATCCTAGATTCAATCCCCATTTTGCCATATTTTTTACAATATCTGTACTAGCTTCAGAAAGTATTGCGCCCGTCCTAGCACATGTTTCGAACATAGCACTTGTTTTTCCAGCAATCATTGCAATATAATCCTCTTCCGTCACTACTTCTCTGTCCTCAAATTCTATATCTTCTTGTTGACCTTCGGCTACTCTTCTTACCATTTCACCAATTGCAGTAACTAAATATCGTAAATTTTTTCCTGATATGTCATCAGATTCAGCTAATATTTCAAAACCAACTGCTAACATCGCATCTCCTGCATTTATTGCTGTTGCATCATCATAAGCAACATGCACTGCATCTAATCCTCTTCTGATTGGATCTTGATCTATTATATCATCATGGATTAATGTAAAGTTATGAATTATTTCAATAGATGCTCCAAGTGTATAGTGTCCCTTGTTTGCATTACCTACTGCTTCACCTACTAATCTAGGCAATATTGCCCTATATCTTTTACCTCCGCCTGTAAATAAGTGAGTCATGGCTCCATGCAGTCTCACTTGTTCCATTTTACTTAGACTTTGCATTATTTCATCTTCTACCTTGTTCTTATGTACGATTAACGCTTCTTTAAGGGAAATTTTATGATCATTATTTGAATCAATTATTAATTCTCCACAATCAATTATTTTATCTGATCTTGAGTCTAAAATAGTCGCAATATTGGGGTAAGATGACTTCAAATAATGTTCCCAAATCATCGTAAACCAGGGGGCAATAATTTCATTTTCCCACTTACCTATTCCAAGAATCATTTCATTAATTTCTGATTCATCTAGCCAAAGAATCTTTTCAATTTCATTCTCATTAAGATCAACATTGGTATTGGCTTGTACTACCAAGACATGATCAATTTCTCTTTCTATCCATTCAACATCCCACCTACAAGAATACTCAAATTTACCAACCAAGTTAAAATTCCATTGTTTAGTAACTTCATTAGGTATCCCTAACTCATGCTCTAATTTCCTTATTGCAGCATTTATTACTCCCTGTACATCTTGAGAATTTTCAGTAATAATATCCAATGGGTGGCTACAACAAGTATTAGCCCATACGCTTGGAAATGTAATTTTATCACTGGATCTTTGTTGTACAAGCATTTTCCCAGATTCATCAAATAGTACTACACTGAATGCCCTATGCCTATCTCCAATTCCATAGTGGCAATCTAATTTACTTTTAGTTCCAATAACTTCATCCATTTTATTTACCAATAGGCACATCTCATTCATCATTTCTTCTTGAGTAGGATCATGATTTCCAAGTACATTGTTGTTGTCGGTCATATTACTCAAATGTCGCAGAGAGTGGTTACATATAATCAAATTCATTATTACACAATTATCTTGGTTCCAATTGTCTCTCCATCACGTATCAATTCTATTATCCGTTCCGGACTTCTTCCGTCCAAAAACCATACTTCACTAACATGTTTTGAAATTCTTGCAGCCCTGTCTAATTTCAAATCTATTCCTCCTGTAACGTCAATGTCAGTATTATGTTTAGTCTTTACAAATTTATTCTTTGACCAGATTTCCAATATCTTAGCATCTGGGTTTGTAGGAGGTAGGTCCATTACTCCTCCTACATCTCCTAATAGAAAAATAGTATATTTTACATCCGGTATTTCTACAGATAATCTATACATGAGATCATCTCCGGATAAGATTCCAAATTCTAATTTGTCGTCTCTATCCACAACATCTCCAAAACATACTGGAATTATTCCATTAGATTCTTTTTCAAAAATAGAAATATCTCCTTCAAATTTAATTCCTATACCTTTAGCCCATTTTGATGGAGGGTGAACTGCCACATTTAAATTAAGTTCTTTCAGTGATTCTATGATGTGACTGTTTAGTTCTAACATATCTTCTCTAATTTTCTTGACTGCATTTCTTTGAGCATGTTCATTATTTTTGTCTATTCCATTTGCAATATTCATTTCTTTTGCCAATATATGCCCGTAAGAACCAGCTCCATGTACAATTACTAGGTCATAACCTTCATTTTGTATTTCAAGTATCACTTTACATACTTTGTCAATAGCACTCATATTGATTGTTTTGGATTTGGTTTTGTCTGTAATCAATCCACCACCGAGTTTTATCACTACTCTCCCTTTACTATCCACTGAGTTTAGCAAGGGGTTCGCGTATTCAATATTTCCAATTGAAAAATTAATTGAACAACTTAATGTCTAATGAACCCGTGGGAACATTATGGCGGAAACTAGCGATATTGTCAAATTTCAGAGATGGTTACAATCTCAGCTAGCAGATGCTAATAATATGGAAGATAAAACAGAACGTGAAAATAGAATTCTTAGGTTAGATTCTGCATTATCTGAAACTATTTATTTTAGAGAATTACTTGAAAGCATTGGTGATGCTATAGAATCTCCCTTCATGATTAGGGAAAATCCTGTAAGGGAAAATGAAAAGGAACCAATCAAGGTTGAAAAGACAGATTCCAATTCTTGCGATAAGTGTAGCGGCCAAATAGATCAGGACCTGGGCTTTTGTTTGTTATGTGGCGAATATTAATTTATTCTTCTTCATCTACCCATTTTGCTCTTGCTAAAACATATTCTGGGTGTTCATTATCTATTACGGATAGATATTGACCTTCTACATTTTCAGTAAGGTACACTGTTACTCCAGCATGCCAAATTATTTCTCCTGATGCAACCATTCGAGCAGTATCCACTTCTAGTATATCTGGTAATTTGAAATGCACTCTTCCAGCCTCAGCCGCAGATCTTATGGATGCAGAAAGGTGAACGTGAGACCTATTGCCAGGAGAAAGTCCGATTTCTAATAAATTTGCAGTTTCTTCAGGATTAGATGGGAAAAACAATGAATCAGGGATATTCTCTGTAGGTAAGTCAAGCTCAATTTCTAAAGTATGGCCGTATGTAGCTCTGATCATTATGCCGCGAACTTCATATCTTCCTTTAGGATCAGTTTCTGAAACCGCGTTAAAGTGATGTGGCCTGAGCCAATGATACCTCTTTTCGTCAGATTTCTTAAATTGTCTGATTATATCCTTAACATCTACCCAACCGTTAATATCCATTTCTAATTCAAATTTTTCTGGAGCATGCCTTAGGATAAGGGCTAACTTTCTAGCCATACTATTCCTTTCACCGGTCCTCATGATGAATTTTCCTTCTGCGTTGCATGCCGGACATAATTGATCATCTGCGTAATATCCATGGTTTTGACATTCTCTAATCATAATAGTACCCGCCACAGGCTATCCTTTCAAATACTTCTCGGTATGGTAATTAGTTTCTTTCTTAATATCGGGTAATTATTATTCATCTGGTGGTTATCGGAGGGGCATGAAGGCGGTAATAGTGGACTGGATTAGGTCACCATTTCACAGAGCACATAAAGGTGAATTAAAAGGAATAAGGCCTGATGAAATGTCAGGCCAATTGGCAAAAGGTATTTTAGAACGCAATAATATCTCGCCAGAACTAATTGATGATTTATCATTGGGGTGTGCTTACCCTGAAGGAGAGCAAGGGTATAATTTAGGTAGATTAGTTTCTTTTCTCGGAGGAATGCCAGATTCCGTCCCAGGAAGTACGATTAACAGACTTTGTGGATCTTCAATGGAATCAATCTTGACTGCTGCTTCAAAAATTGAGGTTGGGTGGGGTAATTGTTTCCTATGCGGAGGTGTAGAATCAATGAGTCGAATTCAAAGAAGAGGATTTAATTGGAGTCCAAGTCCAAAATTACAACGAGATTTTCCCAACGCATACATCGGCATGGTGGAAACTGCTGAAAACGTAGCCGAAAAATGGCAAATTAGTAGAATAGATCAAGAGAAATTTGCGTTATCTTCTCATAATAAAGCAAATATTGCATTGAATGAAGGTAATTTTTCAGATGAAATTTTTCCTATCAATTCTAACGAAGGAGTTATTTCATTAGACGGTTGTATAAGAGCGAAATCATCATTAGAATCTATGGCTAAATTATCTCCGGTTTTGGATGATGGTATTTCGGTTACTGCTGCTACTGCCTCTCCCCTAACAGACGGTGCTTCTTTCATGATAGTATGTAGTGAAGAGTTTGCAACTATGAATGAACTAACTCCAATTGCTAGAGTTGTTTCTGGTGCTGTAATTGGTTGTCCCCCAGAATTAATGGGAGTAGGTCCAATTGATGCCATCAAACTTGTTCTAGAACGTGCAAAATGGGATATTCAGGATGTAGATGTATTTGAATTAAATGAGGCTTTTTCATCCCAAAGCCTTGCAGTTATAAGGGAATTAGGAATTGATATTTCTAAAGTTAATATTGATGGAGGGGCATTGGCAATAGGTCACCCTTTGGGTGCCTCAGGAGTTAGAATAACTGGCAAAGCAGCATCAATAATGCAAAGAACTGGGAAAGATAGGGCTATTGCGTCTATGTGCATTGGTGGTGGCATGGGGATCGCTATCGCTTTGGAAAAATATTAATTTTATTATCAATTATCTGCGACTAACTCTTGAAGGACTACGCCTTCGGATATATATGGTTAAAGACACAGGAGTTCAAATAAAAGGAACTTCGCTTAATAATTGCCATATTTTATTTGCTATTTCTGGAGGAATAGCTGCTACAGAATCTATAAAAATTGCGAGGGAATTACGGAGATTCCAAGCAAATGTTACAATATTAATGTCGAAAGAAGCAGAAAAAATTATCACACCTTTGGCAGTTTCTTGGGCCTCTGACTCTGATATCATAACTGATTGGGATCCTAAGATGAAACAATTAGAAAAATATGATGCAATTCTTGTAGCACCTGCCACTAGAAATACAATCTCAAAACACATTCATGGGATTATGGATTCTCCGATGATGATGGCACTATCTTCAGCAAGAGGCAGTAAAATTCCAATGCTATTTGTTCCATCAATGCATAAAGATCTATTCGACGACCCTGTCACTTCAGATTTAATATCAAAGCTAATAGATGAAGGTAGTAAAGTATTATTGGAAAAGGAAAACGAAGGTAAAATAAAGCAAGCCGAACCAGTTAAGATAGTTGCTAAATTATGTAATATGATTAATTCTAAATTACCTAATAGGAAAAAAATAGCTATAACGCTTGGTTCTAATAGGGCCGAAATAGATTCCATAAGGTCAATTATCAATACTTCATCAGGAAAAACTGGATGGTTTTTATCGGAATACCTATACAGACATGGCCATGATATAACTTGTGTTGTAGGACATACAACTGTAAGCCCTAGTTTCTATCTCTCCGATGTTAGATTCTGTCAATCACCAACAGATATGTTGGATTCATGCGTGTCTCTTGCATCTAGTGAAGATCCTCCACAAGCGTGGATACATGTAGCCGCAGTATTGGATTATTATCCAATTCCAGAAGTTGGTAAGAAAACCAGTGGGTTAGATGAATGGAACATAAATCTCCTGCCGGGACCTAAACATATATCCCATTTATCCCCCTTGGTAAATGGCACTATTCGAATAGGATTTAAATTAGAATCAAACGTTTCTAATGAAAAATTAATTGAAACTGCGTCTAATCAACTAAAAAAATATAATTTAAATGCTGTAATTGGTAATATGAAAGAACATATCCAAGATGACAATTCATCCAGGGGAATAATTATTTTACAATATGGAAGTAGTAAAATATTGAATAATATTATTGAAATGTGCTAAAATATTGAATCAATTATTAGTAATTAAATTAAAAATATTCCATTACATTGAAGTTTAAAC
>JAJPRE010000002.1 GCA_023700245.1 Candidatus Thalassarchaeaceae archaeon
ATTATGGTTGTAATAAAAATGAGGAAAAAAATGAATAATTATAGATTTATTGTACTATCAATATTTATGTTATTTTTATCTTCAGGATTATCTTCCATCAGTATTGCACAAAATTATGAACAATATGATGGACCAGGAATATCTATTGAATATCCTGAAACTCACATGCTTTTTTTGAAGGGTGCTGAAGAAAATCCTATTCTAGATAGAAATTGGTCCGTATTAACTGGATTACCTCAGGGAAGTGCATCATTCAATAGTGCCAGTGCATCCTCCTCTCCCAATTTATTAACTGCCAAATCAGCACCCTTGGAGGAGTCATTTAGATTTGATGGAAATATTTCAATATCATTATTTGCCTCATTGGAGGGCACCGGCAGTAATTCATGTAAATCAACAAGTATTCTTCCTAGTCCAGTAAGTTCTGAAACTGAATTTCAAGTTACTCTTTCCATGGGGGGAATAATGATATTAGACGAACAATCTACTAATGCAATTTCTATGTCTGAAGGATACACATCTCCTCATGAATTTATTGTGTTGGCTACCGATGTTAATGTGAGCATGGGTCAAGGTGATACCATCGATATATCGGTTAATGTAAGGCATGAGTGTATAGAATCAGGATCTCTGTGGTGGGGGACGTATGACATCAGGTCGGGAATTACATTTGAAGGAGATTTTATAGAAATTGAACTAGATGCAATTGTGGATGCAAATAGAATGGTAAGGATAGAATTGATGCCAATTTCTCCTTGGGGTATTGGGGACTTCACGCATCAAATAATCGAAATTATCGGCCCGACTGATTGGTCTAGGATGTATCATGGAGAATGGGATGATGAGGATTTACGGCAATATCACTTTGAAGATCCTCAAGGTACGAGAATAGGTGACGCAAATAGAACTATTTTGACTTGGACTTCGGATAAACCATTGGAACCTGGGAATTATATGGTCGATGTTTGTGTTGACTTATCTGATCAAAATCCAGGTAATACTTGTAATCTGATAATAGTATTAAGATTTGTCATTCCTGAGGATCCCGTTTCATTTATTAACAGTGATTTAGCAATTTTTATTATTCCATTAGGAATAATGGGGTGGATAGTAGTTTCACTTCGAGGGGCAATGCTCCCACTCCCAGCATATGGAGTTATTATTTTATTAGCATTTGCAAGTTTAGGGCCAGCAATGAATTTACCCGATATAAATAATGAGCCGTATAGGGATAATGGTGCTGCACCTTCATTCATATTATTATCTCATAATCCTGATACAGGATCTGTGTCTTTATCTGACTTATTGGATAAATATGATGTGGTAGTAATCGGTATGTTTCAACATGGTTCTCCAAATGCCCTACTTCAATACAATGATTTTTCAAATTCAATTAAATATAATGATAAAGATATAGGTTACGTTCAAATTGCAACCGGAGAAGATTTAAGGGCGACAGATTTAGATTATTATTCTAAAATTCTCAATAATTCTTGGCCGCTTTTACTGGATGAGGCAGATTCAAATATTGGCTTTTCTTTACCAAACAGGGCTAGTGATGCTGTTATAATTATAGATTCAGCTGGATTTATATCTGAATGGCAACCTGGATCAATGTCATCCGTAGAAATAGAAGCCGCAGCAATTAAGTCTTCTTGGGGGTCTGGAAATAATCCATTAAAAATTATATCTTCATTATTTTCTATGTCTTTACTTCCCCTTATTGTATTAGCCATGCCAAGGGATCGTAAATTTAAATTTCCTGAAGGAGCGTTGATTCCATGGGCTGGGAGTTTGTTAATTCTATATGCTTCAATAGTGGGATTTTCATATTGGGCTATTCCTGTAGCATTATTAGCATCTTTAGGAGCGGGTACAAACTGGATATGGGTGGAATTAATTCTGACGTTTGTACTCATATATCACGGGTTGTCTATACTAAAAAATGGTAAAATAAAAGAAATCGAAATCCTATCTAAATTCGCATATTCAAAACTACCTCAGCCATACAAGGATTGGAAAGAAATTCATAGTTTTACCGAAGACGCTTATTTGGGATTATGGTTATCATGGCTATTATGGATACAAACTCCCTCTATAATTCCTCAAGGAGTTGGCGCGATAGCACAATCTAGTCCTTTGGGCATAATTTTATCAGTATTTGCGTTAAGTTCTTACATTCTATGTTCAGGAATCTGCGTAATTATTGCGAGGAACTTAGCTTTGATTTTTGGCCCAATTTCTAGAATCTTTGGAGAAATGAGTATCGGACTAAGGCCTAGGGCGTGGGGGTTAGCATCAACGATATTTGGAATTTGGATAATGCTCAGTATACTACTCGGTCCTTTGTTATAATTATTTTACTAATGGTAGGTATTTGACCGAGAGCATCATAAAAGAATGGCCATTGGGGATGTTATCCCTACGGGGGTATAGTATAACCTGGTAGTACAGCGGGCTCCAGTTGCACGGGAATGACGACGAGAAGGTATTCTGATGGTTTTGATGACCAACTGGAGCACCGACCCATCGCAACCCGAGAGCGTGCGCCTGCCGGGTGCACGCTAGGCGGAAGATACCCGCTGATCTGGGTTCAAATCCCAGTGCCCCCACCACTTATTTAACACCTTAATTTGTGATATTTTGAGGGTTTGCTTGAAGGGGAGTGCATGCTTCGCTACATACATGAATGAGAAAATATTGTGCTTATTCACTTGCATAATTATGATGATGCCACTTTCAGGTAGTTTATTTATTTCAACTTTAGATATGAAAGATAATAACTTCCAATTAATTCAGGAGGGTCAAATTTTAAATCCTCCAAATCAAGATAAAATACCATGGAACCTAGATAATCAATGGTGGAATGACACTTCTTTAGATCTGGACAGAAATGGTATTCATGATTCATTACAAAGCACTTTGGGATTTGTAAATGTTGGAATTTCATATTTTGAATCAATTAATGATGCTGATAGGGAAATATTAGTTTCAATGGGCTACGCAATTAAACAAGAAATTCCTTCAGTCAATGCAATACTCTTAGGTAGTATAAATTCAAGTGAAATTTATAATTTAGCAGAAATCAAAGGAATTGCAATGGTTGAAAGATATGGCTCACTAGTTTTTTATGGAGATATTCAAACTCCAGCTGTTAAAGCACAAAACTCAACGCTATATCCTGGTGCTTGGGATTTAGGAGTATCGGGTAAAGGAATAAATATAGCACTTACAGATACTGGAGTTGATGAGGAACACCCTGGCCTAAATGGCAAATTTATCGCTGGATATGATGCAGTTTGTTTTGTCCACTCCGATCCGACTTGCGTTCTGTCTGGAGGCAGGGAAACTGACGGTTCTTTCAATCCTGATGATGCTAACCAGCATGGAACAGCTTGCATGGGGATGGCAGCAGCAACCGGAATAGAAAGTGATGGTTCTTATTCTAATTTTACTGGTTCAGCACCTAATGCTTCTACAATAGACGTTAGAATTGGTACCGATGCAGGAGCAGGTCCTTTTGAAAATTATATCCTCGAGCAAGAATTTTATGAATCAGCCATGAATGGTTTACAATGGATCATAGATCACAAAGATGATGCATGGCAAGGCGCCGCAGAAGAAAACTATGGTATCGACATCATATCTTTATCCTGGGGAATTACAAGTCATGAATCGGGAGGTTCAGATGGTACAGATATGCATAGCCGTATTTTAGATGAAGCAATGGAAGTAGGAATTATTGTTTCAGCAGCCGCGGGTAACGATGGGCCTGACAATGATGGCCTTTCAGGCATGGGATCCTCATCTCTGTCTGTAACTGTGGGGGCTACTGATGATCAAAACACAATCAATAGGGATGACGATACAATCGCATCTTATTCAAGTAGAGGTCCAAGAAGAGATAATGGCAATGGAAATCCTTTGGATGAATTAAAGCCAGAGATTAGTGCGCCTGGAAGCAATATAATTCAAGCCGAAGGCTGCGTATCATCCGGGCAATGTAATAATAATATTCCAGGCCAAGATGCATCGGATAATACTTACACCGGAAGGGGAAGTGGCACTTCATATGCAACACCCTCAGTTTCAGGAATAATTGCATTAATTATGGAATCAAATGAAGATTTGACGCCTTTACAAATAAAAGAAATATTAAAACAAACTTCCGAAAGAAAAGGAGATCCTACTTATCCAGAACTCGATCCATATTGGAATCGAGATTTTGGTTATGGCATGGTAGATGCTTATGCGGCAGTTACTATGGCAATTTACCTAAAGGAAACATCTCAGAGTGAGTATGTTAATCCCTATATACAAAATCATTTATTAAATCAAACTCTTGAAAATGGGGTAATAAATATTACTGGGCATTCATGGGGGCAGGATTCTTCAGTAGATAAAATAGAATTTAGGATTGATGGTGGTCCTTGGAATGAAGTGACATATACTTCAACTGATTCTAAAATAGGGCCGTTAACTCCATTTTTATGGCACATTTTAATCGATTCTTCAAAAATTACTAAAGGGGCGCATCAGATTGAAATTCATGCATCATCTGATGACCGTATTTCTTTACCAACTACATTAATAATAGAAGGTTCAGGCGGTTACGTGACTAATTCAAATGCACCAATATCTGTAATTATGTCGGTTTCATTATTATTCATGGCATGGATTTCAACATTAATATTTGCAAAATTCAATATCGATGAGCATGTAAATTATGATAATATTGAGCCTATGGCGAAATCTAGCACAAGTTCTGATATTTTAAATGATGATAAATCTAATAATTCAACTGATATTATGGATGCTGAATTGATTTCTTGACCGGGCATAATTAGTTTTTATGTACTTTTATCAATCCTTCTTAAAACCTTTAGGCACGCCTCGTAAACTATGGTGAAGTTCTCCGAGCGTGCTAATAGCATACAACCTACGGGCGTCAGAAGAATGTTTGATATGGCCGGTGATGATACTATTCAGTTTGGTTTAGGTGAGCCAGATTTTCAACCGCCTCAAGTCGCAATTAAGGCATTTACACAGGCAATGGAAGAAGGTAAAAATAAGTATACTACTACTGCGGGTTTACCAGAATTAAGAAAAAAAATAGCCAAAGAATGGTCTCACTTATCTCCGAATCTAACCGAATCTAATGTTTGCATTACAATGAGTGGAACCAACGCTTTGTTGGATGTTTTTCTTGCTATTGTTGATCCAGGAGATAATGTTTTAATTCCTGAGCCATATTTCCCTCTATATCCTCCTGATGTAGTTATTTGTGGGGGGGAGCCGAACCTTTATCCTTGTAATTTTGACAATGGATTCGTACCTAAAATCGATGATCTTGAGAAATTAGTCAACGATAAAACTGTGGCAATTTTATATAATTTTCCTAGTAATCCAACTGGTGCAACAGTTTCTATTGATGAACGTGACAAATTGGTTGATTTTGCAATACGCCATGATTTATGGATCATAAGTGATGAGGTTTATGATCGAATAATATATAATGGTTCACATGTGTCATTTCTTGGTGCAGGACATGATAAATTATTCTTAATAAATTCATTTTCCAAAACGTTTGCAATGACTGGATGGAGAATTGGATATATTCTATCTCCCGATGATGATTCAATGATTCAAATAAATAAAATGCAATATTATGTAACTGCATGTAGTAATGATGCAATGCAATATGCTGTACTATCTGCATTAGAAAATGCTCCTGATTACCCAAACATGATGCGTGATGAATTTCAATTACGCCGCGACCTGATTTGTAGTAGATTAAATGCGATGGACGGCGTTACTTGTCACATTCCCGAAGGAGCATTCTATGTATTTCCTAAAGTAGAAGTAAACGGCTATAATAGTAAGGAATTAGCCCTAAATATATTACAATTAGGGGGAGTCCTATGCTCGCCCGGTACTGCTTTCGGAGAAGCAGGAGAAGGGCATTTACGCTTTGCATATACTATTGACAGAGATGGGATATCGGAAGGCATGGATAGATTAGAAGAAGTACTAATAAAGCTAAGAGGATAATGTTGTGTTAAACCTTTTATTAAGTTGTTTACTTATGATAATTGGTTTCCAAATTCCAGTTATCTCAATCTATTTGTTCTTTAATAATAATCAATATTTTTTAATAATTTTATTTTGTATTTTTATTGTAATTTCTGGCATATTTATGTTTAATTACGGGCCAAATGAATTAGCATTTGGCCTCTTTATAGGTTCAGGATGGAAATTATTAAATGAACTTTTAGACTATTTATTTAATCTCAATCATCAAAAAAATTGAAAGGAGAATCAACCTCAGTAGTCACTTCTTCATCAATATTTTTATCGAACTTATTTTCTAAATCTTTACTTGGAGCAGTCAAACTCTTCGATCTTAAATTTTCTAATTTTTGCTCTTGACCTATCATCCAATCAGGAATTTCCCTGTAACCATTTATGACTGAAATGGTCGTAAAAGTAGCCATCGGCAATACGGATATTGCTACAATATAGTCTAAAATTGCGGTATCAGGTATTGTTGCAGCAGGTGCAATTGTTTGGATAATCATCTTTTCTAATTGTATTTCATGCCATTGCTCATAGTTTATCCCCAACCAACCAAGAGAAAATGCAAGTACAGTTCTCGCAAAAATCCAGTAGAGAATAAGAGGCAATATGGACGATACTCTACCGAATTTACCCAAAAAAATCCTAAATATATATGCCAAACCTACTAATTTTTCAGATATAATTGGATGCAATCTTATTGATAGCCACAATGCAATCAAATATCCTACCATTCCTAGTTGAAAAGCTGAATCAGGCTTGACATAACTTTCGGGCATACCTTCCATTATAATTAGGGGAACTGCAATCAAAATTACTTGCATAGGAACTGCCAATAATTGTAAACCACCATGAATCGTCATAATGTCATAATCCTCATTTTTCATTTTTAAGTAGACCAATCTACTGAGTCTTCCATATGGACTTGAATACGCAGATAATCTAGCCCTATCTATTAATTCTGGATCATTTCTTCTGACGCTTAAGAATAATGCTGCTAAAATACCTCCTTTATTTGATATATAAAAAGGTGTGAAATTACCCATAATTAATGCTAAGGTTAATGATATAATTCCATAGGTAACTCCTGCAATTGAGACCCATCCCAGCATTTCTGTTCTTATTCCAATACTTGCATTACTGATGTCTATATCTATCAGGTAGGCAATGGCAATTAATAATGTTGGAACTACAGTCACTTGGCAAATCATGATTATAATCAAATGGAATCTACTTAGCATTTTTCTGCTATTATCCATGTGCCTACGTATCCTCATCTGGCCATAAGTTCTTCATACGATTATAATGTATAAGTTCAATTAAGCCACATTTAAAAAAAAATCAAACTATATTTATCAATTAAACTTTGACCCCATACTTTCATACACAAATGTTCTCCCCAAAAGTTTGTCTATGCGTGGCCTGTATTCTTATATCGTCGTCGTTTTGTTTGTGCTGCTTAGTGCGTCACCGATGGTGATGTTTTCAAATTATGACGATTCTCCTGAATTTAAGGTAGGGCCAAAGAGTGATGCTGTAGATTTTAGTGTATTAGAAATAGAATTAGGCAACTCATCCAACATACCTATGCAATGGGAACAACCTGATTCTAGTTTCCAAGAGTACTTAATAAAAGGAGATGCAATACAAATCAACGTCACGTTCATTCAAAACGGTTTCACTCCTACGCAAGTCACTGCAAATGCAACATTACAAGTTTGGCATCCGATAGGATTTCTGATTAAGAAATGGGATTTTAATGTCACATTATCTAGCTCACAATCTGCTAGATTAGATTTTATATGGACTCCTAATACTGCTCATAGTGCATTATCAGGAGATGGTTTTCTCAGCGGAGGGATGATTATCGTCGGTTTGGTCGATGCTGGCTTACAAGATGGGGACAATACTAATGATAGAGTAGAAAGATCTGTTCCGGTTGCCGCTTGGTCAGATGATTTAGATAATGGATTTTGTGGTGATGAAGGTAATGAAGGTAAATATTGTACTAATATTCCACAAGGATATGGCAGGCCTACTTGGTTTGGTGCTGGATATGAGTCAAATGGGATGACCTTGGATGGAGATTTCCCTACTGGTACTTGGAGGATGGATAATGCATCTAGCGCAGATGGGGAATGGCACTGGAAAGTATCAGGAGATGACAGCAATAGGTATGCCTCTAATCGTTATGACCGGTTACATTGGGGTTGGGTAACCACCAATAATCAGGATGGGTGTGCCGATGGAGTTTGGGGTGATGGATATGCACATGGACTAGGTCAAGGAGATTTCTCTTCTGGCTTATCTTCTCTGTATTCTCAGTATCTTTGCAAAGTCAAGATTAAAAGTCCGAATTTTTATTCGATGCAAATAGTTACCAAAGCATGGGGTAATATGGACTCTGGTGATTCAATTTTACTTGAAACTGATTCGGGATATGATCAAGAGTATTACAATTATACTGCAATAAATTTATCCTCAAATGAAGGCGATTGGAACAGATTGATTTGGAATGTATCTAATTTACATCAATCTGGTGGTTTTACATTATCATTTTTGTTTAATTCCGATGGCTCAGATGCGAATGAAGGAATTCATATTGATTCATTTCTAATTTTTGGAATTGAGAGATTTACTGAATATACTCTTAATGCAGTTTGCAATGATCCTCTTCCAAATTCTTATATCGTTTTAGCAGCCGATTCAAATCCACCTTCGTTGCATTGCCGTGTATTTAACAAAGGATATATAGATATAACTCTTAGATATTTTACTACTTTATCTAATCAATCATGGATGTACCAATATCCATTAAGAATTGACTCAAATAACCCTATTGATCATGATAACTTTGTAGTTAGTAAAGTTATAAAAGCACGAACAATTACCGATGTCTGGTTTAATTTATCAATACCTGATGGGACCCTTGTACAAGAATTAGATTGGATTGTAGATATCAATGATGGTGTTTTAAATAATTCCAAATATTCACTTGTTCTGCCAGTTAAGGTTGATCCAACTTATTCCATAACACTAACTCCTGATAAATTATCTAATCCAGCTGCTACTTTATTCCCGGGGGATAAGGCAAATATAACTATGAATCTAAAAAACAATGGGAATCAATTAGCAACTTGGAACCTAGGTGGTACTTTTGACACATCTGAATGGCCTTCAGAAAATATTCAATGGTATGATTCAGCAACAGGTGAAGCAATATCTCTTCTTAATTCTTCTATTAATGAAGAATTTATATTAAATGCAGAAATTACAGCTCCTGAAGGTTTGGCCCCTGGAATATATACTCTTACTCTTATTGCCAATGGGCGTGCACCTGCTACTTTTCAATCAGAAACCGTCCTATATATTGAGGTACCAGTTTTCCATAATTTGGTAGTCGCACCTATTTCAAATTCATTAATTGCTCCTGCTAATGGCTATGGTAAAATTATCGAAATATTCCTCATCAATAATGGAAATACTGAGGAGTCTTTTGATATTTCAGTTACAACAGATAATTGGCGATTACTAGCTTCAACAAGTGCAACATTGACGCCTGGTATACCCTCGAATGGTGGAGATACTTCAATATCTCTTCTACTTCCAATGCCCGAGGGGATACTAAATGGAACTTATAGAATTACAGTACATGCTGCAAGTACGCTGAATCCAGAATATGTATCTAGCGCAAATATTTACCTAACGGTGCCGGTTACTAATTTAGTAGAAATTCCGGATTTGGATATGACTGAAGAAATATTTAGTGCAGGTAGTGATGACAGGACTTTAAGATGGGAAATATGGAATCGTGGGAATGTTGCAGACTCTTTTGACATTTCATTCTTGCATACATCAGATGTTTTTACTTCTGCACAGGGATTAAATGAGGGAAGGACCCCATATATATCTCCAGGGTCATCATATAATTTATCTGTCAGTTATTCATTTGGCGAGGACGCAGATGGGACACGGACTATCACTCTAGGTGCAAGTAGCGTCGAATCTTCTAAGGCAGGAGGTGATGCATCTGGAAATGGGCAAGCTCTGTTTAATGTTGGAACTGTTGGTTGGCTACGAGCGCTTTCTCCTCCAATTTCATCAGACGCAATGTCAATAACCGAGTCGGGCGAATCTTACTCATTAGAATATACTATATTGAGCATGCACCCTACGGATGATCAACAAATACGTGCTGAAGTTGAACTCGAAAATCAATATACAGTATATAGCGCTAGGGTTGATGAAGAGGACAGGGATTTCGTTCTTAAAGCTGGAGAATCAAGGACAGTAACTATTTTCTTGGATGTTAGAGAAGAGGATCTAGAAAATTTGAATAAGGATCAAGTTGATTTCGAAGTCACGCTAGTGGTAACCAGTGAATTAGATGTTTCGAAACGAACAACTACGATATCATTGACCAAACCAGTGCCCTTAGAGGCAGGGCCTGATGCAGGAGATTATGTTTGGATTACTGGCAATATTGTCTTAATCATCATTGGTACAGTGGTATTCCTTGGTGTATCCGTCATGACATTCAGAATTGTTAGAAAAGCTAATTCACCTTTAGAAGAAATTTCTACATTAGATGGCTATAATATGACTATGGATGCATGGGATGATGAAACTAGTACGAAAATACCATTACCTTCTGCAGATATGATTGCTAATTCTATGTTCGGAGGCTCGGAGGAAATATTCAAGCAACTATCACCGGACCTTTCAATTTTAGAAAATCTAGAAACTAATGATTACCCCCCAATTCCTGAATCAGGATTACCTGCTGGCTGGTCTTTAGAGCAATGGAATCACTATGGTCAAAAATGGCTAGATGAAAGAAACTTGGAATAAACTCATTTCTTTTTTTAGGCCATCGTGTGCGAGGACTTATGACCACTAGTATGGTGCCATGACTACTCAATTAATGGAAGTGATTTTCAATGTACAATGGACAACAACCAATTTTCATAATGAAAGAAGGCACACAAAGAACTAGCGGGAAAACTGCTCAGAGTAACAATATCGCTGCTGCTAAGGCAGTTGCAGATGCTGTACGCTCTACTCTGGGCCCAAAAGGAATGGATAAAATGTTAGTTGACAGCATGGGAGATGTCGTAATCACAAATGATGGGGCGACAATTCTAAAAGAAATGGATATCGAACATCCGGCAGCTAAGATGATTATAGAAATTGCAAAAACTCAAGAACAACATTGCTATGATGGTACGACGAGTGCGGTTGTAATAGCAGGAGAATTACTCAAGAGAAGTGAAGATTTAGTAGAACAGAACGTCCATCCTACAGTTATATGTGAAGGATTTAGATTGGCAGCAGATAAAGCTGCTGAAATAATCGATGCACATGCCATTTCCGTTACTCCTTCTGCATTAGAAGAGGTCGCTAAAACTGCATTGACCGGAAAAAGTGCCGGTGCTGTAAAGGAATTTTTAGCTGATATTAGCGTTAGGGCAGTACTAGCAGTAGCACAAGTAGTAGAGGGAGAAAATGTCGTAGATCTAAATGATGTCAAAGTAGAGAAGAAACAAGGAGGTTCAATACGCGATAGTTCGTTAATAGATGGCATAATTATGGACAAAGAACGCGTTCATAGCGGTATGCCCAAATTAGTTTCCAATTCTAAAATTGCACTAATAAATTCTGCAATAGAAGTTAAGAAAACCGAAGTTGATGCAAAAATACAAATTACAGATCCGAATATGTTGTCTCAATTTCTGGATGAAGAAGAAAATTATCTCAAATCTCTAGTTGAGAAAATAATTAACTCTGGGGCCAATGTAGTCATCTGTCAAAAAGGAATAGATGATTTGGCTCAGCATTATATGGCGAAGTCAGGAATTTTTGCAATTAGAAGGGCCAAGAAAAGCGATATGGAGGCCCTATCAAAAGCAACCGGGGGTAAAATAGTAACTAACGTCGATGACCTTTCTTCAACTGATTTGGGATCCGCTGCTAAAGTGGAAGAAAAGAAAATAGGAGATTCAGATATGGTCTTTGTTACTGGATGCCCTGAGGCAAAAAGTGTCTCAGTACTTTTGAGAGGAGGAACAGAACACGTCGTTGATGAAATTCGTAGAGCATTTGATGATGCCATAGGAGTTGTAGCAGTTGCACATGAAGATGGTGCAATTCTTACTGGTGGAGGATCAGTTCTCGCTGCAATAAGTAGAGATTTACGTTCGTATGCTGAAGGAATTGGGGGCAGAGAACAAATGGCCATAGAGGCTTTTTCAGGAGCATTGGAAGTAATACCTAGGACTCTTGCAGAAAATGCTGGTTTAGATCCGGTTAATACCATTATAGATATCAGAAAAGCTCACTCAGAAGGTAAATCGACATTTGGAGTAAATGTGTATGATGGAGGCGTTGCCGATATGAAAAAAGCAAATGTTTTCGAACCAAGTAGAGTAGTTGAACAGGCAATTCAAAGTGCTTCGGAAACAGCTGTAATGATTTTGAGGATTGATGATGTAATCTCTAGTAAGAGTTCCGGCCCTATGGATGCCGGTGATTTTGATGGAATGGGAATGTAATAGTCTACGCTTCTATCATTTTTATGAAAAATAAAAACGAGAGTTATAATAATCGGTTACGTGTGGAACAGATATAGAGCACTTTAGGTGATATTATGTCGGATGCAAGGTCATTACTTATTTTATATGGTTCACAGTCTGGCAATTCAGAAGAAATTGCTATAAATGCCGGAAAATTTTCTTCCAAAAATAATCTAAATCCAACAGTTAGGGCCATGGATGAAGTCACAGTTTCCGATATAACCTCTCAAACAAGAATTTTGATTTGCTGCAGCACTTGGGGCGACGGAGAGCAACCTGACAATGCTGAAGATCTCTGGGAAGCAGTCAACTCTGCAGATATCACCTCACTAAATAATATCAACTTTTCAGTATTAGCACTTGGAGATTCATCTTATGACTTATTCTGTGAATCTGGTAAGGAATGGGATAATTGGTTCGAAACAAAAGGGGCCAATCGAATTCACCCCCGTGTAGATTGTGATGTCGATTTTGAAGAACCTGCTAAAATGTGGATGGAACAAAGTATTCAAAAAATGAGCGAAATCAATGTCAAGTCTGATATCGAAATTGTAACTACTGATAATGAAATTGCCAAAAATTCTGATATAATTAATAATTCTGTATCTGAAAAATTAAATGTCATGGCGTCAGATAATATCGAAGATTTTCTCAATAATGGAGACAGGGAACTTTCTGTTCTTTTCGGCTCACAATCTGGTAACTCTGAAGAGTTAGCATCAAAAATAGTAAAGGAAGCTACAAAATATGGTCTCAATGGTAAAGTTTATGATATGGATGGCCTTGATTTTAATACTCTTACTAATCATAAACGCGTACTGATTGTTTGCTCGACTTGGGGCGAGGGAGAAATGCCAGATAATGCAGAAGAGTTGTGGAAATCTGCAAGCGATGACGCAGCGCCTAAGCTCAATAAAACCAATTATTCAGTACTCTCATTGGGTGACTCAAGTTATGATTTATTTTGTCAATCAGGAAAAGATTGGGATATTAGATTTGATGAGTTAGGGGCAAATAGATTGGTAACAAGAGTTGATTGCGACGTCGATTATGAATCATTAGCTAGTGAATGGACTTTTAATGCCCTGACTTCCATGGCAGCAGTTGACGAAACTGGTAATTTTCATGAATCGAAATTAAATTCGATTAAACAATTCGTATCTGGGGCTGATACAGTTGGCGCTTCAGGTGATGACGGCTTTGCCATCCCCTCTTTAATTTCTGAAAAATTGCAAGTTGAAGTGTCTATATTTAGATACGATCCCCAAACAAACTCCACTGGTAAAGATACTTGGTTGTGTTCTTTACCTGGAAATATGTCTGTTCTAGAAGTTCTCAGATCTATCAAAAGCACGCATGATGGGACCTTGACTTTCAGAGATGGAGTTGCCGATGATCCCAATACTGCAATTTCTATAAATGGCCGACTAATACTCCCTGGAACTATATGTTTAGACTCAATATATTCCTCCCAAATAGGAAAATTAACTTTAAGAATTGAACCTCTTCCATGTTTTACTGTTATTCGTGATCTATTGGTCGACACATGGGCCCTTGAGAGAGCTAGAGAAATTAGTGAACCTTGGATGATTTCTGCTACAAGAGAAGGAAAAAATACTTCCCAGGGTGCCATTGGGATAATGAGCCAATCAGAAGCATCATACTTACATTCGATAAAAGACTTTCAGAGCTCAATTCTCTTACATGCCAGCTCAGACGCTACGCCATTCTCTGAATCATATGTTGGTCCATCAAATATAGTGTCTGCATGGGCAAGACGGAACGATCCAAGGATTTCAAAAACTAAGAAGAATGAAATTGATAAATATATAGGATCAAGCCAAGGAATTAACTCAGAAACAGATTTATCTTCGATTAGGCGTCAGGAATCTAATAATCTATCAATTTCCGATGCTTTATTGGATGCTAGAACTTTGGCACTAAGTCAATCATCATTTACTGGAAGGCATGGTAAGCATGTATGGTGGTATACATGGTCAATAAAGAGTAGTGGCAAGGTCAATGATACAGTATTATTCAGGCAAGTTTTGGGGCCACTGGGACTTCTTAGTAATCTATTCTCAGGAGTGACTGCAAGAATGTTACTCGGATTCACTCGAACTGGTGGAAATATGATCAATGATGGCCTCGGCATGGTTTTACCTCCGGCAGGAATAGGTAAAATGCCAAAACAATTCAATTCATCAATAAATAATCATCATGAAGTTATCGCAATTTTTAATGAACTGGATGGAAGATTTTAATGCCATTGAAATATGCTTACCATCCAGGTAATGTTTCACATAGCAGTGCTCCTGAAGTGAATGATACTATGATGCCAATAGCAAAATCATTAGGAATCGAATTAACTATTTTAGAAGGTGCAACCAGTTGCGGCGCTGGAATTATGAGGCAAGCAAATAATAGGCTCCAATTAACACTAAATGCCCGTACATTCGCAATGGCTGAATCTTTAGGGCTTGACATCATGACTCCTTGTGCTGCCACTGCAGGAAACTTGAACGAAGATTTACAAACTCTAAAGGGAAATAATATTTTATTGGCAGAAATTAACTCTACTTTGATGAAAACCTGCGGTTTAAAATTCAATGGCGTCGTCAAAGTTCACCATTTACTCCACGTACTAGTCGATGAAATCGGATTGGAAAAAATAGAATTAAAAGTTAAAAATCCCTTAAATTTTATGATAGCAGGTTACTATGGTCCGAATATGCAACAAAGTGGCATGTGCGGCGATGATGATGTTTACGACCCATCATATCTGGAAAAGTTAATTCAATCAATAGGGGGGATACCTGTTGAATGGGGTAGCCGAACTAAGAGTGTTGGAGTTCCGGGATTACTTTCTGAAGAACCCACAGTATTACTTCAATCTGCTAATGTGATTTTGGATGCAAAAGATGAAGGGGCACAATTAATAGTGAGCGCATGTAATTTATCTCATACAATAATGGACATATATCAAGGAAAAGCATCTAGAATAGTAGAAAGACCAATCAATATCCCAATAATGCACTTGACGGAAATGATTGATTTTGCATTTGGGCATCATAATACACGATTGGCTCAACTACGAACAAGAATATCAGTCATTGGCAATTAAATGATTTAATAGTCGTTAAGTTCCTTTTGTTCCCTTGATTTGAAATTAATTATTTTCCTTTCATTGGGCCTTGAATTCAATTTGGTTTGATCAAATTTAGAGACTTTTGGTTGCCGTATGGCCTTTTCACGTTCAATAAATTCTTCCGGAGTCATAACAACATCTGAATCAATTATCGAAAAATTATCTAATTTTGCCCTATCTATATTCTTTAAATTTGGAAGAGTGCGCTTAACTCTTTGAACAGCCTTCTTCATATTGTTTTCTCTTCTTAATGCAGCTATGCTAGCGCCTTCATCTCTGGTCCCTTCCGCCACTAAAACTATCACTTCTCCTTCTCTATGTCTCCCAGTCCGACCTCTTCTTTGAATGGTTCTAGTTTCACTAGAAACAGGTTCATAAAATATTACTAAATCCGCACTAGGGATATCTAATCCTTCTTCTCCGACTGAGGTCGAAAGTAATATATTAGAATTTCCATTTTTGAACTCCTCTAATTTCTCAATTTGTTTTTTGGGATTCATACCTTCTTCTCCAATTCTTTTTGATTGTCCAACAAATTTAATTGCCCTAGCACCCTTTAAATCATTTAAAGCAACTTCAAGTACCTTTATGGTATCCCGATAGTTTGCGAAAATAATTATTCTGCTATTAGAATTTCTTCGTAATCTTTCTCTCACTAACCGTCTTACTGCACTAATCTTCGAGTGAACTTCATCCCTTTGTTGAATATTATTAATTAAATTTTGAATTCTCAAATCTCTCATAAACATTCGAATAGATTTATTGTCTAAGTTCATTTCCATTCTATTTAAAAATTCACCAGAAGCTGCTGTTCCTTGACACATTAGGTGATTTATCAAATGATGTAATCGCATTGCAATCGCAATTTGAGAAACTGAAATAAATGCTGTCTTATCTCCTCTTGTAATGGCGGCCTGCGCTCTTTCCATAGCCGTAGTTAATCCAATATGATTAATTTCTCCAGGCAGGACATATCTTCCCTTACGCCTTTCCTGATCAACAATTCCTTGTTGCCAAATTTTTAATGGATTAGCCATATTATGGATCTCTTCGGGAACTACAACTTTAATTTCCTGAATTTCTAAATTGGATAAATATCCTGTTAACATATAATCTTCGGAGGATCTAAGGTGAATTCTATTAATTGATAACCTTGTACAAATCTCTGCCACTTTAGAAATTGTATGCCCAGGGCTCGCAGTCATAGCAAGAATCAATCCATAATCAGAATTAGAATTATACATTTCACCTAATTCTGCCATGGCATGATTACCAGTGGAATGATGTGCTTCATCTATAATCATCATTGAACAATTAGAAATATCTAAAATTCCATTTTTTATGTCATTTCTAGCAACTTGGGGAGTCGCAATTATGATACGGGATGATTGCCACAATTTTAACCGTGTTTTTTTAGGGTTTTGACCGGTTATTGAGATAGGAGGGTGACCATTACTCTCAATCATTTTAATCATTCCCTGTAGATGTTGATTGACGAGAGCAACAGTTGGTGCAATCATTAGGATCCAACCATCGTCTTTAGTTAATTTTTCAGCTGTAGCCATCCATGCTACAGCAGTTTTACCTGCAGCAGTTGGTAGTACTAACATCATCGAATTAGTTAGAATTTCGTTTAATGCTTCCAATTGATATGCTCGTGCCTCAACTGTCTTTTCAGACAAGTTAACATGGGTTACCATGGGTGGCATGTATAGTTCGTTAGCGGACATAGTTCAAAATGGTTGACACAATTTTGATACTTGAGTTCCATGGGATGAGATTGTTACTATCCCGATTCGTTCAAATAGGGTATGTTAGTCGGAAGGCCGCTCACAACGTGAGATACCAGACACCTAGGGCTCTGTTTAACAACCCAAATGTTGTTTTTACAATCGTAAAATCAACATCGGTGCCACGGTATCTCCTTAGCGTTTTGGGCCCTTTGTTGCCGTTTACGGCAAAAAACGGAATTTAATAGGAGAAATGCAAAATGGCAGATAAGAGTAAACCGCGCAGAGGTAGTATGGGCTATAGCCCTAGGAAACGTGCGGTTCGTCAGTTTCCTCGTATCTCATCATGGCCGGAACAAGAATCTTCTGAAATAAGAATTCAGGGATTCTCGGGATGGAAAGCCGGTATGACTCATATAATGATGCGCGACAATAATCCTAACTCTACATCCGCCGGCCAAGAAATTAGAAAAGCAGTTACAGTTGTAGAGGCGCCACCAATGAAAGTTCTTGCAGTAAGGGGCTACGCTAACACTCCATATGGCATGCAAACTGCCGGCGAAGTATGGGCAGATTTATCCGAATCTTCTCCGGATGGGCTTATGCCTAGATTAGCAAATGACACAAAGGCCAAAAATGGTGAAGATGAAGGAATTAAGCCTGAAAAAAGAGGTGGCAGAATTCCGATAAGGAAGAAAGAAAATATTGAAGAATCATTTGAGGCTTTAAAATCTTACAATTTATGTGAAGTTAGGTTAATTGTAGCAACACAACCTAAACTAGTTAGAAGTATACCAACAAAAATACCCGAGATCATGGAAGTAGGATTAGTTGGCGGGGATGAAGCTTCTCGCCTAGAGTGGGCTAAAAATCGCCTTGGAGATTTTATCAGTATTGATGATGTATTCAAAGTTGGCCAAGAGATAGATGTAGTCGGAGTTACCAAAGGAAAAGGTTGGCAAGGATCGATAAAAAGATGGGGAATAAAATTACTAAGTCATAAAAACAGTAAACGTCGAAGGCAAGGCGGAAATATGGGAGACTTCGGTACTGCATACGTTAGGAAAACTATCAGGCAAGCAGGACAAGTAGGATATCATAAGAGGACCGAATTAAATAAAAGGATATTAAGAATCTCTAATCCAGAAGAATCTGAGGTTACTCCAGCAGGTGGGTTCTTGCATTATGGGGAAGTTAGAAATCCTTATGTCGTATTCCAAGGTAGCCTTCCAGGTCCAGCTAAAAGAATGTTAAGATTCAGAGACCCTATTCGTCCAAAAAATACTAAGTCTGAAGTTGAGATAACATATCTTAGTACTTCGAGCAAGCAGGGTGTGTGATTATATTGAAGATTAAGACCTACAATCTACTTAACTCAGTTGTCCAAGAAGAATTGGATGCAGGTTTATTGGCAGAAACATATGAAGTAGACACCAAAGATGGAAAAAATATATCTCTTCCAGAAGTATTTGAATCTGAAATCCGTTTAGACCTAGTAAAATCCGCTGTCCATGCGTCTAGGGCTAATAGGAGACAACCCTATGGGCACAGGGAACATGATGGAAAAAGAGCTCCTCAACCTGGTATGAAACATTCCGTGGAGTGGTGGGGCAAAGGCCGAGGAGTATCCAGAATTATGAGAAAGACCGGTCAAAGAACCGCTGCTCAAAATCCTCATACAAGGGGAGGAAGGAGGGCACATGGGCCTATGGTAGCTAAAGATTGGTCCCAAAAACTTAATTCTAAACAAAAAACATTAGCAAGGAACTCTGCCATAAGTGCAACCACTGATGTTGGCATGGTTTCTTCTAGAGGCCATCATTTTAATGAAAATTTGAGATTCCCAATTGTAATAGATGATTATGTTGAATCAAGAAATGGTTCAGAAGAAAAATATGATTTAGAATCTTTACCTCTTCAATATGCTACTCGTAAATTTATCGCAATGATGGAAGGTTTAGGATTAGGAGCAGATTTGACACGTGCTAAAGATGGTCGCAAGATAAGGGCTGGAAAAGCAACAATGAGAAGTCGTAAATACAGAACTCCTAAGAGCATTTTACTCGTCGTTTCAAAGAAAGATGGATTACACAAGGCAGCAAAAAATGTACCTGGTGTAGATGTAGTATCTGCTAAAGATCTATGTGCAGAAGATCTTGCACCAGGTGGAGATTTAGGCAGATTAACAGTTTGGACTAGGTCAGCAATAGAAGCATTGGAGTGATTAAAATGGTTGACCCTTATAGTATAATTTTAATGCCTTGGATTACGGAAAAAACTCTAGAAGCCAGAAGGGTCGCTGATTTTGATGGCAAGTATAGAGAAAATAATAACAGGATTGAATTCATAGTCAGAAGAGAGGCTACAAAGCCTCAAATAAGGGCTGCTATTGAAAAACTATTGGATGTCAAAGTTGATAAAGTTAATACTAAAATTACTAGATCAGGTAAACATGCTAGTATAAGATTAGCAGAAGGTTATGATGCAGAAGAAGCCGCGCTAAAGTTGGGCGCGTTTTAATTAATGAGGTGATATAATGGGTAAAAGAACACGTTCACAACGCAGAGGTTCAAGTCCGAAGAATAGAGTTAATTCGCATCGCTTCCCTGCTTTCAATAAATTACCACGTAAAACAGATGAGGTCGCTACAATCATAGATTTGATTCATAGTCCAGCCCACACAGCACCATTGGCTAAATTAAAGTTTGAAGATGGAACAATAGGACATTTTGCTGCCCCTGAAGGAACTTCTGTTGGTCAAAACATTGCATTTGGTGAAAATGTAACATTAAGGCCAGGCAATGTAACTACCTTGGATAGGATACCTGAAGGGACTCCGGTCTGTAATGTTGAATTAAGGCCAGGAGATGGAGGTAAGTTTGCAAAATCTGGAGGTAATTCAGCTATATTGGAAACACGTATGGAAGATACTGTAAGAGTAAGATTACCCAGTGGCAAACTCAAGGAACTACACTCTAAATGCCGCGCTACGATTGGAATTTTAGGTGGCCACGGTAGAACTGATAAGCCCTTAATGAAAGCTGGTGCAGCACACCATAGGGCAAAAGCAAGAGGAAAATTATATCCAACTGTTAGCGGGGTCGCTATGAACCCAGTAGATCACCCTCATGGTGGAGGAAACCATCAAGCAGTTCACGGTCCAAACTCTGTAAGTAGAAATTCACCACCTGGAATGAAAGTTGGTAATATAGCACCAAGCAGAACAGGTAGAGGAAGAAGAAAGGAGTAGATTAGTTATGGCAAGAAAATCCAAGAAAATGTTCCGGTCCCCTAAACTAGCAAGACGTCAAGCTAGAAAGCGAAGATCAAAGATTAGTGAACGTAGGAAAAAAGAATTCCTATGGAGGGGTTACACTCTAGCAGAATTATTGGAAATGCCACTATATCCTCCTGAAGACGATCAAGAGTCTCCTTGTATAGCAACTTTAATGCCATCACGGGCAAAAAGATCTCTCGCAAGAGGACTAAATCCTGAATGTGAAAAGCTTTTAATGAAAATTAGAGAAAATGATGGAGATAAAATAGTAAAAACTCATTGTAGGGGCATGTATGTTCTACCCGAGATGGTCGGTACAAATATGGGAATTCATGATGGTAGATCTTTCATAAATGTAGAAATAATTCCTGAAATGATCGGTCACGCTCTGGGTGAATTTGCAAGAACTAGGGCTTCAGTTACACATACAGGACCGGGTGTTGGTGCTACCCGATCGTCACAGCACGTATCCCTAAAGTGAGGAATTAAAATGAGTCGAGAAGTAGGTAAATCACAATCCGGATACACTCAATTGTTAGAGGGGTCTTACCTTTCAACTGCTAGGGCAGTTAATGTCAATGTTCATCACAAGCACTGCTACCATGTAGCTAAAGCACTTAGAGGAATGAATGCTGCAAGTGCCTTAATCTATTTGGATGATGTAATCAATAAGAAGAAAGCAATTCCGTATACTCGTAGATCTAGAAAAGGTAGGGGTGGAAATACTATGGCAGGCCATAGGAAAGGAAAAATTGGCCCAGGAGCGTACCCGAACAAAGCTTCTAAAGAATTCGTAAAATTAATTTCTAGTGCAATGGATAATGCAAGCCAAAGATATGATACAATTGAGCCTGATGATATGGTAATAACTCACATAGCAGCCCATAGGGGCCAAATAGCAACAAATTGGAGGCCTAGGGCGCAAGGACGTGCTACTCCAAGTAACCACTATCAAGTAAATCTGGAAGTATTCCTGGAATACTTTGGCGAAGATGAAGAAGAGGATGACTTCTGAGGTGAAATTATGAGGCAAAATACTATTCGTACAATTCTCAACCGTAATGTTGAGCGTCAATTAGTTCGAGAATACTTACTAAAAGAAACAGAGAGAGCAGGATTTGGAGGATTAACCTTCAATAGGACTCCCGAAGGAACAAAAGTGACATTAAAGGCGGAACAAGTTGGAAGAGTTATCGGCCGAAGAGGTAAAGTAATTCATGAATTACAACGCCGACTACAAGAAGATTTCAATATTCACGAACCTCAATTAGAAGTTGATGAGATTGAAGAATCTAGATTAAATGCTCAAGTAATGGCTAGTAGACTGGCTAGTTCTTTAGAAAGAGGATGGTTTTTCAGAAGAGCAGGACATAGTACGGCTCAAAATATAATGGATGCAGGCGCAAGAGGTTGCTTAGTTATATTAAGTGGTAAAATAACAGGAGCAAGGCACAGAGTAGAAAAATTCCAACAAGGTCACATCAAATTTTGCGGAGAAACAGCTCTTGAATTTATGGATACAGGTTTCTCAACTGCGGTTAAGAAACTTGGTACTATTGGCTGTACTGTCAGAATAATGAGAAAAGGAGTCAAATTACCTCATGAAGTCACTGTATTTGAACGTCATGAAGTAGGACTCCCAGCTCTAGAAGAAATTGCTATGATTAAACCTGAAATATTAACTGATGATCAATTTGATTCCAACGTCGTATCAAATATTCTACCTAAGGAGGAAGAATGATGAGTCACGTCAAGTCTAGGGACATAGATTCTATGAATCTGGAACAACGAGAACGTCGTCTGTTAGAATTAAAAGAAGAATTATTACAATTACGTGCTCAACAAGCCCTTGGAGGATCTTCAGCAGATGCTGGGGCTTACAAACAAACTCGTCGATCAATAGCCAGATTAATTACTAAAATTAATCAGGGGACTAAGGAGTAGAAATAAATGGCAGGTATATGTAATCTTTGCGGACTACCTGATGAATTGTGTATATGTCAAGAAATAGCAAAGGAACAACAAAAAGCAGTAATATCAGTAGTAAGAAGGAGGTATGGAAAAATGGTAACTATGATTGAAGGTATCGATGATACCGCTATCGATATCAGTCAACTTGCTAAAATACTGAAGGGTGCATGCGCCAGTGGTGGAACTGTCAAAGATAGGACCATTGAATTACAAGGAGATCATAAGAAACGAGCCTCCAAAGTACTCGAACAGAATGGCTATCAAGTGGAGGTGAGGTAATTGACTAATATCATAAACTTACCTTGGATTTCTAGGAACTTATATGTCACTGATTCTTGTGACTCCACTTTAATTGGAATTTCAGGTACAGTTCTAAATGAGACAAAAAGAACTATTTCTATACATTCCGATAATAAAGAATTAAACTTAGCTAAAAATGTAATTAAATTTACAATAGATGATAACGAAGAAATAGATGGTTTATCTGTTTCTCAAAGGCCAGAAGATAGAATTAATCGAAAATATAGGAGAAATTAAGATGAGAGATATAGGAGTAGATGTAAACTCCCCTCAAGGGGAATGGGATGGGAATATGAATTGTCCATTCTATGGAAATTTAAGAGTAAGGGGACAAATAATAGAAGGAATAGTTTCTACATCCTCAATGCAAAATGCAATTGTTGTTGAACGTAGAATGCAACGTTATATGACAAAGTATGAGAGATATGAAAAACGTACAAGACGCTATTCTGCTCACCTCCCGTCATGCATAGGGGAATTAAATCCTGGCGATAAGGTTAGAATAATGGAATGTAGGCCTTTATCTAAAACAATTAAATTCTGTGTCATAGATATGGAGGCATCAAAATGAAGGGAATAGCTGGCAAAGTAACTGCAGGTTTACCTACGGCTGCAAAGATAGATTGTGTCGATAACACTGGTGCCAAGATTGTACAGCTAATCAACGTCCCAAAAAAAGGTGGTGTAGCTAGTAGATATCCCGCTGCTGGAGTAGGCGATATGATAAAAGTTACAGTTAAAAGGGGAACTCCAGAAACCCGCCGTCAAATTTTCAATGCAATAATCATAAGGCAAACAAGGCCTTTTAGGAGAGTAGATGGAACATGGGCAAGATTTGAAGATAATGCTTGTGTATTAGTTAATGAGAAAGGCGACTTACAAGGTTCTGACATAAAAGGCCCTGTTAGCCGAGAAGCTGCTGAAAGGTGGCCAAGAATAGCCGCAACGGCTAAACAAATTGTATGAGGTGGGATGATATGGCAAGTAAGAAAGCAGGAAAGCAACGTCAGGAGCAACTTAAATCTCCATTACATACAAAACGTAAGAGGATAAGGGCAAGATTGGTAAGTGAAGATCCAGAATTAATCTATGTTCGCACAGTAACTGTTAGGGTAGGAGACGAAGTAGAAATTCTTAGAGGTGACTTTAGTAATCCAAATAGCATTAAAGCAGAATCAAGGGGCAAAAGATTAGGTCAAGCTAGAGGAAGGGCAGGCATCAAATCTAAAGTAGTTGAAATAGATGCCAAAAATGATCGTGTATATGTCGAAGGAATGACACAAAACACTGCTGATGGTAAAGAAGAAGCAGTTCCAATAAGGCCATCCAATTTAATCGTAACAAAATTATATGAAGGAGATCCTTTAAGGATTAAGAGAATTACTGAAAGATCATTAACGGAGGGCGAATAAAATGAGTAGCAGCCACATAAAGAGATTAATGATGCCTCGCAGTTGGCCTTTACCAAGGAAAACAAGTATATGGGTTCAAAAACCTAATCCTAGCGGTCATAGCATAGAAAATTGCATGCCTCTTACCTTGATTCTCAGGGATGTCTTAGCAATTGCGCATACTAAACGTGAAGCAAAGAAGATTCTCCACTCTAGGAAAATATTAGTTGATGGAAGAATAGAAACCGATTCTGCAAGAGGTGTAGGATTAATGGATGTTTTAACGATTGATGGGATCAATTATCGTTGTATATTAGATACCAATGGAAAATTACGTTACCGAATCATTTCAGAAAAATCTGCTAAATCTAAGATATGCATGGTGACCGGAAAAACAACAATAAAGGGAGGAGTAACTCAACTTCACCTGCATGATGGAAGGAATATTCTATTAGATTCAACGTCCCAATACAATACTGGGGACTCAATTGTAATTTCGCTACCAGAACAAAAAATTCTAACTCATCTACCTATGGAGAAAGATTCACTTGCATATTTAATTGGTGGAAATCACATTGGAGAAACTGCTAAAATAACTGATTTCTCTATCAAAAGATCTTCCAAACCAAATGAGACTAGTTTTGATGATTTTCTTACAGTTTCTGAATATGTGTTCATTATTGGTAATGAATCAGATTTACCTCTGGAGGATGAATAATGTCTGAAGTAAAGAATCCTATGCTTGCGCCTAGGGCAAGTAAAGTTACAGTTAACATCGGTGTAGGCGAAGCTGGTCAAAGATTACAGTTAGCAGAAAAGGTATTAGAGATATTAACAGGCCAAATACCGGTCAGAACCCTTTCAACACAAACTAATAGGGATTTAGGGACCCGTGAGGGTGCACCCATAGGATGCAAAGTAACAATACGTGGCGAAGATAAAATAAATTCTTTCCTGAAGGATGCTTTTTGGGTCAGAGAAAATACTCTGCCTGCATACAATTTTGATAATCAAGGAAATCTATCATTTGGAATTTCAGACTATACCGATTTCCCTGATCAAAAATATGATCCTGAAATCGGAATATTTGGAATGGATGTGAATATTTTATTGGAGCGACCAGGTCACAGAATTAAGCACCGTCGCCAACGAAGTTCAAAAGTATCGAATAGTCACCGTGTTTTTAGAGAAGAATCAAAAGCATGGTTTACTGAAAAGTTTGGATTATCAATAGTGGAGGAGTGATTTTATGGCAAGAGATCACGGAGAAGAAATAGGCAGAACAAATGGCTGCCGCAGATGCGGCCGCCGCCGTGGACTTATTCGCCGACATGGATTACACCTGTGTCGTCAATGTTTTCGCGATGTAGCAACAAATATAGGATTTAAGAAATATTCATGAGGTGATGTAAGAATGCAATTTGACCCCCTAAGTGACGCTTTTACGCGTATATACAATGCAGAGCAAGCAGGCCATTATGAGGTATCTGTTAATCCCGCCAGTAAACTATTAGATAGCATGTTATCTATTATGCAAAAATCAGGATATATTGGAGAATATGAGCTAATTGAAAATGGAAGAGGCGGTGGTTTCCGAATAGAATTAATTGGAGCAATCAATCGATGCGGAGTTATCAAACCTAGATATTCTGTTCAAAGATTAGATTATGATAAGTGGGAATCAAGATACTTGCCTGCAAGAGATTTTGGATTACTTATTATGACTACAAATCAAGGAATTATGAATCATTATGATGCAAAGAAGGAGAGAGTCGGCGGGCGTTTACTCGCTTACATCTATTAGGAGGAATAATAATGGTAACAATTGATCATATCTCACATAAAATATCATTGATAGGTGGAGTAAAAGCTACTATGGCTAATTCTATGCTGTCTATTTCCAAAGGAAGCAATTCTCTTTCTAGGGAATTCATACACACTAAAATTGAAATAAGAATTTCAGATGATGAGGTAATCGTATTCTGTAATTTACCCAGAAGGTCTGAAAAAGCATTATCTGGTACTTGGGCCGCTCACATCAAAAATATGGTTAATGGAGTAGATACAGGTTTCGAGTACCATCTAAAAGCTGTATACAGCCATTTCCCAATGACGTTAAAGGTCTCAGGGAATAAAATGACTGTGAATAACTTATTTGGTGAAAAGGTGCCCAGGGTCGCTAAACTGCCATGGTCACCGTCAGACGTGGAAGTTAAAATTTCAAATAAAACAGATGTAGTAGTTAAGGGGATAGACAAAGAAAAAGTTGGCCAGACTGCAGCAAATATCGAAAGATCATGCAGAATCAAGAACAGAGATAGAAGAGTGTTCCAAGACGGAATATATATAACTTCTAAGGGTGCATAAGGAGGATTTAAGAATGGAATATGATAACATGACTGTCGCACAGTTGAAAGACTTACTGCGTGAAAATAATCTACCTGTATCGGGAAAAAAATCTGATTTAATTAATCGATTATCTGAAATTAATTCTAATATTGATTCTAATGAAAATCCGACATCTGATGAAATTACTAATGAGGATACCAATGAAAATTCTACGGATGCCGTTACTCCTGACTCCGATAGCGATGAAGAAAATGATGATAAGTCCGAAGATTTCTTTGAAGAAGATGATAACTTCTATGAAGACTTTGACGGAGTTCATACTGCTAGGCAAAAACCTGTTTTGGATGACGATACTAAAACAAATTTAAAAATTAGATCCATGCAAAAGAAAAAACAACCTGCTTTCCGTCGTCAAGAATGGTTCAGATACAAGAGATTATCACATTCTGGCTGGAGAAAACCAAAAGGATACCAATCAAAGCAACGTCTTAATATGAAGTATAGGTCTCCTATGGCAAGAATTGGTTTTGGTAAGATAGCAGCTGTTCGCGGTCTTCATTCATCAGGATTTGAAGAAGTTTTGGTACATCAAATTGGAGATATGGATTCATTAAATCCTGAATTACAAGCTATCAGAATAGGCTCTACGGTAGGAAATAGAAAACGTATGGCCATTCACGCACGCGCAGATGACCTTGGAGTTAGGATCTTAAATCGACGCAACATTAGTCCCCGAGGTGATCTTCAATGATGGTTACTAATCAAAAGAGAATGGCTGCTGATATTCTATCTAAAAAAGAAGGTAGAATTGTAGGGATTCATCGCGTTTGGATTCATCCAGATTACCTTGATGAAGTTACTAGTGCAGTACAAAAAGATGATGTTAGGCAATTAATCGAAGATGGAATAATTAAAGCAAAACCAATAGTCGGAATTAGTCGATCTAGAGCGCGTAAAGTTGCTGGTCAAAAGGCAAAGGGTAGGCGTAAAGGCCAAGGATCTAGAAAAGGTACAGCAAATGCTAGGGCACCAAAGAAAGAGCGTTGGATGCGGATTATCCGATCTCAAAGAAGGGTACTCAAAGAATTTAGAGAAGATGATACTATTACAGCCTCAAAATATAGATATTATTATCGCAAAGCCAAAGGTGGATCTTATCGCTCAATTGCTGATATGAAAAGGAACATGGAACTAGATGGAATTTCATTTGGAGGTGAACAATAATGGCACATGGTAAGAATCAAAGATTAAGATTCAAGAGACGTCGAAATGGTCAGACTGATTATAGGAGGAGAATGAAACTATTACGTGGTAATGTCCTCAGGGCCGTCGTTCGTGTTTCCAATACCCAGGTTACATGTCAATTAGTAGAATTTGGAACCGGTGGGGACAAAATAATTTCTTCTGTGACTGGTCAAAATTTAGTGGACAATTATAAATGGCCATCAGAGGCATCGAGAAAATCCATTCCTGCTACATACTTAGTTGGACTGGCACTAGCAAAGAACGCATTATCTGCTGGACACACAGAAGCAATTTTGGACATCGGTTTAGCTGCTTCTTCACCTGGTAGCAGAGTATTTGCAGCGCTAAAGGGGATGATAGATGGTGGCCTTGAAATTCCACATGGTGACTCAGTTCTCCCACATGAAGATAGAATAAATGGGGCACACATTGACGAGTCATTAGCAAAATCTGTAAAGGCCACTAAGAAGGCCATAGAGGGGGCAAATAAATGAGCGAAGAAACCGAAGAAATTATTGAAAAGGTAGTAGTATTAGCCCCTGGACTAACTATGGCATTATATCCTCAAGAATCCGAAGAGCCTGTGCAAAGGCGTCGTGGACCCGATCCATTAGCAGGATTGAGGACATGGGTCCCTAGGACGAGATTAGGTAAAATGGTTAGAGAGGGGCAAATTCTAACATACGAAGAGGCAATTGAAACTGGCTTTCCTATCCGTGAAGTTGAAATCGTTGATGCATTACTTCCGGATTTAACTGATGATGTTCTAGGCGTAAATATGATTCAAAGAATGACCGATTCTGGTCGCCGTGTAAGATTTAACGTACTTTGTGTTGTTGGTAATAGTGATGGATATGTCGGATTAGCGGTTTGTAAAGGTAAAGAAGTTTCTAGTACTATAAAGAAAGCAATAGATGCCGCTAAATTAAATCTCATACCAGTTATGAGAGGAAATGGATCTTGGGAATCATCCGAAGGTCCTGGTAACAGTGTTCCATTCAAAGTAACAGGTAGATCAGGTTCTACTAGGATAACTCTTCTACCTGCACCATCAGGTAAAGGATTGGTAATTGGCGATTATGGTAGAAGGGTATTGTCCCTCGCTGGAGTTACCGATGTTTGGTCTCGTTCAAAGGGTCAAACACGTTCCACGATCAATTTTGCCAAAGCTACTTACAATGCGCTAATTGAACTAAATAAAACTAGGATTACAGATTCTGACAGAAATCGTTTACATATGAAATCTGGGAGGGAACTCTAATGGCTTTTTTAGTTATTAGGGCTAGAAGTGACCGAGGAGTTACTGTAAAGATTAGAGATACAATGGGGATGTTAAATCTTACAAAAGTTAATCACGCAACAATTGTTCCTAATGCACCAACATATGAGGGTATGCTAAACAAATCTAAAGATTATATTACTTGGGGTGAAATTGATTCTGACATGATTAGTAATCTTTTGAAAGAAAGAGGCAGAATGGTTGGCGATAAACCTGTCAACGACTCTGTAATTAATGATAATAGCAAATTTTCATCTATTGACGAATTTTCAAAAGCGATTGTGGCTGGAAATGCCACGCTAAAAGATGTTGATGGGCTAAAGCCAGTTCTAAGGCTACACCCTCCAAGAGGCTCAAAAGGTTGGGGCGGAATAAAAAGAAGTTATACGGTCGGCGGAGCATTAGGGTTCCGCGGGGAAGCTATCAGAGATTTAGTATCTAGAATGATGTAAGAAGTGATAATATGGTTTCAAGAACAAATAAATTTCGTGGAAGTAGATACCACGGTAGAGGAAAAAAAGCAGGTCGTGGAGCAGGTAAAAGAGGTGGAAGAGGTAATGCTGGAATCAATAAGCACCGTTTATTGACAAGGCTAAAATATATGCCTGGCCACTGGGGAATGTATGGATTTAATCGCCATCCAAGTTTAATAAAAGTTAATGTTTCTATTAATCTTCAAGAAGTTCAAGATCGTGCTGAAGGAGATTCAATTGATCTCTCTTCTATGGGATATGACAAATTATTGGGGAAAGGAAGAATAGAACGACCAATTAATATTACAGTATCTAAGGCAAGCGCTACGGCTATCTCAAAAGTTGAAGCTGCTGGTGGTTCAGTAATTATTAATGAAGAGTAAAAATAAAGGAGTGTAATGTATTATGGTAAATCGAAGGCCCAATGTTATCGGTCTTGTTATTATGTCAACCATTTATTGGGGTGCATTATACTACTGGCTAAGATTTGATTTATCTTCTAACGTTGCCGAAGTTCAAACTGAAGCATTATTATTGTTCAGTCTTTCTATTCCTTATGTTGCATTCGTTATGTGGGGTGCTATGAAGGATTTACCTGAAGGAATATCTAATATCCCTTATATCGGTAAATACTTTAAAGCATTTATTTGGATAATTATTCTGGGGATATTCGCATATTGGGCATGGCGAGATAGTAGCCTAGTTGGCTACCTGTTTGTTGCTATAGCATTACTTGGGTTAGCAGTAGGCTTAGCACTCGCTTGTCTTTTGTACACTGGCGAAGAAGCAAGCAGATTATATGGTCTAAAGAGATTAGTCGACGTATATCCAAGTATAACTAAACCAGAAGGACATGTTAGATTTAATCAAAAATTATGGACTACAACCCTAGTTCTAATAATATATTTCGGAATGACAAATGTTATGATTTATGGACTTTCTGATACTACATTAGATATTTTTTCTTCATTTAGATCAATAATGGCTGGAGCATCTGGCTCTATAATGCATTTAGGAATTGGACCCATAGTTACTGGTTCAATTATAATGCAATTGTTCTCTGGGGCAAAAATAATTCAACTGGATTTACAGGATTCTGCTGATAAACAATTGTATCAGGGAGTACAAAAAATATTAGTATTGATAATGATACCAATTGAAGCAATTCCGCAAGTATATGGATTCTTGGATCCTTCAGAGACTGTAATATTAGATTATGGCGTGGGCTGGGCAAATACATTAATTGTATCCCAATTATTCATTGGATCGCTTCTTGTATTCCTTCTCGATGAATTAGTAAGCAAGTGGGGTATAGGAAGCGGAATTTCATTATTCATTGCTGCAGGAGTAGCTCAATCTACATTTGTAGGCACACTTTCCCCATTGCCGACAATTGAAGGAGCATCTCTATCAATAGATAATCCTCCTTCGGGTACTCTTCCTATGATTTTCTATGTCTTAAGGACCGCATCCAATCAACAATTAGTGGCAGATAACGGGTTTGAACTAATGTTACTAAATCATGCCAATCCTATTGCCGCTTTAGTTTCATCAATAATTGTATTCATAGTAGTGGGATATGCAGAATCAAGTAAATTAGAATTGCCACTGACACATGGTAAAGTAAGAGGGCATAGAGGCCAATATCCAATAAGACTAGTTTACGCAAGCAATATTCCAGTGATACTTATGGCTGCATTATTGGCCAATGTAAATATGTTCACGCTATTATTCTGGAGCCATCCCGTTTTACGTACAACTCCTATAATTGGTAAGGATGGATGGGGAAGCAAGGCCGAATGGTTCGGTGCGTACAAACCAGGTGCGACTACTCCTCATGATGGATTCGCATGGTATGCCTCCATGGTAAATGGGGTGGGCGACTGGCTCATGCCTCTACTCAATCAAACCGGGGATGTTTATGGCCACAGTTTAACTGAAATTATGCTCCACGTCTTTATCTACGTATTCTTTATGACAGCCGGTTCTACTGTATTCGCTAAATTTTGGATCGAGACTACAAATATGGGGGCAAAAGATGTTGCAAAGCAAATAGAAAGAACTGGAATGCAGATCCCTGGCTTCCGAAAGAATCCAGTTGTACTGGAGAGAATCTTAGAGAGATATATCCCACCAGTTACTTTGTTCTCCGGCGCCTTCGTAGGACTTCTGGCTTCGGGTGCCGATCTGCTAGGGACAGTGGGTAACGCGACGGGTACAGGGCTTCTATTGGCAGTTGGAATAATACTAAGGACATACGAACAGATTCAAAAGGAGCAAGCTATGGAAATGCATCCTGTATTAAGAGAATTCTTTGGCGCTGACTAATCTTACTCTACTGTCTAAGTTGTATCAATCCTCATTTTTAATGTATTTATGTGCCTAACTGACATGCGTGTTTTCATCCATTTTCGCATGATTGCTAGCAAACTCACAATCAATTTAACTAGTCATATTCATAAACTAAAGTCAGCCCGTCGGGCCGTTGCGTCACACTGGCGTTGAAGATTGAGTGCCTCGGTACTATGATTTCTTCATTCAAGTGAGATGCAGCCGAGGAAGTGCGGCCACGAACTTAGTTCGTGGTTGAGGAGGTTAACCACAATTATGACTTGACTCCTGAAATAGGGAGTGCAAGACAAAGCAGATTATTTTTCATTCAATTCAAAATGATGGTGATTCTGCGCCAATAACCAATAAGTGACAACTTTAGTGACCATTAATAAACACAAACTTCCGAAAGGATCAGTGATTTTGCTTCACGCGAAATCCGGTTGATCCTGCCGGAGGCTACCGCTATTGGAGTTCGATTAAGCCATGCGAGTCCAGAGCTTTCGGAGCTCGGCGTACCGCTCAGTAACACGTGGGTAACCTAACCTATGCAGGGGAATAACCTCGGGAAACTGAGAATAATACCCCATAGTCCACTACGCCTGGAACGGTGAGTGGATGAAAGCTCAGGCGGCATAGGATGGGCCTGCGGCGTATCAGGTTGTAGGGGGTGTAAAGTACCCTCTAGCCCTCTACGCGTACGGGTGTTGGGAGACATAGCCCGGAGATGGATTCTGAGACACGAATCCAGACCCTACGGGGTGCAGCAGGCGCGAAAACTTGGCAATGCGAGAAATCGTGACCAGGGAACTCCAAGTGCATGGGGTAAGACCTATGCTTTTCTAGACTCTAAAAAGGTCTTGGAATAAGAGGTGGGTAAGGACGGTGCCAGCCGCCGCGGTAATACCGGCGCCTCAAGTGGTAGTCGCTTTTATTGGGCCTAAAACGTCCGTAGCCGGTCTGATACATTCGTGGGTAAATCAACCAGCTTAACTGGTTGAATTCTGCGAGGACGGTCAGACTTGGGACCGGGAGAGGTGTGGGGTACGCTCAGGGTAGGGGTAAAATCCTGTCATCCTGAGCGGACCACCTGTTGCGAAGGCGCCACACTAGAACGGATCCGACGGTCAGGGACGAAGCCTAGGGGCACGAACCGGATTAGATACCCGGGTAGTCCTAGGTGTAAACGCTGTGGACTTGATGTTGGGGGTGCTCCGAGCACTCTCAGTGTCGAAGCGAAGGTGATAAGTCCACTGCCTGGGAAGTACGGTCGCAAGGCTGAAACTTAAAGGAATTGGCGGGGGAGCACCGCAACCTGAGGATTGTGCGGTTTAATTGGATTCAACGCCGGAAAACTCACCATAGCCGACGGACATATGAAGGTCAGTGTAATGAACTTACCCGATTGTTCGAGAGGTAGTGCATGGCCGCCGTCAGTTCGTACCGCAAGGCGTTCTGTTAAGTCAGATAACGAACGAGACCCTCATCTCTATTTGCTAACCAGATCTCCGGATTTGGTGCACTATAGGGAGACCGCTGGCGCTAAGTCAGAGGAAGGGGAGGGCAACGGTAGGTCAGTATGCTCCGAATGCTATGGGCTACACGCGCAATACAAAGGACAGGACAATGGGCTGCTGCTCCGAAAGGAATGATAGCTATCCCGAAACCTGTTCGTAGTTCGGATTGAGGGCTGTAACTCGCCCTCATGAAGCTGGATTAGGTAGTAATCGCGTCTCAAAAAGGCGCGGTGAATATGCCCCTGCTCCTTGCACACACCGCCCGTCAAACCATCTTAGTTGTGGGTGGGTGAGGCTACCTCTTTAATGTGGTATTCGAGCCTGCCTTCGACAAGGAGGGTTAAGTCGTAACAAGGTATCTGTAGGGGAACCTGCAGATGGATCACCTCCTAAGAAAACTCGGAAAACCGGGAGGCGGGGCGTTTATTCGCCCCGTCTTCCAACCTTTCCATTTAACCTCCTCACTAATTTACTCAAACCTATTAATTTATTCTTCTATTTGAAAAATATGCGATTTAATGTACTATTTTATTGTTTTTAATAAGAACATATATACCACGACTATATCGTAGCGTGAACATGCGAACAATTCTCGCAACGATGATGATGCTGTTAATGACGACTGCCGCCCTTGCGGGCTGCGCTGGATCCGATGTCTCTCAAGACGACGTGGATACGGCAAGAGATGAAGGATATGCCCAAGGAGTTTCAGATACTACTCCAGTAAGTACACTCGATACAATTGTGGAGAGAGGATCTATGAAGTGTGGTGTTAAAGAATCCCAATATGGAATGGGCTACTTAGACGCTACTACCGGAGTTCGCTCTGGATTAGATATCGCTTACTGTAGAGCAGTTGCTGCTGCTATTGGCCTAAATCCAGATACTGGAGTGGAATATATCCCAGCATCAGGATCAGATAGGTTCGATAAGTTATCTTCAGCAACTATTGATGTCTTAATCCGTACTACTACTTGGACTACAAGTAGAGATGCAGATTTAAATGCTGATTTCGCAGGTATGAACTTCTTTGATGGACAAGCTATTCTAGTTCGTGAAAGTGCATTCCCATCCGCCGATGCTAGTAATTCCGCTTTAGGATTAAGCGGCGCTAACATCTGCGTAGGAGTAGGTACAACTACTGAAGGTAATATGCAAGACTATTTCTCTTCTAACATGATAGAGTTCACATCCGTTGGTACTGCAGATGCAGCTGAAGCAACCGATAAATTAATTTCTGGTGAGTGCGATGCATTTACTGGAGACATGTCAGCAATGGTTGCTAAGAAATGGGCACTAGATACTGATGGATCTATTGAAGGCGGTACATGGATTGCTTCTGAACTTCTTTCAAAGGAACCTCTAGGGGCTGCTACTCGTGATGGCGATTCTGATTTCAAGGACGTTGTTGCATGGGTATGGTATGGAATGATTACAGCAGAAGAAATGGGCGTAACAGCAGCAAATGCTGCAGATATGGCAACTTCTTCTTGTGCTCTAAATGCTGATGGCGCTACTACTAATCCTGGAATGTGCAGACTGTTAACTGCTAATCTTGGATTAGGTACTACTGCTAATCCATTAGCTGGAACTTGGATGCAAGCTGTATTAGCTGCATCTGGAAACTATGGTGAAGCATATGATGACGCATTCTGCGATGGTACTTATGACGGAACTAGTGGATCAGCTGCTATGGTTGATTGTTTAATCTCCAGAGTAGGTACTGCAAACGCTCTCGTTTCAGAGGGTGGTCTACAGTATGCACCTCCAATGCGTTAATTTAGATAACGAATCGCATTGACGGATTTACACAAACCTCTAGGGGGGAAAATCTCCTCTAGAGGTCTATTTTTTATATTATTTCTGGATGTATTTTATTGGTAAATTATTTTTCAACATCGCCTGTTGTAGAAAAAGAAGATGAAAATACATCAGGCACTTCATCTTCTTTTTATAAAATCAAAGATAATTTTATTTTCATACTATCAATCATTTTCTTTTGGTTTTACTCTAATAAATTCCTCAATTCATCAGCTAAATATGCTACAGATATGTCTAGGGACTTATCATTTGGAGGAGTTCAACAAAATATCTCTTATTATCCAATAGAAACTCTAATATTATCAATCGGGGGATTCTTATTAATATCATATTTACTAATCCAAAATGAGATAGAAGACGCATTTTCTGAGCCTAATAAAATTTCATTAAATAATTCACTTTTCAATAATGCTTTTTTTGATAATCTTATTTATTATATCCAAATAATGCCATTATGGATTATTTTTGGTGGATTATCTGGGATATCTCTTAATGCTAATTTAACGTCGTTATCAGTCCTTTCATTGATTATTACCTTTGCAAAAGGCTCCGTATTTGGCTTATTTATTGGATTATTCGTCAACTTTGCAATAAGGGGTTGTAAATCCTCTTTTTTTGCTATCTCAATGTTTTTACTAACATATCTCCTAATCCCCTTTTTAGATTTATCATCAAGCACGCAAGTTCCATTTTTCTTTATTGGCGGTGCAGTATTGACATCATCTCTTCTGATGCAAAATAATGTATCAAAATTGTTTAGTCTAAGGCGGCACAATATACTCGATAAATTAAAAAATGATATCCAATCATTGTCTTCTTTATTTTCAATTATTATATTCATAATATTGACATTTCAAATTCCACTATTTCCAATTATTTCCGATATTTTAATACCTCTATTATCGTTCATATTATTAATTAATGTCGCATATTGGACGTTCACATTGTCAAAGGAGTCTTCACAACCTTCTGTACATGAGCACAGGACGGCTTCATTGATATTTATGATCGGTCTACCATTTTTCTTATACTTACTTCTAAGATTTATGTATTTACTACATCACCCAGACACAGTCATGAGAAATAGGTGGGAACTAGCATATGATTTCATGGTAGATGGAAATACATTCAGAGTAAATACTTGGCCATTCGAAGTTACTCCTGGTGCAGATTCAAGATGGCTTTTCTACAAGGCTGCCATAATAAATTCTGCTAGAGTAACATTAGTTAGTATTTTCTTCTGTACGATACTCGGCATAATTGTCGGAGTAACTAGGCTCTCCTCTAACAAGTTAGCCTCAAATCTCGCTACTATTTATGTTGAAATATTTAGAAATCTTCCTTTAGCCGTTCTTCTTTTCTTGGTTGCAACTCAGATGGGGCACCAATTTCCCATGGGTATGAAAAATATTCAAGATATTGGAGGTGGAAGAATTTATTTTAATAATCAAGGAATTTGGTTTGCTACTATTGCTGATTATTCAAGGTTATTGATTGGAATAATTATTCTCGGATCAGTAAGAATTTTTCTAAGGCACACGTCTAGAGTTGAACCACGCTTACTTTCGGGTGGTGGCAAATATAGTTTCTTATCCAGGCCTTTCTCTAAATTGGGTTGGAAATTTGAAACCTTAGTTGCAGATATCTTGATGTTTTCGGGATTATTACTCTTTATTATATTTTCATATTCATTTTTTACAACTGGAGGGGGAGGATTAATGTGTTTAATAGGCTCATTAATTCTACTAGGGTCATTCTACTTATATACAAATGTTGATGATTCAGGAATAAATGTATTATTCATAGATGATACTGATGAAGGAATACGTAAAAGATTAACTATTTGGTTAATTTCTATATCTATAGCAGCAGGAATCGCAATATCGGGCGGATTCTCTCTTCCGGATCTTTATCAGCCATCAAGCTCCCCTGGGTCATGGAGAATTTTGGATAATACTGGATTTGAAATCACTCCGCCATTTCTTGCCATGGTCTTAGGCTTGACTCTATTCACGGCATCAGTAGTTGCCGAAATAGTCAGGGGCAGTATTCAATCTCTGCCAAGGGGGCAGGTTGAAGCCGCTATTTCATTAGGACTTAGTCCATTGCAAAGACTAAGATTAGTAATATTGCCCCAGGCCCTTAGGAGCATGATTCCCCTATTAAATAATCAATTTATGAATGTATGGAAAAATTCTAGTCTAGCAATAATTGTTGCATATAATGATATATTTTATCAATTTCTCGTAATGTCAAATAATGTAGGTAAAGTAATTCCATTATTCATCCTTCTTTTGATAACTTATCAATTTGGGAGCCTACTAATTTCTGCTATAATGAATTGGTTTAATGCTAGAGTAACGAGTGTGAAGATATGAGTTCTAACTATGATAAAGTTTTACGTAGAATTCTAGATCTGGAGGAATCCGTAGTCGGAAAGCCAATGAAGTCATATATTAGCCCCAGGCTTGGTACTTCTTTCTCTATTATTTCATTTACTTTTTCACTTATGGCCTCTATTTATTTATTTACTAATTACATATTTGTTGAAAGTACTGGCCAATGGGCACCAATTTATGAAATTCTTCTTAATTCTTCATTCAGCGTAATTCTATATTCACTATTATCGTCAACAGCATTTTTCTTTTTATCATTCTTTATTATGTCCTCCATTCTAAAATTAACATTTATTAGAAATACGGGAACTGCAGGATTGGGAATATTTAGCGCTTGGATAATTTTCTCTGTGATCAGTGGACTTGGACATTTCATATTGATAGAAGCTGATTGGGATGTTGTATGGCAAGGGCGGCTTTTATTACTATTCGGTCAACAAATGTTTGAAGCAGTTACTCAATCATATTACCCAAATCAAAGTTGGAGATTATGGTCCGTATTATATCTCGTATATATCGTTATACCTGCTGCATATGGTACTACTAAAGACAATCCTCTCAAATTCATTATTTCATTTGGAATTTTTTCATTAATTACAATTTATGCCGCAATCGGCGGTTCTCATGTTTATCCAGATAATTATAATTATATGGGCCCACTTACAAAATTATTGGGTGCAACTGTAGTTGCATATTTTTCATATTACCAATCTTATAGATATTGTTTAAAATCAGAAGATTATAAGGCAAATAAATTGAGATCATATCTCGGAATAGGCTCAGTTTTTGTATTTTTTTATTCTATATTTATAATGAATCCCCCGGATTCGATACAATCTTTGTGTGCTAATGTCTTTGGCATATCTGCATCAGAATTACAAGTATCTCGCTGTGGAGGGGTAGAGGCGTCTCAATGGGGCGGTCTTTTCGTTAACTTACTTGTAGCGACAGCAGGCTGTGTATTGGGTTTCGGCGTCGGAGTAATTTTAGCATTTGCACGTCAGAGTAAATTACCTTTCTTCAAATATCCCGCAGTCACGCTAATCGAAACTGTCCGTTCAGGACCTCTTATTTGTTGGTTATACTTTGCTGTGTTTCTTCTCCCAGATATTATAGATCCATTTATGGAAGTAGAAGACATAATACGTTTACTAATGATTTTTGGACTGTTTGGTGGATGTTATATTGCAGAGGTTCTAAGGGGGGGGTTACAAGCTGTTGATAGTGGCCAAAAAGAAGCAGCACTTGCTCTTGGATTATCTCCAATGCAAACTAAATTACAGGTCGAATTACCTAATGCAGTACGTACGACACTTCCATCAATTGTCAGTGTTTTCATCGGATTATGGAAGGATACTACACTCCTATTCATAATTAATGTCCTGGATTTCTTCAAACTTGCAAAGGACCTCCCAAATACTTCTCCAGGTTATCTGGATGATTTCCTTGAACCATTATATGTCACAGCCTTGATATTTTGGCTATTTGCTTTCTATCTATCAAGAATATCTATGAGGATAGAAAAAAGTCTAGGTTTGACTAATGAAGGAGGAGGAGAAGTTGCATGAGTACAGATAGTGATGAAGTAATTATAGAAACAAAAGGCGTGAAAGTAAATTTTGGTGACTTTTGGGCACTAAAAGGAATTGATATGAAAGTTACACGGGGTGAAATAATTGTAGTGTTGGGCCCATCTGGCTCTGGTAAATCTACATTTATTAGGACCTTAAACAGGCTCCAGCCTCACAGCGCAGGAACTATTGAAGTAGATGGGATAGGAATAGATGATGAAACTACAGTAGCCGACTTAAAATACATAAGATCTGAAGTTGGGTTTGTTTTCCAACAATTCAATCTTTTTCCTCACCTAACAATAATGGAAAACATTACGCTAGCGCCCATGAAAGTAAAAGGCATGTCAAAACAAGATGCAGAAAAGAAAGCGTTATCGCTTTTGGAGCGTGTCGGAATACCTGAACAAGCTTACAAATATCCTAGTGGATTATCTGGAGGCCAACAACAGCGTGTTGCTATTGCGAGGGCATTAGCAATGGATCCTAAAATTATGTTATTCGATGAGCCAACATCTGCCCTTGATCCTGAAATGATAAAAGAAGTTCTGGATGTCATGATAGATTTGGCAAAAAGAGATATTACTATGATTGTAGTTACTCATGAGATGGGATTCGCCAAAGAAGTTGCTGATCGTGTCATATTGTTCGACGAAGGTCTACTAATTGAAGAAAATACACCAGATGTTTTCTTTGATAATCCGCAACACGATAGGACAAAATTATTCCTCGAACAAATACTTTGAGATATTCATGATTCTATCCAATGTGCGACTCTGTCGTGTATGGTGCTCCTAAAAGTTAATAATTTTAATTTAGGTCCATCAAGACTTACTGTAATAATGGAGCCTCTAGCAAAATGAGTTTCTTCCCATCCGTCACTGACTACATATCCTCTATGCATGTCACTTGTCAATACAGTTTTCTTGTCTGTCCATGACCAATAAGAACCATCATCCAAACGCTCACTTCTTGGAAGATCTCTTGAGACGAATAGATAACGTTCTCCAATCTCGTCAATTGGAAATCTCACACCTTCAATATTTGCAACATGCCTAAACCAAGCACCTTGGCCTAAGAATGTAGAAAATAAACATCCAGAAGATCTCTGGACTATATCAATCCCATCATTAGTTCTATCTGCAACTCTTTCTATTCTATATTTCGATGGTTGATATTGATGCGTATTCGCTACTAATAAATCATTTAGCGCAGGATCAGAAACTAGAATCTTGCCGCTAGGTGTTTCAATTTTAGCTTGTAGTCTTGGAAGTGAATTAATTATTCCCTTTCCTTTTATAACTTCAAGTATATCATCTGCAAAGAATTTAGGCTCACTCCCCATATAAAATCCATAAGAGCCATCACTGCTGATTTCCCTGGGGTGGCTATTAACTCCCATGACTGGAGTATTCGAATCAATGGAATGAACTATCGATGTTAAAGTCCCATCTCCGCCCAATATTATGGCCAAGTCCCTATCTATGAAGTCAGATCTACGGACTGTTTCCCTCACTGTATAGTCTACTCTTATGTCTCTTTTTGAAACTAAATTATCCAATACTGCCCTAATGTCTTCAAGGGCTATATCATGAACGTCTTCAAAGTTTTTTTTATAGACTACTAAGATGTTAAATGGCATCCCAATACACTCCTTATCTCACTCCAATCAGTAATCACATATAGCCACAACGTAAAAAATATAATCATTTGAATGCTAATTTATCACATACACTCATCAATAACTTCTCTTTAGGATACCGTATGACGGCAGCATATTTAATGGCGATAATTACTATTTTATCGTTTAGCACAGGCTGTTTAACTGTGCCTATTTCTGATGTATGCGAGGATGAAAATTGCTTTGACTTCTCAGTAGAATCATTTTCAAATTTATTATCTCAGGAAAATGCATTTGATATTATTTCATATTCACAGTTATATCCTCAACTCCGTGTAGAGGCGTATTTGGTATCCGAACAACAAAATCAAAGAGGTGAAATATATTGGAATGTGGCTAAAGATGAAGAATCAGGTTTGAGTTCTATTTCATCTAGATTAGTATTGGGTGAATCAATTATAATAGATAATGAGTATATTGAAGGTAATGAGACTAATAATTACAGAGTCGGCAATGAATGGTATCAGGGTAGAGACCAAATAACTAGTCATTCTAATCCATTTATTAAATTGGCACAATCTGCTGCAGAGAACCCGGATGGATTTTGGCCTCCATTTTCATTTAATACTAATGATATATCTAACCTGGACTGGACTATATCCGTCGATCTCACATCAAACCAATTAGTGGCAACTGCAATTAATCAAACTCACTCCATATATGTAGAAACTCGCGGCATGCCTCCAGTTATAGTCGCAATTGAAACATACTCAGATAATGATAATTTTATTCTTAAAGTATCTACTGAAAATGTTTCTATATCTATAAATAATGGGTTAATTAGAGCGCCTGCACCATTTATTCTTAACCCTGACTCTATTATGAATGATGATAATATTACTTATTGGTCTGGAATAATTTCAGATACACTTTCTATTGACATCAATCCAGATGAACTAGAAATACATGGTTTATCTACACAGGGAAGTAATGCAACTTCAATAATTTCAATGAGATTTGACTTAAAGACTGCAAATTTAACTATGGATGATGGTACTTGGTGGGAATTTAATTGGGTCGACTATCTTGGAGAAAACTTAGTATCAAATGGCGACTTATACACCGTAAGAACTAATTCTACTGGCAATTTAAGTATTGCAATCTATGATTTGTGGGCAGATTCTTGGACCGATATGGTGTTTTAAATAATAACACAACTTTATCTATGACATTATCTCTAGAAGGGATTTAATGTTGGGAATATTTAGTTCAAATCTAATACAAATTTTTTTGTCTATTATGATATTTACAGCTTTAATGTCCGGTTGTTTGTCTTCAAATGATACGGATGGAGATGGATTGTTTGACGATATTGATAATTGTATAGAGGAATCTAATCCAAGCCAGAAAGATTTTGATGGCGATGACCTAGGTGATGCATGCGATCAAGATGATGATTCAGATGGCGTTATAGACGAATTAGATATATTCCCTTTTAACTCAGATGAATCTAAAGATTCAGATAATGATGGATATGGCGATAATGAAGATGTATTTCCAAACGACGGGAGTGAATCACATGATTCTGATGGCGATGGTTATGGAGATAATATTGATGCTTTTCCTAATTATGATTTAGAATGGTCAGATAATGATGGCGACAATATAGGAGATAACCTTGACGACGATGATGATAATGATGGTATTCTAGATATTACTGATCAGTTCACCCTTACTCCGTTCACGACTCTAAACTCAGAAGGGCCATTCAATGTCGGCTCAATGGAACTGTCTTACATGTCCCCAAGAGGTCACGAAATCACTATACAGATTTGGTATCCAACAAATGAAAATAAGGGAGATACTGTAGTTTATGATTCTACTTTCGGCGGCTCTGGATTTGAAGATGCTGTACCCGACTGCTCAGAATTAAGGCCAGTTGCAATGTACAGTCATGGATTTCCAAGCATTAGATGGGGGTCATCTTTCTTAATGTCCCATTTGGCAAGTCATGGATTTATTTCTGTTGCTCCAGATCATCAACATATGACCATATGGGACATAAATATAGATTACTTCCACCAAGCCATTCTTTCAATGCCTTCGGATATTAAAGATTCATTTGACTGGTTAACAAGGCAAAATGGTATTTCCGGTGTGTTTGAAAATTGTATATCTCCTGATGAAGGATATGCAATGATAGGTCAATCGACGGGAGGATACAACTCAATGTTATTGACTGGTGCTGAAATAATAACTTCAGATCTTGAAGGTAGATGTAATCAAGAGGAATTAATAATTTGTAAAATCAAAGATAATTTGGAAAATAATCATTCTAATAAAGGAGTAAGTGAATTCAAAGATGAAAGAATATGGGGGTCTTTATTATTATCTCCATGGAATGGTTCGATACTTGATCAAGGAATTTCAAAAGTTGGAGTGCCTACTATGATTTTATCAGGTAATTTGGATGAAACTACTACAATAACTGAAGTAAATAATACTGCTGCTTCACTTGGTAAAAGCTTAATCTATTACGCAATATTAAATAATTCTGGACATTATGCATTTGCACCAATAGGTTGTGAGGCATATGGTTGTGAAGGTTTACTGGATATTGAAATTTCTACAAAATTTGCCAACCAATCAGCTATAATTTTTCTTGCTGGATTATTGAATTGGCCAAATTCAGATGAATATTATCTACCTATGGGGGAATTCGCTGAATGGCAAATATGAGTGTATTCATAAATAAAAACTATCTTAAATCAATTATATTAATGCGGTCCAATGTTCCATATTTATCTCTTTAAGGCATTAATTTATGATTATATTAAAAAACATTGTAATTAGCAACGCCTATGGCAGAGTCTAGGCACCCATTGATTCGACTTCTATCTCACCTTAGGCGACATAGGTCAACCGTAATACTCGCCTCTATTTGTTCAATTTTAAATAAAATATGGGACCTTGCTCCACCATTATTGATTGGGATGGCAATCGATGTTGTTGCACTAAAAGAAGAGTCATATTTGGCAACTTGGTATCCAGACCCAAAAGATCAATTTCTGCTGCTAACTGCTGCTACTGCCATCATATGGATTTTGGAATCTATTTTTCAATATCTATATGATGTCCTTTGGCGAAATCTTGCTCAAACTGCACAACATGATCTAAGGATGGATGCATATTCTCATATTCAAGATTTGGAGATGCAATGGTTCTCAGAGCAAACAACTGGGGGCTTAATGTCAGTAATGAATGATGACGTTAACCAATTAGAAAGATTTTTGGATCAAGGTGCTAATGATCTTTTCCAAGTGGCCACTACGGTTTTTGTAGTTGGGGGAATAATGCTATTTTTAGCTCCAGAAGTTGCAATATGGGCTATTTTACCTGTTCCTGTTATCGTCGGAGGATCCTTCCTTTTTCAAAGAAAAATAGGGGTAAGGTACTCCAATGTTCGAAAAGAAGTAAGTGATTTAAATGCAACATTAAATAATAATTTACAAGGTATTACAACAATAAAATCATTTACTGCAGAGAACAGGGAAATTGAACGAGTTGAAATGGCATCTGCATCATATAGAGATGCTAATAGGGATGCAATCAAGCTTTCTGCATCCTTTGTTCCTTTAATTAGGATGGCCATCCTATTTGCATTTACTGCAAATATGCTGGTCGGCGGCTGGCTTGCGCTGGAAGGAGAATTAAGCCTTGGAGCATATTCGGTAATTGTATTCATTACTCAACGCCTATTATGGCCATTAACTAGATTGGGTCAAACTTTTGATCTTTACCAAAGAGCTATGGCTTCAACAACACGTGTACTTGATTTACTTGATACAAAAGTAGGGATTGTTGAGGGAAATCACTCATTAGAATCTATTCAAGGAGATATCAATTTTAAAAATATTGACTTTGCTTATTCCAATAGGGAAGATGTATTAAAGAATCTTAATTTATCTATTCCTTCAGGTTCAACAGTAGGCCTTGTGGGTGCTACCGGTTCGGGTAAAACAACATTGATTAGATTATTATTACGTTTTCATGATTCCTCAAATGGGATAATATCTATAGATGGATTTGATGTTCGTAATCTAACATTAAATTCTTTACGTAAATCTATTGGCTTAGTTAGTCAGAATACTACTTTATTTCCAGGTTCTGTCCGTGAAAATATTTTGTATGGCAACCCAGATGCTAGTCAAGATGAAATTATCAATGCAGCTAAAGTTGGTGAGGCATTAGCCTTTATAGAAGAATTACCAAATAAGTGGGACACCAATATTGGTGAAGATGGGCATAAACTTTCTGGAGGGCAAAGACAACGGCTTGCTATAGCTAGAGCAGTGTTAAAGAATGCTCCAATTTTAATTCTAGATGAGGCTACAAGCAATGTGGACAATGAAACAGAGGCGGCATTACAAAGATCCATTGAGAAAATATCTGAAAATAGGACAACTTTAATTATCGCCCATAGGCTATCTACTGTCAGAAATGCAGATATAATTGCAGTAATAGAAGGAGGCCAAGTATCTGAATCCGGTACTCACGATTCCCTGTTAAGAAATGATGGACTATACTCCCGGCTATGGAAGGTTCAAACAGGCGAATTACAAATCGTTAATTAGGGGAAATTAGTTTGAGTATTGAGGATAAAAGTGTTCCAAAAATTTCTGTTCTAGCGGAATCTATGGGGATTAAATTAATTAATTTTCAAGAAGGAACATGTTCTGTTTATGCAAAGATATTGCCTCTTCACCTTAATGCCGGAGGAGTTGCTCATGGAGGGCTACATGCAACTATGCTAGATACTGCACTTGGTAGTGCACTGGTATCTACAATAAATAAAGATGAATGGTGCGCAACTGCACAACTCGATATTTCATATATTGAACCAGGTTATGAAGGGGAGGAATTAATTGCTAATGGTTTTGTAATGAGAAGGGGAAGGACGCTAGCACACTGTGAAGGTACAATATCTGATTCAGAGGGTAAATTAATTGCAACTGGAAAGGGAACATGGATTATTTGGCAAATCAAACCAAAGAATTTACTTTAGTGTAATCATGACGGGCACATATTCATTAGGCACATGTCTTCACCCGATAACATGGCTAGAACAGATTCTATGATTTGGTTTATACTTGGTTTTGCCCAATTAATAGTTGCTAATTTAAATTATGGCGACGGAATACTTCAGATATTGGAAATCTTTCTCAATGTTTCAGGAGGGAGTTCTGTCATGGTGGGCCTTTATGTCTTATTGTTCATGGCTAAACACAGTCAAGACTTCTCCGATGTTTATACTAAATATGAGAAAAGTGAAGTCATAAGATCAGATGAAGGCAACCTCGTAATTACTGATGGAGACTCCGTAGTAGCAAAAGGAATGGGTATCATAGTTCCAGCAATACTTTCAGTATGTGCCGCGATTTATTGGCTAGCGTCAAATTAAAGGATGTGCACCTTTCTTGGAAGATAATCCAAAAGAATCTATTGTAGATAAAGTAGTAAATAATCCTGCATATGATTTATTGGGAGGATATCAATTATTCCTTAGGAGAGTCACAATTCCAATTTTACTTACATTATTTTTATTACTATCATATACAATTTTTCTAAATTTTACTAATTCAAGTAATTCTTTCATACTTTCTTTTGGTTTCACTGGACTTATGTTAGGACCAGTTCTTAATTTAGATAGATTCATTGCAGAATTATTAAAATGACAGTTTTTTAATATTTTTTTATAATTTCGCCGAATATATCAAGTGTCATGACTCCTAGCAAGGGTTAATGGCGCTAATAGATGAACTAATATTCGATTTATTTGGACTTTCGGCACCTACTGGCATAGAAATAATATTTGCTGGATCCGCAGTGATTGGGGGGGCTCTATTCTTATTTTGGTTTGCACTAATGATGATTGGAGGCATAACTGCCGACTTATTTGATGGTTTACTTGGTACTGACATCGATGCAATTGGGGCAGATGCATCATTTAAAGCATTGACTTTTCAAGGAATTATGGTTTTTATGATGTTTTTTGGTCTAGGTGGACTTTTTGTTCTTAAATCAGATGGAGGTAACTCAATTGCAGTATTCGTCGGAGGAGTTTGTGGATTTGTATCGATGTATGGGACTGGAAAAATGTTTGAATTTTTTGTAGGCTTACAAGCCGATGGCACAGTGGACATCTCCCAGTCTATAGGTGCAAAAGGTACTGTTTATCTAGGAATAACCGAAGGTGAAGTTGGTCAAGTCCAGGTTGAGGTTGATGGGACAATGCGCACATACCCTGCCCGATGTCTAAATAAAAATGCGATTGATTATGGTGTGTTAATTCAAGTAAAAGAAGTCGTGGCTGGTACATTATTAGTTGAAAGAATTTAGTATTTTTTTTTGTATTTTCTATTATTTATGATGTCAGGCCGGCGAAGCATTCATCACTGACTGCTATCTCATACATGTCGGAGAAGTTGATATGTCGGTATATGAGACAATGCAGGAAAGCAATAGTGGTACTGATGGTGGTGCAATATTAACAATAATGTTATTTGCAATAATGTTGGTTTTTGCTGGGACAATAATGTTCTTTGCTCAAAGGTATAAGAGATGCCCTCCTGATAAAATTATGGTAGTATATGGTAGAACTGAAAAAGGTAGGGCTTCAAAAACAATTCATGGTGGTGCAACCTTAGTGTGGCCACTGATTCAAGATTATGCCTTTCTTCCATTGACTCCAATTACAATTTCCATACCACTTGAAAATGCACTATCTAAACAAAATATTAGGATAAGTATTCCAAGTACCTTTACTGTTGCTATAAGTACCGAACCACCTGTTATGTCTAATGCTGCTAACCGCCTATTGGGACTTAATATTGCAGATATTGAATCTATGGCTGCGGATATAATTTTAGGTCAATTACGTTTAACAGTTGCATCACTTACTATCGAACAAATAAATCAAGATAGGGAAGCATTTCTTTTTGAAATTCAGAAAAACGTTGATACTGAACTCCTAAAAATAGGATTATATCTCATAAATGTGAATTTGGTTGATATTACTGATGACTCAATGTACATAGACAGTATAGGGAAGAAAGCTGCCGCAACTGCTGTTAATAATGCATTAGTGGATGTTTCAAATGCTGAAAGGGATGGTGCAATCGGATCATCCTTAGCTAGAAGAGAAAAAGAAATCCAAGTTGCAGATAACAATGCACAAGCAGTAAAGGGGCAGAAGCAAGCAGAAGCAGATAGACGTACTTTCGTAGAAGAGCAAGAAGCATTTGCTATCACAGGAGAAAATACCGCAAAGGAATCAATTGCTAGATCTAATGCCCAATTGGAAATAGCACAAGCGTCGGCAAAACAAGATGCAGAAGTTGCAAAGGCCAACGCTGAAGCATCCATTCAACGTGCTAAATATGATGAGGCAGAAGAAACACTAAAGGCACAAGAAATCGTGCGTGAGGAAATTCAAAAGCAACAGATTGAAATTGCAGCAAATGCCGAAGCGCAACGTATCCGTCTCGTAGCACAAGGTGAAGCAGATGGACTATTGGCTAAGTATAAAGCTGAAGCTGAAGGTATTCAACAATTATTGGAGGCCAAAGCTACAGGTTATGCTAAGCTTGTTTCCAGTGCATCTGGTGATGCTAAGGCTGCCGCAACCCTACTTATGGTTGAGAAAATTGAATCTATGGTTTCAGCCCAAGTGGAAGCAATACGCAACTTGAAAATTGATAAAATCACTGTCTGGGATGGAGGAAATGCATCGGGCGATGGTACATCTGCAACAAGTAATTTCGTCAGTAGTTTAGTACAGAGTTTACCTCCAATACATGATGTTGCAAAGATGGCAGGCGTAGATTTGCCGGATTATTTGGGGTCACTAAATCAGCCTTCTGATGATTCTTGATATCCTTAGATAGTTAGACTCATGAACGCCACCCCCCCGATGGGGCATCATGGACATGGAAGACGTAGTTATTATTGGAGGGGCCAGAACTCCATTTTGTGAGTGGCTAGGCGGTAAAAGAGGAGATGGAATCACCGGAGGAAGACTGTCAGAAATTTCAGCAGAAGACTTAGGTTCCATAGCAATAAAAGGCGCTTTAGATATTACAAATACGGATCCACAATCAGTAAATCATGTTGTTATGGGTCACGCACTTCAAACTTCAGATCAAGCAATTTTTGGCGCTAGACATTCAGGTCTCAAAGCAGGAATACCTCAAGAGGTTCCAATGTTGACATTAAATCGCCTGTGTGGAAGCGGTGCCCAATCAATTATTTATGGCGCTCAATTGATTATGCTAGGAGAAGCAGAAGTAGTTATTTCAGGAGGAATGGAAAACCTTAGTCAAGCCCCTCATGTCCTTAGGGGGATGAGGGATACCTACAAATTAGGCCGTCCTCCAAAAGAGGGTTTTGAACTACCAAAGGATATGGAAGATTATCTATTCACAAATTTAAAGGATAATGTTCCTGGCTATTTTATGGCCCAAACTAGTGATGAGTTGTGCTCACGGATGAATATTACACGCCAAGAAGCAGACTCATTCGCAGTCCTCAGCCACCAGCGTACAGAATTAAGTATTGATAAAGGTATTTTTAAAGAAGAAATCATTAATGTGGATACTCCAAATGGATTAGTGACATCATCTGACGAAGATCATTTTGTACGAGGGACTTCACTGGAATCTCTCTCAAAACTCAGAGCCCATTTTGGTCCCAAATCTTTAGTTACTGCTGGAAATGCATCCGGCGTTGTTGACGGTGCCGCTGCTGTAGTTCTAAAATCTGCAAGCAGGGCTGCTAAAGATGGCGATATCCCCATTGCTAAAATAATTTCATGGGGAATAGTTGGCCTAGAGCCCGCTATTATGGCATATGGGCCCGTTCCCAGTAGTAGATTGGCACTAAAGAAAGCAGGCTTAAAAGTAGATGATATAGATAGATGGGAGATTAATGAAGCCTTTTCAGGGCAACTTGTAGCGTGCGTTAAAGAATTAAATTTAGATATCTCAAAAGTTAACGTAAATGGCGGTGCTGTAGGACTTGGCCACCCACTTGCAGCAACCGGAACTCGCTTAATTCTGACACTTGCTCATGAATTAAAGCGATGCGGAGGAAGATATGGGGTAGCAACTGCATGCATAGGAGGCGGTCAAGGAATTGCAGTTTTAATAGAATCCATTTCTAATAATAACTAAATATATCTATACTATATCTTATTAGGCTTAGTATAATTGCAACTAAGAATGGATAAATTAAGAAATCCTGTGGAATGATTTTTATTGCTGTCTTGGCCCCTAACCATGAAGATAAAAATACAATAAATCCAATAAATAATATCCATAATCCTATTTCATCAAATAACTCCGGGCCACTCTGATCTATAATTAAATGAGATATTATCCCAACAGGAACAATCCATGTTTCTATTATGTATGAAGTTCCTGCAGCCTTATGTGGTTTCCAATTGAATAATGCTCTATGAAAAGTAACAAATAGCATACCTCCTCCTATTCCCAAAGCACCAGATGTGGTCCCTCCAAAAAAACATAATAATTTATATTTTTTAGATGAATTTATTGTCATTAGTTCTAAATTCAAAATATCATTTTCAACATTTTCATCTTTAAATATATTATTTACAGTACTAATAATCACCCATATTAATAAAAATGAAGCTGCCAATTTAATTACTAAATCTCCAAAATAATCTATCAATTTAGAGCTAATGACTGTACCACAGATTACTCCTATTAATGCAAAGGGTATTCCAATTTTTGCAACATCTTTGTCAGCATATCCTCCTTTTACATGTGCCATCCTACTACCTATTGATACGGTTAAGACCAATGATATTGAACCCAATATAGCTAAATGAATTTCCCATTCTAATAAATATAAGAAAATTGGTAAATAGAATATCCCTCCTCCTAATCCTAAGGGGGAAAACATAAATGCAGTCAATAGAATTAAAATAACTGCTATTATTGATATAATTTCCATATAAAAACCTACTTTTTATTATGATAACAATATTATTACGATATAACTTGAAAACAACATTATTGATGTAGCAATAATTCCGAGTATTAGGATTGGCCCTCCCGCCTTTCTCATACTTTCCTTTGTAATGAAGAAACCAACTGATGCAAGAAGGGGCAGTAACAAATATTTTCCAAGAGTCGTTAGAAATTCAGAAATTCCAAATGGAAGGAAAAATGTGGATAAAAAGGAGGAAATGATGAATCCAGGTATGAAGTATGGTATACTTCCAATTTTTGCAGGACTTTGTTCTCCATCACTTATTTTATTTCCAATTATTAAACAAATTGGGACTAATATGATTAATAAGCTAACTCTAGAAAGCTTAATTGCAGTTGTAATTGCAATTGCTTCGCCTCCAATTGCCTCACCTGCAGCAATTGCTTGCGGGACTGCATGAATGGTGGCTCCTGCCCAAATGCCTGCTTGTTGTTCCGTTAATCCAAGAAAAGAGGATAGTATTGGTATTATCAAGAATGTTATCAATCCTAATATATTGATTATTGCCAATATCACTCCCACATTATCCTCTTTTAATTTAAGTCCTGGTGAGACCGCAATTACGGCACTATTTCCACAAACTGCACCCCCAGTTCCTAGTGCTATGCATGTGGCCAAATCTATATTCATATATTTCCCAATTATATAGCATATTCCAAAACTACTAATGGCAGTAGCAATAATCGTAAATAATCCAATTAATCCTATTTTTGGATCAAGGAATGATGTTAGATTTAGTCCAAATCCTAAGAATATTATTGTTACCGGCATTATCTTGCTAATCATCCATTTACCCCCCTTTGCAATGTCAGAAATAAAAAGTGCAGAGATTGATCCAAAAATTAAAGCAATAGTACTGGCACCTATACTAAATTTAATCGGAATATGAGGGAATAGGAGAGAATTAACCAGATAAGCAATTAATGCTATAGTGAATGCTATATTTATCCCCTTAGTTTCTTGCATAATAAATCCCATCATATTCCAAGAACTAGACTCACTATTCCTGCAGCGCCAAGCCATGCACCAATTGAAGAACCGATATTGCCGAAAACAGTAACTAATAGAACTTTTCCAACGTTATTTTTCCAAAACACTGAAACTTTATCCATTATTAAAAATTCTTTAGCATCTCTGCCTGTGGGGGGTGCCATCTTGAACTGCGTATATCCTGCAAACCATCCAGCAGCTATCGTCGGATTTAAGGAAGTTATTGGTGAAGCAATTGCCCCCACGATAACTGAAATTGGGTGCCCCCTTGCTAAAATTATGCCTAACCCTGCAAAAATCATATTCAATAGGATCCAAGTTTTAGCAACTTCTAATACCGCGGTAAATTCTCCTTTATATGCCAACCAGCCTATTGCAGAAAAAATAATCAAAGGAACAATCATCATAATTAATTTAGGTAATTTAGATTTATTTGGAATTTCATTTAATTCATTTAAAATTGAACTTGAATCATTATCGAGGTTTGTCAAATTCTTTTTAATTCCTTCAACATGCCCTGCACCAACGACAGCCAGAATTTTCCCTTTGCTCCGTATTTGCCGAATTCGTTCCGATAAATATATGTCTCGCTCATCAATCAAAGCAATTCCTGCTCCTGGGGCAATATTACGCGCCTCTTCTAGCATATTGCTTAGCATGTCGGAATCTTCCAGTAGGTCATCTATTTGTAATTCATCATCATCATCTTCTGACCATAGCATTGCATACATTACTTTACATTTTTCAACAAATTTCATTTTCGCCCATGCTCTTCTTAAAGTTATTATTACATCTCTATCAATCAACTCAATTGGAATATCATTATCTTCTGAAGCCTTAACAGCTGCCAATAATTCTGCTCCTGGCTTTTCACCAGTGGTTAACCCCATTCTTCTCTGCTCTGCCGATAAAGCAGATTGCAACAATACCATTGGCGCCTTACCATCATTGATGATTTTAAGCAAAGTCTCTGATTCTAATGAATCAGGCTCTTTAAGTGATTTTAATCTTGATTTGCACAATTCTATGGCAACTATGTCGGGCCCCCACTCTTTAATTTGTAATTCTACAGTAGCAATCGATTTCTTACTAATGTGCGCAGTTCCGATTATCCTTAGATTATGATCAATTTGATGAACATCACTAGATAAATATTCGGGCATAATATCACTTAATTGCTCCCATTGCGAGATATAGGTCATTATGTTCTGCAACATCGTGAACTCTGATTATATCTACTTCTTTTGATGGTGCCATTGCTGCAACTCCTAATGTGCCTGCGAGTCTGTCTATATTTTCATCTCTTCCTAAAAGATCTGCAAATAATTTCTTTCTACTGACCCCCCACATTAATGAAATTTCTCTATCTGGTAATATTTCTCTTCCTGCTGATAGAAGTTGAAGATTATGCTCAAGTAATTTACCAAAACCTATTCCTGGATCATTAATTATATATTTTGTTTCAATTCCAAATTCCACTAACTCTCTGTTTTTACTTTCAAAGAAATAATTTACATCTTTAATTACATTTTCATAACTTGGATTATTTTGCATATTTCCTGGTAAACCCTTCATGTGCATAATACAAATGGGACACTTACTATCCAAGACAGTACTCTTCATTTCTGAATCTGATAATCCAGAAACATCATTTATCATGTCTGCACCATTTATAATCGCCTCTTTTGCAACTACTGATTTTCGAGTATCTATTGATATTCCAATATCTGGTAATGCATCCCGAACATACTCAATTGCTTTAGAAATTCTAAGAAGTTCTGTTTCGGGAGATACAAATCCTGCTCCCGGCCTAGTCGATTCTCCACCTATATCTATCCAATCCGCACCATTATCGGCCATGTGAATTGCTCTTTCTACAATTAAATCTATATTATTAAGTCGCGAATTCTTAAAAAACGAATCAGGAGTCAAATTTATGATCCCCATTATTCTCGGAAATCCATTTTTTCGGCGTTTCATAATAGGTCGCCAGTCAGCCATATTGTACTTCCATTCTGCGTATCCTTTATGATGTGACGGAGAGACAAGACGTATATGGCAATCGGAGAGGGCATCGATGATGAAGTCCCACAGAATCAAATTGGGGGTGACCATAGTAATTCTCCCGATAACGAGACTTTATTTATTATGGATTCAATAATTCAGAGATTAAAGCCAAAAGATTCTCATCATGTAAAGGAAATGATTAACCAAAGAGGACTAGCATCCGGTGCACTTTTGATGACTAGTCTATTATTCTGGTGGATTTCTATAAAAAAAGGTGGCGATCAAGTTAATGACTCTAATATCCCCGTTTCTATGATTGGCCAATTTGAATTTGAAACTTTAAGTATTGTAGTTGCAATAATAATATTCATGGCTACATTAGTCATGATAATGGGAAGAGAAAAGGGGAATGCAACAATTTCTAATTTGGGCGGATTATTGATTGTACTTGGAATTTTTTATATTCTTGAACCACTGATATTAAATTTTGAAGAACTGGGTGCCGAATCTGCAATTTTTGCATCCGGACGCCTCTTTGGCCTTGCAACAATGATTTTCCTTTCTTCTAAGTTTTTCTTTGATGCACTATTACTTCAATGGGTTAGTTCAAGTATGGTCAATATGGGTATCGATGTCTTGTCTAAAAATAATTATGAGGATAATATAAGCCCCAATGAAGAAGAAAATTCATATTAATGGGAAGATCGGACAAGATGAATACTTCAATATCAGTACTTAGACTAGGTCATAGACGAGAGAGGGATAAGCGAATAACTTCTCATCTAGGGCTTACTGCCAGAGCATTTGGTGCGGATGAAATAATACTATCAGGAGAAGAAGATCCATCTCCTCTTCTGACTTGGAACTCAGTCTCAAATCGTTTTGGAGGAGAATTCATTTGCCGTTATGAATCTAAGCCACTACGCTTACTTCGTAAAACTGCAAAAGATAAAAATACATTAATAGTTCATTTGACGATGTACGGAGAAAAGATGGAAGATATATTCGATAAATTTCCTTTTGATGAGTCAATATTGATAGTTGTTGGAGGTACCAAAGTTCCAGGAGAAGTTTATGGATTAGCAGATTATAATATTTCAATAGGAAGTCAACCACATTCCGAGGTAGCAGCATTAGCAATTTTTCTTAATAATTATGTTGATATTGACTCATTAAATAATAAATTTTCCGGAGGAGAAATTAAAGTAGTGCCGACCAAAAGAGGGAAAAAAATATTGACACTAGAAGAAGAATAATCATATCTAATGCTGCTTTTTATTCATATTATTCTCAATGATTAATAGTCGTAGTTTGGCAGCAATACTGATGTCAGACTCGGAAATTACGCGAGGCTTCTGTCCCGGCGCTTCTGGAATAGATGTAAAATCTCCTCCCATCTTTGCCGATGCTACTGATTTATTGATCGATCATGATTCACGGCAACCACCTTCAGGTTCAAAAGGTGTTCTTATTTTGGCAGACGGGTCGAGGTATGAAGGAATTTTATTTGGCTTTGAAAGCATTACTGAGGGTGAACTGGTTTTCAATACTGCTATGTCCGGCTATCAAGAAAGTATGACAGATCCATCATTTGCAGGTCAAATTTTGACATTTACCTGGCCACTATTGGGAAATTATGGTATAATTCCTGGCATATCTGAATCTTCTAGAGTTCATCCAAGGGGGATTATATGCCGGCAAGCCATGAAGATTCCCGACCATAGGAATAGTATTGGGAGCATCCATGATTTTCTTTTTGCTCACCAAGTTCCAGGAATTGAAGGCATAGATACACGGTCATTAACAAAAAAAGTTAGGGAATTTGGGACACTATTATGTGCATTTGGCCCAATTGATAAAGAAAATGAAGTAAAAAATAGAATAAATAAAATGGTACATCCCGATACAGAAGACTTGGTCGCTTCTGTTACTTGTCAGGAATCCATAATTTTAAATCCAGGTGTTAAAAATATCGATGGAAATAAATTACCTAGATTAGTAGTTATCGATTGTGGGATAAAATATAATATTCTTCGAGAACTATGTGCAAGATTTGAAGTCGTCTGGTGCCCGGCTTCAACCAAATTTAATAAAATAATTGAAAAATGGAATCCAGATGCTATATTTGCATCAAATGGCCCCGGTGATCCTGCTCATTATGGAGATGCTAAGATAGCTCGTAATACTTTATCATCTGCAGTTAAGGCCGATATCCCAGTTATGGGAATATGTCTTGGACATCAATTAATGGGTCTTGCTGCTGGATTAAGGACATATAAATTAAGATACGGGCATAGAGGAGTTAATCAACCAGTTATTGATTTAGAAACGGGGAAAGTACACATAACGAGTCAAAATCATGGATATGCAGTTGAAGATCCGAATAAAGGCATGATAGGCCCTCATCCATCGGGGATGCATTCTGAGGCATCAAATAATACTCTCGGAGCAGATTTTAAGGTCCGTCATATTAATGCTAATGATCAAACAGTGGAGGGATTAGATTTGATTGATAAACCAGTATTCACGGTCCAATTCCATCCTGAAGCTTGCCCAGGGCCACATGATGCATCTCTATTATTCAATAGGTTTTCAGCCATGGTTCAATTGTTTCTAAATTCGAACATAATTATTGATGGAAGTGAGGTTTAATGCCTAGAAGAAACGATATCAAGAAAATTGCCATCCTTGGTAGTGGCCCTATTCGTATAGGGCAAGCTGCAGAATTTGATTTCTCTGGTTCTCAAGCATGCCGTGCCCTGAGGGATGATGGATATGAAATTGTAATAATAAATTCTAATCCAGCAACCATACAAAATGATCCTGAAATGGCAGATAAAATATATATTGAACCCTTGTTGCCTGAAGTGGTCAAAAGAATTTTAGAAATTGAAAAACCTGATGCATTACTTGCAGGAATGGGAGGCCAAACAGCATTAAATTTGGCATCAGCATTGGCACATGATGGATCCTTAGATCAACTAGGCGTTGAATTAATCGGTTGTGATTTAGTTTCTATTGATGAAGCTGAAGACAGAGATTTGTTTAAGAAGACATGTGAAGAAATAGGTTTACCTGTTTGCAAAGGCATAGCATGTTCCACTATAGAAGAAGTGATGTCCGCATCAAATAAACTAGGTGGATTCCCGCTATTGATAAGGCCTGCATTTACACTGGGTGGCCTGGGTGGAGGAACTGCATTCAATACAGGGCAATTAGTAGAAATTGCAAGTCAAGGAATTCTTCATTCTGCGATTGGACAGGTTTTAGTTGAAGAAAGTATTCTTGGGTGGCAAGAGCATGAATACGAAGTTATGAGGGACGATGCTGATAACGCAATTATTGTGTGCACCATGGAAAACCTTGATCCCATGGGAGTCCATACCGGTGAATCTATTGTAGTCGCCCCTCAGCAAACACTTTCTGATCAGGATCACCAAATGCTTAGAGATGCAGCTCTTAAATTAATCAGACGATTAAATATCAAGGGCGGTTGTAATGTTCAATTTGCATTTGATCAATCTAGTGGAGATTTTCGCGTCATAGAAGTCAATCCACGAGTCTCGCGATCTTCTGCATTAGCATCAAAAGCTACTGGATATCCAATTGCTAGAATGGCAGCATTGATTGCTGTTGGATATACCTTGGATGAATTGCCAAATCCAATAACCGGAGAAGGCACTACTGCCGCTTTTGAGCCAACATTGGACTATTGCGTAGTTAAAATCCCGAGATGGCCATTTGATAAATTTAGAACTGCCGATAGGACTATTGGAACATCTATGAAATCTACGGGTGAAGTAATGGCAATAGGACGTACTTTCGAAGAAGCGTGCCTAAAAGCATGGTCTAGTTTAGAATACGGTAGACCTTATCCTAGGCCACTAACTAATAACGAATCTTCGGATGGTGCCACGGAAGATGAAAACCAACCCTTGTCTACGGCTATATTGGAAGATTGGCTAAGAGTTCCAACTGACAGAAGGATAACTGCAATTTTTGAAGCATTTCGTCGAGGCTATAATGTTGAAGATGTGAGGGATTTAACAGGAGGTATAACTCGTTGGTTTCTACATAGATTTGAAAGCATGGCATCTACGGAATTACAAATTAGGGCATCAGGAGAGATGGGCTTAAAACCATCTTTAATCTCAGAATTAGAATTAAGAAATTGGAAAGGTCAAGGATTTTCTGATATATATATTGCAGATGCACTTTCAGGTTTCCCCGATGGAGGGATATCTAATATCCCTGTTGGAGAGGGTGAATTTGCCGTAACATCTCGAAGGCATGAGTTAGGATTGCATCCTAAATATAGGATGGTGGACTCATGTGCAGCAGAATTTGCAGCAGTCACGCCATATTATTATTCTACTTATGAAGGAGGTAATACAAAAATTGGTATAGATCAGACGCCGATTGATAAAAATAATGGTAAAAAGAGAATTGTTGTAGTTGGATCGGGGCCAATTAGAATAGGGCAAGGAATAGAATTTGATTACGCATGCGTACATGCAGCAGGAGCGATTCAAGATTTAGGGCATGAGGCAATAATAATAAATAACAATCCTGAGACAGTTTCTACTGATTTTGATACTAGTGATAGATTGTATTTTGATCCATTGTCATTGGAATCAGTCTCTGAAATATTATTAAGGGAATCTGCCGATGGGATATTATTACAATTTGGGGGGCAAACTGCTATAAATTTAGCATTACCATTATCAGAAAATTTAAATCATTTGAGAAAATTTGGAATTAATACTGTCATTCAAGGAACTCCTCCATCTGCCATTGACGAAGCTAGTGATAGAGATCTTTTCGAAAAATTTGCATCAAGAAATGATTTAAGGATGCCAAATGGTATGATGGCATCATCGCCAAAAGAAGTATATAATTGTGTTTCAAATATTGGATATCCGGTTTTAATTAGGCCATCATATGTTTTAGGTGGAAGAGGGATGGAAATCTTGTCATCTGATGAACAACTGGAGACATACATGAAAGAAGCATATATAGCTAGAGATCGCCCATTATTGATTGATGATTATTTGGGGAATGCAGTTGAGCTAGATGTCGATGCAGTTTGCGACGGTAACGAGGTTTTAATCGGAGCAATAATGGAACATTTGGAAGAAGCGGGAATACATTCTGGTGACTCTACCTGTTTTATTCCGCCTCAGAATATATCTAAAAAAATAATTTCCCAAGTGGAGGAATGGACAAGAATAATTGGGTTAAAATTGGGAATTATAGGCTGTTATAATATTCAATTTGCCATATGTGAGGAGATTCTATATGTTTTAGAGGTTAATCCAAGAGGTTCTCGAACATTCCCATTCGTCGCCAAATCAACAGGGATACCTTTAGCCAGAATTGCTGCAAGAATAGCATTAGGGGATAAAATCAAAGATTTACCAATTCCTTTACCTCAAAAAGATATAGTATGCGTAAAAGCTCCTGTTTTTCCATTCATAAAATTAAGAGGATTAGATCCCGCACCGGGTCCAGAAATGAAATCAACAGGAGAGGTAATGGGTTCACATGTCAGGGCATCAGCTGCATATCTAAAGGCTAGATTAGCTACAGAATTACCAGTTCCAATAGAAGGAGGAGTTTATATTACTGTCAAAGATAAGGATAAATTTGAAGTCATAAATCAAGCAAAAGCATTGCATAAAATGGGATTTAATTTATTCGCAACAAGTGGAACTTCAAATATTCTAAGAGATACTGGAAAATTAGATGTGACTACGTGCTATAGGATATCAGAAAGAAAATCCCCAGATGCACTAGATTTAATGAGACAAGGTAAAATTCACCTCATAATAAATACTCCTAGTTCTACTGGTGGTGCTGTTCTAGATGGTAATATGATGAGGAGGTTAGCAGTAGAACTCAATATCCCATTTGTCACTACCATGGCAGGTGCTAAAATGGAAGTTGAAGCCATTCTTGAAGCTCAGCATGGAATTCCTGAACCAAGATTATTAGATATATCGCCATTAGGAAAGATTGTAATATAATTCTTGATTATAAAATAGTAAAAAGAATTTAAAATGATGAATCTATTAAAGATGTCATATGGTCTATTCCGACTTCAGATATTATTGATGCAATCCTTGGCCCGTTATGCTTTCCTAACATTAACCAATAAAGCGATGCATAACATTCCTTAGCACTAATTCCAGACTCTTTAGAAATACTCCTAATAAAATTACCTATTTCCTTTTCATTCCACGCGCAATCATTTATTTTTTTTCTAAATAATATTATGAATTCTATTTGATTTGAATTTATATTTTTAACAGCTTCTGCTGTTATAGTTTTATGAATCACTATCTTAGAATTTTCAGGAAAATGAGGGCCATCTATCCAATGTCTCATACGTTCTAATCTTTCAATTAATATTTTATTTGGGTTATTATCAATATGTCCACTATTCTTCAGTGATTTCCAAACATCCTCATCTTTACTTTTTATCTGAGCAAGTAATGATAGATGCCTAAAAGATACCCCTCCAAATGATTCTTGAGGATTTTCTCCTCTATTTATTTGACTAAGATTCAATGCACCAATATTGGTTTCCTTTGCTATTTTTTGCCTTCTAGTCAATCCATCAATTTCATCTGTAGTCGTTTCAGACAATAATCTTTCATATTCATCTGCTGTATCAAATAATGTGGCGCCAGTATCAAAATCAATATGCCGATTTACCTTACTTCTAGCAATGACATATCTTAATATCTCTGGAGGGACTAAATTTAATGCTTCAACTGGACCTATTGTTACTCCTTTTGAGCTTGACATTGGCCCCATGCCCTTCAACTGAATCCATTCATAAACCATCTTTTTTGGTGGCTCACTACCTAATAATTTACAAATTGGGATTCCAGTATCATAACTTCCTCCGGCCGAACCGTGATCTTTGCCAGCAGGTTCAGAAGTTATTGCATGTATGCCCCAACGAGCCGCCCAATCAATCCTCCAGGGTAATTTTCCTTCTGCCTTCATGATATTTGATTTCCCCTCAATTCCTAACCTGTCTGTCCAGTAAACATATGGTTTTTCATATCTAGTCACCTTTACCCCGTCCATACTGCCGTCTGAGCCAATTGGACTATAGGGAAACCAGTCATCTTGTAGTTCCCTGCCTGAAATATTTTCAATTATCTCCCTTATGTGTTCTTTTTGTATTATTGCTGCGTCTATCTTTTCTGCAAATCTCCCATCTGCATATACTTGATGATTCATTACGATTTCAGGAAATACTCCTATTTTTTTTAATGATTCTAAAAATGGATTAAGAAAATATTCTGCATAACTTTTTCCATTTTTATCTGGATCTCCATTTTTATCTGGGGCAGGAATAAAGGCCAATGGTGTACCAATATATTTTTCATAGCTTGGAGATAAGAAATCATACACCCTTCTCAGAGGATCCATTGAATCAACGATAAAAATATATTTTGATTCAAGCCCTATGTCAAGGCATGCCCGATGAATCATTTCCGCTGTTAATATTTCTCTTATGTGGCCAATATGGAAATCTCCGGACGGAGTGATTCCAGACGCACAAACTTGTGATGCATTATTTTCACTCAGTTTCTGAGCAGCGTGATGGGCCCAATGCATATCAAAGCCTCAAACAGAAACTACTCTAATCAAGCCTCTCAGAGAAACTCCTTCTAATTCATCAGCAGTTGATTTATTGGCTAATACTAGGCATAATTGAACATCTGCACCAAGAGATTTAAGATTATTTATAGTTTTCTTCATGGTGGTTCCGGAAGATATGACATCATCAACAATTACGACTTTTTTTCCTCTAACATCGGCATAAACATCTGAAATATGGCCATTTCCATTATCATGTATACTTCTACTTATGGATATCTCTAAATCCATCATGCTTGCTATCGATTGAGCAAAAACAATACCATTAAGACTTATTCCTACGACTACTTCTATGGCATCCCCGCACTCTTCTTCTATTATGTCACAAAATATAGATGAAATTGCTTCAATTCTTGAGCCCTTGACTGCTATTGATCTCCAGCCAATTCGAATATCTTTTGGTGGTTCTTCTATGGTTTCTTTTGCTGATAGCCACATCACCGTAGTCTGTGAAAGTGACATCTCATCAGCAATTTGTTGAGTGCTTAATCCATCTGAACGATAACTCTCTACCTGGGCTCTAAGTTCATCAATACTCATTTGCATCATGCTTGCCGAGTGCTTGAGTGCTATGAATCCACCGATAATATATTGTAATTATTGCATAAAAATCAATTTTTTTAAAATTTACCAGTACTGCCGAAGCCACCATGTCCTCTTTCCGTTATGCCCAAATCATCAATACTGACCTCGGTAAAATAAACTTCTGGTATAGGAGAAATAAGTAATTGTGCAATTCTTTCCCCTTCAGTTATGGTGTATGAATCATGTTGGCCAATCCAAGTCATAAGAACAAATAATTCTCCTCTATAGTCAGAATCAATTGTACCTATACTATGTGGGAGTATTAGGCCCTTTTTTCCCAAAGATGAACGTGCCCTGACTTGACCCTCGAACCCATTGGGAATAGCAACATGTATTCCTGTTCTGACTTTTACACTTTTTCGAAATGGAACAACAGTATCTTCTATTGCATATAGGTCCCAACCAGCGGCATAAATACTACCTTTTGTTGGAATTTTTGCTTTTGGATCTACTGCAGAAACTCTAACTTCTACTGGTTCACTCATATATATTGGAAAGACCCAGTACTTTTCACACTTGGTGATAATGTCTTTCCGGTGACGTGAAAAAGGAGATGCCACTGGGACGTCCAATGACTGACTACGAATCTCTTCTTGATAGAGCAAGAGATAGAATTCCTAAGGATATTAGCGAAAGATCAAGATGGACTATGCCTGAACCTGATGTCCTTATAGAAGGGAGTCAAACAATTCTGAGAAACTTTTCAGATATTGTTGATTCTATGGATAGGGATTCAAATCATGTTTACCAATATTTATTGAACGAACTTGGAACTTCTGGGACACGAGAAAAAGTACGAATTATGTTCAAGGGCAGAGTCCCTCCTAAAAGAATAAAGGAGAAAATTGTTTCTTATGTTAAATCTTATGTGATATGTAGCCAATGCCGTGCACCTGATACTAGTTTCATAAAAGAAGCTAGAACCACCTTGCTCAAGTGCCAAGCATGCGGAGCTACTCGTCCAGTCAGGCTTTAACTTTCATATTGGAGAAAAATCTAATAATATCTTCCCGCGATTCTTTCTGTTATGCATATGAATATGAGCCTCAGAAACTTTTTCAAATCTCCAAACTGAATCAATAATTGGATTAATTGCTTTTTTACTCATTAGTTCACTAAGCACCAATAGATGATTTCTAAATATCTCTTCATCTTTTATTCTGCCCATATGGACTCCAAATATGGATTTATTGGAATTCATCATATCAAGTGCATTAAATTTTGGAGTCGTCTTTATCATTTTAAGTGCAGCAAAAATTGATCTGGTCTTACGTGGAACGGCAGATGACGCACCGAAAATATGCAATTTACCACCATTTCTTAATGATTTATATGATTTTAATAAATGTTTTCCAGCAACCGGATCTAGCGCTTGATGAACTCCAAGGCCATTAGTTAATCCTTTACAAATATCTACAAAATCTTCTTTATCTTTATCAATAAAATACATTCCTAATGATTCTACAAATTCCTTTTTGGATTCAGAAGCTGTTCCTATTATCATTCCTGCGCCATGAGTCTGGCATATTTGCGCCGCTGCAGTCCCAACTCCTCCGGCTGCATGATGAATCAATATGGAATCTCCCTTTTGTAAATTACCTAAATAAATCAGCATATGATATGCCGTACAATATGTGACGGGAATAGCCGCAGCTTGATCAAAACTAACATTATCAGGTATTGGCATAACTCTCATGGAATCAATTATTACTTCTTCTGAATATCCTCCAAAACCAGTTAATCCAATTACTCGTTGATCAATTTGAAGATTTTTTACTTCTGGGCCTAACTCACTTATCACTCCTGAGACCTCATATCCTGGAGTAAATGGAAATTCTGGAGCCGAACCATACAATCCCTGCCTCATCATTAGATCAGCAAAATTTATCCCAGCTCTATGTACCCTTATTCTAACTTGATTTTCGCTAATTTTCTTATGTTTTATCTCAACAATTTTAATTGATTCCGGGCCACCAACTTTGGGATAAATTATTTTTTTCATCAAAATACTTCCTTATGCTCATCAAGGCAAATAAAATCTAATCCCAGATATTGATTTTTTCTTACGCTCTGGAATGATTTCTGGATAGCCCACCCTTATGAATCCGATAATACGCTCTTTTTCACTTGAGATATTAAGAGCCCGATAACTCATTTCATGCCTAGTTATTGATCCTGTGCTCCATTGTGATCCTATGCCTTGTTCCCACATAGATAATACGAAATTATGCAATGCGCAAACAGTTGCTGCATAATCTTCCTCGTCTCTAAATGCATCATTGATATTTATTGACGTAGTCACCGCAATTAATTCTGGGGCATCTTTAATTTTTGAAATTGCTTTATTAATTCCAAATTCAACATCTTCTTTACTATTCAATGCCTTTTCTCTTGCCATTAATTCTACAATAGGAATAATTTTATTTCTTGTCTCTTTTCCCATTATATAAAATTTCCAAGGATGTGTCTGTTTATGACAGGGTGCGTGCCTTGCCGCTTCAAACCCTGTTTCTAGATAATTATGTTCAATACTCCTGTTTGAAAATCTATATATTGATCTTCTTGTTAATAAATTATTTTGAACTTTTGACATAATCGGTCTTCCTAATCCAAAGTATCAAATTTCGCAGCTAGGATAAAATCAGATTCAGTTAAACCATCTATTTTATGAGTGTAGATAATTGCCTTCACTCTTCCCCATCCAATTTCAAAGTCTGCATGATGATTCTCTTCTTCACAAATTGCACCAAGTTTTACGGCATGATCAAGTGCATTTTGAAAGTTATCAAACTTCCAATTTCTCTCTAAATGATGAACCAATATTACTTCCCAACTATTATCTAAAGACATTAATAATTCATCACATTCTTTCTCTTCTAGGGCAGGTACCCCTCCCTCACAAGGTATGCATCTTTTATTTTTTAATTCCATCTTAATCAATCCCAAATGTGACTATCTATACGTCCTTCGGCTTGTTTTTCTGCCATTTCCTGAACGTTCGTCCTTCTTTTTATATCTTCCTTTTCAAATTTTAGTAACTCTTCATCTTCTAAATATGTCCTTCTCATGTGGATGACTAGTTTAATCTCTATAATTACATCCCTTGATATGGCTCTAAAATGCCCATTATTATCCAATATATCTACGGAATTTCTAGATGTGCCAATTAACATCCCACCAATTCTATTTGATTCTCCATTTTTTAAAACTCTATTATCTATTATAATTTCTACTAAATCATCTTTCCTTAGTCCATAACGTCTATCTATCAAAGGACCATGAAATATATCAACAGTATTTTTTAAATTTGGAGATCCATGTTTTTCATATATTTGTCTAGCCCAATCAGGTATTTTGTTAATATTACTTAACCCCCCTTCGCTTACCATATCCGACTCGCCAGCGTGTTTATAAAAAAAGAAGACGGGTATATATTCGTCTTTGGCTCATAAATTGACTAATGATTTCAAGTGTTATGCGTGTGACCACTCATATGAGGGAGTCATATGGCATCAGTTGAATGGCGATCTATACCTACTGTATTATACCCTCAAGAAATTCTCGATAAAGCTTTCTCTAGAGCGAGCAAACAAGCTGATATGGTAGAGGATCCTGATAAATATCATCGTGTAAGAAAACAAATGAATAGAATGATTCAATCTGCATCCGATGTGATATCTTCAACACTTCTTGCTTACGTTTCTAAATGGCCTAGTCTGAATGCATTGTCTGATTTTGATCAAGCATTAGTTGATGCGGCAGTAGGTTCAGATGATTATAAGAAGAATTTAGCAGCCTTGCAATGGGCATCAGAAAAAGTCATCAAAATTTCATTAGATTCTCAACGGAATATATTACATCTCAGGGACATTGATGGATTTCATAAATCAAGAAGGCATGCCTATGGTCGCTTTTCTTCCATTATTGATCAAATTGCTTCTCCGATAGTGTGGTTAGGAGATGCAAGAAATGTTTTAAGAAAATTACCGGCAATAGATTCTCTAGAACCATGTATCGTAGTTGCTGGATCTCCAAACGTTGGGAAATCTGCTATGATTAATGCCCTTTCATCAGGTGAACCTGAAGTTGCATCATACCCATTTACTACTAAGCAATTACATCTAGGTCATTTTTATCATCGTAGACGGGCTTATCAGATAGTAGATACTCCTGGTTTACTGGATAGACCAATGTATGAGAGGAACAATATTGAGATGCAAGCAATAGCGGCTTTAGAAAATGTGGGTAATTTATTATTATTCCTAATTGATGCAACTGAAAATGCAACAACTCCTCTAGAGGAACAATTAAATTTATTGAAAGAAGTAAAAAGAGCAATATCTGGAAAGCCATTATTGATAATACATACAAAAATAGATCTTTTTGATGTAATTCCCGATAATTTTGAATATTGCATAAGTGCCGAATCAGGCATAGGAATTAAAGAACTAAAGTCGCAAATAATAAAAGAAATAGGCGCAGATATAATTCCTAACCCATTAGAATTACCAGAACATTGGCATAGGCAAGACGACTCCATTAAACCATTAGGTTCAACACAAGAAATTCTTCGCCGTTATGATGAAGATAAGTATTTATAAAATTCTCCAATTATGGCCACATGTGGTACAAAATATTTGATAGCCACCTACGGATCTATCTAGGCCACTTATCTCTTTTTTACTTCCACAGTTCGGACAATTATGTACGACCATGTCATACCCACTGTGAATTAGTTATTCAAAGGTGCTATATTAACAAAAATTAAGTATTCCTAAATTTTTCAAACCACTTTTTTATCGGAAATGCCATTTCGGTAGCGCCAATGAATAGAAATAGCCCAACTGCAGCTAGTAAGAGCTCTATTATTGAATTTAATGAAACTTTGATATCTAAAGTTACATCTTGATTACTAATTGTTGAACCATCCTTGCCTCCAGTTATGAATCTATATTCATTTGGGTACATATCAAATTTCAAATTACCTTCAGAATCCGATCCTCCTGCTATTATGAATCCTTCAAAATCATCTTCAGTGCAGTTAGTTAATCCATTACTATCCGGTTCACAGATCTCTGGATATTTATTTATTACTCCAAACCAACTTCTATCGGGTTCTCCCCAATTTATATCAACTTCAATTTGCAATAATTTGAATGCATTTGGGACATTGATGTCCGAACTTGTCATCCCAATTCTGCAACCTATATCCTCATCATCGCTACAGGGAACTATAGGTATGTCATTTATTTTTTCTTGATGGGAAAATCCAATTATGCTTCCCAATAATATTAATATACATATTGCTCCTACAAATCCTGGTAATATGGATAATATTTTCATCATATTATGTCCCCGTATTAGTTAGTTTGTTGCATATTTAAGATTAAGAAAAATATTGCAATCGCTGGAAATAGATACATCATTATTGTCAACCTCTTTCGTGCTTTATCCTTCTTAATCCATGAATTAGAACATTTATCGGCATTACATACTGGAGGATCCCTTTCCAATGGGACGGGTTTCCAACAAATTGAGCAATGTCTATGGGGCGATATACTTCCTTCATCTTTCATTTTCATTTTTCTAGAAGCATTATTTCTAGCTTCCTTAGCAGTTCTTTGTGCTGCTCTTAAAATAGTATCTTTACGACTCAAAAACTCACCAACTTACTATTGTGCCTTCAAAATTACTTCCTTCCATTGAATTTTTTAAATTATTTATTTTTCTACCATCTAAAATATTTAATTCCATCTTATTAACTATTGCACACTCAACTCCAATTGGATCAACAACTTGTGAATCTCCTGCTCGAGAATGTTCAGGAGGGCCAACTATATTTTGTAAATCGACCAATGATAAAGAATCAAATGAACGGGCATCCGAACTCTTTCTCGGATCTTTATCATATACTTTCGATACATTCGTTGCAATGATACATTTTGATGAATTAGTTGCAACAGCCAATTTTATGGCTACATTATCGGTTGTATGCCCAGGTTGTGTGCCTCCCATTACTACTACGTCAAAATCCATCATCAAATTAACTGCCACTTCGATAGAATCTGGAACTGTACTGCAAGTTGAAATTCCCGCCTCAATAAGAACTTCTTTAATTATAGTTGCATTTAAACGCGTGGCTGCTATTCCAATTTTATCTAATGCATTAACATCACTGATTAATGGCTTTACTAAATCAATGCTTTCTCTGGCCGGACTACCTCCGCCAACCACGAGGCCTATTTTTGTCCCATTATTGACTATTTTACCTATGATGTCAACTAATTCAGTAAGCCAGATTTGACGCATTTCAATTTCTGGGCGCAATAAACTTCCTCCCAATGCAGCCACGATGGTCGCCATTAGATGAGGGAAGAAGATACTCCCTTTCAAGTTCTATGCTCTAAATAGGCTGAAGGGTTGAAATGCATTCCCCCACGACATTTCACGGAGGGGCGTCTATGGCTGAAGATTTAGAAACACAACAGCGCAGATTAAAACTTAAAAAAACCCTTGAAGAACTTTCACAGATGAAGGGCATGGGAACTGAATTAGTAACAGTTATCATACCTCCTGATAAGATGATAAGTGATGTAAGGCATCAACTATCTCAAGAGGCCGGTCAAGCAGCCAATATTAAATCTAAATCTACAAAAAAACATGTTACCGATGCAATAGAATCTGCGTTGTCTACTCTTAACAGATACAAGACACCCGGCATAAGTGGAATTGCAATATTTGTTGGACACGTAATTGTGGGAAATAATAAAACTCGATTAATTTCTACAGTAATTGATGATCCTCATGAACCATTCACTTCTTCCAGATATAGATGCGACTCATCCTTTGAAGTTAGTCAACTTGAAGAAATGTTAATCGATAGGACGGCATATGGTTTGTTTGTGATAGATCGTTCCGAAGCCGCATATGGATTAGCATCTGGAAAAAGATTACATTGTCAAGAACATGTGACTTCCTTGGTCCCTTCAAAACATGGAAGAGGAGGGCAATCTGCTCAAAGATTCGAAAGATTAATCGAAGAAGCAGCACATAAATTCTTCAAAAAATCTGCTGAAAGGGCGTGTGCTTATTGGTTACCTATGATTGATAATTTGAAAGGAATAATAATTGGGGGCCCAGGGGCTACAAAAGATTTTGTAATTAGAAATGATTACTTCCACCATGAGATTACAAAACTTATCAGAGAGCCTTATTTTGATGTAGGGTATTCCAATGAAAGTGGCCTGAGGGAACTCATACAAAGGGCAGGAGGACTAATGGACCAGATAGAATTGGATGTCGAAAGAAAATTAGTAGATAATTTTCTCAGGGAAGTAATGCAAACTAATCCAAAAGCAACTTATGGAGAAGTAATGATTCGTTCAGCATTAGAACAAGGCGCAGTTGAAACATTACTTCTGTCTGAAGCATTATCAAAGCGTAGAGTAGAATGGTCATGTAAAAAGTGTAAAGAAATCTGGGAATCTACTCAAAATAATCGATCTGAGATTCCTAAATGCCCTAAATGTAAATCCTCAGATGATGTCATCAATAATCCTGATAAAACTATCGATTTAATAGATGAACTTTCTCTTTTAGCGGCACGTACTTCTTCCAAAGTTAGGTTAGTATCCTTAGATACTGAAGAAGGGGCAACTCTAAATGCAGCATTTGGGGGTATAGCAGCCCTCTTAAGATATTCATGGTCGTGAGGAATTTTTTTGCAAATATTGATAAAAGAAATCTTTCCATTTTTTGAGGAGGTATTTTCTAAACTAGGTGTAGAAGAAAATAATTGGATCAATCTTCTCGCTTCGGCTACAAAAGAAGGCCATGCCGATGTTGCACTGCCCTGTCATTCTTTATCTAAAATTCTTAAAAAATCACCTCTTCAAATATCATCAGATGTAATTGATTTACTTTCTAATGATTTATCGGAAATTGCTAAAATCTCATGTATGAATGGTTTCATTAACGTTCAAGCCACAAATGATTGGATGGGGTCAAAACTTCAGGAAATATCATCTGACTCAAGATTGGGAATTCCTGAGGAAGCCAATCGTAAAATAGTAGTTGACTATTCTGCACCTAATGTTGCTAAAGAAATGCATGTAGGTCATCTTCGTTCCACTGTTATAGGTGATTCAATAGTTAGGATATTATTATTCAAAGGCCATACTGTCATTAGGGAGAATCATATTGGTGATTGGGGTACTCCATTTGGCATGCTAATAGAGCATCTTTTGGATATGGGCGAAGGTGAAGCAGCAAATGAACTCAATGTTGGTGATTTAGATGGATTTTATAAACAAGCCAGATCTAAGTTTAATTCCTCAAATGATTTTGCAAAAAGATCCAGAAATAGAGTTGTACTATTGCAAAGTGGTGATTCTGGCACATTGAGATTATGGAAAATTTTGGTTTCTGAGTCAATGCGATATTTTAATGAAGTATATTCAATGTTGAATGTTTTACTTATTGATGAGGATATCAAAGGTGAATCCTCTTATCATGATTTATTGCCAGTTGTAATTGAACGACTTAAGGACACCAATATTCTAGTGGAAAGTGATGGTGCAGAAGTCGTTTTTCCTCGGAAAAAATGGATTAATAGGGAAGGTAAAGAAATGCCAATGATAATTCGAAAAGGCGACGGAGGATATAATTATTCAGCTACTGATTTGGCTTGCATCATAGATAGGGCTGAAAATTTAAGAATTAATGATTTTCTTTATGTTGTAGGGACTCCTCAAAAACAACATTTCGAAATGGTTTTTGATATTGCTGAAATGGCAGGCTTGATTAACGAAAATCATAATTTGGTACATATAAATTTTGGTTCAGTACTCGGACCGGATGGAAAAATATTCAAAAGTAGAGAGGGCAATACTATCAAATTAGTTGATCTATTATTGGAATCAATTTCAAGGGCAGAGGCCACAATAAAAGAAAAAAATCCTTCATTAAAATCTAATGAACGTAATAAAGTAGCTAAAATGATAGGCATAGGTGCAGTCAAATATGCTGATTTATCTACCGAAAGATCCAAAGATTATATTTTCAATTGGGACAAAATGTTATCCTTCGAGGGCAATACATCGCCTTATTTACAATACGCACATGCTAGAATTTGTAGTATATTTGCTAAATCAAATATATCCAGAAATGTTTCCCGTAATTCTAAATTTAATATTTTTGAGAAAGAAGAACAACTTCTTTCTAGGAGGCTAATTGCATTTTCTAGCCATTTGGAAGAGACTATGGCTAATTATTCTCCTCATAGATTATGTAATTATTTATACTCATTAGCATCATCTTTTGCTTCATTTTATGAAAATTGCCAGGTTTTAAAATCTGAAAACATAGAAATCATGCACAGTAGGTTGGCACTATGTGATTTAACTGCTAGGACTTTAAATTTAGGAATGGAATTGTTGGGAATCGAATGCCCCGAAGAAATGTAGTTTTAATTATACGACAAATATCTTACAAAGCTACCATAAATAATTCCCGATAATGCTAAACTTTCTTCGTTAAATCTATCCATTGTATCTAAATAGGTGTGATACTCTGATGAACCAGAGCCATAACAAACCAAAGAATTCCCAAATTTATCTTCACTAATTTCATAAACAAACGGGGCATGATCTGAATTCTTGGGCATTTCTTCAGAATCTAAAAGCATTACATTAATTTTGTATTTATCATATAAGTTACTATATTCATCCCTAAAGGTCTTAACAATTTTATTGATGTGGGATATGTCATTATTGTTATTTCCGAATAAAGTTACCCCATTATTTCTTTCTAAGTCTACGTGATTCATATCCAAATTGATATACAGTCTGAGATCTTTTTCTAATCTATTCTGATGTTTTTTTACCCATTCGCTTGACCCCAACAACCCTTCTTCTTCGCCTCCCCAAGTACAGAACCACAAGGTATATTCAGGCTCACCGTGTTCATTTAATATTTCACTAAATTGTCTAGATATTTCTTGAAGCGTAGCGGCCCCTGCAGTATTATCAATTGCTCCCTGGCCATTATAGACTGTGTCGTGATGTGCACCAAAAATAATTAATTTATCCGTTTTACCTTGTATTATCCCACAAGGGACATATATTGTCCCAGTTCCTTGATTTTGAACATCAACAATCATTTGTATCCTTGAATTCCCATTAACTACTTCATTTACAATATACTCTCCAATACTTTTTGATGCCATTAAGAAACCAATGCTTTCTGGAAGATTACTAAAAGATTCCACATTTAATGATTTAAAATATGGCACACAATCGTTTTCTATCAATTCTCCACAATTTGTTTTGTCATTAATTAAAATTAATCCTGATAATTGATTTTCTTGAGCTCTTAAAAACAATACTGTGTTATTTTCAGTTGCAGACTCATTATTTATTGAATCCCTAAGCCATACTAACCCTATTCCCTGTGATGCCGTGCCCCAATTTTTATCAGCACTTCCTACGCCTAAATCGATAACATTAGTTTCACTTGCATATCTGACGTCCATTGAACCACTGTATCCTTGAATTACATAATCTTCAGTATGTGTAAATTCTATTATATCTCTATTTACATCTGCAATTGAACATGGCGTAGGACCTGCTAAAATTCCTCCTATGTCTCCTGGAGTACATAATGACAATTCAAATTGATTTCCCATTTCAAACATGGGGACTTCAAATTCTTCAATCGTTGAAGGTATATTCATTTCTGAGAAATTATATTTTATCGATTCAGCAGTATTTTTTTCTTCAATAGTTCCTGATAATCTTCCTCCCCAGTCTGGATGTCCGAGGTTAACCAGAGTTTGCGCGTACTCTCTAGATTGGTTTATATCAAAGTCTATTAAAATATAATCTTCTTCTCCGCCTATGATATCTAATATCCTATCTGAATTCAATAGTGCACCTCCAGACATGCCGATTATTACAATTACTATTATCGATAACGTTGTGAATTGAATCGACTTTGTGTAATTATATTTGTCAGTAATGAAATTCATTATATGATATTTATTTTTTTTATCCTCTACAATCTCTGCATCAGTAAATATTTCACCCTCTAGTCTTTTTATGAGTTGGGCCTTATTTCCTGTATGAGGTAAATTATTATTTTTTAATTCGTATTTTAGTTCCTTAATGGTCATATCATGCCAATTTTTCATAATAATTCCTACATTTAAATTTCAATAATGGGGAAGCTAAATTTATAATAAACAGATTATTTATTGACTTCAGTTCCATCCCATCTTTTACCTAAATTATGTTCTATGTCTAGTTGATCTAGTATTCTAGCCACTACAAAATCTATCAATTCTTCTATTGAAGTAGGATTATGATAAAATCCTGGGCTCGCTGGTAGAATTATAACGCCCCAGGAAGACATCTTTGCCATTGCTTCTAAATGGACAGTCGCGAAAGGAGTCTCTCGTGGAACTAAAATCAATTTTCTACCTTCTTTTAATGCTACTAGTGCACTCCTTGTAGCTAAATTATCTGAAATTCCAGCGGCAATTTTGCCAATTGTAGTTCCACTTGTTGGACATATTATGTATGCATCGAATTTAGCAGATCCGGATGCCGGTCTCGCAGCTAAATTCTTGTTATTATGTAATGTTACTCCTTCAACATTGGCTAATTCTTCAGGGGTAATGGAGCATTCTAGTTTTAGATTTATTGCACCTGCATTTGTAACTATCAAATCTATTTTCCAATTAGCATCTAATAATGCCCTAACTAAACGGACTGCATATTGAGCCCCAGATGCCCCTGTTATTGCAACAACTGCTTTGGCCATGTTTATTGCGTACATAGTATACATTTTGAACTATTGCTTGTATTCTCTGAAACAAATAGTTGCGATAACTGGCAATTATACCCAATTTAATTATTATATTTTTTTTTTAATAATCATATATTGCCTCCATAGGGCTCTAGTATGAGTAATATATTTGAAGTTAATAGTTATATTTTTTGATCAATATTCCAAGGCAATATATCTTTTACTTTCCTTTCTAAAGTTTTTTCAATATTGGAAATTATGGCTTCTTCTAATCTTAAACGATCTATTTTAAAGCCTTCCTTGTCATGAGTGTGTCCTAATTTATCTAATGACGTAGTTGTCCCTTTTTCCAAGCCACAACATAAGAGTTCCTCTATTCTATTTCCAGGAGTTGCGTAATTTATAGCCAATCCATGTCTACTGACCCATTGTAGAAATGCCAAGCCAATCGAACAAATCTTTTTTCCGTCTATCCAAACTCCCATCATCTCTGGATTACGATATGCACTCAAACCGCAATCTAATAATGAACTAATTACTAATTGTTCAAATTTTCCTATTATTTTTCTGATACTTTGCTCCTTAGTTCCCCATTTAATTATTGGATATACTACTAATTGCCCGGGTCCATGCCAAGTAATTCCTCCGCCCCTATCAACGTTTACTTTCTTGTAGTCACTACTTATTTGTACTTCCTCTCGTCTTGATTTAGCCCCAATTGTAACAATTTCTGGATGTTCGACAATAATTATAGTATCAATTATTTCATCATTTATCCTCTTTTTTTGCATTACTTTCATAAAATCGGAAACTATGTTATGTTCAATTATTCCCGCCCTAAGGACTTGAACTTCATCCAAAAAGATTCCTCACCTATGCTGAATGAATTGCATGACCGAGAGTTTTCATAACACTTTCATGGAATGATTCCGTCATTGTTGGATGTGCATGGACCGTATCTGCAATATCTTCCAATAATGCACCCATCTCTAAAGCTAAAATAAATTCCCCACTTAATTCTGCTACGTGACTCCCTACGGCTTGAATTCCTAGTATCACATGATCCTCTTTTCTCGCTACTACTCGTACAAAGCCTCCAGTTTTTTCCGCCTCAAGAGTCAATGCTCTTCCATTGGCGGCTAAGGGGAATTTGCCTATTATTACATTTTCGCCTCTATTTTTGGCTTGTTCTGGATCCAGTCCCACAGAAACAATTTCAGGTTCTGTAAAAACTATTGCTGGAATGGCAATTTTATCGAATGCTCTATTTTTTCCAGCAATAATTTCTGCCACCATTTCTCCTTGTGCACTTGCTTTATGCGCCAACATTGGTTCTCCTGCTACATCTCCAATTGCATAAACTCCAGGGGCGGAGGTCCGGCATTGTCTATCAATCCTGATGAAATTTCCAGATGTATCCATTCTAATTCCCATATTTTCTATTCCCCAACCTTTTGAATTAGGCCTTCTACCTACTGTGACCAATATTTTATCTACTTTTAATGTATAATTCTTATCATTTTTATCAAAATTAAGATTTACTTTTCTCGATGCCCCCTTTCCTTTTATTTCTGCACCCCTTGCTAACGCATTAGTATGAATTGTGACTTTATGCCTTTTAAGCCATATTTCCAATGGGCGTCGAATTTCTTTATCCATAATTGACAGTATATTATCCATTCCTTCTACTATTGTTACTTCCGAACCCAATTTAGTTAATGCACAACCTAATTCTAATCCTATATATCCTCCTCCAACGATTGCAACACTCTTCGGTAGTTTATTCAAACTTAGTGCACCACTCGAAGAGAGTATGAATTCTTCATCACATGGCATAAATGGTAGGTCTATGTGGCTTGATCCAGTTGCAATGATAATATTTTCTGCTTCTATGGTAATTTCACCATCTTCCGTATCGACTATGCATCTCTTTGCTTCAGTAAATTTTGCCCAACCTTTGATTACTTCCACTCCTGCATTCTTGAGCAGAGCATCGACTCCATTGGTTAATTTATTTACTATGGCATCTTTCCAATTTGTTAATTCAGCCATATCTAATTTTGCAGTTCCTTCTACTGTTAATCCCATATGACCTTCTTTTACACTATGTTTTTGAAGTGACTCAAATCTTTCTGCAGCATGAATTATTGCCTTACTTGGTATGCAACCGACATTTAAACAAACACCTCCTGCCCTATTTCCCTCAATTATTATGGTATCTAGGCCCAATTGACCTGCTCTAATTCCTGCAACATATCCTCCAGGGCCCGCTCCAATTATTAGGACTTTACATTTACGAATTTCCGCCATATTATCCCTCATATAAATATTAAAGCAGGATTTTCTAACATTCTCTTCAAATGTTGAATCAATGATGCGCCATCTGCTCCATCTACAACTCTGTGATCAAATGAACTAGAAACATTCATGATTCTTCTGATAATTATCTGCCCATTCATAACTACTGGCATTTCTCTTGCTTTATGGACTCCTAATATTGCTACTTCTGGATGATTAATTATCGGAGTAGCACCTAAACCTCCATCTCTTCCTAAACTAGTGATAGTAAAGGTTGATCCTCCTAACTCGTCTAAGCTAGCAGTTCCTTTTCGGGCAGCTCCAGATACTCTTTGCATTTCCGATGCAGTGGTCCAAATATCCATGGTTTCAACATTTTTCACAACTGGCACATATAAACCTCTGTCTGTTTGGGTTGCAATTCCTAAATTTATTCCACTATGCCTACTTACAATATTTACATTATCATCGAATATTGCATTACATTCTGGATGATCTGGCATTATTTTAGATAACGCCATCATTATGAATGGTAAGTATGTTAATTTAGGTTGAGTATCATCTCTGGAGTGATTTAAATTATTTCTTAATTCTTCTAATTGAGTTACATCAATTTCTTCAAAATATGAAAAATGAGGTATCGTTCTTTTACTAATTACCATTTGTTCAGCAATCTTCCGTCTTAATCCTACAATTTTGACTTCAGTTATTGCTTCTCTTTTAGTATTATGATTATTATTAATGAAGCCAGATGTTACTCCTTTAGTAGCGATATTTACATCTAAATCTGCATGCCTTATTCTTCCAGCGGGGCCGGATCCAATGATATTTACTAAATTTATCCCTGCCTCTCTTGCCCTCCGTCTCACTGCCGGACTTGCCAAAATTCTCTCATTATATCTCACATCATTTGGAATTTCAGATTCTACTGAATTTACTCTTGCTGGTGATATAGTCTCAGTTTTAGGTAAAACTTCAGGTTCCGGTAAAACTTCAGGTTCCGGTAAAACTTCAGGTTCCGATTCATCCGTAGGTCCTGTTGTGGAATCTCCCTCCAAATTTTCATCAGAATTTTCTGAATCAAAACTTATCAACGTAGTTCCAACTGGCACCATATCTCCAATGTCTCCACTCAATGATAATACTGTTCCATCCACTGGAGATGGTATAGTAACAGTTGCTTTATCTGTCATGATATCTACAACTGGATCATCTTCCTTTACTGCATCTCCAATTGATACATGCCACTCAACTATTTCTCCTTCAACTACTCCTTCTCCTATATCGGGAAGTTTAAATTCATATTTCGCCATATCATTCCTCCTGTGTTTTTTTAATCGCGTCAATTATTCGTGCCGGACTAGGCATATAATCCCACTCTGTAGTATGAGGGAAAGGGGTATCCCACCCTGCTACTCTTTCTATGGGGCTTTCCAAATTGTAAAAACATCTTTCTTGTATTGATGCCGATATTTCAGACCCAAAACCACTGGTCTTAGGGGCTTCATGAACTATGACGCATCTGCCGGTTTTCTTTACAGAATTTACTATAGTTTCCTTATCCCATGGAATAAGGGTCTGTAGATCTATCAATTCACAACTAATTCCTGAATCTTTAATTGCCTTTTCTGCTACATGCACCATCGTCCCCCATGCTATTACGGTACAATCAGTCCCTTCTTTTGCAATTCTAGCCTGACCCAGTGGAATCTTATAGTGCGTCTCAGGAACTTCGGCTTCCGAGTGTCCTTTCCACGTAGGTACATTATGGGGGTCGCCATAAAATGGCCCCCGATAGCATCGTTTTGGTTCAAAAAATATTACTGGGTCATTGGATTCAATGGCGCTAATTAATAATCCTTTTGAGTTATATGGCGTGGAGCAATAGACTACTTTTAATCCCGGTGTATGAGTAAACTGTGATTCCGGTGACTGAGAGTGGTGATGTCCTCCTCTAATCCCTCCACCTGCTGGTGTGCGAAATGTAACTGGGCACCAAAATTCTCCACCCGACCTATGTCTAACTTTTGCTATTTCATTAACTATTTGGTCATAAGCAGGGAATATATAATCTGCAAACTGAATTTCTACTACTGGCCTTAATCCATTTATCCCCATTCCAAATGCTGTTGCAGCTATGCCTCCCTCTGATAATGGTGAATCAAAAACTCTATGTTTCCCAAATTTACTTTGCAACCCATCACTTGTTCTAAAAACGCCACCAAAATATCCTATGTCTTCGCCAAATAAAATCACATCTGAATCTTTTTCTAGCATATTACTAAGTGCGCTATTAACTGATTGTACCATGTTCATTTCAACCAACTATTCCACCTTCCATTTATTCATTTCATCCCATTGTTCTTGCAAGTGCCATGGTACACTTTCATAAACTTCTGTAAAGATTGTATCTGATGATGGATATGGGCCATTAGCCAAATCTCCATGTTTAACGGCTTCTTTGTATGCTAAAATGACTTCTGCATCTATCTCATTCTCTAATTGTAAATGCTTTTTATCTGTCCAATCATAATTTTTTATTAGGTGTAATTTTAATCTTTCTATTGGATCTCCACCGGGCCAAAATTCATGTTCATTTGAGGGGCGATATCTAGACGGGTCATCACTACTACTATGCGCCCCAGCCCTATATGTCAAAATTTCAATGTGTGTTGCACCTAATCCGATTTTGGCTCGTTCTCTGGCCCACTTAGTAACCGAATATAATGCCAAAAAGTCATTTCCATCTACTCTGAAGCAGGGTATCTCATATGCAAGTCCTCTACTAGCAAAATTTGTTGAGCCACTCGCCATATTATAGTGAGTAGAAATCGCCCAATGATTATTTACTACATTTAAGATAACTGGTGCTTTATAGACACTAGCAAAATTAAGTCCGTAGTGATAATCGCCTTCTGCAGAAGCACCATCGCCAATCCAAGTAATAGTAACTTCATTCAATTGTTTATATTTTGATGCAAGAGCTACTCCAACTGCCTGACTAAATTGAGTACCTACTGGGCTAGAAATTGAAATAAATCTACCCTTTTTGTAAGTATAATGAACTGGCATCTGCCTACCCTTTACATTATCTTCAACATTACCAATACAATGGCATATCATGCTAACCATACTTCTACCTCTAACAAATTGAGCACCTGGCTGCCTGTAAGTTGGAAATATCCAGTCTTGCTCCTCTAACGCCATAGTTTGTGCTATTGCTATACATTCTTCCCCCAATGATTGCATGTAAAAAGATAATTTTCCAGTTCTCTGCATTTTCATCATTCTATCGTCAAAAATACGTAATCTCACCATATGTTTTAATCCTTGTAATATTTCTTTGTAATCCAGATTTGGATCCCAATCTCCATATGCCATTCCTTCGTCATCTATTACTCGAACTAGCCCTCTGGCATGGGCAGATGTTTCTTCTGATTCACAGTCAATTGGGGGTTTTTTCAGATCTCCAGGAGTCCATTTCCATTTATCAAAAACTGGATTATCTCCAGGTCTAAATGGGGCATCAGGAATATGAATGGTGATATTTCCTTCCTCCTCGCTTGACATATACTAACCCCAGCCTCTTAGTTATAATATATTCTTTGGAAAACTAATTTCCAAATTGACCCTCATAAAGAACATTACTTATTGCTGATCCGTTTTTATCCAAAGTTGATACGCGTCCTCTTCCTTCCGATTCTTCCCATTGTAAACCTGCCCTGTAGGAAGATCTTACTAATGGGCCACTCGCAACAGCAGAAAAACCCATTTTTCTCGCTTCATAATCATATTTTGCAAATTGACTAGGGTTAGGAAATCGGGATACAGGTAGATGTTTGATACTAGGCTGAAGATACTGCCCAAGAGTAATCATATCTACTCCAATATTTCTTAATTCCTTCATTGCTTCGATAACTTCATCATCATTCTCGCCCAATCCAACCATTATACTCGTTTTGATTTTAATATCAGGTCGTAATTTTCTTGCCTCAGAAAGTATTTTTAGTGATTGTGAAAAAGATGCTCGAGGATCTCTAACTTTGGAATCTAGGCGTCGTACGCACTCTACATTATGAGCAAAAACTTTGATCGGCAATTCATCTAATAACATATTTAATGCCTTTAAATTACCATCTAAGTCAGAACATAAAAGTTCCAATCCTACATTCGGAGTAGTATTTTTTACTGAAATTATGCAGTCTCTGTAGTGATTTGCACCTCCATCTTCTAAATCATCTCTATTGACAACAGTGATAACTGCATAATCTAGATCCATTCTTCTAATGGCATCTGCCAATTCTCGTGGTTCGTCTTTATTTAATTTTTCAGGATTTTTTACTGTGCCAACTGCACAAAATTTACATCCTCTAGTACAAACTTCTCCAGCCACCATAAATGTGGCAGTACCTCTGCCCCAACAATCATGAATATTAGGGCATCTAGCTTCCTCACAAACTGTATTCAAACCATGCTCACGAACATTATTTCTAGCCTCATTAAATCTTTCTTGAGCCTTCCCTACAGGTAATGAGGTCTTGAACCATTCAGGAAGTCTTTTTCTATTCATTTTCCTTCTTTCTAATGCAGTAAGATTAGATTTATCTAGGACTAATATGTCTTCTGATGTTTGCGACTCAATTGTTGGTAGTCGCGGCACCATTGTTGTGTCGAGTAGACGTTGAAAGTTAACCATTATCATATCTATTCTATGAATTAAACTAAAAGTAGTAAAAAGCAACTGATACTCGGTAAACTATGGAAAGAGGTACAGTATTAATTACGGGGGCATCAAAAAGAATTGGCAGGGCCATTTCCTTAATGCTTGCATCCGAAGGATATTCAATCGCAATTCATTACAATAATTCACATCAAGCAGCACTTGAATTATCAAATAAGATAAAATTTGAAGGAGGTAATTCTGAAATTTTTCATGCCGATCTTTCGAATTCAGACTCTGCATCAAATCTAATTAATGATGTTAAATCTAGACTTGGTACAATTTCCGGGTTAGTTAATAATGCATCTATGTTTATTTATGATGATATCTCAAATTTAACCTCAAATTTATGGGATTCGCATATGAATATTAATGCCAAAGCGCCTGCTTTACTCATTAAAGAACTATCAAAAGCAACTCAAAATGATAAAAGAGCATCGGTCGTAAACATCCTCGATCAGAAGATTGCTAACCCATCTGCGGACCACATATCATATACTGCATCTAGATATGCATTATTGGGGTTAACTGATGCTCTTGCTCGTGGCCTAGCCCCTAATATAAGAATCAATGCAGTAGCTCCTGGGCATACGATGCCTAGTGATGATCAATCTACAATTGGCTTTAATAAAGCTCAAAATGAGTCTCCTTTAGGTTTTGGGCCAAGCCCAAATGATATAGCTGATGCAGTATCATTTTTAATAAATGCAAGGGCAATAACTGGTCAAATTATCTACGTGGATTGTGGAGAAAGATTCTTGTCAAGGAAGCGAGATGTTCTATTTGAAACGGAGGATTAATTGTGATAAAGAATAAAATATTTACACATAATATTAGCGATGATGAATCATATGATATAATTTTCATGGAAGATGTAATAAGAAATATTGATATTGGAATACACGATTATGAAAAAGGTGTTCTTCAGAGAGTGAGCTTTGACCTATATGTTAAGATATCTATGTCAAATAATATATTTGATGATGATATTAATAATGTTCTTAATTACGAATATCTTATAAAAATATTAGATTCAATAATTGATAATAATAGATTTTCTCTTCTTGAGACTTTGGGCAAATGCATTATGGACGAAGTATTGTCTCCTAATCAAGTCCAAGGTGCTACGTTAGTAATATCAAAAATAGATATTTTAAAATCTGGAAAAATAGGATATTCCATGTCTAGAAATAAGTAATTATTCATAAAATGGTGCTGGGAGTGGGATTTGAACCCACGAAGGCCTTGCCACCGGAGCTTAAGTCCGGCCCCTTTGACCGCTCGGGTATCCCAGCAGGCTTAGCGCCGAGGCTTCCTGCTTTGAATCGAACTGATAATTTAATGCAATATTTGATGCATATGTAGTACTATTGTCCCGAACGTTTTAACAATCTGATTATATCGGACAGGTATGGAGAACTATTACACATCAGTTGAACGTAACAAAAGTACTCTAATTGCTGTTTTTCTCGCATTATTAATTTTAGCGCCGATTTATATCGCCTCAACCTCTAATTTAGAACTCCATAACAAAGAAAACAAGAAATTTGAAAACTCTCAAGATACTAATTTGTATAGATTATATTTTGCGGAAAATGATAATAATGGCTCCTCCGATGGTGATGGACTAATTACGACTAAAATTCCTGAAGATGGAGGGCAAGCAACTGCTAATGCATTAGATAACACAATTCAATTCTCTACGGCCAAACTTAGGTCCGCCTTGGACTTTACAACACGTAGTTTACAAGGTAATAATGATTATTATATCCCATTAAATTTATTCTTAAGGGCCTCGGGACCTAGCGGCTCTACTGTAGATTGGACAGTCACTATGAAAGCATCTGGCTCCTCGATAGGTTCTGTTACTTTGACTTTCGATGCCTGCAATTCTGGAATAGGTAGTAGTTGTGACGATTTCGATTATGAGGTGTTTGAAGTAAGTGTTGGATCTAGGGAGCAATTTTCTGTTTCTAAAGATGAAAGATTAGAAATTATCATAGAAGCATCAATGGATAATTGCGATGGTGGAGGTCTTTTCTCCTCTTGTGAAGCTGAAATTGCATGGAATGAAATTGATGGTGACGGCAATAGATTTTCAAGTATGGAAGTTAATGCCAATGCAATAGCTGATAGTTTAGTTCTTTTACAAAGAGAAGGGTCTGAATTAGTTGAAGGACCGGAATTAGAATGGTATCCTAATGATATATTTTCTGAGAGGACAATGCAATTTACATTTGATGTAAAAAGTGCCTTTGGAAGATATGACATTGCCGATGTTCAACTTTTGATGAGGGATCCAAATGGCGTTTATCGTATTGATAAAGAAATCCAAAGTCAAAATAATGAGGATATTGAAGATACTAGTGCAGGAATATTTGGAAAATATATTTGGACGTATCCGAGTGGCCTCCCATCGGGAGATTACTCAATCGAATTAGAAGTCTCTGACATTCAAGGTAATACCATTGTTGTTGAGCATGAAACAATAAAAATGTTACAATGGGGGGTAGCAGTAAATCATCGATTTGATAATTATATTGAATTTATAGCACCAGGTGAGACTACACCCATTCCTCTTCAGTTAGTCCACAGAGGGGACTCAACTAAATCTATGCAAGTTGAAATGGAAGTTATTACAAATTTAGGAAGCTCATGGCTTGTAGAATTTGACTCTCCTGGTGGTTATACATTAAGCCAAGGGGGTGATGTATTAAATCCAATTCTATCAATTACTGCACCTGATGATCTAAGCACTACGCCGGGCAAGATAAAAATAAGGGCGATTGCAGAAGCAACAGTGGAAGGAGTTCTAACAGTTGTCCATCAAGACACTCTTGAATTGGATTTGGAAAAAATCGATGTTTACCAACCTCCTGAAATTTCCCTTTGGTCTGAAGAACATGATGTTGCAATAGCAAATTCAACCAGAGGCGATGCAATTGATCAAGATATACCAAGATATGTGGAATATGGTGAATTTAATCCATTCTTGTTGGAGATTTTTAATACTGGTTTTGATGCAGACTCATTTAGAATAGATATTCTAAAACGTTCGAAAGCCATTTTTCAACTATTCGATAATGATACGGGAGAACGGATACTAGAGGATGAAGGGGATGGAACCTTTCACATATCATTATTGGAAAGGCACTCTACTCAAATTCTAAAATTTAGTGTAAAACCCTCTGACGATAGGGAAGATTCAGATATTGGGCAGATAGAATTGGAAATAATCAGTGAAGGCAATGCGTCGTTGAGATCTACTATAGTTTTCACTATTCAGAGAACATTTGGCATAAGGGCTGAAATCTCACAAGATTGCGACGGAACTCCCTTGGGGCACATCGAAGTTTCCTTATGCGCACCAGATATGGATAAACCAACTGTGGATTTAAGGGCCAGAATTCTTAATACTATGGAAAATGATCAACCATCTACTCTTTGGAGAATTCAAAATCCAGCATCATTAAATAAAAATTTAGATTTAAATCCACTTTATGGCCAGTGGCAATTTACAATCAAAGATAAAGATGGCAACTCTGTCCCGAGAATCACTCTTGGACCTAATGATTATACTGAAGTATTTGTAACGATAACATTGACAAATCAGGTAGAAGTAGGTAATCATACTGTTTATCTCAGAATAATAGAGGATACTGAGGATGAAAATCCTCGTTATTTTGATTTGCCTATGACGTTTGAGGTTGAAGCTTCAGATCCAAATCTTGAGATAGTCCAAGTATCGCCCGTATCTCGTTTTATACCTGGGGAATCATATTCGATTCAGATGAAGGTCAGAAATAGGGCCAATACTCCAATGACTGTATTATTAAATTCTGAAATCGAAGCCACTGGTTGGATTGTCTCAATAGAAGGCAAATCTGGATCTCCACTCATGGAACTAGGGGCTTTCGAAGAAGAGACTTTTACAATTGATATAACGGTCCCTATTAACTCCAATAATGGCGATAATATACCAATCATAATTTCTGCATCTCCTCTTGATACTCAGCAAAGTTTTTCTGATGATTATACAGCTAAATTTACTCTAGATGCAGTTATTGAAATTTCTTCAGTAACTGAAATAATACTAAATGAATTGACTCATCCGAGATTATCAACTATGATTTTAGGTCTAGTCGGAGTTTTACTATTATTCGCAGGTGTTCAAAGCCGTATGAACAAAAGAAAATGGGCTGCTCAAATGGCATACTTGGAGATGATATCCGCTACAGAAAATAATAATGCTGAAGTGGATCAAATTCCCGAAATTCCAGAACCAGTTTTGGAGATAATTGATAACTCGGTAGATAGATATGAGGAAGAAGACATCGAACTTGTGTAAAAAATCACCAACTGTCCGAACGACGCTCCATTCTTCTTAAAACCATTATATAACCCCCCAGAAATGAGGATAGCATCATGAATAGGATTTTATTAAATTCTGATGCAAATATAACCAACAGAAAAAAGAAATCAGCAGTATTTTTTAGCATTATAATGGTTTTTTCAAGTTTTCTCGCCATGGAATATGGTATATGGGAGGCTATGGCAACCACTGATCAAGATGGCGATGGGTTGAGTTATGGTATTGAATTTTTTATTAATACTCAGCCACAAGATTTTGATACTGATAATGATGGTTTACCTGATGGTTGGGAATGGCAATATGGACTTGACCCATTATCTTCAGTAGGAAACAATGGGTCTACAGGAGATCCAGATTTAGATTCCTTGACTAATTTAAATGAGTATTTATATTCAATTCCTTCAAATTGGGATTTTTCAGGTACTCCAAATGTATTGGATAATGGCGTATGGTGGAATGGCACCGTTCCCGTTAGTAATTGGGATGAAGAAAGCGCAATGCAACTTCTACAAGGGTCTGGTAGTGATGGGTTTGATGAAGATCCAATGGGGAATATTTGCACCGACTCTTTTGATAATGATAAGGATGGTTTAGTCGATTCTTTTGATAATGATAATGATGGAGATGCTGATTGTTCATCTGATGACGATGACGGAGATGGACTAATAGATGAAGATAGAAATGGCTGGGATACTGATGGAGATGGAATGCCCGATGGGTGGGAGGTTGCACACAACTTAGATCCAACTTCAAACTCAAATATGGACGGTACTTTTGGAGATCCGGATAATGATGGTTTGATTAATTTGTATGAATATGTAAACCCTGCTTGGAATACTAGGAACGGATCAACATTCCCTCCAACTCAATATTTTAGACCAGGGCCTGACAATATGTCGTTTACAACGTCTCCTTGTAATCCAATGCTGGAACTGGGGCCGGGGGGGTGTCAATTTCTGACTGCAGAGGTTGATGGAATAACGCAAACCGACCCTCAAAGTAATGATACTGATTTAGATGGATTAAATGATTCCTATGAAGCTTTGATTTTACTTACAGATCCAACATCACCAGACACAGATGGAGATGGAATAAATGATGGTATTGAAGTAAATGGCCAGTATGGAGATCCAGAACAAGGGTCCAATCCGCTTGACAATAATACTGATGGGGATTACCTCGAAGATGGCGAAGAAGATCTAAATGGAAATGGGCTGATCGACGTCGGAGAAACAGATCCTACTCGGATAGAGGATGATGGCGATTTCGATGGCGATGGATTACAAAATTGGGAAGAAAATCTAACTTGTACATTATGGAATTTAGCTGATAGCGATGGAGGAGGTGCCACCGATGGAGAAGAACTTGATTTCATGAGGGCTACAAATCCATGCATGTCATATGTGAATTTAGAATTTTCAATATTAAATTATGATATATCTACAAAAGAACTAACTCTTAATTCCACTGATGGGATTAATCCAAATCCAATTGACTGGAGGCAAACAGATTATCCAATGGCATATTATAATAATACTTCAGGTGACTTAACGGGATTTAGATTCGTAAGTATTTTTGGTAATAGTCTTAGAGGTATTGATTTAGATATGCCATTAGGAACTTCAACTATAATTATTACTAATGGATCATGGTGTTGGAATGCTACTGTTGGGGCAATCAATGATCCTCATTGCGATGACGATTACTCTGATTTAGATTCAGATGGATTGGCAGATTGGGAAGAACTAGTTGGAACTTGGGGATACATCTCAAATATAAATATGTCAGATTCGGATGGAGATGGAGTAAATGATTTATCTGAAATACAAAATTTAACAGATCCTTTGGAGCCCTGCGACAATATATTGGATTCAGATATGGATGGATTAAATAATTATTTTGAAAATAACACTGGCTGCAGTTTGTCGTTTGGAATTACTCAAGGAAATTTGACCCAAGATAGTTATATTACTCTTTGGAATCAATCTGATTCCGACAGTGGAGGAGTTACTGATGGTCAAGAATACCTCGATGGCACTAATCCTCAAAATAATCCTAATGATGATATTAATCCAACAGATACAGATGGTGATGGAATTCCAGATACTATTGAACAAGATATAGGAACAAATTGGCTAGATCCGGATACTGATGGCGGCGGCATTCCTGATGGCCAAGAGTGTCCTGAATCTTTTTGGATTAATGATTGTGTAGATGCACCCACGGATCCTTTTAATTCTTCAGATGATATCTTATATAATTCATTATTCTTTTCAGCATATAATCTCTCATCAGGCCTTGACACAGGCATGAAACATTACTGGAGATGGCACACATATGATAGTTATACGGGAGTTTCTTGGGGGGTAAATTCAAGCCTCATCGGAAATACTCTTATTACTCCCTCATCGAACATAAGTCAAGGTGTAGCAGATTCTTCATTTTGGAACTCTTCTTCTGCTCTTGACTGGCAATTAGTTTATCAAGATGGAATTATGGCCCCAGGAATTGAATTAATATCTCCATATAATTCATATGAATTTGACAGTTGGTCTGATGCTTCTGCAGGATTAAATTTTTCAAATTATACTCGTGATATCATTATTGACAATTCTAATATTGAAAACTTATATGTTTCGGCACCAGAAATAATATTGGGCCCTCAAATAAGAGATAATTCGACAATTTTTTCTGGAAGTAGTTATGCCACATCTTTACCAGAATCATACTTGAATGATTATGGCATTCAAGTAAATAATATAACTCAGCAAATAATAAATAACTCCGGAGCTGTTTCAGCATGGGATAAAATTATTGCTATTCAAGATTTTATAATTAATGGTAATGAAACTATAACATTTTTACGTAACCATGATGGCTCTTCTAGGCCCAATAATGCCGGGATAGATAGCGATATTTCAAATTGGATTTTAACTTCTTCATTTGAAGGAAGTTGTGATGAATTTACATCTCTATTTACAGTTATGTTACGCCATGCAGGAATGCCAACTAGAAAAGTTACGGGATTCTCAGGAGGAGAATGGACTGGCAAATCATATGACGTCTACGGAGGTGATTTTACATGGTGGGCAGAAGTACATCTACAAACTAATCAAAATCAAGGAAACTTAGATCTGGGTTGGATACCCTTTGAAGCGTGTCCGCCGTTGTCCTTGGTTGAGGTCTTGGATGTATCATGGTCTCCAGATGTTCTTGGACGGGATTTGAATATTGGCCAAAATATTTCTGTTCAAGGGACATTGCAATTTGTTACCAACTCTACTTCCGTATCTGATATAACACTCTCATTATACTTGGTTTCCCCGCTGGATATATCTGATATACCTGGATCTGCTGCAATTCCTGAACATCTTGTCGCAACTACAACATCTGATTCAAACGGATTTTTTAATTTATCTGGATTACCAGCCGAAATTCTCAGTCCCGGCTATGCCTCTTTAGTCATTCAAACTTCAAAGAAAAATTATGTTGGAAACCAAGGAATCTCATTTTCTTGGATGATTAATATAACAGATGATGTTAATTTATCTATTCTTGATCCATTCCCAGTTGATCAACCAATGATAGGCGTTGGAGTCAATACAACCATTTCTGGTCAAATGTCTTGGAAAAACGATCCTAAAATCGATCCAACTACAGTTGATAATCTACAATTAGAATTAATTTATTCTACTTCATTAGATGGTAATGTAGAATTAATTAGTGACGTAGGACCAGGGGGATATTTTGAATTTATAATCTCATTACAAGACCAAGAGCCCTTAGGGCTAATTAATGCTTCATTGGAGTTTTCAGGATGGCATCAAGATGATTTGAATAATGACTCCAATCCAACATATCATGCAATGCCCAATATATATTCATTCATGTTTGAAGTAACTCCATCTCCGAATATGACAGTAGTTTTAGAAAGTAAAAATTCTAACAACTCTATCATTGATATCGACTCAAATATATTTTTAAATGGGTCAGTATTAAGTAGAGGATTAAGTCAAGATGCACTGAATGGAACTGTTTATCTAGATATGCGCAAATCCAATTTTAATGGCCCGTTTATCGGTATTAAATCATGGCAACTAAACAATTCTTCTTGGATCGATGATCCCGGTAATTTTTCAATTAATTGGCTATTTAATGCCTCAGAAGTTCCAATACCCGCTGGACCAGTCGAAGTAAGAATTAGATTTGACGCCGATATTTTAACTTCTAATGACCAGGAAATATTTACCGATATTTATGGGATAAGGAGTAATATATTCTTCAATTATTCTCTTGCTTCAAAAATGAGAGGTATAGCTGCAGAAGTAGATGTAATATTGACTGATCATACAGGTACTTCACTTGCAAACTTTGAAGGCAATTATAGATTAGAATTTAATGGCGAAGAAGTTTGGAATATTACTGACCCAATTAACCCTAAGTTACTAGTAAGTTGGACGCCCGCTCTTGCCACTATTCCGGATGATTATAATTGGTCATTGTTCTATAATGGTTCAAAATGGTTAAATCCAAATAATTCTATTGATGAAATAAGGATAAAGGGAAGAGGTAATGTTACTACGAATTTGGGCTTCGAATGGTCACAAGGAGGCAACCTATCTTCTCAAAATTGGGTCAGAGGTTTTACTAATGATATAATGTCCAATAATCCAATTATTGGAAATAACTCCTCCATAACTTTGTCACTACATGTTCCAACAGATTTACCCCCTACTCCTGATGGTTTTCCTTCTCCTCCAACTATATATGTCTTATCTAGCGACTGGATAGATGTGCAAACAGGTGAATATAATTTATCTTTCATAATGCCGGGAGATGTTGGTTCAGGAGCTTATGAATTATACTTAGAATTAGATTTTAATCTAAATCCCCCTCCTGGAGGTATATTTTACCAAGACACATCACCCGTCTTAGTAAATGCTGGAATACAAACTGAATTCATCGTTGAATTAAATTCTTCTGTAGCCATAGTCACCGCAGGGAATACTCTCAACTTAAATGCATCAATCAGTGATTTTGCCGATTCATCACGACTAGGTGATATTACTGTAGAATTATATTTTGACTGGGGAGGTAACTCTCAACAATTACTTGATTCTACTATTTCAAATTCCGATGGTGATGCACTATTTGACCCAATAATTCCTGTTAATACATTACCAGGTTATTATCAAATTCGAATTTTAGCACCTGATGATATAGATGATAATTTGTCTGATATTGGTGCAGGAAGATGGCTTGAAGGTGAAGATTTTGCTAACTTAACCGTCCGAGTCGGAAGTGTAATTGAAATAGATTCAATACCTGCTGAAGTCACTGCTCTACAATATTTTACAGTTTCCGGTAGAGTGATGGATTCTGTTGATGCAAACAGGACTGTACAGGGCCCCGTTGAAATAGAAATTTTCTTTTTAGATGATCCGAATGAAATTTTAATTACTGATTTCACCACCAGTAATAATGGTAGTTTTACCGTTTCGGTTCCTACGGATGTATTGGGTAACGGCGTAACTAGCGGGGTCAGAACTCTAATTATTAGTGTAGTAAACGACTCCAGTCCATTCTATTTATCTGGAACTGGTGATACTAGCATATTAGTTCGGGGAATTCCTAATTTTATAGAAACTACTCCTTTAATTAATACAGTTATAGATAGGGGGACATCTGTAACAATAGGCGGAAGACTTGTGGAATTTAGCGATAATAATATTAATTTAAACGGCCTTCAAGTAGCCGCTAAATTTCATGAAACTTGGTTGGATAATAATATTACTGATAATCAAGGGAATGTAAATTTTGATTTCCTTATACCAAATGATCACCCTTTAGGGCTTGTAAATGTAACTCTGTTTTTTAATGGTTCAAGTACTTTAAACTCTATATTTGAAATAATTAATACAATTTCTATCAGATCATCAACGTCTATTCAAATATATCCAATAACTGCAAATCCATTGCCTGGGGATTTCTTTAACGTTACTGGTTCATTAATTTCTAGTAATGGAAGCTCGGTAGTAAATAGGCAGGGAGCATTATTATCTCCTGCATTAACATTTTCAATAAATGATGAATCAGATACCTTTACTGTTTCTTCACTATCCTTTTCAGATGATGGTAACTGGAGTGGAATTATCAGATTAGATTTGACATTTTCCCGTGGAGTTAATGAAATAATGGTGATTTACACTCCAGATGTTAACTATTATGACTCTAGTGAAAATACCTCTATATTTAGTAGTAGGGGATACTCATTGCTCACAATTTTGGATCCTTCAGATCTAGATTCAGATAGTAGGACAATTAGGGGAGAATCAGTTGCTATAAATATGTCAATAATTGATAATGCGGGTAACCCAGTTCCATCTGTTCCTTATGATGTAAGTATTGAAGGATTACTGATAAGTTCATCTAATACTGATTTAGAAGGGCTATCGACTACCATTTTAAATATAGATCAATTCACAAAGGTTGGCCCTGTGAAAATAACTGTTTCATTTAATGGGATAAATAGTACTATTGGACTACTTGGAGATGAAGCATGGACAAGAATAATAATTTTGGCACCAACTAACTTGAATGCATTGATAGTGGAAGGAGAATTTATAGCCGGTGAGAAAATTACATTTTCAGGAATTCTTACCGACGAACATTCAGATAGTCTATTTACTGATGTATCTCCATCGGGAGGAATCATACATCTATTCATCGATGATATTGACGCAGGACCACTCTATACAACTCAATCAAATGGAACTACAAGATCATGGAGTATTGTATATGATATTCCTGAAGATATGAATTACGGTTTACATACGGCTACAATGAAATTTCTGGGAGGCTTTACTTGGGTCAATCCAATGGGCCAGGGGGACTCCTTAAATCCTGAATATTACTTACCTTCATCGGATATAATGGAATTTAATATATCTCAAGTATCAAAGGTTATTATTACAACGTCAATTACAGACGTCGATCGTAACGATCTCGTCTTGATCGAGGGGCAATTCACTGATCTAGTTAGCAGACCAATTCCCGATAGGCCTTTAAATGCATATATTGACGAATATTTGTTGACAGAATTATTTGTAAATGAGACAGGATTTTTTAGTATATATGTCCCCATTTCTCCAAATATGAAATTAGGGCCACGCATAATTTCCGTAGAATTCATGGGTGAAGAATTTATACTTCCATCAAATTCATCAACTGTATTCATTGTTCATGGACCAGTATATCCAATTGTTAATTCACTAAATCCCATCGCAGTTGGAGACATTTTAGAAATTAGTGGTTTGGTTAAAGATAACCTTCAGGATGGCTTTCTCCCTAATCATACATTGGAATTATTTGTAGATGATGTATTAATTGGCATAACTACATCTACTGACGAAGGATATTGGTATTATGACTATATCATTCCTGAAACTTTAGAAATTGGAAATCATACATTCACGGTATTAAGCCCAGAACAAGGTTACCACCGTCAAGGAAATTTTGATACTAATCTTACCGTAGCATATCATACTAAAATTTCATTATCAATAGGTTCTCAATATGCAACGAGAGGAGATAACTGGAACTTCACAGGCAGACTTTATGAAGATGATACTCAATTTCAAATGGGACTTCAAGGAAGAAATATATTGGTACTTCTGGATGGTATTGAAATTTCCACTATTACATCAAATGACGATGGGACATTCAATTATAATCATACTCTGGGATATCAAATTTCTCGAGGAATGCATGAATTCAAGTTTTCATTTGTTGGCGAATTATTTTATCTAGCATCAAATACAAATATTACTACTTTTGTTAATTCTGATATCCAAATAGAAATCTTACCAATTACTCATACCATAGTACGAAGTTCAAGTACTCAGCCTATTAAAATTCAGGGCTTTGCTAGAGAAATAGGTGGGCAATTCAGTATATTCGAGAATTTATCAATAAATCTATTTTGGGAAAATAGCAATTTACCACTTAAATCTGATCCTTGGGCCAACTCCGGAACATTAAATTTTCAAATTATTTCTACCGCTCGACAGTTTATGTTACCAGGAATAAATACTCTTGATTTAATTATTGAATCTGATGAAAATAGATATCTAAATGGTGCATCTATAGAAATTGATGTATTGGTTCTTGTCCAAATAGACTTTGATTTCTCTGATCTCGGCCTAGTTAATGGTCAGAGGATTTTGCAAGGTTCTGTGAATCTAACAGCTAATGATACGGGTGAAATGTTACCTGGAGTCTCTATGTCTGCTTTATTATTGAATGGTTCAACAACTCATTTTTCATCTACAAAACTAACTGATGAAAATGGGAGATTTAACTTTGAATTTAAAGCTCTTTCGCCCTTACCGCCTTTATCGGATAAATTAATTTGGGGAGATTTAAATGTACAAATTAGTTCTAATTCAATATTTATTGATCCAATCAGCCTATCCAACTTAGCATTACAAGGGCACATGGAAATTATTTATGAAGAACCAGATTCTGAATATATTTTTGGCCCATTTATGTTGATAATAGGATCTATATTGATCGTATCTCTACTGATAACTTCCTTCATATTATATGGTCGGCGTAAAAAATCTGAGTTATCGGAAATTGCAAATATTTTTAGTTATGCATCAGAACTTTTAGCCGCAGGTGATGAAGTACGTTCTTCAATTTTTATCTGTTATCAAAACCTTTGTGAAGTACTGATGCAAAGAGGATTTTTAAGGAGAGGATTTGAAACTGTTAGGGAATTTGAATTAGCTATTAGAACAGCTTTACCTGAAATACGCGAAGAATCACTAATTGCGTTAGATCGTATTTTCGAAGAAGCCAGATATTCAAGCCATATTTTGGGTGAAAATCATCGAAGTAATGCAACACTTGCACTGACCTCTGTAGTAAATGAAATCAACTCTCTTGAGGAAATACCAAATCGGGAAAATGAAATAGTTTCGGACATTAAGTAACTGATTCCTAATTACTCAATTCTAGCGTACCTTGGGACCAAACTCCTTTACTAATTTTAATGCTATCATTGATCAAGAATTCCTCAATATTACCTCCGAATGTATTCGGTACAATAATTCTTAGATGGGTACGTTTTTCGTTAATTTCAACGATTATATCCTTTGGAGAATTTGATTCTAAAGGAATTAAAAAATTAGATTTAAATTCTATAGATTTTGAAATATCCTCAAATATACTTAAATTACGTATTTGTTTTAAAGATTCTTTTTTGTCTTCCATTGAATCTGATAATTTTGATATCATTTTATTATGGCTAGATTTAACCTCATTTAAATGAGTTAATCCATTTAGAAATGAATCATGCATTTTTTCTGCGTTGTTATCTAATCCAAAATCTTCATTACTACCCGGGCCATATCTATCTTGTTCTGATTCTAAAATTGATATTTCCAGTCTTTCCCAATCCATGTTATCAACTTGGCCCACAGGTTCGATGTGCATTAACTCATTGTTCAATATTTCTTAATTGCAGGTTCTGGAAAATGCTCAAAAAATGATTTTGTAAATTTTTCAGTTCTTAGATAATTGCTAGTTTGTCTTATTTGTAATGAATTAGGCATACATATTTTATAATTTCTGTTAAGTAACCTGTTTTCTAATAGTACTACAAGTGCCCTATCTTCTCCTTTTCTAATTGGTCTGCCGATTGCCTGCATCAGGCTATTAACTGCTGGCTGAGAGCTAGAATAACGCCATGCCAAGATACTTCCAAATCTTTTTTCATAATATGACTTTAATGCATTTTGCCTTGCACTTGGAGGGGCGAGAGGAAGGCCAACGCAAATAACTGCATCCAATATATTTTCAGGATAATCTACTCCTTCTGAGAATTTTCCCCCCAATACTCCTATAAGTATACATCTTTCTCCTTTTTTTCTACTTTCATGCAATTTATTTACCTTCTTTCCAACCTCTCCTTTGGACATCATTCTCCTCTCGATAATATGGTGAGTTATGGACCATGGAATCCAAGAAGAACCCTCATGATTAACGATATTGTCCAACATCATATAGCTAGGAAAAAATAATGCTATATTCCCATTTGTATTATCTAATACTGATTTAATGTGCATCCTTATATTGTGAGAATTATTCATTCCTCTGTCCGTAAATTTTGTAGTGACATCCCTTGCAATTAAAATTGGTCGCCTATTTGACAAAAAATCTGATTTGTATTCTTTAGCAATAACTTCTCTATCCTCGGGAATTTGTAAGATATCTGAATACATCCCAGGAGGATAAAGTGTACCTGACATAATTATTGCCCCACTCGTTTTTTCAAATAATGGTCCACTCACTACTCCCGGATCTAGTAAAAAACTTCGAACTATTATTTTCTCTCGTTCGCCTATTTTATCTATTACAAGAGCCAATGCTGAACTATTCATGTATTCTAAACAAGTATCTAACATTTCTCCAAGTCTTGAACATGCCGTGGTTTCATCTCCTTCTGAATCTATTGAATCATCATTTTCAACTTTAACTATTGATAATTGATTTATCATTTTTCTTAGTACGGCAAAATTTTTATTATTTTTAAATTCCAAAGATTCCATTAAAATAGAATTAATTTCTCCCAAAAAATCATCCGTTTCAATTTTCATATCCTTTTCATTTTTTAATAATCCTTCTTTAGAGTTAAACCATTTTTTCATCTCTTTTCTTAGTTTATTCAGTTGTTTTGTAGTACTTCTTATATCTTCAATTTCCTTATTTCCGTATGGATTATCTACTTCTATTTGTTTTAATTTATTCTCTTTATTACCTAAGAATTCTTCTAATTCGCTATATGCGTCTTCAAATGTCCTGTGTTCGACGATTCTCTCTAGGCCATTCCTTATCCTATCTGGTAAATTATGAGCTTCATCAACAATTAATATAGTATTTTCTAATTCAACTCCCATCGCCGGAAGAGATAATTCCATTACATTTTCGATAAATACATGATTATAATCACAGACTATGACTCTAGCCCCTTTGGCCGCAAATCTTGCAGCAGCCCAAGGGCAAGACTCAACCTTTTCTGCTAATTCTATAATTTCCTCAACATGCATTGGACTTTCTAAAATTCTATTTGCTAACCTTATCCTTCTAGATTTTCTAGATCCTTCTTCTATATTTACCTCACAAGAACACTCACCGGTTAGTGGTTGAATATTTTTACACATTCCTTCTCTGCCAATTATGTCTACTAATTTTATATCAGGTATAGTCGAAATTTCACGTTCATTTAATGACTTTATGGTATCAACTACGATTTTGTGTTGAGATTGCCGACCTGTTAAAAACAGTATTTTTTTATCATTAACCGAATCGTATGAAATTTTTAATGCAGCAGCCAATGATGCAGCTGTTTTTCCTATTCCAGTTGGGGCCGCGGCTAGCAAAAATCCATTTTCTCTTAATGTATTTATGCCATCTTCTAGCATCTCCTTTTGTGAAGGTCTAAGGGTATCATGGGCAAAAAATTTCATGTTGGTTGACATTTCTTCCTCACCCACCTTTTTTGATGCTGGCAATAGAACGACCAATAAGATTGGCCTTTAATGAAAGTATAAAAAATTCTATAATTTATAATTATATATCAATTATAGTAATAGATAACTGATTATTTTATCTGTACTTATTTCCAAAACTAATTCCATATTTATTATCTGCGACAATCCCGCGAGTAATCCGTGGTGCTTCTTTTGCGTCATAACCAACAGCATTGGATAATTTTGCTCTTTTGACTACTCCTCTAAGTCCAATCATTGGCTTAACTCCATTTGTGTGATGTTTGGCGAGGGAGCGTCCCCTTCGCTCCCCCGCATTTTTTTTGTGCATCCCATCTTTGCTCATTTCTCTCACCTATTTATTGAGCGTTCGAATCGTTATTATAATGCGCACGAACTTCTTCCATTCGCGCTGAAAGTATATTGTCTATAGTCACTCCATCTAAAGTGTCTTTTCGAATATATTCCTTTGCTCCCTGCTTCAATACATTTTCGGCAGAATCTGAATGTAAATCACAATAATTCTTCATCCTAATCGTAAGGTCTGGCCCTAAATTAACTTCTACCTTTTCATTTATTGTTGAAAGTGGAGATGAAATAAATTTTCTAATTGCCTCTCTTATTACGTCTGATCTATTCCTTGACCCATCTAAACCAATTCTTTGATCCAATTCCAAAAGATAGTCTTCAGGTATTCTAAGTGATACCATGGGACTGTTACCGGCTAATCTCGGACTCTTCATTGTATCTTCGAGATAGCATTAAGCATATAAATATAATGCAATTGAAAGACAAATGTATTACAATTTTGCATTTTTTATTCTTTTAATATTTATTTTTAATAGTTTAATTCAAATCAGAGCATTGTTTCGGCAATAATGGAGGAGTATATGTGAAAATCATAAATGATACAATTCATGGACAATTTAATATTTCTGGTGTAAGGGAAGAATTACTCAAAACTCCTGAGATGAATAAACTTAGTCATATTAAGCAATTAGGACTTGCCCATCTAGTTTTCCCTGGAGCGCATCATACACGTTTTGAACACTCTCTTGGAGTATCTCACGTAGCTGGGATGATGGCAAACTCATTAAATCTAGATGAACATGAAAAACTGACTGTGGAAGTCGCGGGAATGTTACATGATGTAGGTCATGGCCCATATTCTCACACATTGGAACACATTCTTCATGAACAAGGAGGTTTAGATCATATGTCAGTAACTGAAGGTATCATCATGGGAGAATATGATGTTTTAAGATCTGATGAAACGCCTAATGACGATAGGATGATGATTCCAGAGATTTTGGAATCATATGACTTAGTTCCAAATGAAATTGCTAACTTAATACGTGGTCCTGATGCTGGCGGAACTGAAAGGTCATTATTATCATGGACTGAAGGAAAAGAAGACTTTGTAGGCATTGATAATACTTTATCGCATTTAGTTCACGGGCCAGTAGATTGCGATCAAATAGATTATTTACTAAGGGACTCACACTTTACCGGAGTTAAACATGGCATCATAGATCACAACAGACTCATATCAAGTATGAATAGAAAAGGGGGAGATATTGCAATTAATGAGGGCGGTATTTCTTCGTTGGAGGGCATGCTAGTTGCCCGAGGGCTTATGTATAGTTCAGTATATTTTCATAGGGTGACTAGGGTAACTGAAGTCATGCTTTCAAGCGCAGTAGAGAGAAGCCTAGACTCACTCCCAGATTCTCTTGATATGCAAAGATATGTAGATTCAGAAGTGTGGGGTGCATTAAATAGTGCAAATGATTATTCAAGAGATATAGTAAAACGTTTTAAATATCGCCAATTAATGAAAGTGTGCGTTAGCCTACGTCGTCAAGAGTTATTGGATCATCAAGTTACCAGATTGATTGAAATGTCTCAAAATTCATCTATTAGAAGGTCATTTGAAGATGAAATTGCAACTCGTGCTGGGTTGCTTCCTGGTTATGTTTTAATAGATATGCCGAGTGTAAAATTACTTCTATCGGAACCAAGGATGGCCCAAGTCGACATTAAAATTATTGGAGATGATGGAAAAATTAGGTGGCTAAGGGAGCATACTCCAATCGCCGAGGCATTAAGGAGTCGCCAAGTAAGCCAATCGGCAGTGTATGTGATGACTGTCCCTAGCCATAGGGAGATAGTATCAAAACTAATTAAATCCTATCTTCTTGATTAGCTCTTCAATACTACTAATTAGATATTATTAGAAATTTTATAAGGACATTATTCAAAAGTAATTGGCGTTTCGCGCGCTCCATCAGACCGTAAAAAAAATCTGATATTGGTGAAACTAATGGATAAAATAATGAAATCTGTTTATGAAGATGTAATAAAAAGAGATCCCAATCAGCCTGAGTTTCATCAAGCAGTAGAAGAAGTTCTAGATAGCTTGTCTCCGGTCATCAAACTGCATCCTGAGTATCTTCCAGTAGTTAGATCAATTGTTGAAGCTGAAAGGATAATCCAGTTCAAGGTTCCATGGTATGATGATAATGGCGTATTACATGTTAATAGGGGCTTTAGAATACAAATGAACAGTGCAATCGGCCCATATAAGGGTGGTTTGAGATTTCATCATTCAGTAAATCAATCAATTCTTAAATTTTTAGCATTTGAACAAGTTTTCAAAAATAGTCTAACTGGACTACCAATGGGTGGGGGAAAAGGCGGATCGGACTTTAATCCAAAAGGAAAATCTGATCAAGAAGTTATGCGTTTTTGTCAGTCATTTATGATGGAATTATTTAGGCATATAGGTGAAAATCTAGATGTTCCTGCCGGTGATATAGGAGTTGGAGGTAGAGAAATAGGATATTTATTTGGCATGTATAAGAAGCTAGCAAATGAATTCACAGGAATATTGACTGGAAAAGGCCCTTCATATGGGGGATCTCTAATACGTCCAGAAGCCACTGGGTATGGATTGGTTTACTTTGCTAAAGAGATGCTATCAACAAAAAATAAATCCTTTGAAGGTGCCAAATGCAGTATTAGCGGTAGTGGGAATGTTGCTCAGTTTGCGGCTGAAAAAGTTATAGATTTGGGCGGTAAAGTAGTAACTATGTCAGATTCTTCAGGCTGGATTTATGATCCTGCTGGAATAGATAGAGAAAAATTAGCTTGGATTATGGATTTAAAAAATATCCATAGAGGTAGAATTAGTGAGTATGCAGATAAATTTACTGGATCAAGTTTTACTAAATCTGAACCAGAACCATCATTAAATGGATTATGGGCGGTAAATGTAGACGTTGCACTTCCCTGTGCTACTCAAAATGAAATAAACGCTGAAGAGGCAAAAATGCTTGCTGCAAATAATGTCATCGCAGTCGCTGAAGGTGCAAATATGCCATGCACTCCTGAAGCTGTAGGAGTATTTCACCAATATGGAATTCTATTTGCACCTGGAAAAGCATCTAATGCAGGAGGGGTTGCTACTTCAGGTTTAGAAATGTCACAAAATAGTTTAAGATTATCCTGGTCAAGAGAAGAAGTTGACGATAGACTACAAAAAATAATGATCGATATACATAAGAATGCCTTTGATACTGCAAAAAAATATGGACTACCGGGAGATTATGTTGCTGGAGCCAATATCGCAGGTTTCCTTAAAGTCGCAGAGGCCATGACAGCACAAGGATTAATTTAAAATATTATTATCTATTCTTTATCATATCCTAAATCCTTATTTTTTATATTATTTACAATAATGTATCCAGAGAAGAATATGCCAAAAATTAATGCTATTATGATTGGCATAATATAAGATAACCCGCCTTCATTGACTATTGATTCCCAATTAATGATGGAACTGGTCATGCTACCTCCTCCAAAAGAATCTTCATTCACTAACTGCGTAGGCGTCAATATTTTACAGTTCAATTGCTCATTTCCCGATTTAATACTTTGCCAATTGAATAATATTTCACCAGTTTCATCGGGATTTATCAAAGTATTGGGGTAACTATCAGTTTGTGCTGCTTCACCCGTACTATTCAGATAACATGTAATCGCTATATGGGCCGGCGCATCGCCTACATTTTTTATTTTAGCAATCATCATAATGGATCCTGATGCATTTTTTATATTATTTTCTGATTCTAAATTCACCCATTCAATTTTGGGAGTATTTTGAAATATTTTCATACTCTCCATCTTATCTAGTGAAATTCCATAAGTTCCATAATTTTCTATCTGGGAGTTTTCTGGATTCCATGCCGTTCTATATTTGATTACATTTATTATTGCATTTTCCTTCCATATCTCATTTTCCTTCCAAATATTGTCCTGTGACCATGCAATTTCAATAATTCTTTCTCTCCCTCCATCAATGTAAGATATACCTTCTGAATTACTAAAATTCGTATATTTGTTAACGCCATAGAGTCCCAAAATTTGATATTCAACATAAACGGCATCAAATTCTAGGTACTGCCCTTTAATCCTTCTTTCCCACTTGTCGGTTAATCCTCCAGAGCCAAATGCACTTTCCTCCCAATTTATTGTACTTTCCGGCATTGCTCTTATGTCATGATCATCAAAGCTATTTGTAAAATTAGAATTCCCGCTTATCGTTATTGATGAATTATCACTTAATAGTAAAATTGGGCCTGATCTATCTAGATAAGAATCAAATAATTTGATATCTCCAGATGATTCAATTAAACCTCCTATTATTGAAGAATTATATGAATTCAATGATCCTTCTATATTAATTTCATAATTTCGATTACCAAATGGCCTCATATTCCTGTGATTAAGTTCTATTGCATCATAATTATTTGTTACTCCTTCATCAAGTATCTGGATATTACTTACAGTTATCGGATTAGTACACCCATATCCATGCATCCCTATCTCAATGTCACCATTCTGGTCACTAAATGAATATGAAAATTCTTCCCCACTCATCTCTAAAATTTCATCGTTGATATAGGCACTTGCACCATTAAATGTAGTCCCATCTAGCGCTAAAATCGTAATTTCAAATTCTCCATTATATAGATCTTCATTAATAATTATTGTTGATCTATTGTACTGATCACAATAGCCATACCCCACTAAGTTAGTAGGTATATTGTCAGATATTATGGTCGAATTGTCAATAATTAACTTACCTCCAGATTCTATATTTATGCTCAAACCTGTTGAAATTATAATCTCTGAATTACTGATAGTTAACTTTCCCCCGTTAATAATTTTTATATTACTTTCTAAATTATTATTTTCAGTCCATGTTACATCTGATTCTATCAATATATCCCCTCCTTCTTGCCCCATCACTATTCCTGAAAATGATATATTTAGATACATCATTATCATTATGAACGTAACAAATTTCTTAGTTTTCATAATATTCCCAAGTGTAGATGCCCAATTAACTATTCGATTATATGATTAATATTGGGACAACTCTTTCAATAAATCATACTACGAACAATATATGTTCGTACTTGAGTTCGTTATAGATATTGTAACTATATTATCATTATATGGTCCGGCATATCTGGCCAACACTGGTGCTATGTTATTTGGAAAATGGATCCCAGAATTAACCAAAACTAAGACTCTGACTATAGATGGAGGGCGGTCGTGGTCAGATGGAAATAGGATTTTGGGTGATGGAAAATCATGGAATGGATTATTCGGAGGTGCATTTTTTAGCGGAATACTGATGACTTTATCACATATTATTTGGAACGATAATTCTATTGATTCAAATAAACTTTTTGTAGATCCACTGGATATGTCAGATTCTAGCGATTGGTTTTGGCTTTACAATGACTATTTGACTGCCTTTATTTTGGGGTGTATTCTTGGCTTTTTTTGCCTGTTTGGAGATTCATTAGGATCATTTTTCAAAAGAAGAAAGGGACTCAAAAGAGAAGGTATTGTAAGTTCCAAAGCACCAATATTGGATACTATGCCGTTTGCGATTTGTATATTTTTATTCAGTTTTGCATTATTCCCAAATCAGGTTTTCACTCAAAATTTGTTTATCTTTCCTATTTTAATTCTGTTAGTTTTAACGCCAATTATCCATAGGGCAACAAACATTCTTGGATTTAAGTTAGGACTCAAGGACGTTCCATATTGATTAAGTATATTCTTATTGCTAATTATCTTCGCGCGTCCTAATGGCACTTCTAGATGTTCTGATTATAGGCAATGGAGGTAGGGAACATGCTATCGCCGTTGGCCTAAATAATAGCAAGTCAATAGATAATATTCATGTTGCCCCAGGTAATGTCGGAACCCATAAAATCGGCGTAAATCATGATATTGACATATCAAAATCTGAAAATATTACTAACTTGGCTTCTAAATTAAATGTAGATTTAGTAATAATTGGTCCTGAGATGCCACTTGTGAATGGCATTGCAGATGAGTTAAATAAAATCAATATTAATTGTTTTGGTCCAATTTCTAAATGGGCTAATTTAGAAGGTTCTAAAAAATATGCAAAAGAATTAATGAAATCACTTAATATTCCAACAGCCGAATATGTATTGATATCAGAAGTATCTAATAATCATGAAATTTTAGAATATTTTAATCCTCCATGGGTTATAAAAAGGGATGTCCTAGCGGGCGGAAAAGGCGTCAAAGTTACATCTGATAAGATTACTGCCATATCTTCTATAAATGATGCAATTTTATCCGATGGTTGTGTATTGGTTGAAAACTTCCTCAAGGGTGAAGAAGCTTCTATTCTAGTTATGATGGATGAATCGGATTATGTTTGTCTACCAGCCAGTCAAGATCACAAACGACTATTGGATAATGATGAAGGGCCAAATACTGGAGGTATGGGTGCCTATGCTCCTGCTCCAATAGTCACCCCTTCGATCTTACAGCGAGTGGAAGAAGAGATAATTGAGCCCATGCATCACTTCTTAAGAAATCAAGAAAATCCGTACAGAGGCTGCCTCTATGTCGGTTTAATGATAGATGATGATGGTGCTCCGAATGTTGTTGAATTTAATGTTAGGTTTGGTGATCCAGAAACTCAAGTTACTATTCCCCTAATATCTTCAGATTTGGGAGAATTATTTTATTCCGTATCATCTGGAAAATTATCAGATCATAAAATTAAATTTCATAAATTAAGTTCTGCAACTGTTGTTTTAGCATCAAAAAATTATCCAGATTCTCCAATCATTGGCGATTTAATTTATGGCTATGATGTAGTTATTGATGAGGGAGAAATTAATGCATTTATACACTATTCAGGAACTGCAAAAAATGAACAAGGATTGTATATTTCTTCAGGAGGCAGGGTCCTTTCTGCAACAGGTGTTGCACCTACCCTTAGGGATGCCGTGGAGGCTTCATATCAAATCATAAATAATATAACATTAAGTGGTTCGCATTTCCGCTCTGACATAGCATCAAGAGCATTCCGGAGATGATATTTTTTCATATCAATACTATCATTAATTTATATTACTCCACGAACCGTTAAAACAATCTGTCAATTCGCCGCGATGTTAAGGCTTGATGCTGTAACGATTGGTGATTAAATATGAATGATAAACAACAGGCAACAGGAGGTAATTTTTCTTCAAAGGATATTACTTCGATTCCCGTAATAGTAACTACATTAATGGTACTTTATTTTGGAATAAGTTTTGCCGTTAATGGCGGAATAGGTAATGATGGATATGCGAAGATATTAATCTTGCCACTTGCCGCAGGTATGGCCGCCGCCATAGGTAGGATTAGTCCATTCTTACCGATGGAAAATTTTTCTAAATATAGGTCAATTTCTATTTCCTTTGGAATAATATTAGTAGCATTTTTGCTAAATATTATTTCACCAAGTAATTTCAATAATATCTTCATTATAACATTTATATTCGTTGGTTTATCTTCAGTTGCGTTATCTCAACTAAAACGATTCGAAGCCTCAAATATTTTGTTATCAATTGTAGTGGGATTCCATCTTGCAGTGTCTTTTGCATCTAATATTTTTACGGATGCAGGATTGGACATCAATTCTGAAAGATCTGCAATCGGAATAGCATTCCTGACATTTTGGATTGCTTCCATATCTATGGGGTTCACGCTTGCAATGTACCTAAGAGGAACATTTGATCACAAGGGCGAAGGCTCACTATTCTCCGAAATGCCAACATTTAATGAAAATAAATCTATTGTAATATTTTCCACTTTTATCTCCATAATATATCTCATACCTCTGCTTCAAATTGAAAATAACCAATCTCTTGGAATAGGTTGGGCAATTTTTACAAACTTAATAATTATCTTTTATGCTTTTTGTTATTCAGAAAGATGGAATGTTATTGGAGCAATTATTGCCATAAATTGGTTCATATATACATTAGGACATCTTCAAGAAATAGGTAATACGTTTTATCCTAATATTTTTGAAGGAGACGACTTTTTGGGCGCCTTTTCTTGGTTTTTTATTACCTTTTGGTTAAATATCTTGGCAATAACATTAGCATCAAGGGGATACTTTGGCGATATAGCACCTATGCGTACTCATGGTAAATTCAGATTGTGGTGGAATTCTAATTTCTATAATATTTTGATTCCACTCTCATTGATTACAGCCCTTGCCGTAAGAATCATTTGGAATGTGATACCTGCAATGAATGCATCAGGGACTGGTGACTGGGATATGTCAGGAGGTTCTGATCCATGGTATATGAAGCGTGTAGTTGATTATATAGTGGCAAATAATAGTCATTTAATTTTTGATATGGATAGAGCTTATCCAATCGGTGCAATTAATCCAAGACCTCCGCTATTTACTTGGTCTCTCGCATTAGGAGGGATTGCACTATCTTGGATTTTAGAATCTGATAATACTGGAGAAGTAGTTTGGTGGAGCCTAGCTACAATGCCAGCAATTTATGGCGCCTTGGTTGTATTGCCTGTATCTGGAATAGCCAATAAGATTTATGGGAAAAAAGCTGCCATAATATCAGCATGGCTCATCGCTTTGATGCCGGGGCACATCAGTCGATCTACATTCGGTATGGTTGATCACGACTCATTTGCAATACTATTACTATCTACGGCATTTTACTTTTGGATTGCTTCACTTTCTCATATGAGTCAAGAAAGATTCTTTCGTAAAACATCTGCAAATCCATTGTACTTATTAGCCGGAATTAGGGAATCTTGGATTAGAAATCCGAAAGTTATGGCAAATGCCACACTCTCAGGCATATCATTTGCAGTCATGGCTCTAGGGTGGAAAGGGTTTGTATATGGTCCTGCAATCATATTCCTAGTATTTTCTCTTCAATTATTATTTAATTTGTTCCGTTCTAGAGATAGTATACAATTATGTTCTGCTAATTTCCAGATGCTTTTTACAACCTTCATAATATCTCTTCCGTTCTATGCTTGGCCAGGATTAAATTTAGTTACTGATCCAAATGGATTACAACCATTATTTTTTATTATTGGCTTTTCTATAATTCTTGGATGGGTAACATGTTCATTCAGGGACAAACCATGGTTGTTAGTTCTCGGAGTTGGAACTGCTCTTGTATCATTTATACTTGGCATATTATTCATACTTCAAGAAATCAATGCTTATGCAGGTTGGGATATCCTCTTCACCGGAGGATTCTACTTTGATAAGAATAAAATATTTGGTACAATTGGAGAAGCACAAGCGCCAAGTAGGGGAGTATTATTCGCATCTTACGGCCCTATTGTTGCATTAATAGCCCTATCTTTCGCATTCGTATTTCTGTGGAGAGGAGCAAGAAATAATCAAGGAGCATATACTCTACTTGGTTCTTGGGGAATAATTTCTACATATATGGCTTGGTCTGCAGGTAGATTTATCATAAATGCAACGCCAATAATGGCAATATTGGGAGGGATAGGTATTGCTATGTTATGGAAATCTGCAAATTTTTCACAATTTACCAAAGAATGGAGAAACTCAGGAATTGGAACTCCTAGGGCTAGATTCCGTTCATTATGGCCTGCCACTAAAAGTCATGTTGGTGTTCCTATAATGGCAATTATATTCATGCTAGTATTTTCACAACATGTAACCTATGGAATAGACTCTGGAATTCCTCGACAATCAGAATATGCTTCTGATGTCGACCAAACAATATATGATTTAACTCCAGACATTCTAAAGACAAAATTAATTGGGAAGTTTTCTATATTGGATAGCTCGGATTATGATCCAAGCTCTTCATCAGGTTTGCAATACATAGGTACATTCGGGCCAAGTTTCAATTCATATGGCTGGAATGATGCATATTCATGGCTAGAACAACAAGATTCAGAAATTAGTTTTTCTGAAAGGCCAGCCTTTGTTTCTTGGTGGGATTATGGTTTCAGTGCTTTAGCACATGGTCAACACCCTACCGTTGCAGATAACTTCCAATCAGGAATACCTCATAGTGGAGGAATGCTATTATCACAAGGTCAAGAAGATACAATTGCGTTATTCTTAACTACTCTTACTCAAGGAGATATGAAATATAATGGTGGCCTTAGTGAAGAATTACTAAATTCATTATCCAATAACATGAACGATGCCCAATTAGGTGAATTTATCAAAATAATGACTAATTCTAAATCTTCATTTGTAATAGAACACGCAATGCAAGTAAGAGCTGCTAGTAATGGAGTAGAATTATTAAGTGGATTCCCACTTAATTCAAATGGCGTACCTTCAATGGAAATTGAGTGGATCGTAGTCTCCGAAAATGGAGACACTACGTCGCTTGGTGGAAATCAATCAGCGGCAGTTTCATTATACAACCAAACAAGAGGATCTGCTTCAGTATCTTCAACATTAAGCGATTGGGATGAAGAACTATCTCCGTCTTATTACGATATTGGCGGATATAGGTACACCACGGATTTAATAGATGATTTCGAATCTGCTTCTACTGGAATTCATAGAACTAATTCAAAATTGGCTATTTCTAGAGCCTTTTTTACTTCAAGTTTTGACATTGAACAATTGGTAGATATGTATCACGGCATCTCTAATTCAATAACCTATTCAGTTCAAGATTACGAAGGGGCTTTAGGTGAAACTGTTGATAGAAATAATGAGATTAGATATTTCGCCGTAGATAATCGTTTGTACCCTCTTGGCGGTTCGTATTACGATGATTATTCATATCATTATGGTCAAACTACTGGTATATTCCATGCTCCAACCGGATTATCTGGTCTAGATATGGATGACTATATTTCGACCCTTTATCAAACTCAAAGAGGTGATGGCGCAATAACTCCTCTTACAGCCGAACAGTTCAATGATGCATATATGCGAGATTTGGAACTCCAACAAAGTGGTGCAATTTCTGATGCTAGCCAAGTCATAAGGTATACTGATATTGACTATCAACATACTGCAAATTTCTTTGAAACAATGGTTGCTAGAACCTATGTTGGCTATGGGACCTCCACTCTAGGCCTACAAGGAGATGCTGAAACTCCTTCAGTTTGGTTTAATCCTCAGACAACCGGTTTAACAGGTGCCCCAGGATCGTATTTACAGAATGCTTGGGCCTTACCGGGTGCAATGATGAATCATATGGTAATTTCAAATTGGTATGACAGTGACTATGACGACGATGGTTTAGATAACCTAGTGGATGATAGGAAATGTGATGAGTTAATAGAAAGTTCAACAATACAAAATATATCGATTGGAGATACATCCATATTGTTGTTAGATGGGTCACTTATGCCATTAAGTGGAAGTGCATTTATTTATCATCCGACTGGAAATATTTCTATCAAGTGGACAGATAAAAATGATAATACGTTATCTGGAGTTACTGGAGTTACAAAAGAAATAGTTTCTGATTCTTTACTATCTCATAACCCATCTGCACTTTGCGGAAGTATATATGATTCAAATCGTTTCGTAAAAATTCTGAAATACTACAGTGGTGCAACTTTAGAGGGAACGGTATCACTAGATAGTTCTGGAATAGTCCCAAATGCTCGTATTTTGGTAGAAAGGGATGCATTCAGCGGAGATGAAATTGAAAATGCAGATGGAAGTGTTATTGATAGAGATGACAGGACATATTGGATACCAATAGGTTATACAGATTCTAATGAAGATGGTGAATTTTCATTAACTGTTCCAGCAGGTAAGATTCGCGTATCGGCATATATTGGAGATATAGATTTAGATTCAGCCAGAGCGTCAATCATGACTTCTGATGTTGGCTCTACTATGTTTGAATTAACTATTGAAGAAAATAGTCAAAGAATGACAAACCCAATTACTGGAATACTTGGAAATGTTGCTGGGGCAACTTGGCTAGCAGAATCTATTGTCAATATTTCAGGTACGGATGGACACAGTAACGGAAATGAAATACTACAAGTCAACATAGATGTAGATTCATCTTCTGCATCTGGCGTCCTAACTTGGTCTGGTAGTGGAGATTTTAACGGCAATCCAATTAAGGATGCTCAAATAGTTCTTTCACCATCTTCTGAAAGTGTAATCCTTGCTCCCTACTTACTAGATACTTCTAATGGATCCGTCGAAGGTACCGAACTTCAATTCCAAGGTTTAGGTAATGTTTCATTTACTGGAGAAGGTAGCGTCCAATCGGATAGTATTTTATCAGTTTCAAATTTTACTGGAAACCATACTCAAACTGTGTATAATAATCACAGCATAATTGGAGATGGATTATTTGTTGGCCAAGGACAACTATCTAATGGTTTAATAAATGATGATATTACAATTGAAGATTGCCAAGATAACATATTACCAAATGGTAATATTTTATGTCATCTTGGTGATGGCAAATATTTGTTAAATGGTTCTATAAATGCTTCAGGCAAGTTTACTTCAGATGGCATTTCTACATTCACCAAATTCCTAAATCAAGCTACTCTAATAGGATCAGGTATTTTTACAGTAGATACTAGCCTATCATTGGATTCATATGGAATAATTGATGGAATTGGTTCTTTTTTGGGAACTGGGATATTTAGTGGCCCAATGGTACAGCCTGGAACATTCCAAGTAGATGATGCAATACCTGGTACATATGATGTTTCTGTTATATTCGAGGATGGCTCTCATGTCAACTTGAGTACTCAATTCATCATACCTCTTATGAAATCTCCAATGCCTACTCCAATAAGTGTGTTTGGAGGATCAATATCTGGGAATTTAATTGATTCTGCTGGTGCGATAATTAATTCCTCAATATCTTTAATTCATTCTGAAGATGCCAATAATGGGGAAATCCCAACGGGAGATTGTTTAATTGTAAATGTTGCACCATGTTTGATTTATCCAGATGATTCTGGCAAGATCACATTTGGGCCTATAATTCCAGGATCATATGTTGCAGAAATAGATTCAGATAATGATGGAATGCCTGAAATTTCAGTAGTTTATGATTTTAGCTCTGATGTATCATTCGATGCAATATTCCCATCTCCAATACCTGAAACATCTGATTTACGTTTTAAATTATTAAATAATAATATATCAATTGAAAATCTTAATGTTTCATTTTATTCAGAAAATGATGAGACGAATATTATTAATGCATTATTTAGTTCCGATTTAAGTGAATATATTATAGAATTAACTCCAGGTACTTGGATATTAAGTCATAATTTGGATGAAAATAATCAAATTTGGAAGATTATAGAGATAGGTTCGGAAGATTTAGTTGCAGAATATAATTTTGAAGTGAGTAAAATTATATCGGGAAATGCCTATCTTTCAACAACGTCACTTAATAATGAATCAATAATCTCAGTATTGCCTAATCAACCTATAAAATTATACTGGGGTGACGGATTATCAACAATAGTAAATTCTGACTCATCTGGATATTTCGAAGTTTCATTACCTGTAAATTCAATCGTAGATGCATCTTTAATTTATACTTTAGATACTGCATACTCCTCGAATATTAGGTTTATAGTAAATACTGATATTGATGATAATCAATCATTTAATTTAACGGCGAATAGAGCAATTATTGTTGATGGTACATTAAGTATAGATATATTGGGTAATTATTATACTAATTCTCTGATTGACTGGGAAATTATGAATGTCATTGCGCGTCAAACACCAATTGATGAATCTCAACCCAATTGGAGGGCTGCTGTGGATCAAGGTGGTAACTTTAGAATGTTTATTAAAGAAGGTAATTGGCAATTTTCAATTGAATCCAACCTTAATATTTCCATTGATGAAGAACTCAATTCTTTTTATATTAATGAATCATCCAAAAATGTTGATTTATTAATTAACTCTGAAATGAGTTTTGTAATTATTGATTTCTTTATCGACCACAGTCAAGATGGCAACATGACTAACGGGACATTGGTGAATTATCCCTTTGCAATTAAATCTACAAATCCATTTATACCTACATATGAATTTAGTTTATCTAGTGATGAATGGATTTCAACAGGCAGGGCCGAAATTTCTTTATCGCCAGGCGTATATAATATAGCAATAGATAGGCCAAATCCATCTTCAGGCGATGAATTCGATACATTGTATAATTCAAATGATATTATTGAAATAGGTTTAATTTCAAATTCTATTTCAATTCCAATAGCATTTGAACCTAACTGGTTGACTAATATTACTATTAAGAATGAATCTGGTGGCCTATTAGCAAATGAATTAGTTAAATTAAAGGACGTTGATTCTGGATGGTTGCTTTCTTATATGACTAATTCTAATGGTTCAATTTCAACTTATATCCCAGAAGGTCAATGGTTAGTAACTGTTGATCCAACAGAAACAAATTCTGGTGTTTTCGAAAGTATTCGAGAATTACTTAATGTATCAAATATTACTGCTTCGCAAGAATCAATACTTAGTACATCTGAAGTGGCTTTTACTACAATCACATTAACAGATGGTGTAATGCCATTATCTAATGTGCAATTAAAATTAACAAATGATATTTTAGGCAGCTTTAACTCTCCCTATTCTGACGATCTTGGAAGAATTGAATTAAAAATTGAGCCAGGTATGTGGGATGTTGAATTGAATTATACCGATACTAATGAAGTAATGTGGATTATTGATTCTACTCCCATATCTGCTAGCGAACTGACTCCAGGAATAAATCAAGATATTGACTTAAATGTAAGCAAATATGTCAGTCTCAAAGGAACTGTGTATTGGGATTTAAATGATAACGATTCTCCTAACATTGGAGAAGGTATGTTCAATACTTCTTTGATATTAATATCTGATGACCAGAATATCTCTCTAAAAACGGATGAATCTGGACAATGGTCGACCTATCTTCCATATGGAAGTAATTGGACGATTTATTCTGAATTAGATGGTTTCGATAATGAAGAGGTAAATGTTACTTTGGTTGACGATTCAAATGTCAAAAATATCGAAATATCTGCTGGAATAGTGGAAATTACTGGTCAAATTTCTTATATTGATGCCGATCAATTTCAAGATATATCAGATAATGTGGAAATGATTATAATGCCTAAATCAGGAATTATAAGGGATAGAGTTATTCCAAACAAAATACTTGATGATCAAATGTTGTGGAATGGTGAATGGAGCGCTATGGTTGAACCTGGTGACTGGATAGTTTGGATAACGGCCGAATCTTCATCTAACAATGTTCCATATTTAGTTTCAATGAATTTCATAGATGTAGGAATTGGTATAAATAATGTACAATCGGATCTTTCAATCGGTGGTAAATTAATTTTAGATACTAAATGGTTAGACTATAATGGTACTTCGAATAACTTATTGGATTTAGAATCTCATAATATTGTTCTTAGCAAATCCGGCTCTAAATTGAGTTGGGACGAGCAATTAGGAAATGATGGAATATTGGAATTGATATTACCAGCAGGGCAAATTGATACCTATAGTAGCTTTAATTTCTCTCAAAAAGATAGATTAATGGATTATTCAGGTGGCAAAGGCGCCACTATCAGATCTTCACAAACCACTCCTTTGATAACTCTCGAAATTACTGCCGTAAAAAATCAAGATATTTCAATATCTAATTCAGGTCTTGGTTATGCAGATTTATCTTTGTCCGTTTCAAATTGTATAGTTAATTGTACATATAATCCAGTTGAATTCAACTTCGATATAGAATATTTGGGGCACCAATCTTACGATAATTATACTATTAATGGCGTAGTTCCGGGTGCTGACGGTTCTCTGTGGGAGGTTGAATTTAAAGATACATTCGGTAATTGGACAAATACTAAATCAATTGATATGGGATTAGAGAATTCAATGATGAGTATATTACAGGCTAGAATTATTCCAGCTAATGTAGATGAAGCACACCATTTATTAAATGGCCATCAAATTAAAATTATATTTTCTACAATGGATGGTTATGTCAAAGAACATGTTATAATTGTAAACGTACCTCAGAATCATCAATTTAGTTCTGATGGATTTTTGGATGATGTTTATGGCATAGTAGAAAACGAGTTACTAAGCATCGATATTGAATTCTCAAATTATGGTAATGGTGATGACATATTTAGGTTTGATTATAGCATAGAATCAATAGATGATTGGACTATATCGGGAATACAGTCTCAACCTTCATCTCCATTCTCTAATGGATCTACTGCTGTTTCTATACTTCCTCCAACTAATCTTACTGATGCCGTTTACACACTTCAATTACTCGTTACTGGTGAAAACAACGATACTTACGGGCCGTATACTACTACAATTATGAAATCAAGTCCAATATTATCAATTTCTGATGACAATAGTATCATGCTGTTAAGTGGAGATACCGGACCCCTAGCGGGAGAAATAGCCACGTATTTGGTCGTAGTTAAGAACTCAGGTTTGATAGATGCATCTTCTGTTGAATTAAATGGAGTACTTTGTTCTGATATAGGTTGTAATAATTTCCTCGGAGTTAATGGTTCAGATATTTCCAATGTTGCCGCAAAAGGAAGCTCTACCTTTTATATCAACATGGATTTTGCAAATATTGAAGTTGAGAAGTATTTCGTCGAGTTTTACTTTTCCGATATTCCTAGAGTTGAAACAACGTCATGTAGTGATTTAAAATTTGATACTACTGAATGTGTTAAGGAAGCTCAGGTACTCACCCCAGATGAAGATTCTGATAATCCATTGTTAGGATATATTATTGGCTTACTTCTTTTAATAACTCTATTGTATATCATCAGTAAAGCTACAAGAAAGCCAGGTGCACCTTTCTAATTGAATACAAATGTTATTATTGTATTGCTATTTTAGTAAGTTTGAAGGGGATCGAAATTGCAGCCTTTAATTAATTTGGACCTTTTGCCGGAACCAGATGACCCTAATATTTTGACTGCTATTGATAATAATGCAATTGGTTACCCAGGCAAAGCGTATGGCATTTCTGATAATGACTCAAAAAAATTAAGGAGAAATTTTTCACCATTGAAGAAAATACTTTGGCCATGGGGCGCTCTTATGTTTTCGTTATTTGTTACATTTTTGATTTTAAGTTGGCCCATAATTAGTCCTTTGATATCTTCTTCATTACCTGATTCTGAGTGGGCATTTGATGAAACAGGAATAAGGGAAATGCAGGAAAACGGATACTATGGTTCTGGAGTAAAGGTATGTATGGTTGATACTGGTATAGATATTTCCCATCCGGATTTTTATAATGTTAAATTAGTTGGTTTTAGGGACTTTTATGGTAATTCTCATTCTGATGTGAGAGATATAGGAACTAATTCTCATGGTACATTGATGGCAGGTTTACTTGTTGCCAATGGGACTTTAATTGGAGCTGCGCCAGAAGTTTCTCTATCTATCGCGATATCTTTGGGGCCAACCGGACAATCTGGCCAAGAGAGTATGGTTTCACAGGCTATAAGATGGTGCAGAATTACTCAAAAGGCAGATATCATTAGCTTAAGTCTTGGTGCAAATCCTGGGGAAAGAATGGATGATACATCAGATACAGTTTTAGCAGTCAAAGAAGCAATAAATGAAGGTATTTTTGTAGTAGCTGCTGCAGGTAATACTGGATTAGATGAATCAGTTTATGATATTTCAACGCCTGCAAATGTAGAGGGAGTAATATCAGTAGCAGCATCAAATAAAAAAGGCTTAATCTGGGGAAACAGTGCTATTGGTAATGAAATAGATCCATATACTGATTATGAAAGAGCATTTCCTAATCAAAAGCCAGAGATTTCAGCCCCTGGAGTAAGGCTATTATCAACATACTCTGCTGAATCTTCAGATTCACTTTATGCATATTCTTCGGGCACTAGTGACTCTACAGTATTAGTAACTGGGGCACTAGCATTACTATTGGAGTTATACGGAGACGCTATTGCTGGTGAAGACAACGTAATTAGCTATGATGAATTGATGCAGGTAAAGAAGGCACTTGCAAAATCTACAGGATCAAATATTCAAGGTTCAGATCATGACTTAAAAAGAGGATATGGGTTGTTAAATGTTAACTTATGGGCACAAGAAATAAAAAATGAATTTGATTTTAATTAAAATTTTTGACACTCTCAGACCCTATTGTTAAATTAACTAGTCACGCCCGAAGTTGTATGGGCAACAATCCTAAAGCACGTAGTACTTTTCTAGTTTTCATAATGTTTTCTAGTATTTTAATTTCTTTAATAGGCCCAGCTTCATTCGTATCTGCAAATAATGAGACTGATTCTGGAACCATTACTGGAACTGAAATATGGTCTGGGATACATGAATTAACAGGAGATGTGACTATTGCAACTGGTGCCCAATTAATTATTAACCCAGCTACTACTATTTCAATGCCTAATGGTACTCATATTGATGTTAGAGGAAGTATTTGTGCAGGGATGATTTCATGTGGCGCAGATTCTAATGCCAACCCTAGCCAAAAAATTACGTTTCAATGGAGTGATCCTGAGGTTTACAATGCTGGATATTGGGAAAATAAGAATGCAACTGGCGATTGCGTTGGCTTAACGCAAAATAATCAAGAAATATCGGTAGTTGATCCCTCGTGTTACGAAGGTATTTTAATTCGGAGCTCGATTGATCTTTCCCTTACGGGTATGAGGCACGTCGTATTTGATGGTGCATACGGATTACCTCATTTCATATCTTCAGTTAACGAGTGGAGATATGGTGCTCTGGTTATAGATGGCGCAAGTCCAACTTTCAAAAACTTAGATTTTACAGATATAAATACTTCCAGTATCATTACCACCAACTTGGCACAACCAATTCTAATTGATGGTTCATTTACGGTTGGTAATGATGAAGAAAGTAGCGTCGGTGGTTCAGCATTACAAATTTACTCATCAGGAACCTCAGTTGCCCCATTTACATTAAATAATCCATTTTTTAAAGATGGAACTGAAAAGGGATGCCAAAATAATGACGGAGGCCGCTCTGCATTATGGGCACAACAATCTTTCGTAAATATTGATGATGCTAATATCGGTTTAGGAGATTTTGGAGTCACATTTAGGGATACGGCAGGAAAAATTACTAATTCCACAATTAATGTAAATTGCGTTGGAATCTCAATCCAGGGCAAGAGGACAGTAAGCGGAAACTCATTCGGTTTGGATATTTATAATAATGATATAATTACTTCTGAAGGCACAGGTATATTTTCTTCAAACAGTGCTTTGGTAGATATTCGAAATAATCAGGTCAGCGGCGCATCTGGTGGATCTGGAATTGCAGTTTCATCTAGCGTAGCTAAAATTCACAACAATGACATAGGACCTATTGGAGGGTTTAATGGTCTTTGGCTTTATGGTTCGTTTGAAGTAGAGGCAGAGAATAATACTATCTCTGAAACAAATAAAGAACCTATTATCGCTGGTGAATATTATTATTCTGATACCCAAATTTCAAATTTATATCTTGTAAATAATGAAATATCTACCGATGGAACAGGTGCGTGTTCAAGCACGAAATGGTGGGGCGGAGAATTCCAATGTCCTGCTATTATGGTTTTCAGATCCGGAGCTACAATACATGATAATAATATTGCAGCAGGAGATGCAAATGCTATTATGGCAAAAGGTGCTTTATTAGATGTTCAGAGAAATACATTCGATGGTGCACTTACGGGTGCATTAATTACCAACTATGATGATGGATATGTTGATAGTCAACAATATGGTTCATTAGCGTTTTTCTCCCAAAATACTTGGTCTAATGTTCAAATGACTTACAACGTTACAAAAAGTTCTGTAACGGTTCAGTCTGAAAATATTCCATCGGCTCCTACTGGGGAATACCCTGTAAGGTTATCTTGGCCAGATCAAGAAGCTTGGCCTGCAAATGGTTTTCAAACTCGAATAGAAGTCCCACCAGTAAAAAATTGCCCAGCTTGTGACGATATAATTCCTCGTAATTTCCCACTTGCCCTAAATATGGATAATAATTCTACGGTTTTTACTTTTTCTAATTTATCAAATTTAGATACAAATAATATTTTTATTGAATCTCAACCAACTCATTATGCCGTACAAGTGAGTAGGGCAGAGTTAGTAAGATTCCAGGCATTAATCAATGGAGCGGCCGTTTCAGATGCTTTAGTATTAATAGAAGATGCATTAGGCAACGACCTTTACACGATATTAACTAAATTAGATGGTTATACTCCATGGTTTTCTCTTCCTTCTAATTTCCATTTAGACTTTAGAGGATTGGGCGGAGGAGATAATCCCGATGGTTTTGCCGATGATCAATATGAAGACTCATGTTCTGATGGAATAGATAATGATGGTGACCTTACAATCGATAATGATGATTCAGATTGTGATAATTCACAGGGTACTCGCGAATTATCAAGATATTTTTATACAATTTATCGCTTTGGATTTGGATATGCTACAGGAGAATTTACACTTGATGAATCAACTTATCAAGATTATATAGAACTTGTTAATTTGGCACCTTCGGTTGAAATAACTCAGTCTAATGGGCACTCATACAGGTCAATTGTGAATGTCACAGGTAGCGCATATGATGGGCAACTTGCAAGTAGTTATTCTACAAATGAATTGGCTCAGTGGGATCAACAAGGGTATGTTCACCGCATTGAAGTAAAAGACCCATTTACAAACGAATGGCAAAATTCTGGTATGGCAATTGACGATAGTGGGGCAAATAATGGAATTGTAACAAGATTCAACCATCCTTTTAGCGCATGGTATTTTGAAATTGATATGTCCAATAGAGAGGAAGGAGATTATAGTTTTGAATTTAGGTCATATGATGGAACTGATTACAGCGAGATAATTACTAGAATTTTTAAAATTAATACTGAAGCTCCAATTATTTCAGTATCAACTCCAGCATCATTATCCAGTCATTCTGATGGTACTATTCACTTCGAAGGTGATTCTTCTGATCCATATGGCTGTCCCTTGGAATGTAATGTAGATATAACTTCAATATATATGCTGATAGAAGGACCAAATTTTCAAGTCACAACTCCAATAGAGGTAAATGATGGAGGTACTTGGGATTGGGATTGGGATTTTAGCGGACAACCAAGAGTTTCTGCATCCTTTACGTTCACAGTTTGGGCATCTGATTCTGATTTTTGCAATGGGATAATTGATGTTTGTTCTCCAATTATTCTATCATTGACTGTAGATAATTCTAATCTTGCACCAAGCATTAACATAAATGAACCGTCAGATGGCATGAGGCTATCAGTTTCTGAAAATACTTTGGTAAGTGGTGTTGCGAGAGATTTCGATGGAGATGTTTCTAGGGTTGATATGGAAATAAAAGATATAGAAAATGAATATATAGTAATTCATTCTCATTCAGTTTCAGATTTCTCAGAAAACGGGGAGTGGAATTATTCATGGGACTCATCCAATTTAAATCATGATTCTCCATACCTCTTAAGATTTAGGTCGTATGATGGATACGATTATAGTGGATGGTCTGAATTACAAATTATCGCAGATAATCCTCCGGATGCTAATAATAATCAGCCTACTTTTACTTCAGAAGATTGGATAGATAGCACAACATTGTATTGCGATTTAAATTCAAAATCATCTAATAGATGTACAACCGCAACAATAAATTTACTCCAGTTCTTTGATGATGTAGATTCTGATTTAGAATATATATCGGTATATAATAGCATAGATGAATATGATGATAATTATGGTATTGTAATCAAAGTAAATAGCAACGGAATTGCAACATATAATCCAACTGATATGAATTTTTATGATACTGATATTTCTACATGGTCCTTGACAAATATTATTTTCGTCGCAACTGATCAATTTGGATCAAAGATAAATTCAAATCCTACTTCATTTATTGTCGAACCTGTAGAATTTATAATTACTACTTTGGATAATGATATTGTAGATGATGATGGAGTTATGCTTTATTCTGGTTCTGGACTCCCAGGGCAAACAATATCTGTAAGCATAGGTGGCAATACAGTAAATACCACTGTAGTATCTGAAGATTCATCCTGGATACTTGGTGTCCCTGCTTCCAGAATCCCCGGTACATCGGCCACTCCTGAATTCTCAATGGGGGGACAAGATTCCATTCCTGTTGATATTATTTACAAAGGTGAACAAGATGAAAATGGATTTCCTATTGGATACATAATTATTACAATAATTATAATAATGGCACTTGCATTATTGGCATACTTCTTCATAGAAATTGAAGTTTTGGATGAAGACAGCGAATTAATTGAAAATAATTTAGAATCCGGAAAAGAATTGCAGAAACACGAAGATCATCCTGGTTGGCTTTGGAATACAGTTGATGAAGAATGGATAGAAGATCCTAATCATATTTCAGAATGACATTAATCTATATCCTGACTAATATTCTGAGGGTAACTAAAGTATATTTGTATGGCCCAACTCTCGCTAACCTTCTTGTATGAGTAAGTAAGTGTAGGAACATGAGTAAAGTCCCTATGGCACGCCCCGGCGTCCAAGAGAGGATATTTCTTCACCTTAGGGACTATGTAGATCACTCGGGTAAAGTCGAAGTGCCATTCGCATTATCTCAAATGGGTATTGCAAATGCAGTTGCTATTGCCCGTTCTAATGTTCCTAGGGCAATTTCAGGTATGAAAGAAAGCGGCCAATTAATAGAGCGACAAGCTCACGTTACTGGCGTTTCAAGGAAGAGAAAGGCATATTTCTTAACTATGGATGGTGCAAAAGTCGCTGATGAAATTTGGACCAAAGTCTCACAACAAAAAATAAGACTTTTATTACCTGATGGGAGATCAGAAAATGTAATTCTTTCTGATGCTATTGAAATCTCCGATTTACCACTAAGGCATGTAGATTTTTTAAGATATATGGATGATAACGGAGTTGTTGATTTGTCATCACTTTCTCCAGAATTAATTGAAAGAGATCTCTCTAAGCACATAGAAAAGCAATTAGTTTCTTATCTAAATGACATGCCAAGAACAAGGAGATTCTTTGGGCGTGAAAGTGAATTAGAAAATATGGTTGCCCTTTTAGAAAATAAATCTAATTCTATATTAGTACCAGGTATAGCAGGTATTGGAAAAACTGCACTTGCTGCTAAACTTCTTGAACGCTTTACACATAGAAGAAATCTCCTATATCATAGATGCCAAGATTGGGAAGGTTCTCGTGCCTTCTTAGAGGCTTGCGCAGAATGGCTCTCTGCAATAGGAAGTAATGAATTGTCTGATTATATATCATCAACTCCTGTCCCACAATCTTCAATTGCAGTCAATATGATTTGCCAAGGGTTAGATGATTCTCCCTCTTTGATCGTCATCGATGATTTACACAAAGTTGGAGATGAGACTTTAATTTCATTATTGAGGGGCCTGACATTAAAAATTACCAATTTATCTGAAGTAGGCTTGGTTATGTTTTCACGTTCATTTAGGATGGTCGTTCCGGAATCTGACTCTAGTGGTAAAATAGTTACTCTAGTCATCCCATTGGAGGGACTTGATGCAGACTCAAGTAAACAAATACTAACTGCTATTTCGGATCTCGAAGGACAACAGTTTAATCATATTTTTACCCTTTCACGTGGCCATCCCCTAATTCTGGAATTAATAAACCGAGGTAGCGTTGGTGAGAAATTTCATTCTACATTGGAAGCATTTGTAGATCAAGAGATATTCAGTAGGTTATCCGGTCCGGAGAAACGATTATTGGGCGCCATAGCAGTATTTAGGGAACCTGTACAGCTAGAAGCAATAAATTCAATAGAGGGAGAAACAGATATGTTGGATAAGTTAGTGGAAAAAGGATTAGCACGCCAATCAGATTATGAATCATATGATGTTCATGATCTTGTAAGGGAATTTCTTGTAAGGTCAATGGATGAAACATTAAGGTATGAATTACATGAAAATGCTGTAAAATGGTATAAAAATAAAAGAAATGGTGCTACAGATACGATAGAGTACATCCATCATCTTCACTTATCAGGTAACTATGATGAGATATCTGAGATATTAATCGCAGAGGGTCATAATCTCGTCACTGCAGGCCACACAGAGCTTTATTCGATTTTGAAGTCTTTAGAATCTGATGATTTTAACAAAAATAGTTGGGGATTAATAAGGGAATTAAGGGGCGATATATTGTCTCTCCAAGGGCGTTGGGATGAGGCAGAAATTGAATATAATTCAGCAATGAAAAGTATTGGAAAAAATACTATGATGCCTGAATTATCAAGATTACTTTCAGCCAGGGCTGATATTGCAGTAAAAAGAGGGGCGATGGATGATGCCTTAGAATTACATAGAAAGGCCCTTGAAATCCAAATTTCGATAAGGGATGCAGTAGGAGCAGCAAAATCATATAATAATATGGGCTATATTTTTCGAAGAAGAAAAGATACCAGGCATGCCTTAGAGGTATATGGTAACGTTGAAGAATTATTACAATCAGAAACAAATCCTGAATTATGCGATGCAAGAATAAGGCTTTCTTCAGCATTTTTAGAAATGAATGAATTGGATAAGTCTAGGGAGCATGCTTTGATTGCATATGATGAAACTAAAGATAATGGCCAGGATTTTCTCCACGCGCGTTCAAGAGCAGTGCTTGGTAGATATTATGCTAAAATTTCTGATAACGACTTAGCATTACATCATTATTCAGGTGCATTAGAAGAATTATCAAAACAAAATAATCCAAGAAGCGTCGTTGAAGTTTCAATTTTATTGGGTCAAGTACTCATGGATGCAGGAAGAAATTTAGAAGCTTCAAAACATTATCTTGGAGGATTAGCTGTAGCCGAGGCAAATGATTTTAGGATGATGCAAGGGGAATTATTGGCCAGATTGGGGGCTGTGGAATCTGATCGGTCCCAAAGAATGAATTATTTACAGGGCTCTTTATCAGTTTTTAGAGAATTGGGAGCAGTAGATAGAATGAAAGATGTTCAAAATTCTGTACATAGGGCAATTATGGGAAATTAAATATATATTGCAGCAATCAATATAATTAGATTATATAAAATTGGAAAACTCAGGGCCCATTTGTTTTGAAATAGATAAATTTCCATCAAAATGTTCACCTATGTGATACAATACCTCACTCTCAGCCAAATGTGGTGCATTATTTTTTTCTGAAAGATGGCATAATACTATACTGCTAAGTTCAGAGTGGCAAACTTTTGATAATATTTCACCAGTTTGGTAATTTGACAAATGTCCTCCCCTGCCGGAAATTCTCCTTTTTAATGAATCAGGATATGCACTATTCATTAATTTTTTTTGGTCATAATTAGCTTCTATTGAAATATGTCTACAGCCCTGTATGTATTTCTCTAATTCTAATGTCGACTCTCCCAAATCAGTAATGAATGCCGCTTTTTCATTTTTACCGCTATTTGTTATTATTGCAACATTATCTGCATTATCGTGAGGTATTGGTACAGAAATAAAACTAAAATCTACTCCACATTCAACTCTATCGAGATTATTAAATGTTTTACAAACTTCTATCGGCTCCCAACCCATCTTTACTGCTGTTTCAATATTACTATGCAATATGGAATCCCATTTGATAGATGCTCTCTTTGCAGATTTGGAATGATCTCCGTGATGATGAGTGACAATGATAGAATCAATTTCTTTACCATCTAAACCAATTTGAATTAATTTTTTTTCAATTTGCTTAAGAGAAAATCCACAATCAATTAATACGTTAGTTTCATTTGTCCTTAATAAGGTAGAATTACCTCTACTGCCGGAACCTAGGTGTATGATTTCCAAACTCATGCCTATAATGTTCCGTGTGCATAATAGTCTATCAATAAATACTATTAAATTAAATAATAACTACGATTTTAGAATAATTTTTCACAACTCATCGTTTATACTAATTTCAGTATGTCTGAACTACGCTCCATCAGTATCATAAATTAGTTATCACCCCTTTAAATATAAAATAGTGGTAACCATGCGTAAAAAACAAATAAGCGCATTATTATTATCATTTCTGATCTTAAGTAGTTTAGCATTTGTTTCTCAAACTAGGCCTCAATCTTCAGTTTCTTCAATTAATCCTAATGATGCAGAAGGCGGAGAACCTCCCATTACAGATCAGGATGGAGATATGATACCAGATATGCATGAATTTATATTTGGAGATGATATTAATTTGGAATTAAATAATTTTAATATGATAATCAAGGGTCTTGACTCGTATAATGCAACTGATAATATTACGGATCACGACAATGATGGTGCGACTGCATTAATGGAATATTGTTGGCCATTCACTTTAGATTCGTGTTTAGATTCTGAGAAAAGAAATTCTTTAACTGGCAAATCCCCCTCTGAAACCAAATCCGGTTTACGTGAATATTTGGATCCACGAGTTGCGGATACCGACGGGGATGGCCTACCTGATGGCTACGAAATTCATATGTGCACCAGCGGAGGCGTCGGTTCACTAAATCCCTTAACAAATACATGGGATTGCTTATATTTTGATCCACTGGATGGTCGGGATTTGATAGAAGATTTTGATCGGTGTGATAAGGATTTTAGTTGGGGCTGTGGAGATGGTTTCGATTTTAATAAGGATGGAATTATAGATGCAGGTGAAAAATTTACTAATACTGAAGAATACTTATTTGGTGCACCCAATGATTGGATTACGGAAAGAGATGGCCTGTGGTGTTATGGCCAAATTCAAGGACTTAGTATATCTTCATGCCAATCAACATATGAAAGACCTACTCTAGATGATGGCTGGCTTGGGACAGATCCACGATTCTCTGATTCTGACTATTATTCATGGACGGATTCAACCGCATCTTCGTTAACCTCAATTGGAGATGGTATACCTGATGGATGGGAAGCTTATAATGGACTAGATCCAAGAAATTATAGTGACTCAATTACTGATCCAGATGGAGATGGCTGGGACATTAATGGCGATGGATTCTTAACTCCTGATATCACAATTTCAACCTCTGAATGGGGTGAACAATTCAGTAATTATGAGGAATATGTGGTCGATTCAGATGCAGGCACGGGAGTCTCTCCTGGAGTTGTGGGGATGAAATTATTAAATGATGGCGGGCCCATAATTTCCTTCAATCACGACTCTAAAACATCATTAGTCGACAGCTCGATAAATGATGTAATCGCGGATTCTCTGAGAAATAGGCTTATAATTGGTTCAAAATATGGTATATCGGTAGTAGACCCTTTCAGGGAAACATCGACTCTATTTCACTTAGATCAAGGAACTGAAATGAATATATTGGAGAAATACGAAATTGGAGATTATAGCTATCTATTGATGGGAACAAATAAAGGTTTACAAATCTCTAAATTGGTAAATGGTTTACCTGAATTTGACTCTATGTTTTTTTTCCCAATGGGGTCAATAACAGAGATTTCAAAATTAGAAACACAGAATAGTAATTTGGATTTACTGATTGGAGGAAACTCAGATATTTGGAAAGTCAGACTGTATGATGGATTTGAAAATGTACCGTATTATGAGAATATTGACCATGTATCTGAATTATCAGATTTATTAAATTCTTCTAACTCTACTATTACTGCCATTACTCATGTAGAAATGGATAGCAGAATTCCGTTATTATTTGTTGGTACAGATTCTGGTTTAATAGCATGGAATACTACTGATGGAATTTCATCAATAGGAAGTCCTTGGTGGGTTTTTAATAAGACTAATGCTGATTATTTCGTCAATGAAAATATATTTGACTCTAGTAGTACTTCAAGAGTAAATCTATTGCAAAAAGAAATTGTAAATGGGGATCTAAATGGGCTATGGTTAGGTATGGCCGGTGGAATTTATTTAATTAAATTGGATTTAATAATATCTCAGCCAACTGAAGCTTTTAACAATGAAAGAATGTTAAATATTGATAATATTCTAGAAGGAGCTAATGATATTAGATCTATATTATCATATAATGACAAAATAATAATTGGCTCTAAATTCGGTACATGGTGCTTAGAAGGAAATGCTCAACAAGGAATATTGGGGATGTATCTTAATCAAACTATGATACCTGGTCTAGTTACATCTTTTGCATTATTGGAGAATTCTAATCAAACATGGGTATTCGCAGGTATATCTCCCGGCCAATACATGAATATAGTCCCCTTAAATCCTCTTTCTAATGATTCTGATTTAGATGGAATGCCGGATGGTTGGGAGTATGTCAATGGCTTAGATCCTACAGATCCATTTGACGCCGCTAGAGATTTAGATGATGATGGGGTCCAATATTTAGGTAACGACGGTCTCCTCCTGGATAGACTTTGGACCAATCTTGATGAATATAGGTATAGTTCTATTTCTGACGCAGGTGATAATAGTACAGATCCTAGAAATGTAGATTCCGATGGAGACGGATTAACAGATGGAGAAGAATATTGGGGGTGGTTTTCTGATTCTTCAATCTTTAACTGTCATTACATTAATCTGCAGTATATCTGTGATGATGAAACAGGGTTATCTGCACTTACTGTTCATTTAGAGGGATGGTTGGGCTCAGGTACGGGAGGAGGAACAGATGGCCCCACTGATCCAACTAATGCTGACACCGATGGCGATGGTATGCCAGATGGTTGGGAAATTGAAAATAGGAGGTGGATAGGAAATGAATATACAGGAGGAAATGAATGGACACTGGATCCACTCAATCCTAATGATGCGTTTCTCGATGCCGATGGAGATGGTCTAAAAAATATTTGCGAATATAAGTGGAGTAATTTATTAGATTCAACTTTACAAAATGGCCTTCTTTCTCATGGTGAAACAGCCGAAGCAGCTAAAGATTGGATACATACTGATCCAAATTCAGTAGATTCGGATGGAGATGGCTTACCCGATGGGTGGGAAGCTCGTTATGCATGTAATTGGTCACCAAGAAACTCCGGCATTAATCCAATGAATGGTTCAGATTCATTGAATAACCCTGATGGTGATGGATTCGATATAAATAATGATGGAATTCTAAGTTCAGATGAACAATTAGTGAATTGGATGGAATACTACCTAAATAAAGATATTTTATATTCCACATCTACATCTTCAGGGTTAACGTATCCAGAAAATTTTTCTACAAATTTATCTCATAATTCTTGGAATGATTTTGCATTAGAATCTTTTGGAGATCAATCTAGTTTGTACTATTCAGTTATCGTAGATGGCATTATTTTTCAGGATATTGGCTCTTCCAACCCCCTAGACGCGGATTCTGATAGAGATGGAATGCCAGATGGATGGGAGTTTTATCATTCAAGATGGAGTTTATTTGACCAAGTTTGGTCATTAAATCTTGTCAATGAGGGAGATAGTTTAGGAGATTCCGATGGTGATGGGATGAATAATTGGGAAGAATATAATGTTATTTCAAGTAATAAAAATGAAATAAGTAATACGATATCTTCTCCTCAATTTTTCTTAACAAATGTTGCGGGAGAATTAACATCAATGCCCTGGATAGGCGCAGAATCATCACAATCTTTTGGTGAATTTATATCATTTGAAGGAAATAATATATCTGGATTTACTGCAGATCCAAATAATCCAGATACAGATGGAGATGGTATTTTAGATGGAATAGAATTGATATTTACAAAGTGGAACTCTTCTGATGAATTATGGACTCTTAATCCATTAGTTGCAGGAGATGGTAATTATGATTCAGATTCTGATGGAATAACTGATATTATAGAATTAAATATGACTAACAATAATCCTTCTAACGGAGGTTTAGCACCCTCAGATGCACCTAAGTTTTGGACTGAAGTGGAATCAATTAATCCTCAAGAATCAGTAAACAGGATATATAGAATAATTTTTGCAAAGGAATCTAGGGCGAGCTTAGCGATGGAACAATTTGTAGATTGGCAATCTGGTTTGGCACCAAAGCCTCTCTTAGAATCTATTTTTGGCATAACTGATCCTAATTCATTTGATACTGATAGGGATGGAATGAGTGATGGTTATGAATATTGGTTCACGGAATGGAATTTAGAAGAAAACTCATGGTCAATGAATCCACTATCTGACTATGATATTGATATCGATTCTGATAATGATTCCTTTGATTGCGATGGAAATGGAATAATAACTGACGCTGAGTCCTATGACAATTTAGCAGAATATGATGCAAGAATATATGGAAAGAGGCTTGCTGTTGGTTCAATACCAAATGGAACAGGTTTAGTTTCATATGGAAAAGATGCAATAATTGCACAAATGGAGGAAAATGAATTATCCTTATTATCTGCCAAAAGTACACTCTATACGATATTTTCTTCAAAAAGTATTTCTGCATCTGAGAAAATTGGATTGATTAATGAACTTAATTATGATAATTTTAATATCAGTTTAGCTGGAATCAGTGATCCAAATGATGCTGACTCAGATAGAGACGGCATGTCTGATGGTTGGGAATATTGTTATTCAATATATGGAGAATTTTTACCTATTAATTCTTATAGATGGTCATTGAATCCAATTAATCCATTAGATGTAAATTATGATCCAGACGCAGATGGATGGTATGATAGGGAACTACGGGATGTACCGGCAGAACAAGGGCATTGGATTGAAAGGCAATTTATATCTAATCCATTGAGTGATCAGATTGATAGCGGAACTTTGGAATTATATTTCACTAATCTCATGGAATATGATAATGGTACTAATCCACTAGATTTTGATTCTGATGATGATTCTGTACTAATGAAACCAATTATCGTTAATGGAATTATCACAAATTATGTAATTGATAATAGCCTATCTGATGGACGCGAGATTTTCAAGTTCGGCACAAATCCATTAGATAATGATACTGATGGAGATATGATGCCAGATTTCTATGAATATCATAGAGGATGGAATGAGACCAATGATAATTGGTCATCTTTACTAAAAATTTCCGTTCAATGGTATCAAGTATCTGCAACTAACTTTAAGCCTGTAGATGTTTCAAAAGGATATATATCTCGTCCAAATTTAAATTGGACATGGTTCACTCATGATGCTACTGATGCTACTGATGCTGGTTATGATGCAGATAATGATGGAGACTGGGATTGTTCTTCTGGTAGTTGTACATATGTGCCCTACACTAACTTCCAAGAGTACTATGCTACGGTCAATGCCACCCTATCTTCCCCCTCTCTAGTTAGGGCCGCTGGATTATATGATTGCGCCGGAGAAATAGTGTATGAATGGTGGCAATTACGTCAATCATTATTGGGAACTTGTTCAGGCAGTACAGCAGTATCTACAAATTACTTAAGGATGAATCGAATTAATGATGGTGATATGCTATATTCACTTATTATAGATGATAATGATGAGAATTATGAAATAATTAATACTTCTGATGATAATATTCTCATAAATGGGGCGTGGACTGATGAATATAATAGATTTGCAGGTGATCAATTTCATTTGCCTAATATAGGTCTTGGGGAATTTGTATTTGGGTGGTGGTTAATTGATATTGATGGGGATATGGTGGCAGACGGTACCGATCCAACCAATTGGGATACTGACGGAGACTGGCTGAATGATAATTTTGAAATTAAAGATGATTTATTGGATGGAGTGAGGGGCAATAGTGGTTCACCGATAAGATATGACGATCGAACTACATAGATTATTATTAATGATATGCTACCTCGTATAGATGTGGAAGATAATTCAGAGTATATCCCTGCCACTAATTCCCCGATTGAGGAAAAACTATTATTTCTACAAGAGAATATGGTTAATTTTGTAAATCAATACAATTTGCCTCTAGTTGAGGTATCTTTAGTAATTTCAAAATTTATTAGAATTATTTCGGAATCATTGAATTTAAAGGCCGAGGAAGTAAATGAAGAAATTCCTTATTTGGAGATTTTTAAAAAAAATTTAAATCTAGAGAATAATAATGATATTGATTTTCATTTCCCACTTGAATCTGTGCTTAAGAATGTTGATATGGATAGAATGGACATTTTGGATACTATAATAAGGACAATAATTAACTCTACTGAATTGCCATTTATTAATGCCATGATATTATTAAAAGATTGGGAATCAATAGTCATTCTTCAATTATCAAAATCATCAAAACCTGGACATCTCTTTAGTCCAATCGAATTGCCTGATGATTTTTAGTTAATACGTCTATTTTGACGCTATTATTTTGTTAGAAATCCACCATGAATCAAATATTGACCACAAATATAATAATGGCCACAAGATTATTGACAATATTAATGGAAGTTGTATTAATGTCCAACCAAATGCTTTATTACTTTCACCATTGAAATGTTGGCCTAAATATAAAAACGGAATTAATGATATTAATATTGAAAATATTGGCCTAAAAGTACCCCAAGGGCCAATCCCGCCACTCATTTCATCCCAAATAATCCCCATTACTCCCAAGGGATTTACCTTACTTTCTTCTGGTTGAAGTTTTACTAGGTATTCTTCTTCCATGTATGGCGCTACAGGTCATTAGCAATCAATATAACGTTTAATTAAAATTTTATGCCCAGCTATTCTTCTTCTAGGAATGGAGACATTGTTGGATTACCAAATTTATCAAACCACTCTACTGGTTCACCATTCACTTTCATGGCCAGATCATCATTTACTTGCCTCGGTATCAATTCTCTTCCTGGATGCCAAGTTTGATCTTCTAACCAAATCTCAAGATTTTCCTTTTCAAGTTCTATTTCCATCGATCCCCCTAAAGGGATGTCTTGAACTATGAAAGATATCACTTCTTTCATAGCAGACTGTCTTGAAATGGAAAAAAATGTACAATTAATTTTTAAATTTTTAGTCATAACGTCGAATGCAGTATCCAATATTTTCTGTTTTCTCAACAATAAAATAAATTTTTCAAAATTAATGGAATAACCTTTAATTTCTGTTGTTATCCTATTTGTAGGAAAAGATTGTTTTGTAATTACAGAATCGGACTTCCAATCTGGAAATATATTATTTATCGATGATATGACATTATCCAGATCTTCATATGGGCGCAGGATTGTAGTAATCGTAATGTTTAATCCCATGCTATCTGCCCATAGTATCTTCCAGTGGTTAATATCATTTAAACTATCATTTACACGAATGGTTCAAACGATAAATTACTATGCAGAGTTTATGGCAAATCGCTCAGCATATGTTTCAATTGGAATAGCAATTTTTCCAGTATTATGTTTGACAGCCTTAAGGGCTATTCTTCCAGTAGTAGATGAGGTATTATCAAATGACCTATTTTCACAAATAATCAGTTACTCTTTTGTACTGATTTTGGGTTTATTCATGCTATCAAAATATAGAGTAATCAAAGATCATGAGTACCACCGTTCAAAAGCAATACGTAAACTTTCGAAATCTTACAAATTAGAAGATCAAGGATTATGGGAAAATAGTGATGAAATTTTAAATAAATTAGAAATAAGGGCAAAAAGTAATTCTAATGATGATGAATTTAATTCTGTAATGAAAGGTTTTGTCGGTTCACTAAATAAAGAGAGAAATGAAGATACTGCGGAAGAGGAAGTTATTGAATACGTCAATAATAATAATAATAATAATAATAA
>JAJPRE010000024.1 GCA_023700245.1 Candidatus Thalassarchaeaceae archaeon
TGGGGATACAATGGCTATGGCCAACTTGGAATTGGTAACACGGCTTCCATAGGAGATGGAGTAAATGAAATGGGCAATAATCTCGAAATTTCAAGACTGGGGACCGACTTAACCGCCGTTTACCTTGAAGGGGGAAAATGGTTTTATTGTGCCGTTACTAATAATAGAGATGTAAAATGTTGGGGAAGGAATGTTCATGGCCAACTTGGAATTGGAAATAGTACACAAATCGGAGATTCAATGAATGAGATGGATAATAGTTTATCTAAAATAGAACTTGGATCAAATAGAACTGCTAAGGACATTGTTGTTGGCGGACAACATGCTTGTGCAATATTAGATAATGAAGATTTCAAATGTTGGGGATACAATGGCTTTGGCCAACTTGGAATTGGTAACACGGCTTCCATAGGAGATGGAGTAAATGAAATGGGAGATAATTTAATTACTCCAGGATTACCAAATAAATTCATTAAACAAATAGAAACTGGATTATCTAGTACTTGTGCAATATTATTTGATGATACAATAAGATGTTGGGGGGACAATAGCAATGGCCAACTTGGGATTGGAAGTACTACTCGAATTGGAGATGGCCCAAGTGAAATGGACAATAATATTGCCATTACTAATCTTTATTTGATACCAGAAGATACTGATGGAGATGGATGGATTGACATATGGGACAACGATGATGATAATGACGCTTATTTAGACTTAAATGATCATTTACCATTCGATTATCGTGATTGGAGGGACTATGACAATGATGGTTATGGAGAGAATGTAGATACTGATGATGATGATGAAAGTATTAGGACTTCAGAACAAGATACCATTTTAACTTGGTCAGATAGTGAAGAAATAGCATGCGGATATTTACCTTGGTCTAGTCTATCTACGCCATCAGATTATGATGGAGACGGAATATGTGATTTCTTGGATGATGACATAGATAATAATGGATGGAATAATACTTATCAAAAACAGTGCTATGATGAAGTTTCGGATTCTTGGCAGCATACTGGATTTTGGGAAAATAGTGGATCGGGCTTAACAAGTACTGGGGATAGTCCGTCCTACGGCGGATATGACTTCATAATTTCCGATTATGGAATTAAAGCATTTGCGACTTGGTATAATAATTATTTGTCAAACGGATTGATTAGATATGATGGGACGATGGCATCTAATCCAACATCGCATTACGGAACGTATAATAATTTTGAAGTTGAAGAACAAAACGGATTAATTTATGTCGCAAATAGGGCAGGAATTTACTATGATGATGATGTTAACGGCACGAACTCACTCACTGCAGCATCAGCCATTCATTCTTCTTCTTATAGTGGAGATCTTGCAATCAGCAATGATGGAGATATTGTTGTCAAGTACAGTAGGGCCCAAAACAAAATAACTGGGAGTTATCTAAGTGGAGAAAATTTTGAATTTAGCTTACCGACTAACTTAGGTTCGGGAGGCCAAATAGCATTTGGGCCAAATGATAGACTTCACCTGCTTGAAGTTGATTTGACCGCAAGGGAATCCGATTTACCAGTAGGATTTTATCATTGGTATGCAGATTTAAGCAATTCAATGTCCGGTGATTCATCAGTAGAATGGAGTGATGCCCAATTAGTTCTTGAAAGAAACCAAAGTATTTCACCATATAGTGCATCCACATATTCCGATGCCGATAGTTTTCATGCAGATTTACATGTAACAAATACTGGTAATATACATGCTGCAATGTATAATGGAACAGACCTTTGGAGTTCCGTATATAGCGGTTCAGGTTGGAGTTCTCAAAAAATTAGTGAAGCAACAACAAACAATGAAGGAGTCAAAATCGGTTCTGATTCAACAGGAACTCCATATATCGCATGGATAAATCATACATCAGATATTTTAGTTCTATCAACATTGACACTTTCGGGCTGGGTAGATTCAGAAGTTTGGCAAAGCAATGGATGGGAAACTGGATCTAACAACCCAAAATTAACATTGAGGTTTGATAATAGTGATGAAATATTTTTAATGTCTACTAATACGAATTCTTCAAATAGTGCTTTGATACACCATAAAGTACCATTAATTAACCCAAGTTATGATTATGATCCTGTAGATTATGATGTTAATGGAATCTGCGATAACTTAGAGTATGCAGTTGTTGATTATGGTGATGTTTCTTTAACTTTTACAAATAACATAGAAGGAAGTCAAACTCCGACATTCACTGGCTTAGAAGTAGTGGAAATTTGGATTGAGGGCCTACCTGATGGCCTGATTTTCAATAGTACTACTGGAATAATTTCAGGCACACCGAACAATGCAGATTTAACTGGAACAGAAATTACAATCTATTCTAATAGCTCAACATCATCATATATCTTTAATTTAACAATATTCGTAGTTTCCAAGACACCAACGATAGCAGGTTTATCGGTCATGTCATATCCAGGATACGGAAATGGAGGGGGATATACTCAACATGAATATGATTCCCAAGGCAATCTATATTATTATGGTAAATATTATTATAATTCTCAATGGGTAACTGATGGCATATCAGTTGATTCATACCTCAATTCTAATGATTTATATGTTGCAAAAAGATATAGTAACGGGACATGGGCTTGGGTTACAACTATTGATGGTTCTAGTAACATCTATTCAGGTGAATTAGCTTTGGACGATAATGGAAATTCATATATTCTAGGACATAGTGATGGTTCGATAGATTTACCTGGTAGTGAATGGGATCTACCCTCACGAAGATCAGCATTTGTCATATCTATAGATAATTTAGGAGCAATTAGATGGTCAAAAGCTATGCATAATACAGCAAATAGTACTACTGTAATATGGGACTTAGATACGATAGCAGATACTACAGGCGGACAAAATAATATCCATATAAATAATATTACTGAAGAAATTACATTTTCTGGAAATTTTTATTCTTCATCGCAATCAGAAAGTGCTAGGAATATCACATTCGGTAACTTAAGTATGGAAATTGAAGAATCATTTTATAATTATAAAAGACCATTTGTAGTTAGGATGAATTCATCGGGAGAATTTATGTGGATTCAAACACCAGAGTTAACTGGATCTAGCTCTCCGCTTTTACAGAGTATGACAGTTCAAGAAAGTGGTTTAGTTAATTTATTTTGGAAACAATATGGCACTATCATTTTAGGAAATGATACCTTGGGAGAAATTGGAAAATATAGTTTTATCATAGGCAATATTGATTTATCTGGCAACTGGTTCAGTAGCAATATTATTTCAGAAGATTCAGGAACTAAATTTTCATCAACGGCCTTTAATGCAAAAATGAATATATTGGGAGGTGGGGATTTAATAATTTCAATATGGAGTTTGTCAGATATATCTCAATTAACTATTTCTGACCAATATCATTGGTTTAACGATACCTGTCTGGATAGTTTACTCCTATTAAGGATTGATAGCACGGATGGAGAATTAAAGAATAGTAAAGAAATATGTTTAGTTGAAAATGGTGCATATTATTCACAGTTTCATAGTAAGGCAGAGATAGACTCGCAAGATAGAATATGGTTATTTATTGGCAATACCCAGTATAACCTTGGAAATCACCATAGAATAATGAGGCTTGATAGTAATTTTAATACTGATTTTGAGGAGTATATGTTGGTTAACAATAATCCTGCAAGTTCATTTACTATAGGATGGCAGGATATAGCACTTGATAGTTATGATAACCTATTGATTTCCTTCTACGCTCCAACAAGCAGTCTATATTGGGACGACACCTTGGTTCCTTACTATAGTTCATATAAAACTATATTCATGGTAGATAGAATATCACACACAATAAATGGTGCTAGCCCTGTCTATGGCGAGACGATAAAGTATGGTATTTCCGGACTTAATGCGATGGGAGGCATTGATCAAATCGATGGCTATCAAATATCTCCCAGTTTGCCAGAGGGATTTAATTTTGATGAATCCACTGGAATAATATCGGGGATTGCCATCACAAATTCATCTTTAACAAATTATACAATATGGGTAAATGATACATTATTGGGCAATCAACAGTTCATTGTTTCATTTGATGTAAGAAATGGCAAGCCAACAGTCACATACGACCAAACTGAATTTATTCTTGAGAGAGGATTGGAAATAGTTCCCATCGTACCAACTGAAATAAATGGTTCTGTTATTTCATGGAATGTAGTTCCTGCACTACCTGATGGCATAAATTTAGGAGAGTCAAATGGGACAATTTGGGGCACTCCTATCGTAAATCTTACTTCGAGAATATTCAATTTACAAGTAAGCAGTGATGGAGCTACAAGAGATATATATTTTAATTTCACAATTAATGAACCACTGGCGACAATAGCATATGGGAATGGGACATACATAGTAGGAAGAGATTCGATTGTTAGCATATATCCAATGCTTGGAGGAGGACAAGTTGCCACATTTACTATTATACCTACTACTTTGCCAATGGGCCTTGTATTCAACTCCGAAACTGGAAGTATTACAGGTACACCCCTATTGGTTGTAGGAGAAGTAAACTACACTGTTTGGGCCAATAATACAGGAGGAACGGTAAATACCAGTTTTACATTAACTGTGACAGGTAGCGGGATTAGTTTATCATTTCCGACCTCATCCATACAGTTAGTAAATGGAACAGAAATGCAACCAATTGCAGGTCAGACAGCTGGATCGGCCCCTAATTCTTGGGAGATATCTCCAGAATTACCAATTGGATTAGAATTTGGAAATTCAAATGGAACTATTTGGGGCACTCCAGGTGAATTTTTGAATGCAACAACTTACACAATATGGGCCAATACAACTGGTGGAGAAACATCAAACGCTCAATTAATAATATCTGTATTAGTTGATACTGATGGAGATGGAAATGCCGATATTACAGATGAAGATGATGATAATGATGGATGGAGCGACATTAGTGAAAATGATTGTGGAAATGATCCCTTAGATAATGATAATTATCCAAGTGATGCTGATGGTGATGGTATTTGTGATAATTTGGATACTAATAATGATTCAATAATAGTCATCTTATATCCGATAAGTGAATTAAATGTTACAGTCAACCAAAGTATGACACCTTTAATTCCAATTACATCTGGAGGAGATATTACTAGTTGGGAAATACACCCAAGTTTACCTTCAGCAATTGAATTAGATAATTCCACAGGAATTATTTCTGGAATGGCTATAACCATCTTTAACCAATCTTTACATACCATATGGGCAAATAATTCCATATATTCTGGTTATTTTAATATTACAATAATTTCATCATTACTAGATACGGATAATGATGGCATTCCTGACGATACTGATTTAGATGATGATGATGATGGATGGAGTGATATTGATGAAGATACATGTCTAACAGATACATTAGATGAAGAGGATATGCCAATAGATACTGATGGTGATGGCATTTGCGATGGTGCAGATCCAAATGATGACTCTGAAGTATTCTTTAGTTATCCATTCAATGAATTAGATATTACCGTAAATAGTTCAATCTCACTAAATCCGTATACTACAGGTGGAAGTGTTTTGACTTGGGAAATATATCCTCAATTACCTCTGAATATGGAATTTAATTCTGATAATGGATTAATTTTTGGTACACCCGTATCGGTATTTTTACCTACTAATTTCACAATATGGGCTAATAACTCCCAATATTCTGCATTATTTAGTTTAGAGCTCTCGGCTTCACTATTAGATAGTGATAATGATGGATATCCAGATGAAACTGATCTAGATGATGATGATGATGGATGGAGCGATATTGATGAATTGAACTGTTCAAGCAATCCATTACTATCCACAAGTGTACCTTTAGATGCTGATTCGGATAATATATGTGATAATTTAGACGATGTTGATGATGGAGAAATATATTTGACTTATTCCAGTGTTTCTCAGAACTTATTTGTAAATGAGCCAATGGATGTCTTAGTAGCTACAGTATATGGTGGCGATATACGGGAATGGGAGATTAGTCCTGAACTACCTTTGGGCCTTAATTTAGATGTAGGTTTAGCTTATAGGTCACTGTCCACAGTAGGAACTGGATCAATTTCTGGCTCTCCAATGTTTGAATTCCCCCTAACAACATTCACTGTTTGGGCCAATAACTCCCAATACAGCGATTCCATACTAATTACATTGAAATCATCAATTCCCGACTTAGATGATAGTTATTTTGATTTATTATACCTTGAAGATGATGTAGACCTAATTATGGAATTTGATGTGATATATCTTGAGCCACAAATATTTGGAGGAAATGTTACTAATTGGAGTATAATGCCCCAGATGCCCGATGGACTAATATTTAATTTTACTAATGGAGTAATCTCTGGAGCGCCATTAATTACATTCAATGATACCATATTTTCAATCTCTGCAAGTAATTCTATCCACATAGATATATTTAATCTAACGATAACTGCAGAATATCTAGATAGTGATTTAGATGGAATTCCTGATATAACAGATGGAGATGACGATAACGATGGATGGAATGATACTATTGAGATTGAGTGCGGTACTGAGCCATTGGAATTGTACATGTCTCCGGATGATCTAGATGGCGATGGAATTTGCAATATTTTAGATTTTATTGATGATTCTCCGATACTTTTCTTTTATCCTAATGACAAAATAGTTGCAGTAGTAGGAGAAGAAATTCAACCCATTATTCCAAGAATTGCACCTTCAGGAGGCGATATACTAGAATATAGTGTAATACCGAATTTACCTGATGGTTTAATTTTAGATATCTTTACAGGAATTATCTCTGGTACGCCGTTGGTACAATATAATCATTTAATCTTAGAGTACTCCCATACAATAATGGGGATTAATGGTCAATATAACTTTTCATATACAGTAGATTTCGATATTATTCCAGAAATAGTTGAGGATTTGGACTCAGATGGAGATGGGTGGAACGATCAGGATGAGTTGGATTGTAATACTTCCATTATTGATCTTGAATCATACCCAAATGATATCGATAAAGATGGTAAATGTGACTTTGTAGATGATGATGATGATGGAGATGGAAGGGCTGATGATATAGATGCATTTGCTAATGATTCATTCGCATGGGATGACACAGATGGCGATGGGATTCCTGATGAAGTTACTTGTAACTATGCAACAAATTCAAGTTTTTGCATATCATTAAATTTAATATCCGATTATGATGATGATGATGATGGTTGGAATGATACTGAAGAAATAAATTGTGCAACAAATCCAAAGGATAATTCTAGTACCCCAGTAGATGATGATGAGAATGGTATTTGTGATTATTTAGAGTTAGATGAAATAACTAGAAATAAAATATATTGGGTAATATGTTTCCCATTAGTTTTACTATTATTATTATTGTTATGGCTATTTAATCCATGGGGAGTCAATGATGATGAAATTAGAGGCCCAGAGCCGCCATTTACCAGTTCATCCCATAATTTTGCATCTGGAACTGGAGAATATGAAAATCCTTTCATTTTGAAACAATTGAATGGAATAAGGCCAGGAGGAAGTACAGAAAGTCTTGAATTGATTAAAATAACAAATATAACTCCTAGACTAAGGATTGATTTTATTAATCTCTCCGAAGGAAGTGACGGTAACTTCAGCATGAAAGAAATAAGAGCCAACTCAAGAGGAGATATAGAATTCAGATTACAATTTACAGATAATAATAATAGTCAAGTTAATACCACATATAATGCATTGATGAGAGTGGGCAGAGCATCTGTTTACTTCAGTTGGAAAGTTGGAGTCATAATGCCCGAATTAGAATTAAAAATTGAAGAATTACCAAAGAATATTGAGGTAAAGGAAATATTTGATGATGGTGATTTTGATGTTGATTTTGATGAAGAGTCTGAAATTGTAGAAATTATCATAGAAGATGCTCCCGAACCCGTCGCGCAAACTAAAATCACAAAAGAGGAGAAGAAAATTCAAGATTTAGCAAGAGTGGCTTCAAATGCCAGTAACATTGACTTTGAAACAATAGGGCATACAGCCAGATCAGAAATTATGTCAGAATATTCTTCAGGTAATTCCAAAATTACTTTATCAGATGCATCAAAATTTCCAGAATCTGGTAATGCATACATTAATGATGAAGATGGAGATATCTTTATCAGTTGGACAGATAAAAATGATAATAGTTTGATTGGAGTAATTGGGATGAAAAGGGACTTTCGACAAGGATCAGTGCTTATAAATAGAGACAATTTACAAGACATTTCTGGAATAGGGCCATTTATTGAACAAAAATTAAATGCTTTGGGAATATTTACTTTCGAACAAATATCGAAAATGAATTCGGAAATTGAAGAACAGGTAAATATTGCAATTGAGTTCTTTCCCGGACGAGTTAAGAGAGATGAATGGGCAAGGCAAGCCTATGAATTCAATAATTAATGAACAAAAATAATTTTCAATCATTAGACAGTAATTAAATAGAGATGGATTTTCCACGGAATAGGAGTGAATAGGATGGCAGATGATACTAATGACTTATTTACTCCAATAACTGAATTGGTGCAACAGATAGTTGATCTAGGAGTGATTTACCAAATTGGATTTTGTTTGGTAATAATAGCATTATCATTATTAATTGTTAAATTAGTTTTTACAAGAATAGCATGGAGAATTGTAAAGAAAACTAAAAATGACTGGGATAATGCTGCCCTAATTCCGATAATAAATAGAATATATGTATTTGTATTAGCCTTAGGAATCGAAGTCTCAATCGATTGGATTGATGGTGAAGGAGAGGGATTGATTTATTCAAACGTAGAACCGTATTTTTCAGCTACATATATACTTCTAACTACCTCACTAATTAGTGTAGGCATAAAATATATCATTCCAGCAATATTTGATAAATATACTGTAAATAAATCTGTAACCGTAACCGGTGGAAACCCAATAATGGTTTTTATCTCAAGAGGAATAGTATGGTTCATAGGATTGAACTTAGCACTTGACATAGTGGGAATTGAATTATTTGGCATACTAGCATCATTAGCAGTATTCTCATTGATTATAGGCCTGGCAGTACAGCAAACTTTAGGAAATATAGTTAACTCATTCATGCTTGCAATAGATCAACCATTTGAGGTTGGAGATAGAATAGAGGTAGATGGAATTCAAGGTAATGTAGTATCTGTAGGGATATTGTCAACTAAGATATTGACATTCACCGAACAATTAGTCATAATTCCCAATAATAGATTAATAGATTCAACAATTACTAATTTTGCTAGAGGCGGCGGCGATGGAGTTGCAACTAGAGTTTCATTACATATGGACATCGGAGTAGATTATGATGAAAATTCAGCCCATGTAAAACAAGTAATAACAGCAGTTGCAAGAAAGTGTAAATTTGTTAATGAAGATCCTGCCCCAAGAGTATTACTTAGAGAACTAGGTGACTTTGCAAAAATATTCAGACTATATACTTGGATCGAAGATTACGATGATGAGTTCTTTGCAAAGGATTGGTTATTAAGGGAAATTGATATTAGATTTGGAATTGAAGGAATAAGTATACCATACCCAGTTTCAGTTGAGTTAGAACATAAACCGTCTCCATTCGGTGATAATGAACAAGCATTAGAAAGAAGGATGAGAAGAAAAAGTAGTAGACAACAAGTGGCAACAATGACTATGGCAAGAGATGAATCAGCCCTAATGGCTGAAAGAGACGAAATGAAACAGGAATTGGAATACTTACAAAGTCAAATTACTCAAGGAGATATGAAACGTACTGAACGAGAAAATATTGAAAATGATATTCGAAGTTTAGAAGTCGTTTTGGCTCAATTCTCTGATTAATATCAACAATTAATTTAGCCTTCCTAGTTATCCGAACAATATGGGAATCGATACTGCGACCTCTGCAAAAGAGGCTGGTTTGATAATATCAGATAGAACTCAACCAGGAATAACAAGAGAAAAAATTGAAATTCCTCCCGAGGAAGAAGGAGGCAAGATAAAAATAGAATGGGAATATAAATTTCCTGATGGTAAATTATTAAAAAATAAAAGTAGAATTACTAGGTTAAATTCTCTTGCAGTACCTCCAGCATGGACCGATGTTTGGTTTGATAAAAAAGGAAATGGCCACATACAAGCAACTGGTTACGACAGTAAAGGCAGATTGCAGTATAGGTACCATCCAGAATGGATCAAAAAAAGGGCTGATGATAAGTTTGCAAACGTAGACGAATTTGCAGAAAAATTATCAAAATTAAGAAAAAAAGTATCTAAAGATATCAAGATAAAAGGGATGCCACAAGATAAAACCGTTGCATTGATAATAAAATTGATGGATAGGTATCATGTAAGAGTAGGGTCAGATGAATATGCGAAAGAAAATGAATCATATGGCCTAACAACTCTACAAAATGGTCATTTCAAATATATTAAAGGTACAAATGACGCATTTTTCAATTTTACAGGTAAATCAGGTAAGGAATGGAAAATTTTAGTAAAAGATAACGAGCTCGTGGAATTGATAAAAGAGTCAAGAAATGTGGGAATAAATAAAAATAAGGAAGAATTATTTAGATATGAAGATGAAGATGGAAATGATTTTGACATAAAGGCTGAACATATCAATAAATATATACAAGATGCAACAGATTCAGATTATACTGCAAAGCAATTTAGAACATGGGCTGCTTCATGGAAAATGGCTGCAAGATTGGCACTAATTTCAGAAGCCAGCGAAGAAGAAATATTAGAAATTCCTAAATTGTATGAAAAGGCAAAAAAAGAAAATTTATTAGAATTAGAACCAACAATCTTATGGAAAGAGGATTCAATGGGAAAACCTGTAAGACTGAAAAAACCTGAAGGATTAGTCAAATTAGCAATTAAGGGCGTATTGCCTGGTAAAAATGATTCTGAAAGAATGGCTACTATGATTGCTATCATCGATACCGTTGCAGCTGATTTAGGTAATACTAGGGCAGTATGTAGATCTTCATATATTAGACCTATGTTTTTGGAAGATTGGGAAAAAAGATTATTCATGGAAAGGTGGAAAAAATCTTCTAAAAAAGATAATGCATCAGAATTATCTCGTGAAGAATCAACTGCTTTTCATTACATGAGAACTCACGAATGAGGAATTAAATTGGAATATGATATAAATAAACCAATAAAAGAGTTAGACTTGGTTGGTTTCTATTGCCCGATACCGGTTCATGAATTAAGAAAATTGTTGTTAAGTTCAGATGTAGGAGATATTATTGACCTAATATGTGATGATCCTGAGACATTGCACGATATTCCAGCATTGTGCAATAGGATGGGTATTACTTTACAAAAAGTAAGTGAAGATGCTGGAGAATATACATTTAGGATATTAAATTCTAAAGAGAATTAATTGTCATTGGATAACAATTTTATTTATAATGAATAGTGATTAGGGCAACATATGGTGAAAGAGGCCTTAGTATCTGAAATGGATGTCCCCGCAGATGCGAAATTGCCAACCTTGAATGGTCATTTTAGAATTAGAGTATTTCATGAAGATAGTACTGGATTTGATCATGTAGCGCTTACACTTGGAGATATGTCAGGACCTGATCCAGTATTAGTTAGAGTTCACTCCGAATGCCTAACTGGAGACGCATTTAATAGTTTAAGATGTGATTGTGGCCCTCAATTGAATGCTGCAATGGACCAAATTCAAAAAAATGGATGGGGATGTTTGGTTTATTTACGTCAAGAAGGGAGAGGGATTGGCCTGCATGCAAAGATTCAGGCATATAACCTTCAAGATAAGGGAGTAGATACACATGATGCTAATCTAATGCTTGGACATCCTGTTGACGCTAGAAATTATAATATAGCATCCACTATTTTATCATCAATAGGAATTCAAAAGGTATGCCTATTAACAAATAATCCTGAGAAAATTAGCCAATTGGAACATTATGGCATTGAAGTTTCAGAAAGTAAACCATTAGTAGTAGGAATAGGTGAGAGTAATAGAGATTATATGGCTACTAAAGTAGCTAGAATGGGCCATTCAATAGATGATGATTTATTGAATTAAGAATATGGGGCCGTGACCGGGAATTGAACCCGGGCCGGCGGGACCACAACCCACCGTGCTAACCTCTACACTATCACAGCCGTAAGTATACCGTGCGTGATGTCTACTGTATATCAACCGTATGTACTACCACCATATCTAGTCAATTAACCAACGTATTGAAGCGCGAAAGCCAGTCGTTAAGTAATATGATAGGAAGAGGCGGAAGGTACATAATTCCGATAATAATAATTGGTTTACTTTTACCTGCACAAATATCAATGGCTGATGAGGTCATATCGGCAGAACCTAAAGAACTACTCATAGCAGGAGATTTTACAAACCCAATAGATTGGGAAATAACTAGTACTTCAGGATTTTCAGACAGTCTAGCTGAGCATAGTGTTGGAATGGTTGCAGATAATGAGTTATCAATTACGCATAACAGGCCCGATAATTTTGCATATCATACCTCTTGGGCAATGACTAGTTCCACTAACTCGAATAATACAATCGGCGCACCTGATGGATCTTACACTTGGTCTACAGGCCCAGAGATATCAATGGATGGATATGATGTTAATAGTTTTAATAATTTTATAATTAAAAATGTGTCATTAATTCTACATATTAGTATACCTGGTGAATTAAATCAAGATGAAGTAAATATCTTACTAAAAAATCATGGATCGGATAAATTAATTGAAACTTATACAAATGTAGATACATCAGGCGGATTAGATCGAATGAATAATCCAATAATAATAAACATCGATGGAGAGGTAGAATGGACTTGGGATAAATTAGGAATTACTGAATTTACAATAGATTATGTTTCAGATAACATAGGCCTTGATGATTCGGAGATAAGAGTTGATGCAGTTGGCATAAGAATCAAATATCATCAACCATGGTACTCATTTGAGACTGTTAAAGCTGAAACTGTAGTAGTTGATAATCAGCTACCAGTACTAGATTTTGGACCATATGATGGTAATATTAATGGATTATTACAATCCACATGTGGATTGAAAAACTCGGAGTCCTCAAGTGAAGGTATATGGACAATAGAGGGGATTTTTCCCCCTCCGAGTCAGAGTATCGGACGAATATATTCATATGGAGAAGGTAATTTTACTATTACTTACGAACTTGATGAAGGAAATTTTCAAGAAATATCATCGGGGGAATTATTTCCAAATGAAATAAGTTATTTGAACCTAAGAATAGTAGTAAATGATGGATGTATTGAGAAAATTAGGTTAGACATAAATGATCCAAAATTAATCGTAGAAGGGTACATCTCAGGCAACATACTTGGATTATCAAATTCATCTAACATATTATTTGCCATAGGAGAGGATTTAGTACATTCCATGCCAATAAGTTTAGGAAATTTTTCATTTTATACCAATATTGGACAATCATTACCCGAAAATGGAATCTTTAGCGTAGGAGTGGCGACTAGATTACAATGGTCATCTAATGGGACTCAAGAAACTACAATAATTCATATAACTTCAATGTCCATAGATGGAGGTTATGAAATTGATTGGGATTATGATCCCACGTGCATTCAACTTGATGATTTAGAAATAGATGAGGATGAGGGCGGATTAATAATTCCAGTTACATCAAGATGTGAAGATGATATAACATCTATTAACGAATTATTTCTATCAGGGGTTAGTATGGACGGAAATCTAGTATCAGTATCTTCTTCTGGTGGAGATTTGAGAGTACAACCAAATGAAGATGCATTTGGTAATTCTCGAATATATGTAACAGTAATAGATGAAAGAGGCAATTATTGGAATGATAGTTTTAATATAAAAATTAACTCAGTTCCAGACCCGCCAATAATTAAAGATTTACCATTAACAACTTATGTAGATTTAGGATATACTAAAATTATAAATATTGAAATAATTGACGTAGATACTGATAATTTAACCATATCAACGAGTAGAAGTTGGGCCACCATAGACCAAAATAGAAACTTAGTATTATCCCCAGTTCAAAGTGGAGTTCATATAATTGAAATTATTATAAGCGATGGAATATTTGAAATTGTACAAAATATTGAAGTTATTGTAGAGGCAAAACCAGATTTATTAATTGAATATATTGAGGTAACAGAAAGTGGAGTTGTTTCTAATGTATTCGAAATTGGAGACATAATAGAAATCATATCATATGTCCGCAATACTGGAATGGGAGATTCAGGAGACATCACCATTCAGTGTACAGTAGGAGATATATTGATTGGATATTCAACCATTAATAATATCGTACCAGGAGGATTGGGAATTGCTGTTTGTGATTTTCAAATTGAATCAGATTACGAATATATTATGATAAAAATTGAAGTTGATAGTATTTTAGAGATTCAAGAGTTAAATGAAGACAATAATATCAATACAAAAGAAGTAAAAGTAATAAATCAAAATATAGAGAATATTAATTCCAATAATAGAAGTCAAATTATATTTATTTTAGCGTCATTGGGGTTGATAATAATATCAATTGCGGCACTTCAATTAGGGCCATCCAAAATTAAGCGTGAATATGACAGATTTAAGTGAATTAAAATAGATGAATAAAACTATGGTTTGGCTGATAATCAATATTAACTAAGAAATAGTTATATCAAGAATGTTTTCGAACCTCATTTACAATCATCCACAGTCGTCCGACTTTGGGTAATTCAATCTGAGGAAAAAACATGATGAAACTTATAATCCGTCTGGAAACAGAAGAATGGGTATATGAAGAACATGAACTATCTTGATTATTAACTTAATAATACTATTTTGTTGCCCATGTTTGCGGATATGTCCCTGGAACCATCAAAACCGATTGGGCAGTAGCTACCTGACCTGATGACATATTAACTAAGTCTTCAGAATTGACATTTAAAGTAGCGATTGCAACTGCTTCCTCTTTAAGACTTAAAATAATTACGGAGTCGCCCTTTTTGATTCCCTTTGCTGCCCTGACAATACCTGGTTTTGCCAATGGGGCGCCATGAGAAACTGCTGAAACTGCACCATCTTTAACGTAAATTTTAGGTAATTTATTTAAAATTATTTCAATAGGTGACATAAGACGTTTAAGTCCGCGATCATCTCCTTGGTTCTGCCACAAGAATACTGCATCAGTAAGTTGGTGCATAGTACATGCCATACTTTCATCAAAATTACCTGTCATATCCCTATGTAATTCTATTAAATCACAATTATTTCCAAGCAGTAAGCCGATATCTTTTGTTAATGTGCGAACATATGTTCCTGCATTACAAGATAAATTAATAATTGCGACCTTTCCTGAATCATCTAAGTCAAGTAAATTCATAGAATAAATCGACCGAGACCTTACTTGAACTTTAACTGCTGATTCCTTTGGAGGTACATTGTATATATCGCCATTTAAGGAAATTAGAAGTTCCTTTAAATCATCCTTGGCTACAGGATTTTCAAATCTTATAACAGCAACATAACTTTTATTTGAATTGAGTACTATATTGGTTATCTTAGTTGCTTTACCACACAATAAGGTAAGAAGGCCTGTTGCGAATGGATCTAATGTTCCGCCGTGGCCTAACCTATTGAGGCCCAACAAATTCCTAGCCCATGCTGTCAACTGATGGCTGGTCGGGCCTGAGGATTTATTGATGAGAATTATTCCAGAATCAAGTAATTCCGTTATACTTCTATCATTAGGCCTACAGCCATATTTTTCATTAGTTTCAGCATTTTTATCTAGTATCCAATAATCTTGAATTGCCATCTAATCATTCCTCCAAATATTGATCTACTAACTGGAATACTTCTTCTTCGTCTTTATCATCTGCCTCTAGTATTAAATCATATGGAGACATATCATCCAAATCAATGCCGTATAAATCCATGTACCTATCCATATCATCTCTTTGCCTATTTCTAGTTTTTATTAAAGAGGAAGGGAAATCTCCTCCTTCTCTATTCTGAATTCTCTTTGCCCTAACTTCATCGGAAACGGATATCCAAATTTTTTTACAATCTAGATTTAGGTCTTGCGCCCACCAACCGCATAGTCTACTTTCTAAAATTTCTGGGGGTTTAGATGAAGTCATTATTTCTCGTAAATCTGAATCTAATGCCCTATCAACTTCAAGATCAAGTTTGCATAATGCACTGAACTCCTCAATTGAAATTCCTTTCTTTTTAGCTGCGGAACGAAATACATCACCACCATTGACATAACTCCAATTTCTAGATTTTGATAACTTCGAAACCAATGTAGAGGTCCCGCTTCCAGGCGGCCCACTGATGGTTACTTTGAGCAATGGAATTACCTCCATTCAAAACGACATGTTTCACATCTCAATTTACCACTAGGAATTCGATAAATCATATCAGAATGGCAAGATTTGCAAGTAGACCCAGCCATAGGCGGTGAAGCATATACATTACCCGATTTACGGGTTTCAATATTTTCGGCATTCCCAGTTTTTCTTGGACCTGCACGTTTTCTTTGATTACGCCTTGAGGAATTATTATTGGAGCCCGTATTACGATTTTCTTCTAATAAATATAATAATGGCTCAGGTATAGTTTCTCCAGACACAACTAAAGGGTGTGTTTTATATCTAATTAGTTTGATATGCCTATCAACAATTCTTCCCAATGGTGCACTCATAGAGATATAGGTTGCAATCCATGCAGGGAATATCCAAAAAACCTTGTTATTGAAACTCCAAGATTCTGACCAAGGCGCACTTACGTATTCTACTCTAAAATTTTCTACAGAAATAGCCATCCAACTGAATATTCCTATTATGAAAATCATAGTGAACATCATTGGCTTCATCATTGCAGCTTGCATTGCCATTTGTTCAGGCAACATTTCAGCCTGTAATTTTGTCATTTTTTCCGCTGTTGCAGTGTCTCTTGCTATTCTTGCATCCCTACTTTTTTTACCTATTTGCCTCGACCTGTGAGAGTAGTGTGCTTGCCTCAAAGGGTCCATAAAAAAAGAGCGTATTATTGTATTTACTACCATTATAGAAGAACCTAATATGAAAACTGTAGGCACAAAATATTGTTCATGAAATGGCAATACAGGTTCAATGAAAGTACCAGAACCGTTTGCCAGAGCTTCTCTAAATCCTGGGAAAAACATTAGTAAAACCATCATTCCTATTAGGAATAACATAGGAAATAACATCGCTGACATTGCCTCAGCCTGTGCATCTCCATTCGGCTCGGGACTCACCATGTGCCAATGGCTGAATCTACCAAGAATGAATACTTCGGTTGAAAGGTTTGAAATATGACCTTATTGAGAGTTGAAAGAAAATCCACACAATATACATGTAGATGCACCAATTGTGTTTTCCGATCCGCAAGTTGGGCAATAATTTTTATTATTTTCAGCGAAATTTCCATTATCTAGTTGTGAATCATCCTTCTCTTCCTTTATTGGTAAATTTGGTTCAAGAGTTTCTAATTCAACAATTTTTTCATTAGTTCCTGATTCAATTTCTTGGTTTTCAAAATCTTCTGATTCAGGGAACAATGAGACATCATTGTCAGCCGATGATAATTCATCAGAGAGAGATTCTGCAACCCATTCAGGTAAATTTGGATCTTCATCAACTTCATCCCCAAATGTCGCACCATGAAAATCTTGTGCATCTGAAACTTTGTATTCTGATTCAGGATCTCCTTGTATAACATAAACAACTTCAACCCTTTCACCTTTTTCTATACGTCCAATTGCCCAAGTAACGTGTGTTCCTTCTCTTGCTGATTCTTTTGTAGTTGATCCATCTCTTTTCCCCATAACTGAAGATTTAATACTGTATTCCTCAATGGCAAATGTACCTGGCACAACATCATGTAATGCCAAATCTTCTAATGCGCTATCTGAATTATTATCAAACATAAGTAATATCTCATATTTTCCAGCACCTCCTCCAGGAAATACTTCCTTACCAGTACTAATGTTTCTTCTACGATGAACAACTTTTATCTGTGGTGATTTTTTAACTAATCTCTCTGCCACGGGTCCAAATCTTTCAGAACTGAAGTATGCCTTTACAGGAGCAGAAAGTAATTTATTTTTAGGAGAAGGTTCTGGAGCTTGCAATGGATAACGGATTATCATTGTCTTTCCTGGCCTTAGACCCAGGGGGGCGGAAGTTCCAATTGTTGCCCTTAATCCATGGCCTTCAGAATCTGGTGAAATTAATTTTTCTTCAATTTGGATGCCACTAATAATTTCTACTTGATACTGTTCTGGCTTAAGTTCAGAGCCTTCGATTTCAATAGATATTTGACTATGAGATGGAGGAGTGAATATTCCAGGTATATCATCTAAGATTCTGACAACATTCATCACTGCTGATCCTGTATTCTCTACGGTAATTGCTACCTCAACATTGGAAGATATGTAAGATTTGATTCGTGATTTATCATAACGTTTCTTAAGTATCGCATCCAAAATAGTTAATTTTTGTTCTTTAAGAGTAACTTTTCCTTTAGATTCTACGGATACTCTAGGCAGTATTGAGTATCTGACTTCTTGCGTGAAACTAGGTTGTTCATCTGATTCTACCCTCTTTACCATAGAATCCCACCTTCCCTCGGGCGGAACATCTTGACGAATGTCAGATACATCAAGAATTGGCTCATCCCTGCCTGCTAATCTAACAGTGGCACCTGAAAGTGCCACTACGAATGAAGATTTATTCTCAAATACACATTTACAATCCCAAACACCAGGTCTATCTTGTTCTTTTGCATTAACGTATGAAAACTGCCTTCCTGAGCTAATGACTTTTTCAAATTCTGATCTTGAAACTGTCGCATCCGCTGTATAAGTAGCAGTACATATTCCGGCTGATATCTTTTCTATTGACGATATACTAGCAGATACAGATAATGAAAGCGGTCGCCTTTCACCAGGATTTAGTCGCCCGATGTTCCATACTAAGTATTCGTTTTCTATTACATATTCAGCGTCTTCAGCATGTATAAAAGATTCTGGCATTGATCTTCTAACTTGAACATCATTTAAGGGAACAGGTGAAATGTTTTCTAATTCTATCATAATAAGTATTTCCTGCGGATTATCTAGATAAACCAAAGAAAGGCTTGGTTCTTCATTTCTTTCAGGATCTGTGTCAATTGATTCTGTTAAAATAATCATCATAGGCCCTTTGGCATTATATGGGATAATTTTTTCTTCGGTTGCATCTAATTCTCTAATTGGAATAATTGCATCTCCAAAATCTGTAGATTCTGTAGATTTTAATTGTACTTCTATATCCCATGCACGATGTTTTTTACTTGCATTTCTTAAAATTAGCTCGCCTTTAATTGTTTGATTTCGTACAGTTCCATTAGGATTTAATGAAATTTCCTCTTCTTCCCTCAACAATACATGTAACTTATCTCCGGGTATAGAATCAACTTCTATTGATGGCCTCAATAAAGAAGAAGATTTATTTTTAGATAATGGGGCATATTGTTGTTCATCTGAACCATAAATAATCGAAAATGATTCAGCTGTTGATTCAACATCTGATTCTATTTTTGAATTATCATTTGAGGATTTTTTGGATGAATTATCTTCATCCAAATTGGATAATAGTGAGAGTGAGTCAGCAAGTGACTTCAATGAATTTTCTACTGATTCAGAATCTTCTTCTCCCTCCAATGGTTGAACATCAGAAAGTGCAATTTCACCAATATTGATTTCAGATATCCCTTCATCGATTGATTTGGATTCTTGTTTATGCAAGGAGAGTTCTTCGTCCATAAAATTAGTAGATTGAGGATCAGCAGAGAGAGAATTTGAGTCAGATAATTCTGATTTTGGTGGTGCAAATCCCGGAGG
>JAJPRE010000025.1 GCA_023700245.1 Candidatus Thalassarchaeaceae archaeon
CCAAGTGCACCAAAGGAAAACAGGCCACCACCTCCACCTCCAAGTGCACCAAAGGAAAACAGGCCACCACCTCCACCTCCAAGTGCACCAAAGGAAAACAGGCCACCACCTCCACCTCCAAGTGCACCAAAGGAAAACAGGCCACCACCTCCACCTCCAAGTGCACCAAAGGAAAACAGGCCACCACCTCCACCTCCAAGTGCACCAAAGGTAAAACCAAAAACTGTAGATCCCACTAAAAGAGTAGAAAAAAAAGGTAATAAGCCAAAAAAACCAACACTGAAATCCAAGCCAAAGAAAAAATCTAGAACACCTCGTCTTAGGTTAAAAATTAAATCAGCTAAAATAGATACTGATCAAGATAACTATCAATCACAAAGAGGTTGGGTAACCGCATCTACGGACTTACTTCCAATAGAAGAAGAAACAAAAAAAGAACCCGAAACTATGATTCATCAATGTTCTATGTGTGGGTCAAGAATGACTATTCCTAGGCCAAAAAGAGATCGTTATAAGGTAATATGCTCGTATCCTGAATGTGGCCATGAAGATATGGTTGGAGTTTGACCATACCTAACTATCTATTTCGTCATTAATGATATTTTTTGGCATGTATAATTTAACTAATATTGCATTTGTTAATGCAATTATTCCCATTACCTTTGCTGATACAATCATGCCTTCCATGAATGCTAATTTAGCATTTTGTATAAGTTCCAATCCCAAAATATTACCCTCGTTTAGCAAATCACTTCCGATCCGTATTGCAGAAGGAAATGATTCCATAGGTAAATTCCCCAACGAAACAGACAACTCTTCGGGAATTTTCATATTTCGTTGATATACCTCATTCAATATGCTCCCGCCTATTGCAATTCCTAGTGCACCACCAATTTCTCGACTGGCATCGTTTGTGGCACTACCAACTCCTGCTTTATCTTCGGGAATTGAATCCATTACAATAGTTGTCGAAGGAGCCAAAGTTAGGCCAATTCCAAAACCAAGCAAAAAGAAAATAAATGCAAGCCGAAAATATTCAGTATCTATTTCAACTGTAGTAAATATTCCCATGGCAACAGATATCAAAAATAGTCCAAATGATACTATATTATTACTACCATATTTTTTTGCTAGAGCATCACTACTAGCAGCCGCAGGCATTAGTCCAAAGGGAAGAAACAAAAATCTAACTGCCGCTTCAAAGGCGGAATGGTCTCTTATTAACTGAAAATGCAACATTTGAGTAAACATAAAAGAAAACATAACAAAAGATGCTAAAGATATAGCAACCAATCCTAAAGAGAAACCAGTTGATTTAAAGAAATTTATTGGTAGCATTGGAAAATCAATTCTTCTTTCCCATCTGATGAAAGAATATGTGAGAATAATTCCTAAAATCACTACGATAAAAAACCTTAAACTTGTCCATCCAATACTTGGTGCCTCAATAATGGCGTAAAGGATTGATCCCAGAGCTAATATTGATAATATTGCTCCATATAGATCCAAAGGTCGATTCTGAAGGTCTTTAGAATCAGGGACTAATATAATTCCAGATATTAGTGCTAAACTTATAAATGGGATATTAATTAAAAAAACCATTTGCCAATCGTAGTTTTCAACAGCCCAACCGCCTACTAAGAGTCCGATGGGTGCACCAATTCCAGCCATCATAGTCCAAATACCAATTGCTTTACCTCTTTCTTCTGGCGGAAATACGACAATAACAATGGAGAGTGTGGCAGGCATTACCAGTGCTGCACCAAATCCCATCATGGCCCTAGCAAAAATAATCTCTCTTATTGAATCTGAATAGAGTCCTGCATTTATTGATGCTATTCCAACCAAAATCAATCCAGCTTGTAATGCCTTTTTTCGACCAAAACGATCACCAAGCGCCCCCATAACTAACAGTGTACCTCCAAAAATTAAAGCATAAGAATCTACAATCCACTGTAATTCAGTATTATCTGCCCCCAAGTCTTTAGAAAGTTCCGGTAGGGCAACGTTGAGTGTTACATTATTTAACATGACAATAATAAGACTCAAACTCATAATTCCTAAAATGACCCATCTCTTTTCATGTACCTTTGAATGGTAAGTCATGTCAAATCCGAAAAAGTAGGCATATAAAAATAAGACACTAATGACCATAGGTTTCATTGATAGGGATACATCGCACTAATTATGGGAAGGCACCTCTATGCATTTGCAATCAGTGTAATAATTGCGACTTCTAGTATATCTGGGTGCATCTTAACGCCTAAGCAAGTTCCTGTAGATGAGTCTTTAGAAATTATATACCCTTCAATTTATGATAGGCAAAATTTACAATTTCAAAATAATCATACATTTTCATATACTTTAGAAAAGGGAAAATATCATGCTTTAGAAGTCCAAGAAACATATATTCAAGTAGATACATCAGATATTTGGGAAACAGGTCCCGAATCTGCAGACGTACATCTTTCATATTGGTTACCAAATAATACTCTAGATGGGCAAAAAGTTCCCATAATTGCTGTTATAAGTCCTTACTTCTCTTATGGAGTCCAGGGTGATGAATCAACGCCTACAAATATAGTAGGAGCAGGTAGAGGGGAATTTATTTATGAAAATTTTATTCCACATGGCTATGCATTTGCTCAAGTTGCTGTATTTGGAACAGAATTATCCAGTGGATGTTTTGATTACAGAGGCGCGGGAGAGGGTTTAGGTATTCACCATGCTGTGGAATGGCTGGGTTCCCAAAATTGGTCAAATGGTAATGTTGGACTGTATGGCAAATCCTACGAGGGAGCTACTCAATGGGAGGCTGCAGCATTAGGTAGCGAATATTTGAAAACTATAGTTCCAATTTCTGGAACTACTGCATTACACCCATTACTTTACAAAAATGGTAGTGCAGAAGCAAGAAGCCAAATTATGCATATGAATTATTTTTCAAGTACTGTGGATTATAATGCTGATGACTTAGATAATGTTTGTCCAGATATTGTTGAAGGGCTCTTTGCTGGGCCTGTGACATATGGAGCAGGAGAATTAGATCCATATATGTCTAATTACTATGATGAAAGAAGCCATATTGATAAAGCATTTAAAAATTGGAATGGAAGTGTGTATTGGGTTCAAGGATTACAGGATTGGAACGTAGATCCTCACCAAGTATTTGGAGGACCTATAGGGACAAATTGGTACCAAGATTATGTGGATGCAGGATATGAAATTAGAGGAATATTAGGGCAATGGGAGCATAACTATCCAGATCAATGGACTAAACATAATGATCAAGAATCTGGTTATGGAGGTGAGGCAATTCACAACATGACTCGATGGGATTGGGCACAGGATTTATTTGAGTGGTATGAATTTTACCTAAAGGGTAAAGGGCCAAAACCAGATTCAATTGCCCAAATTCAAAGAAATGATGGACAATGGCGTATAGAAGAAACATGGCCACCTATCGATATAATGTGGCACACCCTATCTTTGTCAGAATGTGGTAGTTCAGGGGCATTTGTTGGTGGAGGGGCACCAGTAGTAGGAGCAGGGCAATCTGTTACAACATCATGCCCTGCGATATCCGAAGTAGATATGCAAATATCTGGATTGATTAGATTGGAATTAGAAGTGGTAGCCACAATGGATGGTGGACAGATTTTTGCAGAATTAAGAGATTCGCAAACAGGGTTAAGAATTGGTCACGCAACAATGGATATCAGATATCACGCTGGAGGATATGAACCGCAAACAGTTCTCCCTTCACAGCAACTTACTATGATGATGGAATTTCAAGCAATAGACGCCATTTTACCTGCGGGACATGGCATTGATATAATATTTACAGAAACAGGTGAAGATTATTTGGCACCGGCATGTGGATCTAGCTGTTCTATTCATATTTTACCCTCATTATCTACACTTAGTATGCCACATATTTACAGAAATGGAAGTAATGTACTAAACACTCCTCAAAGTTTAGATGCAGTGAACAATTGAACAATTCTTAGTAGGGTTGATGAAATATGAACATTAGGGTTGTATAATGTCACTCCCACGCCGTGCGATGGAACAAATGGGGTTTGCAGTATGTTGTTTAATGTGTGATGCAGGAGATATTGCGGGTACAAAACGTTGTAAATATTGTATTGAATCTCATACTAAGAGTAGAGAAAAGTTAAACACAGGTCTTCCCAAAACTAAATCTGATAGATTGGCGAGAGAATTTATCACTATGCTAACAAAACCATCAAAATACATAGATGACTCAATTCATGGAACCTCCATGTTATATTATTCTGCATTGATAGATAAACACAATGGAATCATGCCTTCCAAAACTTCGGAGGACATTAAAAATAAGTTTGAAAGGCAGAAGAAAAATATTCCTAAATCATTAATAAGAGATGTAGCAAATCAAAATAAGTGGATGCACAAACCTCCAAATAACATGGAAAGAGAAGAACTGTTAAACTTAATTACTGGAAATACTAAATCAAAACATCCTTCCGATTGGAGCAATTTATTAGATGAAGTAGATGAATTATTAGAGGACGCAAACAAATAATAATATTAAAATGGAGTAATCAAGGAGTATGTCTAGAGAAAGAGACCCCCGTGCATGGTGGTTAGACGATGACCCATTCGATAAAAAAAGACATAACGAAAATAGAAATAATTCCAAACCAGATTTTGAACAACAAAATCAAAAAAATCCTTTTCAGGATATATTGAATCAACATTTTGGTAATAACAGTGGCCGCACATCCCCTGTCCATAAGGGATCTATATGGCATTTTTCAAAGATAGAAATCCAACATCTTACTCAAGCCACACTTGCTTTCACTCTCGCACTTGCTTTCATGGGATCTGGAAGGATTTCCGGCGCACTTGCCAATCCTTCAAGTTTTGTCTACTTCGGCCTTCTCTATTTCATATCTTTAACTCCAGCGTTTTTACTTCATGAGATTGCTCATAAAATTATGGCTAGAAGATATGGTTGCTGGGCTGAATTCCGAGTAAACTCAAGTGGATTAAGATTTGGGGTTATCCTAGCAGCACTTACGGGGTTTGTATTTATGGCCCCAGGGGCCGTAATGGTTGCTGGCAAGACTTCTAAAGATCAATTCGGGCGAATAGCATTAGCAGGTCCTGTATCTAACATTATACTTTGGAACATTGGAATTACAATTGCATATATTTTTGGAGGAATTAATTCAATATTTGATCAAGTAATACAAACGTGGTTATGGGGAAATGCAATTCTAGCCGCATTTAATATGCTTCCATTTGGACCATTAGATGGAAGAAAAATAAAAACATGGTCGGATACAATTTTTAACATTTGGTTTTCTATAACTTTAGCTACAGTTTGGATTACTTACAAATATTCATCTATGTTATTTATTTAACATTAATTAATCGTATTCAGTACGGGCTTTTCATCACAATGGAAAAATGTTAGTAATGCCCACCAAGTTATCATATCAAGACTATTTACGAGATTAGCAACTCCTGTATTCTCTTCTCCATAGTTTTTATCCATTGTGTCCATCCAAATCTCCATTTCTTCTAATGTATCGCAAGTTTGATGATAACACCAGTATCCATCAACTAATCCTCCAAAGCCGATGGTCACAGTACCCAAATTATCTTGAAAACTTGCATGATCACTCCTTGCAGTAGTATCTTCGTATACAATTATTTCAGGTCTATCCATATCTAGCCATACGTTAGTTTTCCACGTTTCAGATGAGTAATTAACTCCAATAAGTGTACCCATTTGTTCTTCTAAACCTAAATAATCCGATCCGATCCAATTTGATAAACCAACCATTTCAGGCTGATCTAACTTATCGTGATTTGGACCCGGTCCTATATAAACTCTCATTGGCCAAATCTCCTCATCTTTAGGATATCCACTCTCATCAATAGTTGGATTAGGATCTCCATGAGGGGCACCACCACCACCAGGCCAATTTACTCCAGCCATATCTAGGTTGATATAATTAGTAACAGTAACCTCAGGATTATCTTCCTTTACATAATAATCAGTCCAATAATCCGAACCTCTTTTTCCTCCCTCTTCACCAGACCAAAGGCAGAATACCATCGTCCTTCTGCTATCAAATTCAGCCAATGCCTTTGCAGTTTCTAATACCATCGACGTTCCAGCAGTATTATCATAAGCACCCACTCTAGTTCCATAAGTCCTTTGCCCAGTTACGTGAGGATCTAATAAAACAGCGTTAGCGGGCGGCGCTATATCGAAATGAGCACCGAATACCAACCACTCATCCACAATCTCAATACCCCACTTGTAAGCACAGATGTTGTATGATTCAGGATTTTGAATTCCAAATATGTCCGTAAATTCAAATCTATGAGCTTTTACTTCTAGTCCAAACGAATTCAATTCATTAATTAAATACATTGCAGCATCCTCATATGCAGTATTACCTTGTCCGGCCCATCTATCATAATATCCATTTTTACCATCTATGATATCAAATGAATCGGTAGGATCAGTTATTTCAAAAAGTCTATCATATACAATTCTTCCATTTACAATTCCACTTGAATGATTGCCTCCATCTTCAACATTAATCAAATTAATTCTTTCTACAACTATACTTTTTATAATCACTGAATCACCAGTTATTTTACTTGGAATTAGTGTATCATATGTTGAGTTGTTTTGAGCGGCTACTCTGTAAACCCCATTAATCGAATTTTCATAATCTGAATTTAACCATGTACTCCAAGATTCATGTTGAGTCCTTATTGGCCAATATTCTCGATTTACTTCACCAATTAAAAATATCATCTCACTCGTCCGAGGGGGCGTCAATATTGAAATACTTATTACTTGATTTTTTACTAAATCAACCACGGTAGAATTTTGAACAAAACCTGTTTCTTCATCTAATATCAAATAAGGGATGAAAACTGACATTTTAGTTGATGCTTTTAATTCAATATCCTGAAAGTAACCTCCTTCCACAAAAGGAATATCTATTATCAGATCATCTACATTCAAATCACTACTATCGGGATTAATACAACCACTTATGGGCCCAGATATCATAATTATTACTAGAAAGAGAGCAATATTACGTTGGGGTATATGTGACATAATAACTCAACTATTAACTCGTTTCTTTATTGAAATTTTACAGTTAGAAACACCAATAACTTCTATATCTGGATTTAAAATTATAGATTTAGCAAACTTATTTTCACTCGCCTCGGCTTTTATTATCTTAATCTCAGATGCCCTCTTTTTCTTGCTACGTTTCTTAATTCTTGCTCTAATTCGCCAAGATATGAATAACAATGTAAAGAATATATATGGCAGAAGCTGCTGCAGAATCCATTGCCAACCAATTATTAAATTGAAATTTATTGAATCTGTGGCACCAGATACTATCCTGTATTCAATCACTTGTCTTTCTTCACTATTGAAAGATGAACTTGAGCGACCACTCATTGATGTCAAGTCTTCTAAATATATACCTAAAGGTAAAGTTAGCCTCAACTCTATTGGCATATCAAGAGAGTCACTATTTGGTAAATCGGTTTTAATGTCTTTAATTGCCAATCCATCAGTTATGGTTGAAGCAGCTACTAATGTCAATGCGCCGGTTAATCCTTCCATGGCCTTAATCATTGGTGCCATAATAGGGTTTACAATATTGTCTAATAATGGGGCGTTAATATCTATATTCAAATTATCTATTTCTCCATTATTAATACTTTCATATATTTCAGACCAACTATTTCCCAGACCAATCGTAGTTCTAACCTTAGGTATATTTATTGATAATACAATACCCTCCTCATCTCCAATAACGGAATCAGTATCAATTAGTCCTCCCAGAGTTGTATTAATTTTGAAACCATCAATCTCAATATCTCCAATTTTTGATGATGTTTTTAATTCCGACTTTATCAAACTAGTCACACTTTCACCAAATTGATTTGTAAACTCCGTAATCCCATTAGTCGAAAACTCAATTATTTGATCATTCTTACAAATTTCTATTTGATTATTATCACAAATTTTGAATGATGTAGAATATGGGGTATCTCCTCTATCCGCAATTTCTAAAATTAATTTTAATAAATCAGATGGTAAAACAGGCAAAGATACTTGTGTTGTATCGCTATTCATAGAATCTAATATGGATGAGGGTACTGATAACCTATGAAGAGAAATTTCCATATTCAATGCAAACTCAACCGTTATTCCTTTTTGTAATTCTGAAAAAGAATATTCTGAAATATCTAAATTCACTAAGCCTTTTTTACAACTTTTTTCTATAGATTTACAAAACACATTCTGACTAATATCTGAACAGCCTGCACTTTCGTAACATAATGGATGAGCCCAGTCAAATGAATTAGCGCCCTGTAACCCAAAGTCACCAACATAATTATTATCTGAGATATGAGATAACAAAATTGTATTTCCTCCTTCTTTATTTGATGCCCAATTTGGTAAGATTAATTTTAGAGTTATTTCTGTATTCCCCATTCCTGAGGGTTTCATTGCACTTAGAAAACTTGGATCTAATATTGTTTCAAATGCCATGCCGCTATTGATAATTTTCTCTAAATCGCCCTGGCTAACATCATTTAGAAAACTTAAATCTCCTAATTTATCTCCTATTAAGTCACTTAAACCTAACTTAAATGGCGCACTAGTACTTCTAAGGTATACTGGGTATTCAGTCCCCATCGCTGCATCTCCTGAAATACAATAATTTACTCCTGCCGTTCCACAGTTGGAGAGAGAATGTTCGAAATTCAAGCCACCTGCTAGTAATGCTGAATTTTCAAGAGAACTATCTAATATCCATTCAAATTCTCCCATTTCAATAGTTAGGCCTGGTACTGTACTAGAAAGAGAATTGCCCACTGAACTAACAGGAAAGTTATCAGATATTGCATCTAGATTGATCAAACCATTATGATGTGCCATTCTAATTCCATCAGAAGTAATAATGGGAATATTTCCTTTATCAGAAGGAATTAATTCTAAACCTTGAATGGACCCCGTTTCAATATGGCTTATACCGGCCAACAATTCAATAGATGCAGCATTCTCATCAGATAAATCTAATACAACTTCTAGATTCATAGATTTTGAATTTGGAGCCAAATTAAATGCATTGGTTGTCTCATTATTTCTAAATCCCACTGTAAATTCTAAATTGGAACTATATCCATTTGGTAAATTGAGATTATTAACTTCCCACCTACCTGAATTATAAGGAAAAGTGCCTGAATTACTTATTTTAGTAGCACCTGGGCCATTTGTTCCAATTATTGTAGTGTAATTAATTGGATCAACATGATATATACTTTTATGTCCAGATTCAATACTAATCGGCAATGATGTCTTCACTTGTCCGCCCATTATCAGTAATGATTTATATGCACTCTCTAAATTCAATTTGGAATTAGTTCCAAGACCAAACTTATCTGCAGATAACTCTATTTCTACTGTAGTTTGGATACATATGGGCGGATAGTATGCATTACCATCATCATCCTGAGTTCGATCTGTTTGACAATTAACTACTCCACTATCTTTTTCAAAACTATTTATCCAATCTGTAGTTGGAGTTGATACACTTCCTAAAGAACTAAGCATATTACCTATATTAGAAGATATTTCCCCCATCAATTTATTTTCGACCGATATTGAATCGGATTGACCATCCCAAGGCTCATCCCAAGAGTTACGTATCACATCAGCCGGAATCCCATCACCTGAAAATATTCCATCATTTTCCAGTGCAGTTTGCGCTAATGTACCTGTGAATCCCAATGGAGTCCTATCATATTCATATATCTCCCAAGTTGCAACAAATAGCATACTTTCTGTGTCTAACATGTTAATATGATAAATTCCTTCAACCCAAGACACTTGACTCGAACCATCATCCTCAGAGTCTACAGTATCACAAAAACCACTATTTAGCTCTGAACAAATATCTAAACCATCTAAACCATCAGCATTAACGGTTGGCATAACCATCTGAATTAAGAAAATAAACACTAGAAATAATACAACATTATTTTTATATTTTTGTTGACGAAGCAAAGATGCTTTAGATGCTAGACGCCCAACCATATTACCTGACTATAAAGTGTCATTAATCTAACATTCGGTATTAGGTTTCATTTACCGAGAAATTTTAGCAAATAATTAATAATTTATAAACTTCTAAGGGTGCATTTCAAAACTTATGCCTTTACCACTGAACTATGGTTAGTTGGCTCATTTCAAATGCTCCACTGACATTCGAAGAATTAGCATTCCCTAGATCTGTTGTTAAATCACTAAAGTCTGCAAGTATTTCTTCAGATCCTCCGCATTTATTGATAACTGGTCCAGCTGGAGTTGGAAAAACTATTGCATGGCAACTGTTTGCTAGACAAATTCTCGGAGTGAGTTGGAAATCCACTACTCATATATTACAATGCCGTGATTTAGTACGTAAGAGGGGTGCTATGGCACAATTTGAAGAATTTTTAAGGCCGGGAGGAAGTAAAACCGAAACACTCGCCGGAATGCTCAGCCTCGACTCATTCGATAGAAGTATTTTCACAAAAAAAGATGGCGATATTCCACCAGCAGGAAAAGAAAATCAAATCTCTAATATTGCACCGATAAGTCGATTAATAATTTTAGAAGATGCAGATTATTTAGGCCATATTAGGCAAGCATATTTACGAAGAATGATGGAAACGGTTGGCAATGCTTCTAGATTTATTTTGGTAACCAGAGCCCCTTCAAGAATAATCGATGCTTTGAGATCAAGAACTCAAATGATCCGTATCCCTCCCATAAATAAAGATCTAATGATTAGTACTTTAGAAGATATTTCCAAATCAAATTTTGGAAAACCATCCAAGGGCGTTTTAGAAGATATTACATACATATCACAAGGCAATTTGAGAAAAGGAATTTTTATTTTAGAATTACTAGAAATGCGCAAACTTTCTTCAGATCGTTCTGCAGTCCATAATCTAGTTCAATCTACTACACTTCAATCAAGCAGACATATTTTAGAAATGGCCCTCAGAGGTTCAGTAATTGAATGGCGTTGGGAAAATAAAGCAGGCAAAAAACGTAAAGTTTTATCTGGAGCAATAGCAGAAATTGATAAATTGATGAATAATTATGGACTTGATGCTGATGATATAGTATCGCAACTACACAACGTATTAGTTGGTAGAAGACTATCTTTGCCCGATACTCTTAGGGAGAAATTACTTTCCGCTTTATCATCCTGTGATGTAACACTTCAAAAATCCACTTATGCGAGAATACATTTTGAAAATTTCTTACATAAAGTTGCGAAAGCAGGCAAAGAACATGGTCTAGCTTTTTAGATTTATAAACCCTAATGTTTGAGTATCAGGTCCTTCTGCGAATATTATGTATCGCTCCGGAAACCCAGCTCTTTCCGATTCAACATTTGATAAAAATATGTATAAAGAAATGAATTGGTGGGATAATTCAAATTCAAACCAAATGTCAATAGAAGGAGTATCAGAGAAAACGGGAATATTACTCTTAATTACTGCCACCTCTGCTATAGCGACTTCGATGATGATGCCAGAATCCAGTATTTTATTTATTATAGGATTCATAGGGAGTTTAATATCTGCTTTAATCGTAATATTTTCTAGATCGAACAGCCCATTTTTAATTTGTTCATATGCTCTTTTTGAAGGCTTATTTTTAGGAGGAATAACTTGGATATTTGCACAACAAAGTGGCTTAGAAAGTATAGGCATAATTGCAGCAAGCATAACATTCTTGATACTTGCAGTTATGATCACGATTTACAGACTTGGATTAATACATTGGGATAAAAATATGCAAATCGCAGTAACTTCTGCAATGGCTGCAATTTTTTTAATTTATTTAATATCTATAATTGGATCATTTATTGGGTTCGAAATACCGCTCATTCATGGTTCAGGGCCGGTCGGAATAGCATTCTCATTATTTGTTGTTGGGATTGCGTCATTATGTTTAGTTGCAGATTTCGATTTTATAGAAAGAGGAGTATTAAGAGGGGCTCCCAAACAACTTGAGTGGAGGGCAGCATTTGGTTTACTAGTTACACTTGCTTGGCTATATCTTGAAATTCTAAAATTAATAGCAAAAATTACTATTAATATGAGGAATTAAGTTTGGAAATTAATATAATATTAGCATTAACAATAGCGGGAATAACTCTTGGAATAGTAGAAGGAATAAAACCTGGACCTTTATTGACTATGGTAATTAGAGAGACACTTTCCAATGGTCGAAGAGCTGGCATTTGGACAGCCGCAGCACCAATATTTACTGATGGCCCATTGATAATAATTAGTCTATTTGCAGCAAACTGGTTCTCAACAAGGCCAATGTTTTTAGCTATAATTTCAATTATTGGGTCGATTTTCTTATTAAAAATGGGAATAGAATGCTTTTCAATAGAACCTCCAGATTCAAAATTAGATAATATTGATTATTCTAAATCATTAAAGAGAGGAATATTAACAAATTTATTGAATCCAAATGTGTATATATTCTGGTTTTTGATTGGTGGACCATTGATGGCTTCAGTTGTTGATAAAGAACCTCTCGCACCCATTGCATATGCTATTTCATTTTTGATTTCAATAATAATTGTAAAAACTACTATTGCATATTTCTTTGATAAAACAAGAGGAAATATTTCTATCAAAACATATAGAATATTCTTATCTATTTGTGGAGTAACAATGATGATATTTGCTTTAGGATTTTTGAATCAAGCATTTATATTACTATAACGTCAAAATCTAAAGAGTTGAAAAACCACCTTCGGGTAAAGGATTTAATGGAACTGTAGCATCTCTTAGGCTAGGCCCCATCATCATTGTACCATAGATTCCTTGATCTACAATATTATGAGAAAGTCCGAACCACGGCCTACCATGCTGATCAATTAAAATATCAATAAAATCGCCAAATCCTCCACATCGGTTATATCCACAATCAACAGTAGTATCCAAAGGATCTCCAAAATTATTTACCTGTGTGGTAGTAATTAGCGGCATAGGAGAAAACGCATCAGTCATTACAGAAATATATCCATTCCAAGTATTCCCTCCAGAGTCACCTAAGTATGCAAATGCAACACGCCCTGAATCCCCGGCCGCAAGTGCCGGGAAACCCGTTCCGTTGAGGTTAGTCGGTGGAGCAATCATAATTGGACTACTCCAAGTATCGCAATTATCAAAAGAATACGAATAGTAAGGCATATTATCAACTCCCATCCACATTGCATGAACATTATTGTCTTCATCAGGATAAACCTGTGCTTCTTCGGCATTCCATGTGGCAGCAGTTCCTGTTTCTTCAGTAGGTAATTTATGTTCACTCCATGTTAAGCCCCCATCTGAACTTCGATAAATTGAATATCCCTCTCCATCACAACCAGGATTACCTCTGTAAAAGTTACCATTATTGGAGCCCACCATATGCCCAGTCAAACCTCCGCTATTACAATTAGTTGGAGCACCAGGGACCTCTGGCCCCCATGTTAAACCCCCATCTTGACTTGTAGAGCATAGAGGAGATTGCCAATTACCATTTACACAAAAGACCCATGTTGTTTCATGTAAAAGTGCATTATAGGGTGACGATGCAATCGTTTGATGATCTTGTACCGAATATCCGGTTGCGAATGAAGCAAGCCCCAAAGGCCCCCATGTTTCACCCTCATCATCAGACCATTCAACCGTCATACCTGCTAATGCATGCATATCAAATTTCATTACTCTATCAGTCCAAGGGTCAACATATACGTATGGATCATTACTATTCACAATTTGTCCTTGATATGTATTTTCACATACATAATCCAAACTAGTCATTTCAATCATATTTGAGCATCGTATTATTGCAGTAGATCCTCCAGGTCCATTACCCCAACTAGTCATGAATAGATTGTCTTGTGAAGTAATGCCAATTGTGGGCTCAAAGGTTGAAACTCCTATGCCATAATATGTTCCTTTTGCACAAATTGGGATATTTTCACCAGTTAAAATGGAATCTAAATCAAACGAGTCGTCCATTGAAAAAATATCAGTAGAATTAGGAAAATGATACCATGTATTATTTGCGTAACCCTCTGGACAAATCTCAGAAATAAGAGATTTTTTATCATTATTTACTGTATCATTTTTAGTAAAACAACCCGAGACCATCGAACTCAAAACCAGTAAAACAATAAATGTTGTAAGGGCTTTCATAACTTAACGGCGTGGCCTTCTATACATCATATGTACGGAGGGCTGTTCTCTCATAACTTAAGTGTTAAATTTCCACCTTCTTCTAGTGTTGGTAATTGTACAATGGGCCCATATAATGATGGACCAGTCATTAAAGTTCCAATTATTGCCTCATCATTTCCTGCAGCATTATGCGCCAATGCAATCCATGGCCTACCCTCATCATCTATTTCTATATCAATAAAATCACCAAAGCCCCCACACCTTATATTTCCACAATCAGGCAAAATATCTAATGGGTCAGTTGGTAAATTAACTGCAACACTCGTAATTAGTGGATTTTCGGCAAAAGCATTTGTCATAATTGACATGTAACCGGACCAACCTCCTCCTGAAGACTCATTCCAGTCAGTTGATTCTCCTATGTATCCAATCACAACTCTCCCTGAATCTCCAGCAAATATCGTTGGAAAACCACTTTCATTTACTCCCGGAGGTGCAACCATCATCGGAGAACTCCACGTCTCTCCTTGATCTCTAGAATATGCATACCATGGCATTTGATCATCAGAAATCCATGTTGCATGAACATTTCCGCCTTCATCAACCGCAGTGGCAACCTCATGCGAATGCCATCCTTGTTGCATACCTACCACAGTAGTTATTGTATGCTCACTCCAAGTGTACCCTGCATCCAAGGAGCGATAAACTGCTGGACCTTCACAAGAAGGATTTCCTCGGTAAATCGCACCATCCGACCCACCGGCCAGATGTCCATGCAATCCTGAACATTGACTCCCAAATGACTCTGTGGGGTACCCTAATCTCTGAATGTCCCATGTTTGACCTCCAGTTATGGATCGAGAGCATTGAGGTCCAGCAGCAGCAGATCCAGTATTGATGCAATATACATACACTATATCTCCAATAATTGCGTCTTCACTAGGTACAGATGCTATACTTTGATGATCTTGCGGTGCCAAATAACCCTCAACTGGATATGGAATACTCCAAGATTCTCCATCGTCATCTGAATATTCAACGAACATAGCAGCCAGAGCATGCATATCAAATTTAACCAACCTATCATTAAATTTATCTACGTATAAGTAAGGATCATTTGAATTTGGTGTTTGTCCGGAGTCATCATCAATTTGGCCAAAAGGACCTACATCTTCCCATGTTTGCCCTTGATCCATAGATCTAATTATGTGTGTTCCATCACCAAGACCATTATAATTTGTAAAGAAAATTGCCCCAGATGACGTAATTCCTAATGTTGGCTCAAATGTATCCCACCCAGTTCCATAATAAGTCCCAACTGAATAAAATGGAATATTATCTCCAGTAAGATTTTCAGTAATATTTGCATTTAACACTGCCATATAATCCGTAGCATCAATGCTCCCTGGGGAAGTAGGATTTCCTGGATAATGGTACCATGTTGTTATTGGAATCATATCTAATTCAATAGGAAAATGGTTATCCATCTCTTCTACCATATTTTTATCTTTGGTCAAACATCCTGTCAAAGTTGGCATTATCAAAAGAAATACAATTAGTATACTAGAGTTCCGCATAGCGTTGCCAACTATCCAGCATTGAAAATATCATGCTTTGATTGTTTTGCTTTCAATCCCAATTATTATGTATAATATTTGGTATTGTTTCTGTTATTGTATCTTTTGGATTTCTCCAAATTATCTTAAAATCGTTTGAAGCAGGCTCAGAGTTCCAATATAATTTATTTTTCAGATGTGTTCGTGCCCATGATATGCTAACTTTTGGATGTAATGCAGAAATTATAATTGCAATTTTATATGGTAGAACTAGCTTTGGCCATTTTCTAGTAGGATATGATTCTCTCAAAACATCTGCCATTTCAGCCATCATCATCTCTCCTGCAACGGTCAAATATCTTCCTCCATCTTTACCATTTTTTAATGCTAAGACATGTATTTCCGCCACATCTCTAACATCCACAATGCTAATTTGCATAGGTAGCAAAACAGGTAACTTACGTTTTACTAACATCATAATTATGGCCAATGAACCATGCAAATGTCGAGGAGATAAAGGAGGTCCAAAGACCATACATGGATGAATTGTTATCATTCTAGGCTTAAGCTCAGGATTCATATTATTGTACCAGTCCCTAACTAACATCTCAGCACTATATTTTGCCAAGCCATAAGGATTTGTTGTTATTTTTGCATCATCAGCATAGGTTTCCGAGGTTAAAATTTCGCCGTTAGTCCAAGACGCAGGCCTAATTGCTGCCGTTGATGATGTATGAACATAATTCTTTACGGAACCACTCCTTTCAATGGCATTTAGAACATTTTGTGTTCCAACTATACTTGGATCAAGAATATCTCGCTGAGGGTTTTTTGATCTAATAATAACTGCAGCAGCAGTATGAATTACATCAATAGCACCATTTATTGCCTCATCTACACTATTTGTATCAAAGAGATCCATTTCTACAATTACCAATGATCCATTATCATTTATTGCTAGCTTACGTAAATGAGAAACCCTAGATGAATCATTCAAATCTCTAACAGTTGCTCTTACATTTCTCCCCTTCAAAAGAAGATTGGAAACAATATGGCTCCCTATAAATCCACTAGCACCAGTCACCACAACTATGTTATTCATACTCACTCCAATGTATTACAAAATTCAAGTTTATTTTAAATTAAATCTTCTCCAAGATAAGTTAATAATTCAACTAATTCATTATTGTCAGGAAACATTTCCACTGCTTTCTGCGCTGAAAAAAATGCAGATAATGTTTGATTTATTTCCATATGTGCCCTTGTTAGATTAATCCAGGCCTCGCCCCTTCTTGAATAATTCTTTGATACAATCGCACCTCTAAACCAGTTTATTGATTCATCAATCAAGCCTTTTTTCATCATTAACTCTCCTATTTCATTCCAAGATTCTCCAAAATTTGGATCCGTCTCTATAGCGACTCTCTGCCATGCTAAAGAATCGTCATTATTTATTGGAAAAGTCATTCCTAGGTAGCAAGCAGATTCAGCAGAAGGAGAAATTGAAAATGAGGTTCCGTGATGCTCAGCTGCTAACTCAAAAATTCCTATTTTTTGAAGTACATTACCCATCTTAAAAAGATCTTTTGCTATTGAGTCCTTAAGGGTGATATTATCATACTCCAATAAAATATCTGCTGATTCCCAAATTTCTTTTATCATTTTTAATAAAGAATCTGGGCCAATTCTATCTTTTGTAGGGTTATTATTTGCATTTAACCAAGCTTCCCTAATTAATTCAGAACTTTCTTCGATAATATAAACGCCCCCTTTGTCAATTTTATTGCCATGGCAAATTATATTTTCAGCGACAGATCCTAACATATCAACATCCCATATTGCTATATTCTGATCATCAATATTTTCAGAAAATGATTTTGTTATACGATGTAAAATGGTTTCTCCATTATTACCAATGGGAGCCCATATTTCACCATTTTCTTTTAATTTATTAAATAATTGAGTTGGCATACATTTTAGGCCACCAGTTATCAAAATCCTATCATACAAATTTTTGTCTGAATTTATTGTAAAATATTCCAAACCATTCCATTCAATATCGCAATTCAATGCCTTAGATACTATATCTAGTCGCAAATTTTCCCACCTATTCTTTAAAATCTCTCTTCTATAATCATCAATTTCAACAATATTTATTTTTGAGGCACCCATATGCAAAAAAATTTCCGTCCACCAATTTCCTCTAGGGCCAATCAATAAGATTTTATCACCAGCCGAAGCGTCCATCATTTGGAAAATTTGACAAGTTTCGAATAATCCTGGTAAAAGTGAATTGGGTTTTTCTAAATCAATCCACCAAGGTAACTTTAATGAACTACTTCCGATATTATCAATATTCTCCGATAATGGTAGTGCATGCACCTCTCGTGGTGTAATTGATAATACATCTTTTACGACCAAATTTTCTAATGCCCCCATCTCACTTAATTTCTCTATTGATTCTGCGTGTGAAGATAAACTTGGCCATGAAATAATTTCGGGCAAAGTCCTTAAATCACAATTCGACAAATCATACGGGGGCGAACCATTCTCCACAATATTGAGTACCAATATAAGTTATTTAATTAAACCCATAAAAATGATTAAAAATACAATCACAATCTATTTGTATCTAACTAAATCATCAACGGAGTTTACCACTAAATTTGGCTGTTTAGAAAGTTTAAGTAAATCTTCTCTAGTCGCCTCACCAGAAAGAACTAGTATACCATTTACTTCTGCTCTGATTGCCATCTCCATATCAGTATAAATCCGATCGCCAATCATTGCACAATCCGATGGCTCCAAACCCAATTCTTGTATTTTATGTAAAATCATTTCAGGATTAGGTTTGCCACAAATATGAGTTGGTTTAACTCCTGTTGTTGCTTCAAATAATGCCATATATGCGCCACTGTCTGGCAAGTTTCCTAATGGAGATGGACATACAACATCAGGATGACTTGCAATTAATTTAACTCCATTATGCAAAAATGATGATGCTTTAGATAATTTTTCATAATTTATTTCAGTATCATATCCAAGAACTACATATTCTGGATTATTTGCTCTAGTTTCTATATTCTCACTCTCAAGCATCTCCTGCATGCCTTTTGTACCTACAAGGTATGTTTTTGTTACATTCTTATTCTTTAGCCAATTTATTAAATCATGAGTAGAAAGCAAAATCTCTTCCTTTTTAGCAGGAATACTTAAACTTCTTAATTTTTCTAAGTATTGAGTTATTGATTTACTAGAATTATTAGATAAAAAGAAGTATCTTATATTATTATCATTCAATCTTTTTAGAAATTCAATAGCCCCCGGTATCAATTCATCTCCCATGTAAATTGTTCCATCTAAATCCAGAAAAACAGCTTTTATTTCATTGAGAGTGGTATCCAAATAATCACCTCAAGGTAGAAGTAATGCCTTTATAACGAACCATTTACTATAAACTCCTCCAGAGGCTTCTTTACCAGCAATCATTTCTGTCATCATTTCTCTTATTGATTCCTTTTTTGATGCTTTTTTCATAAACCAATTTAACAACCATTTACGTTTAATTACTTGCTGTAATCTATATGAATTTGTAAATTCAGGACCCAATTTATCCCATAATTCTTTCATATATTTATTTGCCGACTCCTCTGAGAATCCATTAGAATGAATATTTTTATCAAAAATTTCAGACGTCAATTTGGCAGAAACTAATGCATTACCAATTCCTTCTCCGCTGAATGGATCTACTAGACTCGCAGCATCACCAATACACATTGCCCCTGCCATAGCACTTCTTCTAGGCTGATATGAAGGCGCATCCTTTCTTGGTGAACCGAATGGTAATTGCCAACCTCGCTCCGATCCTTCAACCAAATTTGCATTTTCAAATCTACCTTTGAAAAGTGGATGATTAGCAATTACATCCTTTTGCATCCTTTTTAATGATTTTTTAATTCCAACTTGCTTTCTTTGTTCTGCAATGACCATTCCGATACCTACATTAACAGTCCCATCATTAACAGGAAAAATCCAAAAATAACCTGGATTAACCTCATCAATGAAATGTAT
>JAJPRE010000043.1 GCA_023700245.1 Candidatus Thalassarchaeaceae archaeon
CTCCATTATTACTCTTTCTTATCTCACTTTATATGCAGATACTTCTCTGTTTAGAGTATGGAGAAAATTGCACAAAATGTGTTAACTGAAGAAATGATACCGATTGCCCCTATGGAAGGAGGATCTCATGAAATATTGAGAGTCTCTGTAGATGGATATGATGCTGAAATATTTATTGCTCAGCGTTATGGTTCTGATAAGATTGTAATTAAGTTTGATAAATTACATCCAATATGGAAAGAAGTGTTTACAACTAAATATTTCTTTTTTGAAACATCTGGAGAAATGAATTGGGGACATAATGGAGAAGTAAAGAAGATATTACAAATTTAAATGAACGTATGCATATAATATACTTCATCATTCCATTAGATATGTTCATAAACCTCTGATTACACCCTTTATGTCCGGCTTAGTAAAACTGTTTAACTACGATAAAGTAGTAGAAAAATATAATTTTTTTGTATAAAATAACATAATAATAAGTGATCAATAGGAGTGAAAGCAAGATGAGAAATAATAGAAATAAGGATTATGAATGGACCTTGACAGTAGTGAGAGATGGCCGTCAAGGATTAGTAAGAAATGCTGATACTGCTGAATTTAAATTTGGAAGATGGAGAAAGGAATTAGATAAATCAAATATAAAAAATATTCCAGATGGTTTAATCACATTACTTAGGCACTTAGAATTAGAAGATACTGCTCTTGAGTCTGGCTTCTTAGTTAGGATGAGTACCGTAACTCAAAAAGGAAGTAATTGGACTGCTTTCAAAAAAGTAGTAGTTGCTGAAAATTGGGACATTGGTCCACCAAAGGCAATTTACTCCGGTCCTTTGAATTTATGTAGTTTAGAAGTTGAGTTAATCTATCGCTGTATTCCTCCAGATACTCTATGGGTAACTGTTGAAGAATTACCTGAAAGTACTCTTGCTTGGATATTTGGGAAAGGACTGTTGCTAAATTATGAAGGTAAACAAGCTACCTTGCATGAATGGTGTGAATTTCCAGATGGTTTAGTTCCAAAGAAAGCTCCTCCTCTAACACTTCCTGGTCCTCCGGATTTTAGATATCATTTCTTTGGAGATTGAATCAAACGATTCCTAAAGTAAAGGGTCCAATAATAGATCTAATAACACTTAATCCGTGCTTAGATTCATAATACCCTACATCAGTAGACGTTCTATGCGTATCATAACGCCAATGATGATTTTGATAATGATGACCTCAACTTTAGCTGGTTGTACTGGCGGAGATCCTGATGGGGGAGAAATTGATGACAATCCTATCGTAGGGGATTGGTATATGGCTGAATCACTAGTGCTTGAAATAAATCAAGACGGTACATTGGCTACTCCCGATGAAAACGGAAGTTGGAGTACTGAAGGTGATTACCTTCAGTTTTATTTTGAAGATGGTGGACCCATTTTTAGGTTCATAATTGAAGGAGGTTTGCTCTGGTTAACCAATTCAGGAGTAGATGGCTGTATAGTGTTCGCGCCAGAAATGATTAATGAAGACGAATTCGAAGACAGAAAAATAGAGATTGATGAGGAAGGAAATCTTGAAGGATTCTGCGGCTAAGATTGTAGTATGATGCAATCGACTAATTCTGAGAACTTAGCCATCGATCAAAATTATTTGCACACTCGAGGAAGGCTTTCGGGCTTTGGGGTCCCGTAGATGAATTGGTGAATCCATGTATCAAAATTGGTAATCTATGACCTCCGATTCTGGCCCAGCCTACTTCAATACTAGAAACGCCATTCCCGATTCTCTGAAATGATTCCTTTTCTCCGAAAAGTTGTTTTATCATTTCGCCTGCTGTTGTCTTCCCGTTGACTTGGAGATGCCTCGGCCTGCATTCTTGGAATAGGCAGTCCATTAATTGTTTATGCACTCTCATAGCGGGGTCAGATTGCATTGATTCTTTCAGGTTGGAACTTTCCATTTTATCCGAAAAAGAATAGTAGGGTACGGCATCCAACTTCAGTACGTGATTCTCAAGAACCCTTCTTGCATTGGGTTGCTTGCTCCCCTTTTCTGGAGGTGAACTATTGAACCAGGCTCTACCTATATGGTTTCCTAATTTCGTGAAGTATCTCCCATAGTATGGATCTATTTTCTTCCCATTTTCGTGGATGAAATATTGGTCGTCATAGTATCTGTGGAGTTTTTCAAACCAGGGATTGAAGGCTTGGTAATCGTTTGTTTTACTGTAATTTTTTTGACAATTTTTAGGGATTTTTACTTCAAAATGTTGAAATCCGGGGCGAACAAGATCTAATTTTGGATTTATTCCAATTAGAGCGACGCAATCTCCAGGGGCGAGTTTTTCAGGATTTCCGACGTAGGGATTTGGCGGCACAATATTCGAAAGTGTAGCACTTTCTCCTTTGCCTAATATTGAATCTAGTCTATTGATATCGCTTACATGGTCTCTGGACATCAGTTTTATTGTTGCCTTACGAATTTCAGATATCATATTTAGTCCGCTAACATAGAGTATTATGAATCTAAGTACGGATTAAGCGATTAATGAATAAATCAGTGGGTTTCTGGTTAAACCTATCCGATTGTAATTGCCGAATTAGTGGGCTATCAGTGGGCCCTTTCAGAGACTACCCTTTGCTTCAAATAATTCTCATACTTCTATTGTCTTTTGTACTTAATATCAAAACAAATCCAGCAAGGAAAATAAATACAATTGGGATTGCCAATAATATAGCTATTAAAAGACCGGCATCTGTATCTTCCGCCCCTATTAATAGAGAAAAAGGTATAGCAATTAAAGATATGACAATTCCAATTATAATCAGAATAATGCCGGCTACTTTCCGAATCCTTTTCGGTATCAAATCTAGGATGAACTCGGTTACCCAATCAAACAACAACTCACCTATCACAATCTTCTCTAATTGTTAGAGTTTACAACTCTTTTCCCTGCGGTACGATTATTCCTATTCGTAAATTCCTGTCGGAACGGTACCCAAGCGACAGGCATCTCACGTGAGGAAAAATAGAGGAGTATCGTGATTCGTTGAGAGTATGCTTAAGATACAATTTGTACAACACATTTCCCTTTTGCTCGACCAGAAAATGAGCGATTGAACGCCCCTTGCCAACCGGACTCAATCTCTTCTGAATGGAAGTCCCAAACACCGTCAAGTACAGGCTTAATCGCACCGCTGTATTATGAATCTAAGTACGGATTAAGAGTTTAACAGACATATCAATGGGTTTCTGCTAGAGCACACTAGTTTGTTGAGACTGAACCTATCGGCTATCTATCCGCCTTTTCATTGCCTAGGCATTGAAAGAGGTGAGATACGCCAAGTATTCAATTCCAAGTCCCCCCTGATCCAGTGGATGGGAATAAGAAAAATAAGAGAAAATAAATCAGATGACCATAACTAATAGAAATCAAAATTCCAAGAGCAAATCCTTCTGGTCCGTTTTTTGTAAACCCCCAGATAATGCCAGTTATGTAAATCATCGGAATTACTATTAAAACTATGAAATATGAAATTATGTAATTCCCTAATAATCCTGAAATAATAAATCCAATAACGGCGACGATGATGCACGATAGAGGGACAAAAAGGAATCCAATTATAAACCAAATAATTTGTTTTTTATATTTCCTATCCTGGATGGGCACAGAATCGTCTCCTTCTTCCCTCGAAAAGTCATCCATATCGCTTCATGTATATACTTAGGTTATTTTTCTTTCCACGGCATCAATTATAATTGTATTCAATTATCCAATCGCCTCTGAGCGGAAGGGTAC
>JAJPRE010000008.1 GCA_023700245.1 Candidatus Thalassarchaeaceae archaeon
AAATTTATAGAAGAATTTCTATAAAATATGATACTTTGATACTGATCTCTGAACTTAGATTTACTCAGATCCAATTGTTTATTTTTTGGCCAAAACTCAGTTTTTGATGAAAAAAGAATTGTATTCTCCATATTAAAGTCTATTTTAATTTTGGACTGAAGTTTTTTAGGTAAATCATTCATTTGGTAATAACTCGCCACCGGTTCACTGCCAAGTTTCCAATCTACTGGGCGCGTGGAGAAGACCATGTCAGGCCATAATCATCATTATATTTTAATTCTTCAAGATAAAAGATTTACCACTAACGCACTACAATTGTCAGTACTACCTCTAATTATTGCTTCATTGACTATCATATCGACATAATTCTGACTATTACAATCTACGTTTGGTGTCCAAAAACCTTCTTCTTTATGTAATGGATCCCAAACTCCATCACAACATATTAGATAAAAATAATTTGAATCAATTTCTAATGTCATTATATCTGCTGATGATTTATTTTCATCCCCTATATTTCTCGTTAAACTATTATTTCCAGGAGTTTCTGCAATTTCATGAATTTCTATATATTTCGCCCTTAACATATCTCCAGTTACTGAGTGATCAGATGTCAATAATTCAGCATTATTTCCTTTGACTTTATAGCATCTGGAATCTCCAATGTGGATAAGATCTAAAGATACTGGAATTTTTTTATCATATGTAGTTACCAATGCTGTAAGCGTGGTCCCAGACTCACCAGATTTCCCTGTAATTGATGCGACTTTATTGTGACAAATGTCAATTAATTTTTTGTAACGAGAATGCCTATATTTTTTTGAAACCCATCGATCACTATATTTTTTACGAATCATTTTAATTCCTCTAATAAAAGCCTGTGATGCTTCCTGTGATGCTAATTCTCCATTTTTGGTTCCCCCCATTCCATCACATAATATTGCAATTTGAACATCTTTAATCGCAGTACAATGAATATAGTCTTCATCCTTGTCTCTTTTGCCAGTAAGTGATGCGCCAAACATGCCTGATGTGCCTTGAATGATTACTCTGTTCTCATCCTCAGTCACTTTTTCTCACCTAAATTTTCTAATAATAATCTAAACTCAAATACAGATTCAAAACCATCTATGTATTCTTTTGAACCATCATTGGAGAGAACTCTATTCTCTCCTAAATTCATTGTCGGCATTATTCGTTGTACGAATATTTTGATTTAACTGTTACATAGATTTATTGATTTTCGTATAAATTCATAATAGTTTTAACCAATATGTTCAGTAAGCACCACCTGTACGGAGTAATGAGTTAGATGACAGACTACATTCAAGATTTTAAATCAAAAATTGATGAAGGATCTGTAAGAAAAGACTTTCCAGAGATAACAGATACTGAAATTCCTGTCTGGCAAGGCAACCCTTCATTCCTTTCGATGGCTGATAAATATATTTTAGCCCTACTAGTCTTTGGTTTACATATTTTATTTTTCATTGCAGAACAATTTGATTCTCCCGAAGGAGATGGCCAGCTTAATGCAATAGTTAGTTTAATGAGGGCCATAATTGATATTTCTGGAACTATGGGCTTTGTTATTGCAGTCTTTTTTCTCGCAAAAATAAATCATTATGCAAATTTCTCTACTTCTGGTAGGTGGACAACAACTTGGTTAGTCATAACCGGATTAGTTCCATTTACGTGGTATGCAATGGATGTTGCTTCAATGATTGGAGGTTTCGTTGGTTCCGATTTTGATAATCCATTACCAGCCTGGAATAACCTGTGGTTCCTACCTTTAGGAATCATTTCTAGTTCTATGATGATAATTCTGACTTTAATATATCAACATGCATTCCAATATGCAATAACTGATCGTAGAATTCATATTCGTAAAAGCTTTTTAATTGTAAATTCAAGTGTTCATGGGATTGCCTTTGATAAAGTAGAGAATTTGAAAGCCAATCCTCCAATACTTGGGCGAATATTTGGTTTCGGTAATGTGCATATTCTAACAGCATCAGGACTTGGACTTCAACAAGATTCCTTTGGCTCAAGTGTAGGTGTTGGCCAAGAATTAACCAATGGAGCCCCAGGTATTGTGAAAAAAATATTTTCATTAATGTTTGGATGGGTTACTAAACAACGTCAAAGAACTACAGTGGCACAGGATCCTGCCGATTGCCTTTATGGGGTTAGAAACCCAATGAAAATTTACAGATTAATTAATGAACTCATGGATGTTAACAACACTCTTGCTCAAAATAATGGTGATTCAGAATAATCACAAAAAGCGTATCGTTCATAACCTAATGTCTTCCGACATGGAGACAAGGGGTATCCAAATGACCGAAGAAGACATATTAACGCAAGCAGCACAATGCATAACACAAGGCAATTTTATGGGCGCTATGGAGATTTTTGAATCTTATATAGCTGCAAATTCAAATGATCCTTCCGGATACCACGGATGGGCTGAAGCAGCAATGTTTGAAATCCAAGAAAATGGTAACATGGATGATAAAGGAAATGATAGAATCAATGAAGGTAAGATTCAATCATACCTTAGAAAAGCAGCTGGACTTGATTCAGATAATGCAGAATATTTAGCATCTTATGCAAATGCACTCATTGAATTCGACAGAGTTCCAATGGCAATAAGGGAATTTCAAAAACTAAGGGCACTGGGTGAAAAATCTGATGATGTAGATGTTTCATTCCATCTTTATGAAGCCGCTAGGATGTTAATCGATTCTATCAATCTTAAAACAAATTTCGATCGTAGCGAACAATTCGCTAGGCAATATACCCCTATTGCAATTGAATTTGCTATTCTGGGATTAGGATTCACTTCAATTGAAGAAGCAATGGAATACATCGCAACTGAGGAATAAGGGGGAGACATTTTTGTCCAGCGGCCGTGTTATGGTCGCATTTGGGTATCATGGAGATTCATTCCATGGTTCTCAAATCCAACCAGATATTAGGACTGTTGAAGGCTCTCTACAAAAAGCACTCAAAAGATTGACTTGGTGGTCAGAAGGCTGTTTAGAAATTTGTAGCCGCACTGACGCAGGCGTTAGCGTAAGGATGAATTTAGCCTGCATTAGCCTACCAAGTTCAGTGTCTGAAAAAGTAAGTCATAAATCTATGGTGAGGGCAATTAATGATCAATTACCTGTTGGTATGGTAATTTGGCATATGCACAATGTACCTAAATTAACTAGGAGTAGAAAAGCAAACTCTAGGCATTATATTTATCGTTTAGGAACTATAGAAGAATGGCCGTTAAATCCAGATTTGGAATTAATGAAGTCAGCATGTTCAATAATTGAAGGGAGAAATAATTTTACAAACTTGTGTAAATTAGAGGGCGACCTCAATCCGGATAGAATCATTGATGAATGTTCTCCCTGGATTGACTCAAATGGAAAAATAATCGGAATTTCTGTAAAAGCAAGGGCATTTTTGTGGAATCAAGTTAGGAGAATAGCATCTGCAATAGCAGGTGTGGTTTCAGGTCGTGTTTCTTTGGATGAATTACAATCTGCGCTCTCCAATCCTCATATTCCTGTAGACTTAGGTAGGGCTAATTCTGATGGTTTGATATTATGGGCTATTTCACATGATGAAATTGATAATTTAGTTGTATCAGATTTTCCAGAAAATATGTATTTCACCCCTAGGCCAGAAGACCATAGGGAGTATTTTCGCTGGTTGTCTTTACTAAAATATGAGACTGCAGCATTTTTAGAGAGGCAATGGTTAGTCAGAATTAAATTAGATTAATATGGATCTCGTCACCATCTTTACAAGGAAGACTTTCCCTTAGGAAAGAGGTCGATATTATTTCAGCAGTTTTTATATGTCTTGTTAAATCCGGAATCAAAATTGCACAATCAATCCATTTTACTTTATCTTTAGAAATTTTGGCACGAAATGCCGTGGCACCTCCAAATGATTTACCATCTCTTTCAAAACCATTTATTCTATGGGATTCAGGTCCGTTTTTGGATTCACCTTCGTCTAATCCAGAAATTATTCTTAATGTCTTGTAATCCAATATACTATCTTGAAAAAGATCAACATTCAAAGTCCCTGGCCATGCGCTATTTTCTAATACTGATTTAAATTGATTTTGATAATGTTGTTGAGCCATAAAAATGTGGGCCCTACCAAGTCCACTAGAAACCTCGCCCCGTAGCTTCATGGGCTTCTCAGAGAAATCTCCCTCATAAGGTTCGGCATTATTATTCATAATGAGAACACTTGTTGTTCTGTCAGTACTTTCCATCCTAATGCGCTTATGGTCGATGCTTCTTTTGAAGATGTGTTTAATGCTGGGTTAGTATGATTCAGGTGAAAGAAAAATATTTCTACATCATTTTTAACTCGTTTTCCTAATCTATTCAAAGTTTCAACAATTGTGGGGTGAGGTATTTCTGTCATGTCTCTGCCACCAAGTTCATTTTTATCCCAAAATGTACCATCAATCAATGCATAATCAATTTTTAATTTTACAAACCATTCCCTTATTGTATTGCATTCATGCATTTCTAGTGTTTCTATCCAATTATCATGATCGGGTAAGAATAGTAAGGAACGATGCTTCCCTCTTATTATAATCGCATGAGTATCTGAATAATCATCCCTATGAGGCACCTTTATGAATTCTAATTTAAATCCACACCCGATTGAAGGATAAAATAAATTGTTCGAATCGATCTCTAAAGCATCAAAAGGTGATAATAATTCTCTTTTCTCCAAATTTTTAATTGAAGCTTTACTGGCATAAAATGGCATTCTTCTGACGTCCATAACCTCTTTACCAAATTGTCCCAATCCATCAATATGGCCAAGATGGACATGTGTTATGCTAACTGTATCAGGAATTCTTATCTCTTTACTATCCATTTTATTCGACCAAAGATTGAGTTGTTCGGCAATATTTCTTCCAACTTCGATAAGATGTAGACTATCATCGATACCCCTTACTCCACAAGATACAGCGCTTCTTCGTAATGTGTGATTGATATGCGCAGAAATACAATTTTCACATGAGCATCCTGTTTGAGGAACTCCTCCATCCTGTGCAATTCCAAGAATTGTCACCTCTATAAATTCACTTTTCATAAAATGGGGAAAGGCTATCGGAAATTAAATTCATTCATTATTTTGTAAGAATTCTTCCGATGGAGCAAAAAACAGTAACCATGTTTGGGCATCATGGTAGCGGACATGTCGTGGATGCGCGAAAGGTATGAGCAACTTCAATCACAGGGCCTGAATTGGAATCCTCCAACGTTAGAATCTGCTAGCGAATCAAGATGCATGATGGATGGAAAAGAAATAATTATGCTATCATCAAACAATTATCTTAACTTGACAACACATCCTAAAGTCATACAAGCTTCAATAGAAGCAACAAAAAAATATGGCGTAGGTTCTGGTTCAGTGAGGGCTATAGCAGGCACCTTGGATCTGCACTTAGAAGCTGAGAAAATTTGTGCAGAATTCAAAGAAGTCGAGGCAGCGTTAATTTATTCTGCAGGATATACGGCTAATGTCGGCCTCATTCCTACACTTGTTAAAGGATCTGATGATGTCATAATATCCGATGAATTAAATCATGGCTCGATCATCGATGGTGTAAGATTGACTAAAGCATCTAGGGCAGTTTATTCTCACAATGACATGGGCGCACTTGAAAATGTTCTAAATAATCATAAGGATTCAGATAGAAAATTGATAATAACTGATGGAGTTTTCAGTATGGATGGAGATATTGCTCCTCTTGATGAAATAACCAACTTAGCGGAAGAGCATGATGCTATGATATTCGTCGATGATTGTCATGGTGAAGGCGTTCTTGGAGGAGGGAGGGGAATTGTCTCTCATTTTGGCCTTCAAGGTAGGGTGAATTTTGAAGTTGGCTCATATTCCAAAGCTTTAGGAGTCCAAGGCGGAATTCTAGCAGGAAGTGAAGATGTTCGTAATCATGCTCTGAATCATAGCAGATCATGGTTACTCTCTGGAAGTCAACCTCCTGGAGTAGCGGCTGCACAAAAAGCATCCATTGAAGTATTAATGTCTGAACCAGAACATGTTGAAAAACTTTGGAAAAATACTAATTATTTCCGTAAAGAATTAACGTCACTAGGTTTTGATACAGGGGTAAGTACGACCCCCATCATTCCTGTTATGTGTGGTGAAAGTATCACTGCTCAGAATCTATCTAAAGAATTACGTAAAGAAGGAGTCATGGTTGGTGCTATTGTTTTTCCCATGGTTGCAGCCAATAAAGCTAGAGTCAGAACTCAAATGTCATCAGGCATTTCTCGTAATGATCTTGACTTGGTGTTATCCGCTTTTGAAAAATGTGGGAAGAAAATTGGATTAATTTAATTATTTTTCTTATAATTTTATGTAATTACTATCGGAGATATTATCACCCAATCTCTTTCAGAGATGAATCTGAGATTACATGGCCGATGAAGAAGACTTGTTCACAATTACAAAAAATCATCTTGATTCAGGTATGAGGGGCATACCTGTTGGGACTTGCCAAACCTCTTACGTGGATCCTATAGAAGGAGTACACTATGTCGGATATCCAGTTGGAGATTTAGCAAATTTAGAAGAAGAAGATGTTATATATTTACTTCTTAACAAGCATTTACCTAATCCTGAAGAATCTGCAGCATTCCGTGCAGAACTTACTCATAGGGCTGAAGAAATTCCAACTGGGGCGCTTAGAGTATTGGAGTCTTTAACTCCAGGGAGCGGGCATCCAATGGATTGGCTTTCTATTGGAATTATGGCCCTTGGGGCGGCCGATACTACTGGTGATGTAAGGATAGATTCTATGAATCTAATAGCTAGAATGCCAGAACTTATGGCAAGAATATTTCTATTAAGGGGGGGTAAGAAGCAAGAACTCAAGCCGCGAAAACCAGAACTTGGTTTAGTCGAAAACTTCGTTCATATGTTAGGTGTTGATGGTGAAGAAGCAGAAAAGATGACCCGAGTCCTAAAATTCTTCTTTATACTACATATGGATCATGGTGGAGGAAATTTATCTACCTTTTCAGGAAAAGCAGTTGCATCAGGCAGAGCATCCGTATATGCTTCACTCGCAAGTGCAATGAATGCTTTATCAGGGCCACTTCATGGCAGGGCTAACCAATCTTGTCTGGAATTTGTACAACGAATTGGAACATCGGATCACAAAGAAATTGAGGATTTCGTACGTGCAGAGTTAGCAGCCCGTAGGCCGATTTACGGATTTGGGCATGGAGTATTGAGGGCAGAAGATCCACGAGCAAGATTACTGATTGAATTGGGATCTGAAATTTGCCCCGATGATTCAAACTTTAAAATTGCTAAGTCACTAAGAGAAGTAGTCCCTAATATATTAAAAGAAATACCAAAAATTAGTAATCCTTATCCTAATGTAGATTTAGCAAGCGGTAGCTTATTACATTCTGTTGGATTTAGAAAGCCAGATTACTATACTACATTTTTTGGTTGGGCAAGGGTAGCTGGAATATCTGCTCAAATAATGGATGAAAGAAATGCAAGAGGCGGCCGTGGTACGCCAATTTATCGACCAAAATATATTGCTAAAAACCAACCAGAAAGAAGAATTTAATTTTATGCACTATGTGTTTTTCCTGCACCTCTATGTCCAATTAGCCTAGAAACTTCCCATGGCAAACTACTTTCAGTAGTTTCTTCTAGTAATGTATCTAAATCTCTTTCCCATGACCATTTACTTCTCCAAATTTTAATAAATGATTTTCTCTCAACATCTGACATTTCGTGCCAAGGTGTTACTTCACTCTTATATCTAGAAAGTACATTAGCATGTTGATCCTTTGGAATATTATCTAAGTCCGCTCTTTGTTCGTCAGTTATGGGTTTAGTAGCGGGTGTTGTCCATCGAATATCTCCGCCCTTTAAAGTAGTAGAATTAGGAGATAAATCATCAGTTATCCCAGTTAATCCAGCATCTAAGAGTAACCTTTCTACATCATCTCCACAAGGCCATACGTATACAGGATAACCTCTCCTATGCTTGTTTAATCTATCTAATTTTGAACCCTTAAGGCCAACTGATAATCCTAAGTTTATCCTACTTTCTATTCCTTTTAGGTATTGTAAAGTACAAGGTAACATGGGGGAACCCTCTTTACGTTGTTTATTCATTAATCTAGGTAATGAACTCATCAGAAAAGAAGGTGCAGCCGCTATCCTTTGCGTTTTCCAAGTACCCCATTGACGGATATAAGGCCTCAATCTACTAAATTGTAAATTGCTACTAATCTGTTTCGATGCAGGAATTAGTTTTGCTTCGAATGAATATATGATATTACTAGTTTTACTTAATTTCAATGGACTTATATGTTTCTCCAAATTTTCAATCATATTTATCATATGTTCTGTTCTTTTCTTACCTCCTATCCATCCTCCTGCCTTTCCACTTGATGGGTGTGGAGGTTTCAATTCGATACAAGCAAATGCCCCTTCTTCAGTAATTCTTCTTATGAAATTTGAATTTGTCAATAAGTCTTCTAATGGTTCTATATATTCAGGCAATTCATCTAGATTCATGCATTCAGGATAATCTCCATATTCAGTCTTTGAATCATGATGGAAGATTAGCTGATCATCTTTCGTCAATCTTAAATCAAATTCTATCCCATCACTAACCTGTATGCCATGTGATAATGCTTGTATGGTATTTTCTCTAGGTTGTAACCATTCCCGTCCTTCTACCATATCTCAACGCATGTTGTCTTTACACATAAATTTCATCATTATATGGCTAAATAAGCCCCAATACTAAAACCCTAGTAAGCCGACCGAGCGATAGGTATTGACATGTCAGAGACAATTCAACTAGACCGGAAATCAAATCCTCAAGAAGTAAAAGGTTACGCAGTTTATGACTGGGCGAAGTCCGCATTCGAAACATCAGTAACTGTAGCAGTCTTACCTGCTTGGTATGCGTATCTTTTCCTAAAAGCGAATGGTTTGACTACTTCCATTGGTTCAATTGAAATGGGAGGCGATGCAGTTTGGTCCTTTGCAGTTGCTTTTGGAACTTTATTCGTAGCAATTATAAGCCCTTCTTTTGGAGTAATTGCAGATAGAAGAAGAATTAAGATGCGGTGGTTAAGAATTCTTACATATGTCGGAGCAGGATCCACTTTCCTTCTGGCATTTGCACCATTAATGCCGGTAGATACTCAATGGATTTGGCTAATGGTTTTCTTTATGCTTGCAAATGTAGGATTAAATGGTGCAGGAGTATTCTACAATGCTCTTCTTCCACATATGGGTTCCGATGATGAAATGGATCGAATCTCAAACCTAGCTTTCTCAGCAGGTTATCTTGGTGGAGGAATATTACTTCTTGTTCACCTCATCATGGTCTTATCTTTGTCAGGAGATTGGGTAATTCCATTCGTAATGGCATCTTCTGGAATATGGTGGTATGGATTTGCTTTATTGACATTTAAATGGGTCCCTGAACCACCTATCGAGAATGAAATGCCTAATCTTGGCTTTATTGAATCTGCGAAATTAGCTATTTCCGAAATAAGAAAAACTCTTGGAGAAGTGGATAAATTTAGAACCCTCTTCATTTATATGGTTGCATACTTTTTCTTTATTGATGGGATAAACAGCGTAACTGCATTGGGAGGGGTATTTGGCTCAACAGTTCTGGGAATTACAACTGTTGATTTGATAGTAACGATATTGGCAATTCAATTCGTAGCATGGCCATCTGCACTTATGTTTACTCGGCTAGCAAGTAAAATAGGGACTAAATCTGCACTAAATATTTCTCTGGTAGGGTGGGTTGTACTATGTTTTGCAGCCCTTTCTTTCGCTCCACTTGAATTTGCTAATCACGATGAGTACCAAGTACAGATAGAAGAGGTCGATGGTGAATGGTTCTATACGCCACATGCTAACTTAGCAGAGACGCCTATTGCATTAGTAGAAAGCGGTGATGAACAGTTATGGGCCGAATCTACGTTACTCCCCTTTGGTATAGTACAGCAGGATGCGGATATTAACGATGCCCAAATTTTTCAATGGGCAGGCTTTGATGATGACGGTGAGGTAATTACTATCAACATGGGATCTCTTGATTTGGAAACTCAAACATCTTTGCTAGATTCATTTGAAGATACAAGGTTTTCAATTAGTGCCAAAGCTGGAATTTTAGAATCAAATATGGTCGGAATAGACCATCCGACAAGCCTTGGTGATGGCGTTATTGATGTTATTCCGGATACTGTAAGAACTTTAGTTTGGGGCCCGTTGGGAATTTCTGTAGGTATACAATTTTTACTATTGGGTTGTGCAATGGGGACACTTCTAGGCGGATCTCAAGGATTAGCAAGAAGTATGTTTGGGCAAATGGTACCTGAAACAAGAAGTGCAGAATTCTTTGGATTCTTTGGATTCTTTGGTAAAGTTGCAGCATTCATTGGGCCATTATTGTATGGATTTATGACCGTAATGTATGATAGTCGAATGGGGATATTATCTATCGCCGTACTAATCTTAATTGGTGCATTGATGATGAGAATGGTCGATCTCGAAGAAGGTAGGGAAGATGCAAAAGCCGAAGATGCTCGTAATCGAGGGATGGCTTAAACATCATTTTTCAAAATGATTTTATCAACTATCAGAGTTAATTCAAGTAGAATTAATATTGGGCCACCGACTAAAAATAATGATAGTGGATCAGGAGGAGATACCAATGCCCCGAATAATAAACATATAAACCATAAAAATCTTCTATTTTCAATTACATTATCTCGGCTCACAATTCCACTTCTTAGGAAAAGAATGACAATTAGAGGTATCTGAAAACCGACAATAGATGAAAAATATAGTCCTGAAATGAATCCAATCCAAGATTTTAACCTCCAAGTTGATACAAGTCCGGAAGTAGTCGCATCTCTAGCCAGGTAATCTAATAGCATAGGAATTAGAATTTCATGGGAATAAATTATCCCCAAGAGTCCCAAAAATATTGAAAATATAATTGAATATGATATTGTACCAAGATTATATGCCCTAGTACTTTCAATATTTCTTTTGGCTTCGTCAATTATGCCTTTGCCATTCCATGCCATATCTAGAATAAACGCAATCAAAAGAAGCAAGAAACCTATTTTTACTGACATGCTAAGCTTTAGTAAAATTACTTCCATTGGCTGTAATATGATTATTTCAACTTCATCCGGCTTAAATCCATCAGATTCAAGAAACCAGTTTATTATTTCTTCACTTAGTGGGTATCCAAATATGAATCCCAAAGTAAAGATTCCAGTAAAAATATATATTCTATTTCTAATGTGATTAAGAAAACCTCTTAATTCCGCGCGTGGAATTAAATCTACGGTTTCACTTTTCATGCTTATCACTTTTCTATTTTTTTTATCTTCTCGTTATAACTGATAGAAGATCTCCGTCTTTAAGAGTATGATCTAGGCCAACTCTCTGCCAATCAAATTTGGCGCTAGGCCCAAGTACTCTGGCATATCTGAATTTTCTAACAAAGTCCCGATGTAATTTTATACATACTTCTCTAACTGTACATGTATCTTTAACTATCAATGGCTCAACTAAATCAGCTTCTTGGCCCTGTGGTTTTAGATAGATCGACATAAAATGTAAATTATTATAGATGAAATCTTTCATTGTATCTATTCCTTGACCAGTTTTTGCAGAGACTTCTAGGACTGGCCATCCTTCTGGCAAACTGTCTTTGGCCTTTTGTATGTCCTTTTCTGATGCCAAATCAACCTTGTTTAATACAACTACTGCTCTACTGTAAACTCTATTTCCGGCCAATGTATCTACTATATTATCATCGGTCACATTCGTCCTTAATGTTACTGTGGCAGATACTATTCCAAAACTTCTAACTATATCTTGAATTTCTACATCAGTTAAATTAGTCTGTTTGACAGTTGATCTAACAACTATTCCTCCTCTATTAGTTCTAGTTATGAATACCTGAGGGGTGTTCTGATTCAATCTCAAACCTCCTCTCCAAAGTTCATAATCGAGAATATCGAAATGCGAATCTTGAAATGGATCGACGACATAAAGAACCATGTCTGAACCTCTTATGACATTAAGAATCTCTCTGCCCCTTCCTTTTCCATCAGACGCTCCTTTTATCAATCCCGGTAAATCTAAGATTTGTATTTTTGCACCTCTATGTTCCATTAATCCTGGAATACATGTTAATGTAGTGAATGCAAAATTACCAATATCTGACTCAACTTCAGTAAGCTGCGATATTAAACTAGATTTACCTACACTGGGGAATCCAACTAATGCAACAGATGCGTCACCGGATTTTTTAACTTCAAAACCAGGGCCACCTCCACTTGCCTTTGAGTGCGCCTGAGCCTTCTCTTTACGCTCCCTAAGTGCAGCAATTTTTGCTTTTAATTTACCAAGATGGCCTTGAGTGGCTTTATTCGATTTTGTTTTTGTAATTTCATCCTCTAGGGATTTGATTTGCTCCTCAATAGTTGCCAAATCTTTCATCTCCCTGAATTAAAAGCCCATTCCATTCTACCGCTTTTTATCGTTAACGCTTAGCCTTAGGTTATTGAATCCGGTGGCTTCTTATGCTCATATCGTAGTAAGCAAGACTTATTTTACTTACACGGAGGCGTTGATGATATGGTAGAAGTAATTTTGTACATCGCCGATCGACATTATCTTTCTTCTTTACTAAATACTCCAATTTCTCAACTAATAGTTATGCTAAACAATGGCGAATTAAGAAAAAATAGGCCTTCATCATATAGCGATTTTCATAGAGATTTTGATGTAGATTTAGAGGGAGAATTATTGGAACTATTTGATAGAAATTTAGAATTATTTGACGCTGATAAAAATATCTTAATCCAACACTCAGAACTAAATAATGACATTTATTTAATATTGGCAAAATGGGCTTCAATAGCACAATGGAGTTGCTGGGATGCCCGATTATTCCTTTATGTCGAGCCATATATTGATTCTTCAATTACTGGAGTTTCAGATTTTTTAAGGCCAAGTATATGGAATCAATTTCAAGATGCAGTATCGAAATTAGATCAAAAAACGTTTACTGAATCAGTCATTCTCGATTGGATGAATAGGAGAGAAAAATTAGATGAAACAATGGAGCCATCTGAAGATCCAATGATTTTACCAACTATGAATTCTCACAATAACTTAAGCAAGTCTTTATTTAATTTTATTAAATATTCTAAAAATCATAACTTTGATTTATTATTAGGCAGGGAATATCTAGATTCAGAATTATGGCATATAGGGCAAAAATCTTTACAGGAATTACAGGAGGAAAGTACTTGAAGAAATTACCGATGTTGCCAAAACCACCAGATTTAGTAGTAAATGGTGGAGTAGTAGTATTGGGAAGATTCCAGCCATTTCATAATGGGCATATCGATTTAATCTTCAAAGCGGAATCATGGCGCTTACAAAACTCTCCAAATTCAAAACTAATATTAGCTATCGGTTCTTCAAATAGGCCCGAATCTATGGATAATCCTTGGTCGTATGAAGAAAGAAAAGAAATGATAAAATCGTGGATTGATGTTCAAGACGGATTCAATGAAATAATAATCGTTGCAATTCCGGATATTGAAGATCCACCTAAATGGGTATCGCATGCAGAAAAATATCATGGAAAAGATGGAATATTTTTTACCAGTGATGATTATTCTGCTGATTTATATCAAAAGTCTAATTGGAAAGTTATCTTATCTCCACTAAAAGATAGGGAAAAATATCAGGGCTGGAGAGTTAGAGCAACTGCTCATATGTTGTCAACAATTAGTGATGACGAAGCAATCCGTACCGTACTTACTCCGTCAATGTCAGTAGATGTCATAAATTATTTAATAGAAAATGATGGATTTAGGAGACTAGCATTCCTTGGACAAGGTGGCGAACCAGTTGGCTAATTTTCTAATTACTACCATATCATTGCATTTGCGCCCCATGCAAGGCCTCCTCCAAATGCAACAGTAACTACCAAATCTCCAGATTTTATTTTTCCTTCAGAAACTGCTTCAGATAATGCAATCGGGACGCTCGCACCTGCAGTATTTCCATATTTTTGTAAATTAATAAAAGTTTTTTTCATTGGTAAATTTAATTTTTTCATTCCTTCTTTTATTATGTTGAGATTGGCTTGATGTGGTATTATCATATCTACCTCGGATAAATCTCTATTCACCCTTTTGAGTACATTAATCACTGCTTCCGGCATTGCATCTATTGCAAAATCCCATACTGCCCTTCCATTCATTTGAAAATATTGCTCACCTTCTACAAATCTGTCTGATGATAATGATTTACGTACTCCTCCTGCTGGAATTTGTATTACATTCGCACCACTCCCATCTGATTTAATCCATGTTCCAAGTATCCCCTTTCCATCTTCTACCTTTTGCAAGACTGCAGCTCCTGCCCCATCTCCAAATAATACGCAAGTGGATCTATCCTTCCAGTTCACAATTCTACTATAGGTCTCAGCACCGATTACAAGTATATTTTCATAATTATTATCTGCTGTAAATTTTGTTCCAATTTCTAGGGCATGAATCCATCCTGCACAAACAGCATTTATATCAAAAGCACTGGCATTGATACAACCCAATTTATTCTGCGTAATTCCCGCAGTAGAAGAAAGTGGAACATCGGGACTACTGGTAGCAAGAATTATCATATCTATGTCTTCAGGTTTTATTTTAGCCATCTTCATTGCTTTTATAGCAGCAAATACTGCTAAATCACTAGTGCAAACATCGGGTTCAGAAATTCTTCTTTCAATTATTCCAGTTTTCTCTACTATCCATTTATTGCTTGTATCAACTATATTTTCCAAATCTTCATTTGTCATAATCTTCGGCGGGACATAGGATCCAATTCCGACAATTCCAACTCCGACCATCAATATCGTTACGTACAGAAATCCAATAGGATTTCAGACTTACTAATTATTTATCTTTTATACAGACATTCATGACCTCTGAGAAAAAATTCAAGCTCCATTTACCACCTTCTCTTCCAACACCACTATCTTTGACTCCTCCGAAAGGAACTCTCAAATCTCTATGAAGCCATGTATTTACCCAAATCATTCCTGTGTGTATCGATTCTGCAATTCTTCTCCCTTTGACTAAATCTTCTGTCCAAATACTGCCAGCTAGGCCATACCTTGTATTATTTACCATTTTCAATAATTTATCTTCATTCGTGAATTTATGTAGAGTTACTAATGGCCCAAATATTTCCTCAGTTGAACACCTAGAGTCATGGCTCAAACCTTCAACAACAACGGGGGCCATCCAATTTCCTTGTAGGAATTCAGTAGGCAAACAAGGGTCTCCGCCGGTAAGTAATATCCCTCCTTCTTTAATGGCCAAATCAGAATAATATTGTACTTTTTGTAAATGTTCCTTTGAAATTAATGCACCTAAATTTGTATTTTCATCCAACGGGTCTCCTATTTTCATGGATTCAACTTCTTCAACTAATTTTTGTTTAAAAATATCATATATTCCTTCTTCAACAAATATTCTTGAACCGCAAAGACAAACTTGCCCTTGATTCAAAAAACCTGATCTCACAACTCCAGAAACTGTCTTATCTAAATCACAATCTGAAAAAACTATTGTTGAGTTTTTCCCTCCTAATTCGAGGCTCAGTTTTTTGAAAGCAGGCGCTGCAGAAGCAGCCACTTTAGACCCCGTAACGGTACCTCCAGTGAAAGATACAAAATCAATATCATCATTTTCGACTAGAGGTGCTCCGGTTTCTATTCCGTTTCCATGGACTAAATTTACTACGCCTTCAGGTAATCCAATTTCATTTATTGCACGCATCAGTAAGTCTGCAGTCATAGGTGTCAATTCACTCGGTTTACATACTACAGTATTTCCCATTCCTATTGCTGGAGCAACTTTCCAAGATAGTAGATATAGTGGTAAATTCCAAGGAGTAATTAATGCCCCAACTCCAACTGGTTTGTGTATTACATAATTCATAGCATCAGGCATTTCAAATGTTTCAACATCCAACTCTCTTATTATTTTAGCAAAGAATCTAAAATTAGAAATGGATCTGGCTGCATCAACAGCCCTTGATAATGAAATTGGTTTACCAGTATCTCTACTCTCTAATTCTGCAATTTCTTCACTCCATTCTTCTAGTTTATCTGCAATTCTGTCTAGCCAAATAGATCTCTCGATGTGTGATAAATTCCCCCAATCTTTTTGAGCATCCTTAGCAGATTTTATCGCCCTTTGAACATCTTCTGAGTTTGATATAGGTATTCTACAAATTATTTTCCCTGTTGCAGGTTCTAGGTTAGTAATCCATTCATTACCAGTTTGATTAGAAAAATTTCCACCAATGTAGTTCTTCAGGTCCATCAAATCACCCTAAATATCTATGCCTTCATTTTTAAAAGGGTCAGATTTAGTAGTTTTAGCCGAATATTCTTTCCAATCTAAGGAAAAACTATCTTGATTAGGATCCCATTCATCCCATGTTACTACTTCTTCTAATTTATCTAGATACTTCGGAGGGACAATTCCCGGAACAATGAATGCCTTTTGCCGATGTAACGGGTAAGGATTTCTGAGTTCTATCCCCAATACTCCTAACACTGCTCTAGTCACGTACCAAGTAGCCTGAGAGTTCCATCCATGCGCAATTTTTATTACTATGCCTAATCCTTTTGGCCAATCTGGATGTATTACTGATAGCCCTAATAATCCATCAGCACCCTCTTTAGCGATCAAAGTACCTTTTCCAGCTTTAATGCATGTAGAATCTAGTCTATTAAATCCGCCAATTAAATCAGGATGACGATTCATAGATTCCCAAATCCAATCATCGTCTTTTTCTACTGCTAGTCCTGCAAACATTACTGCTAATTCATCAACAGTGTTGGATACTGTAGGTAATCCGCAACCATCTTTTGCTACTCTTACTGGTTCCCAATTAGGATCATCCATCATCCTTCTAAGAACATCTAGAAATTTAGGAAACCATGTAGCACTTGGTAATGTATAGCCCGCTCTGCTCATGCCCATTCTACGCATACCTCGAAGCATAGCTGCATGTTCGCCAGAACAAGTATGAAACCACCTACGAGGGCGCCTTACCTGCCTTCCAAACTGTATTAATGGTACATCTAAAGGACATTGCATTAACCCCCATTCAGATTCAGTAAGTAATGATTGAGCAGCAGATACGTGTTCCGTATCCCCATTATGGGAAGAGCAACCAATTGCTTTTTGTTCCCATGTCAAATTTTCTTTATCTAATGCCTCAGCAAATGTTTTCATCATCAAAGGCTTCATCATAGAGCGGCCATAAACAAGGACATTACCTCCAAATGAATGAATTATTTCATTACCATGGGCCCATGCTATGGCACCATGAATGGTATTCTCGGATATATCCATCCTACGAAAATCAACCAAAGGCTCCCATTCAACATCTCTTCCTGTGGCTATGCCTGCAAATTTTTCTCCAAGTGGTGTTGTCGGATATATGGCAGAACCTGGTCTACCTGGTGAAACACTCGAAGGATGATTATTTATTTCTTCAGTCATGTATATATTCTCCATTTATTTTTGGTACTACTTTATTCATAAAAGCAGTCATATTTCTTTTTACTCGCTCATTATCATGATTGAAAAAGTCAAACCAACACATCAATCTATCATCAGGATTAAATCTATTTTTTATCTGTTCAACTACTTCTTCTACATTTCCAATTACTGCATTATCAGTTGCCTTTTCCAATTTATTAGGGTCGATCGTACCTTCTAAAGCATTCCAATATATGGAAAGCGCATTTCTAGCCTCCTGCGTAGCTGCCAAACTTCTTTCTTTGGAGGTTAAACCATTTTCATCATTTAGGAATACCATAATAGTTCTAGGCATCATACTTCTCTGCCATTCCCCTCCATCTTTGTGATAGTGCGCCCTGAAACGTTCATGCGTTTCTTCTATTATGTGTGGAGGGGTTATGCTAAGGTTGAATACTTGGACGGGCATCCATTTATTTGCTTCAACCTGTAAATTTTTGTCATGACTTCCTATTGTGATACTCAATAAATCGCGCCTCCAATTTTGAGGTATTGTTTTTATTTTTTCAAATTTATATCTGTTTTCTATTTTAACTTCATTTGGAAGAGTAGAAAGGTGCCTAGATTCCTTTGCTATCTTTTGTACTTCTTCCCAGTCTTTGTTAGTGTAGAAATTTTCTCTTGTTAAAATTGTTTTTCTTATATCATTACTGGAAATTGTTTCCCCATTTAATAATCTTAGAAATATTTCACTTGCTTCAGCAAATATTTGTCCTCTGAGTGCAGGCCAAGCCTGTTCTTCAACAGGATCTCTAGGAATAATCCCATAAGGCCTAGCCATAAATTCAAAACGACCTGCGGAATAACCTATGTGCAATCGCCTCTTTTCATTTTTATTCATCCCATGGAGGGTTAAGAAAGAACCTATTCTTTCAGCATGAGATATTGGTCCACCGCTTGCCAATATGCTCATAACAGCACTTCCAACTTCCATATTTTTAGTGATTGCAAACATCTTGTGGGCAACTTGGACAAAGTCTGTACATAATCCAACTTCTCCAGGGTAATGAGGTACTACTGGTTTATTATTTGTTTTTTGAACTTCAGTTGATAAGTGGGCCTGGGCCACCCATCCTACTCCAAAGCCTAAATCATCAGCAATTTTGACTTGATCAAAAAAGTTCGTGAACATTTTACTTTCGGATGGTGTATGGCCTGAGGAATCAGGTGTCTGCGAAATAGAAAAAAATATGTCAAATTCCATAATTTCGCCTCAAATTGACCTCATTCTTCCGCCATCGACTGGTAGACTTATTCCTCTTATTGATCCGCTACTTGGCAAACTCAGCCATGTTACAGCAGTAGCAGTTTCCAAAGGATCAATTAATCTCTTAATTGGCACACCATTCATCCAAGTTTCCTTTACATCTTCTACTGATTTACCAGTGCGTTCTGATATAGATTTAGAAAGTGAACCAAGTCTATCCGTATCAGTAAATCCAGGTAATATATTGTTGATAGTTATGCAAGTGGGCAACTCCCGGCTTAATGATTTAGACCATGATCCCATTGCTCCACGCAAAGTATTAGAAAGTCCAATATTATCAATAGGCTCTCTTACTGATGTTGAAATAATATTAATTATTCTACCCATTTTACTTCTTTCCATCCCGGGCACTAAGGCCTTAGTAATGATGTGAGATGCGTACAGATGACGTCTAATTGGGCCATCAAAGTCTTCAATATTATTATCTAACAAAGGACCTCCGGGGGGCCCTCCAGAGTTATTAACAAGTATTTGTATATCTCCAATATCTTCAATTAATTTTGTAATACTATTTTCAATCGTATCAATATTTTCTAGATCCATTACTAAAAACTTATGATTTTTACCATCTAAATTACTAACTAGATCTTTCAAATCATTTTCATTTCTAGCACACGCGATTATAGTCGCTCCAGCCCTAGCTAACATCTGTGCACTTGATCTGCCAATTCCCTTGGATGCACCACAAATTAATGCAGTATAGCCCTTTAAAATATCTTGTGCAAATGGAAATTCATCCTTTAGTATATTATTCATTTTAATCCTCCTTAGTCGATGTAATGGGCATATGTTTCTTCACTTAACTTCTCTTTAACGATATCCAGTATCTCTTCTGATGCATTTCTAAATGTCGGAAACTCACTTTCACCCTGTGGCCTTTTTAATTCATCCCATCTATTTTCATCGTATGCAATTAATGCTTCTTTCATCAAGATACCTGCCAAAACTAATGTCTCAAAACATAGATCCTCGTATGTCATCCCTCTTTTGACTTTTACTTCTCTCCTCATTAAAAGGGCACCTGTATCAACTCCATTATCGCAAAAATGTGTTGATGACCCGATTGGAATGTCGTGATATACAGACCAAGCCGGAGATGCAGATCCTCTGCATTCAGGTAATAATCCTGGATGGGAATTAATTACTCCATCTTTAGGATGATCAAGAATATCGCCTCTAATTATTCTAGTTCCGCCAAATACTATCAAATCTAAATCTAAATCTTCAATGAATGGCATTACTTCTTTTGAGTTATGAATTGGGACAGAGACTACCTTTATCTCATTTTTAATTGCTTGTTCTTCTATAGTCGGAGATATTGGATTTCCCTCAATCCTAGTTAGAAACTTTTCTCTTTCTTCATCAGCAATAATTGAATCTTCTTGAAGAATTATTTCGGGTATAAAGCCTTCAGAAAGTATTTGTTTTAACATTTCTCTACCATAAGGATGTTCTTTTAGGAGCAAGTAAGCAAATCTCGGCTTAGCCATAATAACATATCTCGGAGAGGGTTAAGATACCCCTTCTTTTCGGTCCAATGTTCAATTAAATGTTAAGGTGTAACGCGACTTCTATCTCTGGGAAATAGGACAACTTCCCTTACATTTCCAGCACCTGTCAATACCATTAATAATCTTGCAACTCCTAATCCCCAGCCTGCATGAGGGGGTGCTCCAAATCGAAAACCATCAGTATAAAATTTAAAATCATCGGGATTCAAATCCATTTCTCTTAGATTTTGTTCAAGAATTTCGACTCTGTGCTCTCTTTGTCCACCTGACGTCATCTCATCTCTTCCATAATTAAGATCAAAACCTCTGCTTAATTGCCCTCCAGATGTACTTTTCTCATTTTCTTTGTGATGTATATAAAAAGGCTTCATTGCCATTGGCCACCTTGGTATGAAATGAAATCCAGGGTACTTTGCAGCTATGATATCGCAGTGGTGACTTTCTATGTCATCCCCCCACTCAATCTCTGCCCCTCCAGATTTGACGATTTCAATTGCATCGCAATACGGTATACGTGGAAAAGGTATACTTGGAATTTCAACTTTTATGCTATCATTGCCTTGACTATTTCTATATACATTTATTGAATCTATTAGGTTTTGATCATTTTGAGCTACACATGTCCAAATATGGTTAATCATTCTTTCTTGTACCCCCATTACATCTTCGTCATTCATCCAAGCCCCTTCAATATCAAAAGAAATAAATTCATTTAAATGCCGATATGTGTCATGTTTTTCAGCTCTAAATGCGGGGCCAATCTCAAAAACTCGTTCCAATCCCCCTAATACTGCTAGTTGTTTGTATAATTGAGGAGATTGACTAAGAAAAGCAGGAGTATCAAAATACATCATAGGAAATAGATTAGTACCTCCTTCAGATGCGCTTGCAATTATTTTAGGGCTATTCATTTCCATAAATCCTTCTTTGATTAAATGTTCTCTTCCATATTGTAATACCTTACTTCGTAATTGAAACATTGCATTTACATGCGTTCTTCTCAAATCTAAGTGCCTGTTATCTAATCTTACATCTAATCCTACATTCACGTCATCTATGACTCCGACTGGTAGTGGAGTTTCAGAACTTGCTAGGATTTCTCCAGATGTCACATTTATTTCGTACTCTGGAGGGGGCAAAGCCTCTCCTTCTTTGACTTTAGGAGGTCGCTTTTCTGCAACAAAACCTGTCACCTTTATAGTAGATTCGCGTGTTGAAGATTGCATTGAATCGAATATATCTGATTCCATATTATCCTTTTTTAGAAACGCCTGAATTTTTCCAGTACCGTCTCTTAACATCAAAAAACATATCGCACCTCTGCCACGGACAGTCTCTGCATATCCAGCTATTGTAACTTCCTTTCCAATAATTTTAGCACCATTACTTACTACTTGGCCAATAGTATGTGTTCTGTAAGCCGTTGGTTCCCAATCGCTACTGTCTCGCATATTATGCGGAGTCATAGCATAGTTATGAAAGATATTGATTGAATTACTATTTAGGAAGAGAATATTTTGATATATTTACTGATTATTCTTCTTCATCTGAGGCCACCTTAGCAGCTATTACAAGGAATGCAGTATGACCAATGGGAGTATTTCCCGGCCTCACTCCTCCTTTGCTTGCCTTGACCCATTTCCTTTCTATCATTTCACCAGCCCATTCAACATTCATGCCATTATTTTCGATGGAATCCCATGCTTTTTCAAGTTGAATAGTCGTTGGGCAATAGCATGCTATCCGCCCCCCATATCTAAGTAATTTTCCGATTTCAGGAACTATTTCCCATGGCTGAGCAACATCAATAATTATTGCATCAAAAGAATCGCAGATTTCTTTTATGGTCTCACTAACATTTTGAAATTCACCATCAATTAAATGCCATTTTGGAAATTCAGGTAAAATATGCTTCAATCTATCCATATTCTGCTTCCCGACTATTGCATGCTCAGGTCTCGCCTCAACAGAAATCAAAGTTCCCGCAGATCCCATTACACTTGCTAGATTCATTGCCAAGCCTGCAGATCCATGTCCTCCTTCCAAAACCTTGGATCCAACACCAATTCCTAACCAAGAGATAAGGAAACCAGAGTCCTTCACTCCAATGACCTGGGCTCTTCTTGCCATATTTCGTCTAGCCTCAGGTAGTGCCGCTTTGACTATTGTGAGAGATTTGTGGCCAACAACAATCCTATCTCCTATATTATACCCTTCAAGTAATTCCGTGACATCAAACCTGCCAAGTCCTTTGACCTTAACTTCACCAGGTATTTTGTGAAGTAAGTATGCTCTGCCATCATCTTCTCTAAGTGCCACCCAATCACTTTCTAATCCTACTTCCATAACTATCCGAAAACGCTTTGCCATTCAATCCCTTCGTAGATAATTACATTTGATTATATTGATTATACGTTGTTTTTAGTAATTATTACATATATAGTTATATCACAATACCTTTTCCAAGTTTTTATGGTTAATTCTTATCATACTGTATTTAACCCAGCATTTTACATTTCATTTATCTTAATATTGATGTCATTTTCAGGAATTTTAATCATTGAAGATGAATTCAAAGAGCCAGAAGAACTCTCTCAGATAAATTTTCCACTTTATGCAGCAAGCCCCGGCCATGCAGTGTTTGGGGAATATGTGGGGGCGCATTGGTGCGGCCCATGCATGAGTAGTGCGTCTCCGTCTTTAGATAATCTGAAAACATCAAATCCTGAAGATTTTACATTTGTATCCTTCTTTGAATCCAACTCAGGTTGGCCATCTACTTCTCCAATTGATCGTGCAGATCATATCATGGATTCTTCTACTGGATATCCAACTTTTGCGTTTGCTGACCAACAGTCAGGACAATGCTACAAAGTAGGTGCAAGTGGTACGAATTATTATGATTCTACATTTTCTAATGGGGGATGCATGGATTCTAACTCAAACGATTTTAGTTTAGAACTATTGACCAGTCTAGATACTTCTACGGAACAAGTATCTGTTTCACTTAATGTAACTTATTTAGGCACACTATCTTCAATATCTGTTTATGTTTATGGGGCAATAACTGAGAAAATAGGTGCAGACGCATATGATAATGGCGCCAGGCCACATCATAACTGGAGAGAATGGCTATTAAATGATGACCAAGATGGATTTACTGAAATTTCATTATCTCCAAATAATTATGAAATTCTGACATGGGAAGTTTCCTTAGATGTAGTCAGATCCGCAGGCGGTAATTCCCAGATAGAAAATTTCTGGCCCGTTTTCGCTATTATGGATGGACCTCATTCATCATTCAATTCATTCATAACAGCAGTAGATTTAGATATGGGTCCATTAATTGATTTAGGAGTATCGCAAATAGCTATTGTTAACGAGGAAGGTATCAGTGGTTTTCAATCCGGAGATATTTTGGATATTTCTGTGGAGATATTGAATCATGGCGTAGATTCTTATTCTCAGGGAGGATTGATATCCATTTACTTACTTGATGGTTCAGAGGAAATTAATTTAGGAAGTGTAAATATTGAAGACTTAAGCATCGGAGGAACTCAGGAATATGATTTACAATTCGATTCTTCAGATATCTCCATATCTGCCTCAGGATCTTCTGTATTTAGGGCTATAATATCTGATATGGAAGGTGATCGTGTAGCGTCTAATAATTATGCAGATTCTTCTATTTTTCATGATATGCCTCCAATTGCAATAAGGCCAACTTCGTTAGGTTCTTCAATTGTGGAAAGGGGCGATAATATTCTATTCGAATCTTCTGCCTTGTCCAATGATTTGGTTGATGATATGTCTACCATGCAACCAATTCTTCAACATTCAGAATCATCTATTTCTGATTGGAGTGAAGATTGGGTAACTGATATTTACGTAATTGGAGAGGGGCAAAATTCTCGTTATGTTCATAATTTAAATTCAGATATGGAGGCAAACACAGGTAGTTATGATATCCGAATATCATGGCAAGATACTTCAGGCCAACTTAGTGAATGGCTAATAGTTGAGGATATTTTCGAATTAACAAACTCGCTCCCAAAGGTATTGGAAAATGATGATGAGGAATTTGTTGGAATACCTACTGTAAAAGTTGATATTATTGAAGAGATATCTATTATTGGATTAATTGGTGATGCTGAAACAGATTTGTCAGGACTGACGGTCAGCAGTACAGATAGTGAATTTATTTCTTGGAATCCAAATACTCTCAAAATAAGTGTCAAATTTCATAGAGTAATTACCGATAATGGTAATCCTGTTCCTCAAGGAATTTTTGTTTCAATTGATGATGGTGAAGATACAAATAATGGTATGTTAATGTTTAATGTTATAGAAAATGGAGCACCAAAATGGGCTCCTATTTCCACTAATGCAATCAATGAGGGGGGCTCAACAAGTTTTAGCCTAACTCAATATCTCTCCGATACCGATAACCAAGGCAATTATGTTTCAACATCAGATCTTGATATTTCAATCGTTTCGGTCTCTAATGATTCTCTTGTTGAAGCATCGATATCTGGTCAGTCAATAACGGTAAGTACTATTGATTTAGATTCATATGGCATTACAAATGTTACCATTAGGGCAAATGATGGAGAGCAATATTCGGATACCATCATTTCCTTTCATGTAATTAATATTAATGATCCGCCATCAATTAATTTATCAAAGTTTAATAATTTAGAAATAAAAATAAATGAAATAACTACCATTAATATTCTTGATAGCTTATCAGATATTGATGATCCAGCTAAAGAAATATGGGCTTCTATTTCTAAAAATTCCGAAGGATCACTTAATCTAAATCCTGCATCTGGGGAATTGAGCCTTTTATGGAGTGAAATTGGAGAGAAAATAATAGAAATTACAGTAACTGATAGGCATGGAGCAAGCACTGCTTCCTCATTTACAATCGACGTATTGTCAAATAAAATAATCACATGGGAAGGTGATGGAGATATGGCTGATTTGTCCGTATCATATGATACAATTGGATATAAAGAAAATCCTGTATTTCAAATAAATAATATTGGTAATTTACAATTATCCCAAATTAAAATTACTTGGACAATTTGCAATAGTATAACCGGAATTTGTCATTCACATGGTATTGTTAATTCCTTTGGTTCATTCACTACTATGCCGCAAAATGGCGGCGGCTTGGTTAACGGAGATTACATAACATTGGAAGTAGCAGCGATAGATTCAGAAGGGTGGTTGAGAGAGTCTTCTGAAATATTAAAAATATTTGCTCAACAACCAGATTCCGATCGCGATGGAATACAAGATTCAGATGACGAATTCCCAAATAACCCATCTGAATCAAAAGATTCTGATGGCGATGGTGTAGGAGATAATTCTGACGTGTTTCCCTTTGACTCATCTGAATGGCAAGATATGGATGGTAATGGCGTCGGAGATAATATTCAGTATTCTGACGGGCAATCTTTACCCGGATTTTCAATCTCTTCTGTAATTATTTCTATTATTTGTGCGTGTATGGTAGTAAGAAGAAAATTATAAATTTCCGAAAGAGATAATTTATTATCACTTTATTTATGGTTCCATAGTTTCTGATTATATTTACACAACTTCAAGAAGGTACTACGTATACGGACAGATAAGAGGGGTGTTTATGGTTGAGGAAAATGAAATCTCAGATAATTTAGATTCTGCACCCGATCCATTAGATTCATGGTCTGACGGTGCAGCATTCGGTGCTGCTGAAGATACGGATGAAATATGTGATATTCCAGTTGAAGAATGGATTAAAGATATAAAAATGGAATCTACGCAAGATGTTCCAATTCCTACAAAGTTAGTCGATAGGGTAATTGGGCAAGAAGCAGCATCAATTGTCATTCGGAAGGCTGCAGAACAACGCAGGCACGTAATTATGGTTGGTGAACCAGGAACTGGTAAATCTATGCTCGCTAGATCAATGACAGAATTTCTGCCCAAGGAACACTTAGAAGATATTTTAGTTTACAGGAATGTAGATGATGAAAATGAACCAAAAGTTCGAACAGTCCCAGCGGGCAGGGGCTCGACAATATTGTCAGAAAGAAAAGCACATATAAAAATCCAAAAAGAAAAAACAAACCGTACTTTATTATTCATCGTACTTGTGGTTGGCGCTGCACTTTTGTTAGCCACAATAAGTACGGGCGAAGTCATAACATTCATTTTTGGATCTTTTTTATTAATATTTGGCTATTTTTTCCTTAGAACTAGACTGACTTCTGGAGATGAATCTAACATACCAAAATTATTAATAAAACATGATTCAAGTGAATCTCCTCCATTTATTGATGCTACTGGGACACTAGCCGGAGCTTTGTTGGGTGATGTTAGGCATGACCCATTTCAATCTGGAGCGGATTTAGCTACGCCTGCTCACGAAAGGGTTGAACCAGGTGCCGTCCATAGGGCGAATAAAGGCGTTTTATACATTGATGAAATTCGAATGTTGAGGATGGAAGAACAACAAGCCCTATTGGTGGCAATGCAGGAAAGAAAATTAGCAATCAGTGGACGTTCTGAAAGATCATCAGGAGCCCTAACTAAATCCGAACCAGTTCCCAGTGATTTTATTCTAATAGCTGCAGGAAATTTGGATGGCATCAAACAAATGCATCCAGCATTAAGAAGTAGGATAAGGGGTTATGGGTATGAGGTTTACGTCAATACGGATATGAGGGATACTGCACGTAATCGTCGTAGATTAATCCGTTTTATAGCCCAAGAAGTAACCAATGAACAATCCAAATCTTCAGGTAAAGATATACCTCACTTCGATCGAGATTCTACTTCATTAATTCTAAAGGAAGCACAAAGGAGGAGCGGCAGGAGAGGAAAACTTTCTCTCCGTCTTCGTGAACTAGGTGGTTTGGTTAGAATTGCAGGGGACCTAGCAGCGGAAGAAGATGCACCATTAACTCGATCAGAACATGTTATCAGGGCGAGAATGATTGCAAAACCATTAGAACAGCAGGTTGCAGACAGATATATCGAAAGACAAGCTGATTATTCGATGCTGGTCAATACGGGCAACAGAATAGGTAGGGTAAATGGCTTAGCCGTTTTAGGTGCCGATAGTGGCCTTTCGGATTATTCTGGCATAGTATTGCCTGTAGAGGCCATGGTTACTCCAACCCAAGGCAGATCCGGTCATGTAATAGCAACAGGGGGATTATCTGATCTTGCTAAGGAAAGTGTAGTAAATATTACTGCCGTTGTAAAAAAACTAACTGGCAAAGATATCAAAGATTATGACATACATGTACAATTTCCAGGAACTCATAATGTCGATGGAGATAGCGCCTCTATAACAATGGCAACAGCAATAATAAGTGCATTTGAAGGAATCCCAATAGATCAAAATCTAGCAATGACAGGCTCGCTTTCTGTTAGGGGAGAAGTTCTTCCTATTGGTGGCGTTACGGCAAAAATTGAAGCTGCAGCCAAATCTGGCATCAGCAGGATAATAATTCCAAGGTCAAACTTACAAGATGTACTAATAGATGAAAAATGGGAAAAGCAAATTCAAATTATTCCTGTAGACTCATTAGATGAGGTCTTACAAAATGCACTTGTTGGTTCTGAAGAGAAAATAAGTCTAGTTGAAAGGTTGGCAAACGTCGTTGACACCATTTCGACAGGTAAGGAAACTCAGCCTTCTACATAAGTAATTTATTTACTATCTATATCATAAGCGAATAACCTATCTCTGTAGACATATATGGGGCAGGTGTCACGCTCTCCAATGGGTATTTTATTTCTTGTCGTATTTGTAGATATGATTGGATTTACTATAGTAATTCCTTTTTTAACTTATTTTGTTCAGGATTTAGCCATATCTGATGGAATAAATAATGTCGGTAATCGTGATATTTGGGTTGGAATAATAATATCAATTTATTCATTTGCGCAGTTTTTATTTACTCCAATATTGGGTTCAATAAGTGATAGGATAGGTAGAAGGCCTATTTTGCTATTTGGATTATTGATGAATACTATTTTCTTCACAGTATTTGGATTATCAGGAAGTCTAATGATGGCACTTTTAGCCCGCTTCCTTGCTGGTGCTGGCAATGGAAATATAGCAGTTGCAAGGGCATACATTGGAGATATTAGTGAACCAAATATGGTGGCCAGTAGAATGGGCGCCATTGGTGCAGCATTTGGACTTGGATTTATGATAGGGCCATTTGTTGGTGGTCTATTATCAAATCCAGCATCGGGCATTGGGGGTCCGTTTGATAATGATTTTTGGATCAAATTTCCCTATCTTTTGCCATGTCTACTTTCAAGTCTTTTATCTTCAATCTCTTTCTTATTGGCAATAACATTGTTGCCAGAAAGCTTACCAAAAGAAAAAAGAGTATCAGATTCTAGATCAGTTCTATATCGTTTAAGCGGGACATTTACTGATATAATAAAAGTAGTAAAGATTCCGGTTATATCAACACTAATATTTACTAATTTCTTATTCTTTTTTGGATTTAGTATGATGCATGGAATCTTTATATTATTCACTGCAATGAGCCCATCAGAAGGCGGATTAGGTTTTGATGCAATGCAAAATGGATGGGTATTTGCTTTTATAGGATTAATGGGCGTAATAATTCAAGGAGGTTTAATTGGCAAATTAACAAAAATATTTGAAATGAGGAAACTAATGATTTTTGGGACTATTATTTGTGGTTTAGGAATTGCCAGTATCCCATATGTTCCAAGTGAATTGAGTTGGATGATATTTTTATCATCTGCGTTAATATCAATCGGTAATGGTTTGTTTTCTCCTACTCAATCATCATTACTAACTTTCGAATCTTCAAAACAAGGACATGAACTAGGAATGGTAATGGGGGCACAAGAAGGATACGGTGCATTGGCTAGAATATTTGGGCCACTCTTAGCAGGATATATTTGGTCATTGACAGTAGAGGGATCAGGTTTTTGGACATATCATACATCGTTCAGAGTCGCTGGTATTATATTCATAATAGCTACACTTTTACAATTAAGGCTGACAAATATTTCAGAACTATCAAAAGCCCATACTGATGATGACTGAGTATGTATATACCAGCTGTTATTGCCCACGGGGGGGCCGGACCCGGGCCTAAAAGAAAAACTAACCTCGATATAGCAGTAAATAAGGCATCAATCATATTAAAATCCGGCGGCTCGGCAATAGATGCAGCGGTGGAAGCATGTGTAATTTTAGAAAACGATCCAGTTTTTAATGCAGGAACAGGAGGTGTATTCAGGATCGATGGTTCTGTACAGCTTGATGCATCAATTCAAACTTGTGATGGTAGAATCGGATTTATAATAGCCATTGAAAATACTCCTAATCCAATAAAAGTAGCTAAAGCACTTTTAGATGAAGAAATAAATGGACTTACTGGAGATGGAGCTAGGAAATGGGCTGATGAAAGAGGATTTGTTAACTCGCCAGTTGAAGGTAGGGAACCTGTTGAAGGAATGGGAGATACAATTGGAGTGATAGCGAGAGATAAAAATGGCTTATTCGCATGTGCAACAAGTACTGGAGGATGTTCATATCGGCCACCTGGGAGAGTTGGAGATGTACCTCTGCCTGGGTCAGGATTTTGGACTAAAAAAGGTATTTCTGTTGCAGCAACTGGTAATGGCGAAGAAATAACTAAGAAGCTTCTAAGCTATAGAGTATTAGAAAAAATTAGTAATTCTAACTTTTCTTTAATTGAAGGCATGAATTGGGGATTAGATGAATTAATTGATAATTCTAAATCTGTGGGTTTAATTGCACTAAAATTGGAAGGAGTTGGAATGGGGGTGGCTAATACTGATATGCCTTGGTCCTCTTGGATTGGTAGTTAGTGGTGCAAGAAAAAGGGATGCGCTTAAGGATACATCTCTAGTCGCCGGCCTCAGAGATGATTGTATGTCAGACCTCGAGACTCGTATTCAACAAATCGCTCAAGTACTAGGACAATTAGATGATACCCAAGTTCCTCGTAATATTCGATCAGCAGCAAAAGATGCTGTTGATAAATGGCTTTTGAATAAGAATAAAGATATGGACATCCGCCTTGGAATGACGGCATCAACTTTAGATGATATTTTTAATGATCCAAATCTCCCTGGTCACTATGGTCCCCTTTGCCTTCAAATACAAACCGCTTTGGAAACATTACTTACAGAAGTAAGATAAACTCTATGATTACGAAATCATTAATAAATGGCTCAATATGAGTCATAATATTGAGGAATTAGATTGAATGATAAAAAAGATAAATGGGTTAATTTATCTTATGCTAATATAGCAACTACCGCTGAAGTAGCACATAAAGAAAATCTAGGATGGGCTAATTCCTTGGCCAGTTGCGGCGCTGCGGAATTTGATGCAAATTCGGAAAAAAATGCCATGATGCCTCTACGAAAATCTACAGCAAATTTATTAAATTGCGAAATAAGTGATATCTGCGTAGGATCAAGTGCTACTGAATTAATTTGTTCTATAGCATGGGCCTTAGCACCTAAAAATGGCTGTAATATTGTATCTACGCAAGCATCTTTCCCCTCAACTGTATATCCATGGACCAGGGTCTCGATGGAATTTAACTCGGAAATAAGATTAGCCTCCTATGATGAAAATAATTATACTAATCCTGCTGATATACTAAAATTAATAGATAAAAATACATCTATCCTGACATTATCTCATGTAGAATACTCTTCTGGTCAGCGTTATGATTTGAATTTATTTGCAAATGCAGCCCATGATGTAGGTGCTCTAATAGTAATCGATGCAACCCAATCCATGGGGGTATTCCCCATAGATGTCCAAGAGTCAGAATTAGATTTTATTGTAGCATCGGGATATAAATGGATGAGGGGCACCTTTGGAGCTGCTGTTGCATATATTAATCCAAAGTTGCACTCATCCTTGATGCCTGGATTATTAGGTTTTAGAAGTCATAATGATATCTGGGATATGCAAGCAAAAAGATTTGTATTACCTTTAGATGCAAGTCGTTTTGAATTTTCAACTATTAATTTTGGAGCCGCTTTAGGTCTGGCCAAATCTATTGATCAAATAAATCAAATGGGAATTAAAAATGTTTGGCAAAATAGTATAAAATTAACAGATATAATAATCAAGGAGTGTATTAAAAGTAATTTAACTATCATTTCTCCTTTGAAGGATTCGGAGAGAAGTGGAATTATATGTATTCAGATTCCTGATTATTTTGACCCAAAAGAAGTTGTTAGAAATCTCCAAGAAGATTACGGCATTTTAGTAACTAGTCGCTCAGGATATATACGTATATCTCCTCATATAGATAATACTACGGATCAGATATTTTATTTTATAAATTCATTAAAAAAGATTTTACAATTAAAATAAATATGGCGAAATTATGAATCCAGCAATACTAAACATGATTACAGCAATAATGAGATCTATAATTCTCCATGATTTTGCATTATTTAATATTGGAGACATAAGTTTAGCGCCATAACCTAATGAAAAGAAGAAAATAAATGATGCACTTGCGGCACCTAATCCAAAGAAAATTTGCTCATTTCCGACATATCTGCTTGAAGCACCCCCTATTAGGAGTAAAGTATCCACATATACATGCGGATTAAGGTATGTAAATGCCAAACCTGCCATTATGGTCGTTTTAACACTTTTTGTCTCCTCTAAATTTACTTCCATTCCTATTGGATTTAATGCTGAATTTAATCTCATTACTCCGTACGTTGTTAGAAATAAACACGCAAATATTGAAATCCATATTTGAATCTCTTCAATTTCAGAAATGAATGCACCTACTCCTAGGACTCCAGCAGCAATTAATAAAGCATCAGAAAATGCACACACTAGGCAAGATATAAAAACATGATTTTTCATCAAACCTTGCCTTAAAATAAATACATTTTGTGGACCCAATGCAAATATCAAGGTTATGCTTATTGCGAAACCTTCGAGCCAAACAGACTCTATTGACAAATCATGTAGACCTTCTTTCAACAGCCTTTGGTCTTAGTTTGTTATAGGAGCATTTTCTACAGCTTCGAGGTTTGCTTCCGCGATGCGTAGCTGAACAATTCATACAAATCCACTTCTTAAGTAGTCTTGCTTCTGCCACAGGATGTCTCGTAGCCATATGTTAACCGGATTAGCAGTACTTCATAATCACTTCCCTCGAAATGTGAATATTTAATTGTAGACAATAGGCAGGAAAGCGTTGGCAGCATCCTCACAAGCGTTTGCTACATCATCTAATCTTTGAAGAACTCTGTACATGTGTACGGCGGCCAAGGGATCATCACTTCCTGAACTGAATACAAAACCTGCTGCTCTACTTTCTACTAAATCTGTTTCATGTTCTGCCACGTTTACTTTATGAATAAAATCACGTAATTTCTCTTTATCTGCTTTGGTATGTCCTGATAGCGACAAATTCTTCAGGTGAAGGACCGTATCTTCATATAATGATGTTGTCCTTTTTACTGATTCTGCCATCTCAAATACCATCCTACGCGCCTCTGCATTATCATATAATTCTCTAAATGAAAGTTGTTCAGCAACATTCTGTGCATAATCTGCTATCCTGTCCTGTCTTCCCAACATGTAAATGAACTCTCCACTATCAATTAGTAACTTCCATTTACTTTCTCCAATTTTAGTACGAAGAATATTCTTTAATTCGTCAGCCCTTAATTCTGATTCAATTGTAGCCTTTATTTCTTCAGATGGATCTTCACCATTAGTTGCTTTTTCAACGGCTGTAAGCATGTGCTCTACGGTCTCTTCTACTATCACTGCATGGGAATGGAATAATTCAAAAACAGTAGGCATAATATCTTTATTTCCGCCTGCGTCAGCCAATGCATCTTCAATATTAATTTCGTCATCCTTGGTTTTCCACATTATATAGCCTACGATAAAAAATGCAATTGGCAATACTACGATTAATTTTAACGGGTCTGAACCCATCGCCATATAAATTGTGACAGAGCCAAACGCAGCAGCAGGCAAACTCGCAACCCATGAAGCAGCAATTTTACCAAATACTCTAAAATCAACATTTTTAGCTCCTCCTGCTAGGCCAACTCCTACTACTGAGCCAACCAGAGTATGTGTGGTGGAAACGGGAACTGCAAGGAATGGCATCGAAAATAGTAGAATCGTAGTTGCAGCACCAAATTCTGCAGCAAATCCACGAGTAGGAGTTATTTCTGTAATCTTGGTGCCTATTGTTTCCATAACTCTCCACCCCCATGTCATTACTCCAATCGCGATACCTGCAGAACCAAGAAGAACTAACCAAAGTGGTACATCTACTTGTGATGAAAGTTCACCTCCGCTTGAGAGAATATCGTATACTGCCGCCATTGGCCCAATTGCATTTGACCTATCATTTGCCCCATGTGCAAATGCAACATAAGCAGCCGTAATTATTTGTAACCAAACAAATATTTTCTCCACTCCTTGAAAACTCTCTCCCTGGCGTTTAAATTCATAATTTCTAAGTACAAACCATAATATTGATGAGGCAATAATGCCGATTATAGCTGAAACCATTAGGGAATTAATTGGGAACCAGGCATTTTCTGCAAACGGATTAAATACGCCATTTTCTTTAACAGGTAACCAATCATATTTATCTCCAATCCATCCATTTGTTTCAGCCTTGGCAATGAATCCTTTCAATGCTTTAAATTGAAGTGCCAAACCCAATGTGAAAAATGTTGGAAATGCCAATATTGGTGCCAACCATCTAGACCTTGCAATTGGATCATTTGATTCTAATATTAATAATCTAATTATAAAAAATGTCATGAAAGCTAAAATTCCTCCCATCAATGGACTTGCTATCCATGACATTACAACTTTTCGAACTACGTCCCAATCTATTAGTGAAGTGCTATGTTGAATTTCAAGAACTAATCCAATTCCAACAATCCCACCTATTATTGAATGAGTTGTGGATACAGGTAGGCCAAATCTAGTTGCAACTGTCAACCAAACCGCTGCAGCCATCATAGCAGATATGAATCCATACATTAAATCATTTGCAAATTCATCAGTGACGGTTTCAAAATCAACAGTCAGTATTCCTTTACGTACGGTGTCAGTGACAGCATCACCTGCGAAAAAAGCACCTAAAAATTCGAATATAGCGGCTATGACAACAGCCTGCTTAAGTGTCAACGCACGAGATCCTACTGATGTCCCCATTGCATTCGCAACATCATTTGCACCGATATTCCATGCCATGTATGCGCAAACTGCAATTGAAAGTATCAATACTACAGTCATTATCGGCTCCATAGTTTCCATAGGATACATGTTAAGTATTTGATTACAATAATATAGAATCTATATAGTTACAAACAAAAACGCTTTACTGCTAGTAATATACAAGTATATATCTAATGTAGTATTGGGATAAATATGTCAGATGCCAGTGCAAATCGCTCTGAAGTTAGAAAAATACAATTAACTGGGGGCTCTACATATATTGTCAGCCTACCCAAAAAATGGGTAACTGACCATGGATTATCTTCCAAAGATCAAGTTCGAATAGAATGGCGTCCATCAGGAACACTTCGAGTAATTGCAGATGCTTCTTCAATTAAAAGGCTAAGATTAGTAAATATAGAATGTAATGAAATCCCGGATCATATGTTATTTGATCACTTGGTCGCTGCTTATCTAGCAGGCGCTCATAAGATAAATATAAAATCAAATAAGACCTTTTCGAGGGATCAAAAACGGATATTTCGTAAATTTGTTAGATCTACGAGTGGAATGGAAATTACAAATGAATTAGACTATGAGATCGAATTAATTAGTCTCTTAAATCCTACTGAAATGCCTTTTTTTTCCAGTATAAATAGAATGTATTTACTATTATCCAGCCAGATTAGAGACTTTTCTGAAATATTGAGAGGAGGCGATTTAGAAATATTAGATGATGCAGATGAAAGAGAAAATGAGGTTGATGCTTTAAGATTATTATTGGAAAGACAAGCAGGAGAAATATTGGAATCCGCAAGTATCGAAGATTCATTAGGTACTTCAAGATGGGAAGCAGCAGAATTATGTAAACTAGTTAGAACATTAGAGAGAATGGGTGATCATAGTTATAATTTATGCGATTTAGCAAGGAATTATAATGTCCCCGGAGGGATAAATATGAATTCTTTACCAGTTTCAGTAATACCTATTTGGCAAACCTCAATTAAATTATTAATGGCAAATTTAAGAAAGAGAAAAATTTCGGAAATACACAAGGCAAAATCACAACTAATCGCTGCAAGAGCGGATTTAATGCAGTATGAAGAGGAACTCAGACGTAGCGATATTGCCCTCGAAGATGCATTATTCATGGATAAGATGTCAGAGTCGTTAAGGCGTATTTGCTCTTATTCAATTAATGTTGCTGAAATCCTTATGAATATTCAAACTCATAGGGACTCTAGGGAAGTTTATGCCTGAATTATTCAAATATTTATATTTCAATATTTTGCTAATTTATGAAAAAAAGATTTTTTCTATTTTCAAATGACCTACAGTATAATAGGCAATTATCGCTACCGATTACTACAACGATTGCCAATTACAAGCAAAGGAGAGAAAGAAATGTCAAATAGGGGTATTCTAATAGCCGTTGAAGGCATGGATGGCTCTGGTAAAAGTACACAAGCAAAATTACTTTATCATTGGTTACGAGCTAAAGGATTACCCGTTTACCATACAGAATGGAACTCTAGTAAAATCGTAAGACAGGCCACAAAATTAGGAAAAAATAATCGTAGACTTTTACCTTCTACATTTCATTTAATTCATGCAGCAGATTTTGCAGATCGATGGGCTCAACAGATAGAACCAGTACTAAAAATTGGGGGTATAGTAATTTGTGATCGTTATAAGTATACGGCTATGGCGAGAGATGGTTCAAGAGGCGTCCCCTTAGAGAGTATAGAAACCACCTATTCATTCGCTAGAGAACCAGATTTAACTATATATTTTGACGTTCCTGTAGATGTTAGTTATGATCGAATAGCAAATGGCCGCCCCACATTGAAGTATTATGAAGCAGGGATGGATATGAATTGGTCCAATGATCCATTTGAATCTTATCGTATCTTTCAAGAAAAAGTTTCTGAAATTTATGATGAATTAGTCAAAAACGAACGAATATTGCGTTTAGATGCAACTGGAACTGTGCCTGAAGTACAAAAAAGAACTAGGAAAATATTTGAAGAAAATATCGACTTATCAAATGTTGAAGTGATTGATTATGCAGATCGTTTAGCAGAGAATTTGAGCCAATCAGAAATCGATTGGTTAAGTTATAAGGAGGTAGTTGAATAATTGACTTATCCAGGAAAATTGATTGTATTGGAAGGGCCTGACCAAGTTGGGCGTAGCCTTCATGCAAGGCTATTGGCCGCTAGATTAGAGGCGCATGGGGTCGCGACTCATACTATAGGACTTGCAAGATCAAAGTTAATGGGAGAATTATTAAAATCTCATAATGATGATATCCATCAACTAAATTGGAGGACGAGAGCTTTATTGTACGCAACAGACTTACATGATCAGATAAAGAATGATGTTGAACCATTACTACTCGCAGGTTTTGTGATAATCTCTGATAGGTATAATTTAACTCCAGAAATTAGAGAAAAAGTTAGGGGAGGAGATTCAAATTGGATTAAATCATTGTACTTGGATATACCCAAACCTGATGTAACAGTCATTTTACATTGCGGCCCTCGTAGACTTTTAAATCGAATAATGTTCGGAGAAAAATTAGAAACTTTGAACCATTTTGAATCTGGAATGGATTTAGCCTTATCTCCTTCAATAACATCGTCCTTCTTACAGTATCAAAAATTACTGAGAAAGGAATTTGAAAATTCATCAGAAGAATTAGGGGCTATTCTAATCCCAACAAGAGATACTGTTGAAAGTGTTCACAATAAGATATGGTCAAATATTCAACCTATAATAGGTGATTTAATACAGCCAATAAATAATTCTTAACCAATCAATGACGCTATTTTTTCGGTTTGTGTCAGATAAATCATTAGTCCTATGCCGGCAAATATCATCATCCAAGACCCAATTCCCTTGATAATTACTGTTGAACTTCTGAGGAATTTAATAATTGACTGTCTGCCAGAACTTACTAGTATCGTTACTAATATCATAAGAAAACTTACTGATATTATTAAACCTGCCATCCCTGAAATAAGTGCGCTGTTACCAATTGTAATTAGCCATGCCATAAATGGAAAAACTGCTGCAGCCGTACAATCTACTGATGCCGCAGAATATCCTATTCCCCAAACATACATATTTCTTCTTGGAGTAAAAATATTATCATTTTCTGTATTTTGATATTTATCAATTATCCTTTGAATACTTACTAAGGCATTTGATGTCCATCCTAGCAGCATCAGCGTTCCAAGAATTATGAGTATAATCGCAATTATAAATGCAATATCATATAAAAATCCAGAGATATCTATTAAGCCATCAAGGCCATATAAAGCAAATCCAATTATGGAAAAAAATGTCAATTGACCCAATGCAGCAAAACTTCCAATTTCTAATGAATTAGGAATTCTTCCTATGAGCTTCCCACTTTCTCTTAATTCATCTTCTCTCATTCCTAAATTAAGATAATAAGTTATGTAAGATGGAAGTACTGGAAATGCGCATGGGCTGAAATATACTAAAAATCCTATAAATAATCCAATAAAAAATACTCCAGATATTGAATTATCAGATTTTGAAATGCCAAATCTTAAATTGTCAGCTTCACCTTTGTTTGCCATTTCTATGGATGAATCAAAAGATTTCCATTTATCTAATGGAAATCCTGTGTTTTCTCTAGCAATTGCATAACCTTCATGATCAATGACCAAAATATAAGGTATTGCTAATATATTGTAATATTCAAGTAAATCTCCGGCTCCATTTTCAGTTATGACCGTTTCACGGCCCCCATTTGCGACAGGCCATCTCATATATTTTGATGAATCTTCATTTCCAAATGTAGAATTTATATCTTCAAAACTTTCTATGGCGTACCATGATGCTATTGAAAGTACAATTATGGGATATTCGCCCTCTAAATTATTCCATTCATCTAAGTTTTGGTCAATATGTTCCTGAACCAAATGACAATTACTACAATCAATTGCCATAAAATCTAATATTACGATTTTTCCCCTTAAATCTGATAGTTTTAGTATCCCATCTGAATCGACATCTGCTAAATTATCAATTCCTGTTCTATTCAATGTTGGAACCAAGAAATCAGGTGTAGTTTGAATGTCATCTGAAAGTCCATAAGCCGATGTTGATATTCCAAATAATGAAAGTGATGAATATCCTATTATGCTGAATAATATTACTGCAATACCAAATGACTTCCAAGTATCCCTATCCTTTAAGATACTGAAGTCGAGAGTATTTTCCACGTTAACCCGATAGCCTTCCTACTTTTGATTACTATGAAGGATACTAAACCCATCCTGCATCGTTTGCTAATTTCTTTGCACCTCTAACTGATATTTTTTCAAGTACGGGTTGATATAATTTCCATACTATTATTCCCACTATGCCCCCAGAAAATAAATCAAACATATAATGCTGCTTTGTTGTAAGTATGCTAATGCATAATAAAAACCACTCAATCCATAGTACTCCTAGGAAGATATTAGCAAATTTATTCTCTGAATAGTTATTTTTTACCCAATAAGTCATCAACCTAGCTAAAAAATATGAATGTACGATATGCAAGCTCGGCCATGCATTCCATGGTCTATCCGAAGTGTGAATAAATTCAAAAAATAGTAATTCCAAATTATTCATAGAATTCCAATCTATTGCATCCCTCATATCTATTTCAGCAGGAAATAAAAGGAAAAACACAACGCAGAATATATTTGCCATAATTAACATCTGCATTGCCGTAATCAATTCCATTCTGCCCTTATCATTTTTGGGCGCAAGTATTAATGTGGTTGGATAAAATAAATATAATACAGTATAGGGTACAATCATCCAATTAATAACAGGTATTGATCTATCATATCTATTTTCAGGAAACATCTTAAAAGTATCTTCTAAATATATGCTAGCAATATTATTTGATAAAAAATATGGAATTGCAATAAATATTGCTCCAAATAAAAACATTTCTAGAATAAACCATTTTCCATTAAAAATATTTCTTCTCTTCCAAGTCCCGCCCCAGAGTTTATTCCATGGCATAACTAATTTTAATGGCGAGTTCCTAGCATCCATACATCTAACCCGAAGATAACATATATTATATTAGTTATTTAATTTATTATTTTTTAGAGTCTAAATAAACAATCCTATCTGCTATTTTATTAGCAATACTCAAATCATGTGTCACATATATTGCTGCAATATTCAATTTTTTTAACAAGATTTTTACTTCTTTTGCTAAAATTATTTTGATATCTGTATCGAGGCTTGAAAAAGGTTCATCTAATAATATCATTTTTGGTTTAGCAATCAATGATCTAGCCAATGCAACTCTTTGGGCCTCTCCGCCGGATAAAGTTTGGATTTTACGTTTTTCAAAACCCTTCAGCCCCAATAGATTCAACATTATGGATATTTCACTAATATTCGATTCTTGAGGTAATCCAAATTTTATATTCCCATTAACATTAAGATGTGGAAATAGTGCGAGTTTTTGAAATACCATCCCTATCTCCCTTTTTTCGGGTAGAATATTTTCTAAATTTTGCCCATTGAAAATTATATCTCCGGAATCTAATTTCTCCAAGCCACATATTATTTTTAAAAGAGTAGATTTACCTGACCCAGAGGGCCCAAGTAAAGCAACGATTTCACCAGGATCTACATTCAGATTAAAATTTGATAATATTTTTTGTGAATATGTTTTATTTATTTCTTTACATATCAACATCAAAATTCACCTCCGCTACCAACTGGCCTAAATTTCTCGACGCATATAAATAATATTAATGTCATTAACAACAATGTAGAGCCAGCCGCATTTGCTGCAGATCTAACTACTGGATCAAATCCTGGCCGACTAAGTATGTCTCCAATCATGACTGGAAGTGTTGTGAATTCTGTAAATCTTAGGACTACCCATGAGGATCCAAACTCGCCTAGAGAAATAGCGAATACTAAACTTGAAGAAACTATGATTGAAGGAGTTAGGATTGGTATCTTTATTTTAATTAGCCTTTTAAAATATCCAGCCCCGAGTAATGCAGCAGAGAATTCCAGATCAGGATCAAGGTTTCGCATCGCAGGTAATAATACTCTTACTACAAAAGGTGTCGTTATCATGATATGCCCATAAATTGGAATCCACCAAGACCGAGCTAATTCTGGATCTGTTCTTATTATTCCAACTAATACTCCAAGTCCAACCATAACTGCAGATAATGCAAGAGGGAGCATAACCACAATATCTAAGATAACTGCAAATATTGAATCCTTCCTTTCTAATTGATTAATAATGTCTGAAAGTATGAATCCAATTGGTAAAGAAATCAGTATAGATATTGTGGCATATTTAATTGATGAATATAATGCTTGATACATGTTGGTTGGAGAATGCGTCCCTCCAAATGCAGCACTCCATCCTTTGGTCGTCCAAGACATACTCCCTCCATTTCTAATTAAGAATGAGGATAAAATTAATGAAATTAATGGCAATATAATTACTATTAACATTGTTATTATGTAAAGGCCGCGTTTACTAAAAAAAGATACTTCTATTCGCTTATCGTCAAGACTCGAAAGTTGATGCCCAAAAGATTTTGATTGTAATTTTGATGATATCGCTAGAGCAATTATAATTGTCAGTAATTGAATACTCGATGAAGCAAGAATGATTTCTGAAGGCGTTTGTCCAAGTGCTGGAATATCTATTCCTGCCCATTCTGCCTGATTTGACATAACTATTTCTAAATTTCGTTTTGTAGGAATTATAAATTTTACTAATGCAAAAGACGTGAATGAAAAAATAAAAGTTAAAGATGCAGATGCCAAAATATTTGGCCAAAGAAGGGGTAACCATAGATTTTTGAATCTTTTAAATTTACTATTTCCTCTTGGTAATAAAAATGCTGACTCTTCATATGATGAATCAATAGTTGAAAGAACGGGCTCACATAATCTTACTACTAATGCCAAATTAAACCAAGCATGAGATAATAATAATAAATAAAATCTCAAATTTTCTGAATCATTAATTCCAAAAAATACTTCAAACCAATCTAAGAGTGATAGAAATCCCATAGCAACTAATATTGAAGGCATAACAAAAGGTACGGTGAATAAACTTCGAAGAATGGTACCATACTTCCATTTATATCTGCCTAAATTCCATGCTAAAGGAACTCCTAATATTAGCGTTAATATTGTTGAATATGATGCAACTAAAAACGTAAACTCTATGGAATCACGTGTTTGAAATTTATTATCAAATTCAATTATAGTTTCGAATATATTTTTTTCTGCCACGATGTTAAGTTGTTGCCAAGCAATAATTGGTGGTCCAATTACAAGTATAGACCAAATAAGTACTATTATTATTTTTAATTTCATATGATCTTCTCATGCCATTGTTATGTCCCATTCATCAAGCCAATATGCGATATTGTCATCTATATCTGAAATTTCAATTTCACAATCAATTGGCACTACTGAATGCCACCGATATCCAGAAGTTTCAGTTAAATTTCCTCCAATTATGGAGGGGTACATCCAATTTATTGTAGACATCTGAGAATTTATTTCATATGATACCAACCAATCTACAAAGATATTGACAGAAGATTTTTTTTCCGTTCCTTTCAACATAGAAATATACTCTATCTGAGAAAATGATGCACCCTCTAAATCTAGGGCCACCGAAGTCGTCCAATTTTCACCATAATATGCCTCAACTCCAGGAGAATGACAATATGAAACTACTGCATATGCATCTCCAATGAAGCCTTCGCCCCATTGTCCATAGCCACCTGTATAATGTGTTTCATATGCAGTGGTCCAACTATCTGTAATTATTACGTTATTATCTTTCATATTCTTCCACCAATTAATATAATTTGTCCCCTCATCTTCATCATTATCGAAATAATCAATAGTTGATATAAAAAATGCTCGTCCCGGGCTACTTGTACGAGGATTTTCTATTGCAATCTTCCCATCCCAGTGTGATTCTGTGAAGTTCCATAAAGATGTCGGTATAGTTATATTTTCCCCATCTACATAACTAGAATCATAATTGATGCACACACTTCCTAGGTCAAAAGGAATAGCTAAATTTCCATTATATGATGATAATGCCCGCTCTGAAAAAATTTCTCTATCGGTGTCCAACGGTTCAAAAATATCTGCTACTAATGCAGTGCCGAGGTATGAATTGTCAATTCCTATGGAAACGTCAAATAATCCTGTATTCTTAGTTTGTATTGCCATTGATAAAACTCCTCCTGCATCTCCTGCCCTCGTTATCTCAATATTTATCCCACTATCATTGGTAAACTGATCTAATAAATCTTGACTTATTCCTAATGCATCATATGAAACAATATTCAAAGTCACATTGGTATCATCGTCATTCTCGCTTAAACAACCTGATGACACTGAGGATATTATTATTAAAAATAACATCATAGTATTTATTAATTTTATATTATTTATATTTCTTTTTTTCATTTAATCCCTCAATCTTAATCCTCTTTACATATTAATATTAATTCATTGACAATTTTTGGTATCTTATTTACTCCATTGGCTGCTATATAGAGGCTGGGCTCCCAACCAAAATCTCCATTGTCAATAAGAATTTCTCCATTTTTCTCAGAAATTCCCCTTGGAGCATTGCAAATTTCTAGATTTAATTTCTCTGATAATTTTCTAATAATTGCACTACTTGGTAATTTTAAATTAATTATAGCATTTGAATTTGATTCTTTGCTTCGTAATGATAATAATACTTCTGCAAGATGCTTGCTTGCACCGATTTGTGGTAAAACTTGTTGTAAAAAATTACCTTCATACACCCTTAATCTACCTGGAAATGCTATGACTTCTGAAGTATTCTTGACATCTTTCGAGCAGGTTGCAATATTTATTCCAACTGCTGGAATGAGTGATTTCGGCAATTTAAAGAACTCATTTATAATTCTAGACATCGAATTAATTAATCTATTATTTATTGAATTATGTCCTTCCTTTACTATTGTTAAGTTTAGCTTTGAAAATTCCTTACCGATTTTTATCTCAAGTGATACCTTATCTGGAACTCCATTTTTAGATAAATTAGAAGATATTATTGATGCTAATTTATCAATTTCAAAATTATCATCCTCGGATGATAATTCAATTAATGGCCGGTCTTTCCATCTACTTACCGTACTTTGAGTTGTTCCAAGAATATTTGCTACTTGATTTTGTTGCCAACCATTATTTAATAATTCATTAGCGATTTTTGAATGTAAACGAATTTGCCATAATTGGGCATTAGCACCTAACACATTTTACCCTGGGGGGATTATTATATTAATATGCATATAAATATGCATTATGCATTTTTATTCCAAAAATGAATATTTCCAATCCTGTGCTATGTCCAATGTTCGTTTAATTGACCGCGGACTAATCCATCTTAGAAGATTCAACGGCCCTCCTGCTTTATCGTTTGTTCCACTTGCTCTCGCCCCTCCAAATGGTTGCTGCGCAACTACTGCTCCAGTTGGTTTATCATTTATGTAAAAATTTCCAGCTGTAAATCTTAAATATTCAAATGCTTTCATAACATCTTCTTCTTGATTTGCAAATATGGATCCTGTAAGCGCATATGATGATGATTCATCACATATTTTTAGAACATCATCAAAATCTTCATCTTCATATACAAAAACAGTTAATACCGGCCCGAATATCTCTTCTATCATCGTTTCTGACAAGGGATCAGTCGTAACTATTACCGTGGGCTCTACAAACCATCCAACATCTTGATTATATTCTCCTCCGACGATTATTTCGCAATTTTTGGATTCTTTAGCCCTATCAATATATCCAGTAATTTTGGTAAATGATCGCTCATCTATTACTGCCGTCATAAAGTTAGAAAAATCTAATGCATCACCCATTTTTATTTTTCTTATTTCCGTACATAAATCTTCAGAAATTGAGTTCCAAACACTCTTTGGAATATATGCCCGACTAGCAGCAGAGCATTTTTGGCCTTGATACTCGAATGAACCTCGAAGTAATGCAACTAATAATCCATTTTTATCACAATCCATATGGGCAACTATGAAATCCTTTCCTCCTGTTTCTCCGACTATCCTTGGATATGAACGTAATTTTGGTAATGCATGTCCTATTTCTTGCCATAATCCTTGAAATGTGGCCGTGGAACCTGTGAAATGTAGGCCAGCAAAATCTTCATTAGATAATGCAATTTCAGTTATTTCTGCACCAGATCCTGGAACAAAATTTATTACTCCAGGGGGTAATCCTGCTTCCATCATTAATTCCATTAAGACGTAGTTGGAAAGATATGAATTACGACTAGGCTTCCATACAGATGTACAACCAACAATCGCAGGTGCACTTGGAAGATTAGCTGCAATACTTGAAAAATTAAATGGAGTTATCGAGAGTACAAATCCTTCTAATGGCCTAATTTCGGTTGAATTAACGACTCCAGGTGGAGATACTAATGGTTGTAAATAATCATGAAATCCGCGAGCATAATGGCAATTAAACCTCCAAAAATCAATCAATTCACATGCAGCATCTATTTCAGCCTGATAAACTGTTTTTGATTGATTTAACATTGTAGCCGCATTTACTTTCATTCTCCAATCACCGGCTAATAATTCCGCACATTTCTCAAATATAGCACATCTGCCTTCCAATCCTAATTCAATCCAATCTTTTTGAGATTCAACAGCAGATTTGCAAGCTGCTTTTATTTCTTTTTCTGTTGCTAAGTGAACTTTAGCAATGATATGCTTATGATTATGTGGAATTACCTGATTGATAGTGATGCCCGTAAATATCTTCTCTCCGTTTATAATGCAAGGTATCTCAATTACTTCGCTCATCTGCCTTTCTAATTCGACTTTAATCATATCACGTTCTGTTGAGCCAGGTGCATATGCAAGTATTGGTTCATTGAGAGGTTGTCTACTCATATCCAACCCGAAGAGACTCATCTCTATATTCTTACGCACAATTTATTCATCTAAGACCAAGCATCTGGATCATCTTTCTTATGTTTTTTCCCAACTTTATAATGTGTCTTACATAGCGTCACTCTTCTTGAATCATTGGATATTCCGTTATCGCCCCACACATCAACTGCCCATTCATACGCCTTTCTCCGGCCTCCAATTTTTTTATCTGCCCAGTTGGAACATCCTGCTACATCGCACCTAGTTTCACCAACGTACTCTTCTTTTATTTTATTATCAGTTCCTGCCTTGGCAGCAGCGTCGTCTCTCTTCTTACGGGCCTTGGCCTTAAATCCCATATTATATCGGGCCATGTTAATTGATTAGAACATTGTGCCTAATTATTTGATATATCGAATGGGCCATTAGTTGATGCAATGGATGCGCTTCTATCTGGGCCAACTCCTATACTAACAATTGGAACTCCTGCCAAATGTTCTATTCTTTTGATATAGTTATGCATTTCAGAACTTAATACATCAAATCCTATATTTTCCTTTCTTGATCTATCTGCCATTGATATCCATTCCTTGTCCGATAAGGATTTAAATCCCGGATGGGTTTCGTATATTGGCTTACATTTTGCTAATTCAATACTAGTGGTAGGAATCATTTGCAATAATTTTCCTTCCATTTCGTAACCAATGCATATTTTAATTTCATCTAATCCTCCTAGTACATCAAGTTTAGTTAGCACGAGTCCAGTATAGCCATTTAATCTATTACTTTCCTTAAGTGCCACTAAATCTAGCCATCCAGTTCTTCTGGGTCTTCCCGTAGTTGTTCCAAATTCATGACCAACTTTAGCCATATGCATGCCTGGCCCTCCCTCTAATGGCAATTCAGATGGAAATGGGCCATTACCTACTCTTGTTGTATACGCCTTCGTAATTCCGAAACATTGTTCGACATGGCCAGGATGTATACCAGCACCATGGGTTGCATTTGCTCTACATGTAACTGATGAAGTCACGAAAGGATATGTTCCTTGGTCAATATCTAACATGGCTCCCTGCGCTCCTTCTAGGAGTACATTTTCATTATTTCTTAATGCAAAATCAATCATCAATCCAGTTGGCTTTATACATTCTCCATATCTCGATAAGATCCAGCGAAGGTCACTTTGTAATGCCTTTAGTTCAATTTTTGATTCCACTTTAACTGATTCTAATTGCGTATTCATTCTCTCAACAATTGTATTTAATTCTTCATTATCTTCTACAATATTTATGATATCTGCAAATCGTATTCCAACTCTTTCAATACGGTCACGGTATGCAGGCCCTATTCCTCTACCTGTGGTTCCAACAATCTTATCTGCACTGTCATATAATCTATGGAATGGAAGTATTATCGAAGCCCTTTCACTAATAAATAACCTCTTCCCTTCTGGACGTTCTCCCGAGATATCAAACCATCTATCTAACTCTTGTTCCAGTACCCATGGATCAATTACCATGCCATCTCCAAGTATCATTGAGCAATGTAATGATGAGACTCCTGATGGGATTTGATGTAATTTTAAAGTTGTGTCCCCGTATACCACCGTATGGCCTGCATTATTCCCTCCTTGAAACCTAACTGCCCAACTAGAATCAGCCGCAAGCTGGTCAATTGCCTTTCCTTTTCCTTCATCTCCCCATTGGGCTCCAAGTACTACGGTAGCGGGCACGCTTCGACTGCCATGGCTGACAGTGTTTGAATACTTTGGACAGTATTCGGCAAAAATACTATACGTTACCCAATTCGTAGCATTTATTTTTCAGAATATTTAAATTCAAATTTATTCATGAATTCAACCAATGCTTCAACACTTTCCTTAGGTAAATAATTATACATACTTGCCCTGATACCTCCAACGCTTCTATGGCCTTTTAGGCCTCCAAAACCAGCCTCTAATGATTCCTCGATAAATTTTTCTTCTAATTCTTTATTTTTTAGATTCCAAGTTACATTCATCCTTGATCTTGAGTCCTTTGACGCATGCGGCCTCCAAAAATCTGTCCTATCTAGTTCTTCATAAATTATATTTGATTTCTCTAGATTTCTTTTAATTGAGCCATCCATTCCTCCATTCCTCTCTAACCATGTTAATACTTTGCTTAGTACAAATATTCCAAAGGTATTTGGAGTATTGAACATTGACCCCTTTGAAGAATGGACTTGATAATTTAACATTGACGGAATATTATCATCCACCTGAGAAATCGCCCAAGGTGATAAAATAACTAGAGTAACTCCACTGGGTCCTAAATTTTTCTGAGCGCCTGCATAAATTATGTCATGTTTAGATACATCTAAGGCTACTCCAGTAATATCTGAACTAGCATCTACAATTAATGGTTTACCTTTACTATCTGGAATATTATGGTACTGTGTGCCATATAATGTATTATTTGAAGTATAATGGACATATTTTGTATCATCTCTGATCTCATATTCGCCATTACTCGGTACCATTTTGAAATTATTCCCTTCATCAGTCCAGATAATTTCAGCATCACCTATTCTCTTTGCTTCTTTAAGGGCCTTTTGAGACCATCCGCCGGTAATCAAATAATCAGCCTTTTCACCCTTTTTCAAAATATTCAAAGCTGACATATAAAACTGTAAAGAAGCACCACCTTGTAGTAATAATACTTCATATTCATCTGGAACTTTCAAAATTTTTCTTATACTATTTATTGCATTATCCATTATTCCTTGAAAAATTTCACTTCTATGAGATATTTCTAATAAGCCAAATCCACTTCCTAGGATATTAGGCAGAGAAGCCGCCACTTCTTCGACTACTTCTATTGGTAAAATGGCCGGCCCTGCACCAAAGTTATGTATTCTTTGATTATTCTCCATAAGCCGTTGGAGGCGCATTAGGTCTTTGACTACATCGGATAAATAATCTGATAGGGGTGAGGTTCATTTCATATTGGCTTGACCGGGGCTTATGATACGTGTTGGCCTTGTTATGCTCCAAGGCGCTCGAAATGTTCATATGGTGGCTTTGGAAAAAGCCTCAAAAGAGTCAGGTATGGAAGTTGAAATCAAGGAGCTCAGAACATCAAATGATTTATTTTCTTCAAAAATTGATGCTATAATAATTCCAGGAGGGGAATCTACAACTATGCGCCTGACTGGGAATTCATCAAAATCAGGCCTCATTCCATCATTATTAGAATTTATTAGGCAAAATCCACAACTTCCTGTTTTAGGAACTTGCGCAGGAGCCATACTTTTGGCCGATCCGCGAGATGGTAAAAATTCCCTCGTAGGGTCATCTATCATCAGGAATGGATACGGTAGGCAGAATGAATCATTTCAAGCCGAAATATATTCTAACCTTTTAATGAGAAATTATCCTGGAATATTTATCAGGGCGCCTAAATTTTCATCCATTGAGGACTCCAATTCTGTAATAGCAACATTTGGTAAAGATGTTGTCGGTGTACGAAAATTCAATAGAATCGCACTATCGTTTCATCCAGAACTATCTCATGATAACGGATTCCACCGCTGGCTTGTAGATCAGGCAATCATTTATTCGGAGATATTAGTATGATTCACCAACTTAGGCTCCCCCAAGTTCCAGAATTACATGAAGCTCCCGATATTACTGATACTGAAGGTTGTTTGCAGTGTCAACTGGGGAGTAAATTGGTATTATTTATTACAGGGCATTGCCATTGGCAATGTGACTATTGCCCACTTTCAGAAAATCGGAGAGAGATAGATTGGATGTATGCAAATGAGAGAAAATGTGAAAATTTTGATCAAGTTATAGAAGAAGCTCGTGCTATGCGTGCGACAGGTGCAGGCATAACAGGAGGAGATCCATTGATGGCTAGAAAGCGCACACTCGAAGGAATCAGGCGTCTTAAGAAAGAATTCGGACCTTCTTTCCATCTTCATATGTACACTAGTATTCCATTTAACCCAGAGTGGGCGATTGATTTTGCCGACGCAGGCCTTGATGAAATTAGGTTTCATTTTTTAAAGTTAGATTCTTCAAAGTACAAAGATACCATTTCCGCCTGCCATAAATCGGGTATTTTGACAGGTGTTGAATTGCCTTGTGAGCCTGACAAAGAAGTAGAATTATTAGACTTATTAGAAGAATTAAGAGATTTTGATATTTCATTTATGAATGTAAATGAATTAGAAATTACGGTCGGTAATCATGGAAATATGGAATTACGCGGATTTAATTTATCTTCGGGGATAACTGCTGGTGCAAACGGCTCTGCTGAATTGGCTATGGCAATGAGGGACAGAATAAATGCTGCAGAGATTGGTTTACCCGATCCCCTTGATAAAGTAATCCGAGATCCATTTGGATTTAGTCTAAAATTTTGTACTGCAGTATACAAAGATGCAGGGCAATTAAGGCGACGATTTTTAAGAAGAGGCGAAGCAACCATTGCACCTCATGAGACTCTTACTGAAGATGGTACACTAATTTTTGGTGCAATATATTCTAACCCTGAAGATCAAGAATTTTGGATTCAAGAAATAATTAATGAAACTAATTTGCCAAGTCGCTTTCTATTCTGGGACGAAGCTAATCAAAGAATTGAATTACCTCTAGTGGTGGCTGAATCAATCGCAGATGAGGTAGATGCCCCAGTTTCACTTGTAGAAGTATTGCCTACATATGAAAGAATTGAAATGTCTCTCATTTGGTTGAATGAATATCCTAAATAGAAATATACTGAACACATTCATAGAGTTAAACACACACAGTGATAATAGTGCCAGTCAGAAAAGCCAACTTAGAGAATTCCTCAGTTAGTCCCTTTAGGCGTCTATCTGCTTCTCAGGTTATCGCATGGAGGAATTGCCCCCGATTATGGTATTATGGTTGGAGGGAGCGTCTAAAATCGCCACTTCCTCCCCAAATAATAAGAGGGAATGCCGTTGAAGAATGTATCTGTAGAGTATTACGGGACTCTCCTCTATACTTGCTCCCTGATTCTGACTACGATATGACTTCTCCAATTCTCGAAGACGGATCTCCAGCTTTAGACCAGCAAGAAGGGTGGATAGGCCCCAAATTGAAAATACTGCCTGAATCTAATTGGCCAAAAAATCGCTCTGAATTTGAAAATTGGGCCAAAAAACGCGCAATTCATTACTTTGATGATTGCTGGGAGAGGGCTACCAACGATTGGAAAAATAATCCAAACAGGAAAGGAAACTCGTCAGATATTGAATCTCAAGAAGGATTAGATATGGTCATATCAGGATTAAATCTACATTTTAATGAACTAGAAAGATGTATCGTCCAAAATGGTGGTAAAAATTTTGAAAATTGGAGAATTGCTCAGAATCGAGGACTCTGGCCATCTCCAGATGGATTCCCAAGAAATCGTCTGTGTATTAATCCTTCAATTACTGAAGGTCAAATGACTTGGATTGAAGCTTGGGAATTTGCGAGACCTTGGTTTGTCGATCCGGATGCCAGGTCATTTTCACAAACTAGTTCACATCCAGAAGAATGGTTTCAAGGGGAGTATGATTTAGTTTATCGATGGTCAGGAAATATCAATATTGTAGACCTAAAAGCATCAATAGGTAAAGGCGATAGATCTGCAGGTTATTTGGAACAACTCCGACTTTATGCATGGCTATGGTGGGAAACGCATGATAGGCTGGACATAGTTTCGGAACTAGAAATTTGGTATCTGGGTACAGGAACTTCAAAGAAAGTCCCAGTACCTGATGTAAAAGAGATGGAATTATTAAGTATAGAATTAAAGGACTTATATGAATTAATTCATGCACATGATCCCGATATTTCAGATTGCCCTACTAATCCAACACCCTTGAATATATTTGAAAATGGAGGCAATCCTGCAAATCCTTCAATCGATCAAGACCCTTTGTCTAGATGTAAGGTGTGCGATGTTCGAGCAATTTGTGAGGGTAGCGATTATGAAATTGAATTACCAATGATGGATAGGATAGAACGTTTTGGCCACGCTTGGCCCGTGACTCCTTTAGGAAATCTGAAAACTAGGTTTACTGTCTCAGGGGAAGTCATAAACTTAATTGGTCCAGAAATATGTCCCAATGGAACTATAGATTTATCTTTTACTCTTCAAAATGGTTATGATCGTGCCAAGGTAAAAATACATCGAAATGGGGGCCCAAAGAAAGTATCGCGCTCTATAAATGAAGGCTCTTGGGTTAGAATTGACAATTCTTTAGCTTCTTTATGGAAGGGGCAATTAGTACTGGATTTGGATAATCTTTCTCAGATTAGTACTATTGAAAAATCTTCTAATGATGCAATAGTTGAAGTTGAAACTAGGGCATCTATTGTTGGTAGAGTTTGGTCCATTGATGCATTTCCCGATGGAAAAGGAATTCGTAGATGGTCAATAACTATTGTTGATAATTCTGGTTCTGGCGGTGCTGTTGCATTTAAACAATTTATTCCCAATTCTGCTGCTGCTATAGAAAGAGGTGATGAAATTGCAATTTTAAATGGGGAATCAGGTGAATTTGCAGGTAGATCGCAAATACGAATAGGCCCTGGAACTAGAGTTGTTATCTTAAAAAATTCTGAAGATCTTATTCCATTTTGAAGTTACATTGGCGCCGAGAGAGGGATTTGAACCCCCGAGTCCTAAGGACAATGGATTTCGAATCCATCGCAATACCGGGCTATGCGATCTCGGCTATATGTGGCCGAATCTTGGATTAGAAATAAGGCTGACTAGTGTTTCCGAGAGGCATGAGGGTCGAGATTGAAAGCGATGGAAATATCTTATTTGTGGAATCTGAAAAACCAATAACTGTTAATGAAGTATTACGAAAATTAGAAATTCAAACTTCCACCGTTCTTGTTGTTTATGATGGCACAATTGTTCCTCATACATCATTAATAGAATCCGACATAAGATTGGAATTAGTTGTTGTATCTTCAGGTGGTTAAGTACTAGATTAATAATTTACCCTTTACAAATTTGATGTATCTTTGCTCCTCATTTTCTTCAAATGGATGAATTCCTATGTTGACTTGATATGCTATCCCCATCCATGAACCGTCCTCGGAAATAACAGTTTCAAAAAAATCATGTAATGCATGAGTATCTCCTTCTATTTCTTCGTATGCTGTTACAATGTGCAAAGGTTCAGGATCGATAATTTTAAAATTCCACAAATCTCCTTCTTTTGGTTCTTTAATAGCTGCAGCATATGCATGCCATTTTTCTCCTTCGACATAATCTCCTTCTAGTTCATCATCATCAAAATCAATCCCATAAAATGCTATTGCTAATGTATTATCATCACTTATACTTACGAATGGATACATGTGAATGCCATTCATATGAGTTATATCCCAAGTAGTCCAATTCACTCCATAGTCATATGATAGTGCAAGCTTCATTTCCCATGCTCCCGTTCCACCATTTGGGCAATCCGACCAAACAACCGCTACAGTACCAATTTCATTAGTATTTACTACGGGATATCCTTCGGGGCAATTTCCTTTACGTTCTCCAACGTCCTTTGGATCAGCCCAACTTCCATCTGTCAATCCCGTGCCTCTTCCGTAGTCATCGCTAATTCTAATTATTACACTACCCGATGCGGTATCTGCATCTTCTTGAGCAATGTATACGTATGGGCCGTGCTTTTGGCTAGCTATCGTACTCCATCCGCCAGGAACTGCATAACACTGTGTAAATGTCAAACCCGCATCCTCGGAATGGTAATACCAATATCTACCAACATCTCCCGTACATTCCAAAGGACTTACTCCAGAATTACCTAAATAATGTATGATTCCTTCACCTTGAGCTGCGACCCACGGCCTATCATCTGCAGCCATTGTATTCATCCTTTGACAAGTTACAGTCTCATATTCAGTACCATTAGAAGATAATATGTGCCACCAGTTATCTTCTAATGTTGTATCCAAGTAGTAAACATTATCTTCAGAATCTACTGAAATATCTCCCTCGTCCCCCAAGCATTCTGATCCTCCAGCAATATAATTTGCTGTAAATGAGTTCCCTGGAGTGGGTTCAAAACCATCTCCATGACCCCAAGTTGTGCCATTATCAAAAGATGCCCAAAGCCAGGATGCCCAATAATCCCATGAAGTCTGTTGTCCACTTTGACATGCATACCAAGGCCCCGGTTCTCCTCCTAAAACAGGGAAAAATGGGTTACTTTCTCCACCCCATCGCAGATCTTTATGGGCTGTTATGAACATATTTCCATTACTTGTGATAGAAATACTCGGCTCGTATCCAATCCCATATTCGGGTAAATCTTGTCCATTTGAATCGTCTATACATTCTTCATGCCTAGGCATAAATTGACTATCTTCCCAAATTATTTCGATTTTTTCAGAACTGGAATCATCTATTTTTGAATCTATATTGTCATCGACAAATAATGAAATTAAACTACTCGTACTTGATATTAATATAACTGCTATCATGAATATAAGTGTAATTTTAGCACCCAACTTAATTCTAGATTTATTTACATGTTTATCAATTAGAAATTCAATAATCTCACTAAAAATGAAATTCATGTCCTCTGAAACTCCATTTCTTTAATCAATAGATGGCGTAAATAAGTAATTATTTTGATTACATTTTTCCAGAAATAATCAAAATAATTACTGCTTAGCACGTTTTCTTGATGCTTTTCGTCGGCGGAGTTTCTTCTTTCTCCATTTCCAACGCTGCTGCCCCCGCTTCTTCCATGCACGGGAACCACGCTTCATTCGGGCCGCCGACCTACTGCCCCTATATGATAGATTCGTGTAAAGAAGATTTTTTTATGGTGGGCAATACAGGATTCGAACCCGTGTCGCCGGCTTAGAAGGCCGGCATGATATCCAGACTACACTAATCGCCCTTAGCCTTTCGCGACGGTATCTCTTTCATGAACCTAACACATGGCCGTTACTATATTTATTTCGTTTTGAAAGCCCTTGCACACTTCGGACACCTGAGGGGAGTGCTTACTCGCCTTCTTTCCCAAGTATGGCCACAATCTCCGCAAATCCATTGTCGTTCAGGTAATTTATCAAGGATTTGTTGCCTCAATTCTCTAAGGACTGCAGAATCATTTAATTTAGGAGCGGGTGCAATTTTATCTACTAATTTTTTATGATTTTCATTATGTTCGATTAAACCGGCGGCATGCAATAATTCATGAGCAAGAGTATGTTTGTATAGCATTGGATCCTGATGTAAAATTGAATTCAGTGCAATTGTAATTGCTCCAGGACTCACCTTTAGTCGCTTTCTTCTAAATATCTCATTATGATCAATTTCAAATTTAGTATATCCCAAACGGGACTCTTCTTTATCGGCCCATTTTAGTTTAACCTGTGATTCTAAGTAATTTAAGAAAGGTGCCTTTTCATTCTTTAGTGATAATTTAATTGATTCAATCATGCCTTCTGGTATTTCAGGTTTTTTGGGTATATTAGTCATGTACTCGCCACTCCATAGAACTCGTACTACATTCTCCTTAAATGGGCACCGTCTGACGCAGTCACACAGGGCGTGTGGCGCAGCTTGGAAGCGCGCTTCCTTGGCATGGAAGAGGCCCCGAGTTCAAATCTCGGCACGTCCACCATTTTTATTGATAATAATAAACTCATTTGCAATGGAAAGGTTACTATAATTAAATATAATTTAATGATTACTAGGATTTTACAAGTCCTTTTTAATTTTTTTCGAGAGCAAATAAAAATAAACTTATCGAACGTTCATATATATTGACAGTAATATATTTTTTAATCTCATTTGTTCATAAAAATAATATATATGTAATCCTCTGT
>JAJPRE010000026.1 GCA_023700245.1 Candidatus Thalassarchaeaceae archaeon
TGCTGCATGCAGATTCATCCAAATCTGTCCATCCATCTCCATCGTCATCAGTATCGGTAAAGTCACTAATTCCGTCTCCATCTGTATCTGTGAAATTACCTACTCCATGAATGATAATTTCCCAAGAATTTAGCGTCCCGGTATCTGAATTGACAGTATCTCTCAATTTTAATTTCCATTCACCAACTGCATCCTCATCCCAATGATGAACCGTATTGAAGAGCCAATTTGAGTATCCGTTTCCGTTATCTCCTCTTGTTTCTGCTAACCATGATTCTTTCCCTGATGGCGCCACCAAAACAATATCTAAATCGCCTCTTGAGGTATGAGTTATGTCAGTAATGATGTCGATACTTTCAATTTTGATATCTGTAGTCACATTCATTGAAAACTCAGTCCAATTATCATTATTGTCAGGAATATCTGTGAATGGATTATTAGTTCCAAAACTAAAATTAGTTTCAGAATCAACATTAGTCCAATTTTCTGCTAGAGACACAGCGGCCCCAGCATCTACGACTCCAAATCCATATTTATGAGAAACATTATGTCCAGCACCATTTGTTTCCCAAGAATCGTCACTTGCATCATTTACTCTTGAACTTTGGACTAAGATATGTTGAACATCTCTCCATGTAAGATTTTCATTAGCTTCTAAAATTAATGCAATTACTCCAGCAACTAAAGGAGTAGCACTTGAAGTCCCTCCAAAGTCATTGGTAACATCTCCATTATCGTATCCGCCACTCCCTTCAATATCAGTTGTAGTAATTCCCTCTCCATCTCCATTCGAATGAGCGGCCAAAAGAATATTAGCGCCCGGTTCTGCATAGTAAGACTGCTCCCCTGTATGAGTTATTGCGGTTACCGCAATTGTAAATCTACTATTTGCATACCCATCATAATTTGCATTATCATCACTTTCTAGTCCATTTCCCGCAGCCCATGTGTATATATTTCCTAATCCTGATCTGCCATTATATGCAGCATTTTCAAATGCAGCCAAAGTTATCGGGCCAGGTGATTCTAATGTTTGACCATCATCAGTTGGCCCCCAAGAATTTGTATATATGTCGATATTTTCCATTTGAAAAATCAAAGCATCAGCTTCCATTTGATCATTAGTTCCACAAGCAATAAGAGTAGATCCAGCCAATGTTGCCCCATATCCAGCACCAGTAACATCTATTCCGTTATCTCCAACTGCTGCAGCAACGCCTCCTGCAGAAGTTCCATGACCATCATTAGATTGAGGAGTTGGATCCGAATCATCATTACACCAGTCGTATGAATATGCTGACGAATAATGATCTTCAATATCTGGATGTTCGTGGTCAAGTCCATCGTCAACCACGCTAATAACGACGCCTGATCCATTATAACTATCCCATACTCCAGTTACATTGATGTCTTCTCCAGTCAAACCTCCATTAGTTTGACCGGTATTTTGTAGGTGCCATTGTTCTGAGAAATCTGGATCATTAGGAATATATCTAATTTCATGATTTTTAATCAACATTGGCGAGTATGACTCTATTTCTCCAATTTCTATTAACTCTTGAAACTCAAGTAAAAGATCAGCTGAATATTCTAAATCCCATATAAATGAACCAATTAATATATCTACCGGTTTTGTAGAGATTAATTTAGAAATCATATTTTTATGATTAATAATTGGCATATTTGTAACAACTAACCATTCATTTGCATTATGTAATTCATAATCAGAATATTGACTAATATCTCCCACTCTAAGAAAAGCGCTTTGAACAGATTCAGAATAATTAGTTAAAATTTTCTGATTAGATATCTCATCTTCGAGAGGAATAATATCATTTTCAGCAAATACCACACTTATAGCGGGCGTCAATAGTAGTAAGACTACAACAATTGTTCGCATTATTATTTCGTCAAATTGCTCATGGCTTTAGGCATTCCCTTTATTTGCATCCCCGATACTCAGATGATTGTAAATTTAGCTATAGCCGAATGAACTTCCTCATCCTCCATTAATCTTATTTGACTTTTCGCTACATCAAAGAGATATTCTAATAATTCATCAGTAATTTTGTATTCATTCTTATTCAACCACCAGATAATATTTGATCGCCCACTCATATGCCCGATTCTTATTTTTTGTTCAAGTCCATATTTTTGGGCTGGAACTCCAGAGTAAATCCTATCTGCAAGCCAATGATCACCTTTTTTCATTGCTTTAACAACAGCGCTAGCATGCACCCCCGTCCCAGTTTCAAAAGCATCCTTTCCAAATACTGGATAGTTTTTTGGTAAATCAACTTCTATATATTCATGTGCCTTTTTGATATAATTATTTAATGATTTTAAATCATTATTAATTACTCCCATCAAACTTAGATTGACTAATGTTTGATCTAATGGGGCATTTCCTGCCCTTTCTCCTACTCCCAAAGCGGTGCCATGTATGACATCTGCCCCCGACTCCACTGCAGCTAAATTATTTGCAACTCCTAAACCCCTATCTTGATGGCCATGCCAATTAACTTCAATATCTCTACGTTTTACTCCTGAATCAGGAATAACTTCTTCTTGAATAAATGATAAAAGTTTTTTCACTCCATTTGGCGTCACATGCCCACACGTATCGCAAACACAAATCCTATCTGCTCCAAGCTCTATAGCTCGGGAGTATACTTGTTTAATTTCAGATGGTTTACTTCGTGTAGTATCTTCTGTCACAAACATAACTGGAATGTCATTATCAACTGCAAAAGTTACTGCTTTTTCAGCTGTCGATAATATCTTTTCCATATTCCAACCTTCTGTATATTGCCTTATTGGACTAGTTCCAAGAAATGCACTGGCTTGTATTTGCCGTTCAAATTTAGCTTGTAAATCGACTAACGGCTCTATGTCGCTAACTAATGTCCTTACAGCACATCCGGGCCTTAAATCATATGAGTTTTCAGTCATATGCCTTAGCATAGAATCTATGTGTCCGATATGCGATAGGCCAGCTCCTGGCAATCCTAAATCTACTTTTTGAATTCCTAATTTTTCCATACAATCTATCAATTCTAATTTTTGTTCTATTTTGGGATTTCTTGCACTTGGGCTTTGCAAACCATCTCTTAATGTTTCATCATCAAACCAAATATCATGAGGATGCTTGGTCGAATCCCTTGAAATCTCATAGTCTACTGAGTTCCAATCATAAATTAGTTCTGATTCTTTCATGTCTGCGCCCCATTCTTATGTATTGCCAACAAGACACTAGGTGTTTGAAACCATCGCATTACAATGATGAAAATGGATTTATTTCCTTCTTAGCCTTGATTTGATTTCTAATAATTATTATTATGGAAATTAATGCTCCAATTATTCCGCCTATTGTGCCTATACTTGCCATAACAACTACAACAAATATCAATGCAAGGTACAACATGGATACCCAAAATGACCGTGCAGCAGTAGGTATTCTGCCAGTTTTATCTTTCTCTTCGTTTAAATCAATCTTAAAAACCGTGCTTGCATACCATGTTGAAAGTATCACATTAGTCCAACAAAATATGTGAAATAGGTATTCATCATATTCTAAATTATTCAAGGCAATAGGAGATAAAAATGATAATAGAACTAATATTAATACATAAATCTTCATTGTAATCAATGTTTTTTCAGGACCTTTAATTCCTGGCATCATTGGGACGCTAACCTTTTCATATTCTTCAGATCTATATAATGCGAGAGCCCAAAAATGAGGCGGCGTCCATAGAAAAATAAGTAAAAATAAAAACCATGGCATGAAACTACCTAATGAAAAAATAGAGTCAAAAAAATTGATGGCAGAATCAGTTTTTATCGACAAATCATCCGATGCTGCTGCCCATCCTATAACCGGAGGCGTAGATCCCGCAATTCCTCCTATGACTATATTCTGTACTGTACTTCGTTTCAACCATGCTGTATAGATAAAAACATAAAAAATTATACTAAAAGCAGCCCAAAAAGCTGCAACTTGATTTGCCATAATGGCAAACCACGCAACTCCTATTATCGAAATAAAAACTCCAAAGATTAAAGCATTATTGGCTGAAACCTTTCCACTAGGAATTGCCCTATTAGAAGTCCTTCTCATTATGGGATCAATATCTCTATCGTACCACATATTAATCGCATTAGCACCACCTGCTGTCAAATACCCTCCAATAAAAACTACTAACATCTTGACCGATGTTTCTATCATTTGTTGAAAAGAAAAATTATATTGTTCTAATAAATCGTGAGATAAAACCGAACATAAAGCAGTGATTTGAAGTAGGACTACCACTTTAGGTTTTGTAAGGCTAAAGTATGATTTTATCATAGTCACGCGCAACTCCCCCTTCCTACCTGTGACAATTTACCTTTAGTCTTCAGGTATGGTAATATCATTTTTAATATTTAATCTAGGTATTAAAAAACCTATATATATTGTTGCAATTAATAAAAATGAACTTGATGCCAAAAGAAGATGTATTAATGATAATACTTCAATGAAATAGCCATCAGGTGTCCAAGAAATTATATATAACCCTCCGAGCAATATATTTAATAAATAAATTCCTGTAGATATCAATATCCATTTCTTCAAAATTAAATTATCTTCATCATTTTGTTGTATAATTAAGTATGAATATCGAATTAATATTATGCCGACTAAAGCAACAAGCCAACGGTGTATCATTTGCGACTGTTCTACTATATTGGAAATTGAAGATATTAATTCATTATTGCATAAAGGCCATGATTGGTAGAATCCATTCACTCCACAACCATTATTTGCACCGGGAGAGGTCGATACCAATGTACCTGAAAATAATGTAAGTAATGTCAATGAAGACATGAATAGTATTTTATTTCTCCATAAATTTGATACTTTAGGTGAGAAAGTGAACCAATCAGTCCTATCTTCCTTTGCTAGTATCATCCAAATCCATATTAAACTTAACATAAATATTAATGCGGAGCCCAAATGTAGTATCACACTCCAATGTTCATTATCCATTTTTACTGTCAACATTCCAATTGCGCCCTGCCAAATAATGAGTGCAAATGAAATTGTAGTTGATATTCGAATTTCCTTTTTATAATTATTTTTCCATCTTGCTAAACCCCAATTAAGAATTACAAGGGGGCCTAAGATAAATCCGGCTAAAAATCTATGAATCCATTCAGTAAAGATTTCAAAAGTTGTATATCTATGCCATTTCCCTCGCGAATCTATTTCATCTGGATTTTCATTATACCATTCTTCTTGTTCATTTTCTGATATATCAAATCCTAATGATCCAAAACATTTTGGCCAATCTGGACAAGATTCTCCCGCATCATATATTCTAATAACTCCTCCGAGATTGATGACTAAAATTGTTACTAAAATTAATAACTTAGTCAAATTTTTTATTTTTATTTGACCAATCAAATAGATACACTCCGAGCCACCGGTTCAATTTTATTAATTTTAATCAAGGTGAGGGTCGACATCAATCGGTATTCTTTCTTGGTCATATTCAAGTGTTGCAATTTTCATAGGATCAAGAACAACTCTTTCTTTTGCATCATCTACGCCATAAAGTTGGACTAACTCATCATTAAAACTTTCTCGCAACTCCTCTTCACTAACGTAAAGTGGGGCTCCCATGCTTATTTGAAGCGCTCTAGCACCTATTATTCGTGCTTTTTCAAAGCGTGTGTGGGGTTTCAGTGGCTTTACCATCTTAACGACCCACTAACAACTCCCAAATAAGGGCTATGACTGTGAGTTTTCTCAGATAATCATATTTTATCAAAAATTTCTATCTATGAGCATTGCGACAGCATTTCCTCCGCCAAGACAAATAGTTACAATTCCTAATTTCCCCGCAGTTCTTTCTAATGCGTTTACCAATGTCATCAAACATCTGGTTCCCGTGGCACCTAATGGGTGTCCAATTGCAACAGCACCACCATGCGGGTTGAATTTTTCTTCAGGAATATTCAATTCTTTTTGAACCGCACAAGAAGCAGCAGCAAAAGCTTCATTATGTTCTAATATATCTATGTCCTCAATCTTAAGTGAATTCCTATTAAGTAACATTTCTACTGCATATATTGGCGCGGACATGACCTTTTCTGGTGCAACTCCTGAAGTCACATAGTCAATTATTCTGGCCATAACTGGGAGATTATGTTTTTCAACTGCTTCATTTGAAGCAATTAACACCGCTGAAGCGCCATCGGATAATTGACTAGCATTTCCTGCAGTGACTTGGCCATCAATATTAAATATCGTTCTCAAATTACTAAGTCTTTCCATATTTGTACCAGGGCGTATTCCTTCGTCCTCAATTATGCCATTTACTTCAAAAGTTTCACTTTTTAACCATCCTTGGTTCCATGCATTTTTAGCAAGAAAATGAGATTTTACAGCAAATTCATCAGATTTTTCTCTTGTTATTTTAAAATCCTTTGCAACAGTTTCACCGGTGTTTCCCATCATTTCTCCGGAATATGCATCCTTCAATCCATCATTGGATAGTATTGATTCTAAATCAGAAAAATTGAATGAACTTTCTTTAGATGGTTTTCTAATGAAATAAGGTGCATTGCTCATTGACTCCATTCCTCCAGCAATTATGAGATTAGCCATCCTGGATCGAATTTCCGTTGCACCTATCATTACAGCTTTCAAACTTGAACCACAGACTTTGTTTATTGTGGTACATGGCGTTTGAAATGGCATTCCTGCATTTAATGCAGCCTGTCTAGCAGGTGCCTGGCCTACTCCTGCTTGCAATACTTGGCCCATGTATACTTGATCTATGAAATTATTTTTTGGATCAATATTTGACCTTTTAAATATCTCTTTTATGACCATTGTTCCAAGTTCTGTGGCACTATATTTAGATAATATTCCACGAAATTTTCCAACAGGAGTTCTTGCATATGCACATATGTTTACTCCTTCCATAAATGGTCCGAAAAGAACATTGGTATTCAATAGTACGATTGATATTATATATTCAAATCTTCGAGTCAGAATTATAACCATAAAATTCGGAGTTTTTCAATTCAGGTCTATTTTGAGGTTTTATCAAAATAGTTCTTACTCCCCATAAATCTTTGAAGATACGGTATTTACTAGTCTCATCTAAATAATCAACACCACTTGACCCGCCAGTCCCTACTCTTCTCCCCATTATTCTCTCAACCATTCTAGCATGTGAATGCCTCCACTTTACAATCGACTCTTCTAATTCAACAATTGCATCGATTAATTTTCTCGGCCAAGTTAACAACGGTAATTCACGATATGATTCTATGAATAATAAACCAGCCCTAGTTCTACTTACTTTGCCATCTGGTTTTAGGAAATCAATGGCACTTTTATGGCCCATTTCTATCCTTTCAACCATTCTTGTATTTGGATCATTTTTACCATAGAGGCTCTCTCCATGATTTTTATGAGATTCTAAATGTTCATTTACATAATCTTCAACATTCTTTTCGTCGTTTTCGCTGCCATAAATAGATCCCATTATCGGCGTCCTTTCAATCCAATCCATCAACGAATCTACTAACGATTTTTGACTCATCAAATCTTCTAAACGATTTAATATTACTGTTGCTTCTTTATTATTTATTGCCGCTTTCCTAAATCCTTCTATGGGGTCCATTCCTCCCAATCTATCCTCATTTTTTAATCCGAGAAGTATTTCGAATTCTCTCATTTGATATGATTCAAATCCTGAAGCAGTACCTAATCCATCTCTAAATGATAAAAATCCCTGAGGAGACAAAGTTTCTAACACTCCCCATTGATTTGCCATTAGTCTAAATATCTCTGTAGTTCTCCCTAAATGATCGACAGATAGAGGGATATCAATCTCCGAAACATTATTTTGGTCAAGTATATTACGTACTTCGATAAGCTCAGTAATAATCTGTTTGAACCACAATTCAAAAGTTTGATGAACTATAATAAAGTGCATCTCATCATTCGAAACTCCTCTTTCTTCAGCCTGAAGTTTTAACAAAGCAGGTAGTTGTAAATACTCGCCATAAGTCCAATTTTTACTCTCCGGGTTACCACTCATGACTCTCGGATTATGTTTCGGTTTGAAGTATTACCCCTTTTTAGAAAGTTACAAATGCAATCTACTGGCCTAACAGATACACAGGAGTGAAGAGTTTTGATAGGAAAAAATTTTAATTATGAACTTCCATATCCAATTTTAATGATTGATGACAATCTTGAATTACATCAAATGACCATTGAACATAAAGAAGAACTTTTTTTATTAATTGATAATAACCGTAATTATCTCAGAAAATGGTTACCTTGGGTAGATGATATTAAATCAGTTTTAGATGAAGAAAATTTCATAAAAAGTACTTTGAATGATTATTCTCAGGGACGAGGCATTCACTATGAAATAGTATATGATGGGCAAATTGTAGGCAATATGGGTTTAAATTGGATTGATTACAATAATCGCTCTTGTGGAGTTGGCTATTGGTTGGCTGAAAAATATACTGGTAATGGCATAATAACAAAATGTTGTAAATGTCTAATGAAACATTGTTTTTATGACCTAAATTTTCATCGTTTTGTCTTAGAAGTTGCAGTTAATAATACCCCGAGCATAAAAGTCGCAAATAGATTAGGAATGCGTCTAGAAGGAAAATCTATAGATAGAGAATGGCTATATGACCATTTCACTGATTCTTTCCTATATGCAATAACGATTATTGAAATTAATTAAGGAATCAGGCCATGATTTTGTATCGAGCACCCACCGGGAGGTAAACAGGATAATACATCATCTTGGGATAGGCCAGTCATTTTAGCAATTTTATTTGCTATTGTTTCCTTTTTTTCTTTGCTAGGAATTATTTTAGCCCAGCGAGGAAAAATCTTTGATATCGTTTCTGCAGTTCCTATTATTGGTAATGGTACTCCATTTATTACGCCAATTCCCACTCCCAATTCAAGCTTTATGTCCTTGTACCAATTTCTTTTTCCTCTCACAACAAAAGATCCTCTGCCCAAAGATTCTCCACTTTCTGTAGTTTTTGATACTTGACTTGGTCTTGCATGAAATACAGTTGCTGAAGCATTACCGCTCCCCCATGCTCTTGACCAACAAACAGCAAGTTGTGCTGCCTCTTGATGTGTTTCACTTGGTAATTCACGTGCATCTTCAATCCCTCCAGATATATTTTGAACTATCTTAAGAGATACGACTCCTTCTGGTATATTGTCAGAAGTAAAGTCATTTACTTCAAAACCTTCATTTAATTTTAGTGAACATGATGGCGCCCCGTGTAGGTCTGCGTGAAAATATAGGTCATTCGAACTTAGATGTTTTTTTACTATATTGTCATTTCCTTTTGCATCATTGCCGCCAATTATTAAATTTCCATTCGCTAATATTCCCCAACGAAATTTTTCAAACCAAAATTTCTTGTTCCTTTTTGAGCTCTTAAGTCTACCTGCAGCTGCATTTTTTGCAGCCCTTTTTTCTTCCATATTCTTGGATGATTCTGTATTTTCTAAGGCCTTTTTTGCGCCTATGGCTTTATTTTTCTGCGATCTAGCATCTTCAAAATACCTTTGTGCATTTTGATGGACATTTTTATCAACTTCTAAAGTTATGCTTGCGCCAGGGTCTCCATCTTCATCGGGGAGGTATGCAACAATAGTTCGTTTAGCAGGATTTATTTTACCAATCCAAGATATGTTTTTCAATTTATTATCTATTGATTGCCAACTTTCGTTTTTAATTGCAATATTGAATTGTCCAAGAATGTCGTCAACATGACTCCAATTATCTTGAATTGATTTGCCAAGTTCTTGGTTTACGGTGGCACGTTGTATGAATCTGTCTATCGCTAAACTTTGCTGCTCTGACCTTCTGGTTAATTTAGCCCTTCTCTCGCCGTCCCCTTTCCCTGAACTTACTAATTTTTCTTCCTCACGCCTGATGAATGCTGCAGCATCATGCATCCCATAAATTAAATCAAAACATGAGGAAAGAGACTCTATTTCACAGATATTATTATTTTCTAAATAAGGAATATTTATTGGACATAGTTCAATTATTGTATCTGCTAACAAATCTCTGTCTTCTGTATCGGGATCCAAATTTTTCCATTTTTCCAGGGAGTCTTTACTATCTAACCATATCTTAACTGACTTGTTACTATCGAGTTCATTAACCATTAAATTTATTGATTTTTCCAAAGAATCTCTCTCTTCTATGGTCAATAGGTTAGAAATTATAGATTCTTCTAAATCAGCATTTGAGCATGCTATACTTCCATATAAAGCTCCAAAATTTGCCCTAACAGCAAGAGTTCTAATCAAATCATGTTCACTTTCATCTAATAATTGATCAAGTGCAAACCTATCTAATTTCCTAGGATTTAATGAGGCAGGCGGAGTGGCATATTCTAGTCCCTTTTTTATTATTCTAGTTGAATAATTGACGTGAGTGAGTGGTTGAATAATTATTCCCGCACTATCTACTAATAACACGTTGCCATCCCTAAATAATTCTATTATTATCCTAATTTCACCTATTCCCTTTTCAAAAACAAGTTCTATTATTCTATCAAATCCATATTGATTAACTTCCATAAGTCTAGCATTATTGAGATGCTTTCTGATTAACATTGCAAACTGTGAAGGGTTTGATGGCATCGGCCTATCCCTTTGGGATGTGTATATTCTCTTGCCTCTGACGATTACTAAATCTGTTGAGGGCAGGCCTTTCCGATTCAATTTCAGTACAATCTGCTCATAATGCGGCTGATATGCCTTTCTCATTCTGGCGCCAATCATGGCCTCAAGTTCTTTTACAATCCTCGCGACATCGAAAGATGAGAACTTGTCGCGCATACCTATATCGCATCCTAATGAGAAGTCATACATCAGTCAATCGCTTGAATACTTTTTTATTCTATCAAATTATGGAAATCTTCAATTTCTTTCAAAACTTCAGATTCATGTGCGTATTGATTGCTGGGAACATTAATCATGGTACAATTAGGTAATGAATCACTAATCCTATTGATCCCATCTATTGCATGTAATTTATCTGATTCAGCACTTAAAATCACACAAGGAATTAAAGTTTTTTCAAAATTCAAATTCATATTATAAGTTATATTCGCTCTTGCCGATAGTAACATTCTCCAAGGATCTTGAGAATTAAACATCCTTCGATATCTTATCCGCTGACCTTCTTCTTTGACTCTTTTTTCGACTGCGAATAATACTATTTTTGTTAATAATGGATACGTAAATTTAGGTACTGGAAATTTTAGGAATAAATTAGCCCATATTGGAGGCCTAAAATTTATATTCGGGCCAATTAGAATTGATGATCTTCCTCCAATTAGTTGCTGTTGATAACCATTTAGTAATATTGTGGAGCCCAATGATGATGAGAACCAATCTATTTTTTCCTTTTTCAACTTTAAAAAATTAATAACTTTAAGAATATCTTTTGAATGAATATCCATCTCAAAATCCTTTTTTGTAATTTTTCTAGTTATTCTGGCACTTTTCTTCTCTCTTGTTTCTATGTATAGAATTGTTCTTCTTGAAGTCCATTCCGATAAAAGTGGCCTCCACCCTTCAAAAACTGATCCCCATCCTGGAATCATAACTAAAGTATTTTCAGATTCATTTATTGAATTCAAAGGAACCCATTTTAAAACTCTTAATGATACTTCGTCCTCAACGTTTACATAAATTTCAGAGCACTTTGAACCTTCTAAGTCAGGAACGACCCCCCATTCCTCTTTCACAGTTTTTGCGAAGTGTCAGTACAAATAATAGTGCCTATCTACTTCTTTTATTTTTTCTTCCTCGATAAGTAATTTTAGATGTGCTAAAACCTGATCTTCAGCCAATGTTAAATTTACTCCTCGTTCATTCGAGTAAACAAGTCGGCTGATTTTATTAAGATCATTTTGGCCACTGCTTACAATATTGAATATTTTTTTATGTCTATTTTTCCTATGTTCGATATATTTACTTAATAATTTATCAGGATTTGCAATCAACGGCCCGTGCCCGGGAAACAACATCTTTGGTTTCATATTTTTCAATCTTTCTAAACCATGTATATATTTTCCCATATCTCCTTCACCTGAAGGGACCAAAATACTGCCAACTCCAACGCAATTATCTCCACTGACTATGCCAGATTCACCTATGATGCATATGTGCCCAGGACAATGTCCAGAGGTCTCAATAATTGACCAAGATGTTTTTCCAGATGGGCCATTTAGTGCAAAAACATCTCCTTCAGATAATACTGACGTTTCCATGCCATTGGTGATAATTTTTTTTGTTTCCTCACTTATCCAAATTGGTGCTTGATAAATTTTGGATATTTTACTTAAATCACCAATATGATCGGGATGCCGATGAGTATATATTGTTGCGATTATCTTAGATCCAGAATCAGTAATTTCTTTAATTTTACTTGCTAAATCGATTAGAGAATCATTTGTTTTTGCTGCAGGATCGACAATAACTCTATCACCCCCCTCTTCCCCAAGGATATAGCAATTAGTATGCGTAGCAGGTGGTAATGTTTTTGTCCTAAGGGGTAGACATTCTACATCGGGGGAAAACTCTATCCTGTGATATCCACATGGTCTCTTTTTTGATAATATCTCACATGCAATTTTGATATTGTTTGTATTTTTAATTTCATGCACTAGGTCTTTAATTAGTGTAACTATGGGGGGAGGCAATCTTATTTCATTCATTTTCCATGAATTCAATAATGAAATTGGATTCCACCATCTAAACTCATCAAACTCTGACCTACCTGGGGGAAAAGTCGGTTCTAATGCAGCATTGCTTATTTCTACATGAAAAAACTTATTTTTGAATCTGATAGGTGCAAATGGAGGAGTCACTCTCTCGGATATTACTTTAGCATCAAATCTACTTATTAGTATCCCTTCATTTTCAATATTTTTTGCCCAATTATCTTTTTCTTTACAAATACTTTCTCTTATTTTATGATTAATTTTAATCATTTTTCCATCTTTATTTGGAGTAAATCCAACTTCTTCAACAAGTTCACGAAGTAAAGCAATAGCAGCAATTCTGTCTTCACCCATGGTGGCTAAGAAGTTAGGATGGCTTTGGCCAAATTTAATATCTACTTTACTTATTCCTCCTCCGGGAAATGACCAAAAATCAGGGAATGAAGGCATCTCCGAAACTCTATGCCCTAACAAAATCTCATGATGATTATTTATACTTCTACTTATTACAGCTGAAGCAGATAATTTTGGTTCACTAACATTGGTTTTTGGCATCACAAAACCTAGTGGAGTCTCGCCCATGTCACCTCGAAGTGCCCCTTAACTTCAAACCCACTACAAAAATGATTGAATAGGGTACCTCCTCTTCGATGTTTAGGTGAGATGCCTCATCTCTTATTTTTAAAATATAAACAATCACATAATTGAGAGGAATATACTTTGAAGCCACCTGAGACAATAGAAGAAGAATTAGCAATAATGGCCGAAGCAATTGAAGCAGGAATTGACCCATTCAAACCTCTAAAAAAATCTTCTAAAATAGGAAAATTAGCATTAGGTTGGTTTATGATTATACTAATGGTTAGTTGGGCATCTCAAATATTATACCATTCTCTTTGATGATGTACTTAATGCAAATGATTCTAGGTAGTAACCCCTACAGGATACTATGGGGCGCTCCTTGGTTGCTATTGCATTAGTAACGTTATTTATCACTTCAACAGCTCCTATCATCAATGCACAAGTAGGGCAACCTGACGTTATTCAGGAACACTGGTATCATACTTATGCCACTCTGACATTAGATGTTAATGAGTGGGCTGATGATTTTCCGACAATTGTTGACTTAATTAGCGCCGGACAAACGGAGATGGGTAGGAATCTTTGGGTCTTACGAATTTCTGATTGGAGTATCGAAACTAAACCAAATGGGATGGACAAAGATGTAGTTTACATTGACGGGGGCCATCATGGTAATGAGCACCTTGGAACAGAACTAGCATTCCTTACTGCAGAATATTATATTGAGGGTTGGGCCGAAGGTAATCAAGAAGTAATTGACGTTCTAAAAACAACCGAATTACATATCCTCATAATGCTAAATGCTGATGGAAATGATCTTGATACGAGATGGAATGCCAATCAGGTAGATTTGAATAGAAACTATGACCATTTTTGGAACAATTGCCCTCCAAACAATCCTACACAGCCTGGAAGTAGCGCTTTTAGTGAATCTGAAACTCTCGCTAATTCAGTTTACATGACCACCGTAGTCCCCGATGCCGACCTATATGTTACCATGCATACTGGCGTATGGATTATGCTATATCCTTGGGGAAGATGGCCAGCACAGCCATCAGATAGGGAATTATTCCATTTTATCAGAGATGATGTTAATAATAATATTTCTGATATCCCTATCCAGAATGCAAATCAAGGACTTTATCCAAATTGCGGGACTAGTAGGGATTACGGTTACGGAGTGATGGGATATCCAACATTTACTTTTGAAACAGATGATGAACAATTTTTACTCGGATCAGTAGAAGCCCTATCTGATAGATTGGGCGAAGAATTGAATGTGATGAAATATTTGATACAGAATGTTTGGTATTGGCGCGCACGTTTAGTAGTAGAAGATATAGAAATTAAGGAAAATTTTCTCTCAGCCCGCGTTTCTAATCTTGGTCATTCAAGTACTGCAAATGCAACCTTTCACTATTCTGATTTAACCGGTGAGTTATTGTGGCATTCAGAAACTTTTGGAATAAATGCAACCAATGAATCAAATGTGATATTCAATGCAAATAATCTTACTTTGGTTGATGATGGCATTTGGAGTATTCACTATCAAAAGAGAGTGATAAGTTCATCACAGTGGGTGGAGGAATTAATCGATGAATCAACCATAAAGGTCCAATCAAAAAGTAATGTTTTCCTTCCAGCGCCCTCTTTAATGATTTATCTAGTGTCAATACTAACTGCTGCAATAACTGGTAGAAAAAATCAGAATACTCAAACGAAGCAAGGTAATGTTTAACAATAATCACAAGAAATATTCTTAGAATATTGGCTAATGAAATCCCAGACGATAAAACTAGATTGTACTAATCCCTGTGTACCCTGAAAAATACTACTAATTGGGCCCCTATCAAGATTTTTGGCGTATGGATTATGTTGAGCAGCATAGATAGTCATTAGTCTAACTTCGGTGCCATTCGTACAATTATCGAAACCCTGGATAGAATATAATGCATTTAGTTCGAATGTATTCAAATCACCTGAACACCCATTATATTCACCCCACTCATACATATTCTCTATTGCCCCTGTTTCAATTGCTTCAGGATCTGTCCATGATCCTTGATTAAATGGTACACTCAAAATAGATGATTCATATAGTACTATTTGGTCTAAAAATCCATGTACTTCCATAATAGGTATTGGAGAATAATTCGCATTTTCATCCGATACAAGATAAAATGACATACAACCCACTGCTGCAAAAATATGACTAGAATCCATAGCCATTCTTTGTGCCATTGCACAACCATTAGACCACCCTGATAGATATATCCTAGTTGAATCGATATTATGTTTTAGAATCGCTATTTCTACCATTTGCTCTATAAAACCAACATCATCTACATCATTAATGGCTGGATCAGCACAACACCATCCTGCGTTCCACCCTTGATTCGCTTCAGTATCCCATGAATTTTGATTTGTAACGCCATCAGGATATACGACAATAGCGCCATATTCATCAGCAATTGTATTGAAATCTGAAAGTTTCCTATGTTCAGTAGAGTCGGAACCGAATCCATGCAAATCTATTATGAGCGGGACAGATGAGTTTATGGGTAAATTATCTGGTATGTGTGTTTGCCAACATCTTGAGATATTATCATGATTAATACAAGTGTATATCCCATCTTCTTGATAAGGCAGCAATTCATCTTGATTTTCATCTAGAGAATCTTCCGAATACCTATCTTCAGATAAACAACCACTAAGTATGACTGAAATTAGTAAAAGTGAAACTAGAACGACAGTAAACTGTTTGTTCATATATTTACGATTGAACCATACTTCAAAAAGATTAGGTCCACTAATTTATACTTTCTTGGAAAAGGGATTTGAAGGTTTCATCTATTGGGTTTCAAGCGGACTCTTTTGGATATTGATTTGAATAGAGGCGATAAAACTGTTCGAATAGTAATATTCGCCTACCATCAGAACTACAGTATAGGTACAGATTTTGAAACTATTTCCGTCAAATAGGGTATGAATATGATATCCGATGTGGGAACTAAGAAGTGAACTATCATACTACAGGATGAAAACCAAAGTAACCTAGCCAAACTATGAGCCGACGTGTCTGGTTGTATGCTGTAACCATTTCTATAGGGCTCTGGATTGCTGCCACAGGCGCTGGAGGAATCCTTTCCGACAGCACAGCTGAATGGCCTGTCAACGTATGGTGTTGGGGGATTTTTAGTGCTATTTTCGTGAAGGCAGAAAAAAAAGAGCGAATCGAGATGCTCACAGTTGTAGCTTTAGCGACACCAATGGAATTATTTTTCTCCGAAGTCTGGTTAATTTACGAATATCAGCGGGGTTTCATGCCTCTCTTCGTACCAGCAGGGCACTATTTCCTCTTTGACTTGGGTCGGCGGGTGGCTACCAAAATTAGTGATATTATGGCTATAATCTCTCTTCTTCCGATCGTCCCTTTGGTCATGTACGGCATATACTCCGGGAGTGACACATCCAGTCTGGTGCTGCTAATGCTTGTTCTTGGTTTTACCAAATGGGGGCCTCAGCCTCGGCTTTATGTCGTCATGACTTGGGCGGCCTTGGTTATGGAAATCTGGGGAACTCATCTTGGAAATTGGACATGGGCTTCAGAAGTCCCATGGACAGGCCTTACTGTATGGAACCCCCCACTTCTCGTCGGTTCCTTCTATTGCTTTGGTGACCTGTTGGTTAACTTGTTTGTTGCCAAATTTGATACGCAACCGCTTGATTTACATGACAATATAGAAATCTTTGAATTCTGAGTAAAATTCATAGAGTATTAAAAAAATATCTAATAGGGATCTAAAGAAAAATCGGCAGTAATATAAGATTCTGAAAATCTAAAAAAATCAAGCATAGTAACAATTCTATGTTTGGAAGTTACATATCCATCAATATAGGTTAATGCCAGAGACCAATTATGATATGATCTATCTTCAATGGGTTGACCATAACCCCTAGTTTACACACGAGTATAGGAGTGGTACGGAAGTAGAACTCCATTGATTTGCCTTTAATCGATTATGCTGAGCTCTAGTTCTCCAATTGAACGGTAGAGGATACTGAAACTATATCGCTTCCCTTTG
>JAJPRE010000027.1 GCA_023700245.1 Candidatus Thalassarchaeaceae archaeon
ATCAAAATAAATATAACCAAATTTTTTTACATAAATATACCATTTTTCTAATATTATATTCTTATTGGGTTATGATAACTGGACGGATTATCAAGTTTCTAGACGTTGTAAAAAGCTTTCTAATTCTAATCATAATAATAAATTATCAGATTTATTATCAAATTTAGAACCAGTATTAGGCGCACTAAAATAGGTCGACCTATCCTTGTGGTATTGTGGATACACAAGAAGCAATCAAATCTATCAAAATTTGGCTAGATAGTGAACGTTTGGAATTTAAAGAAGTTCCAGATTCCCAAGCACTAATACATCTCCATTGCAAATATCCCCCAACACGACAAGGTCACATGTTCAACATAGTTATTCCAAAGAATAGAAACCTAGTATTGATTTATTCAATTACTAGAGTAGATTTAGGTCAACAAGAGTTAATGATTGATCAATCAAAGGAGGAATTAGAAGATTGGGAACTTTGGTTACATAATATTAGAATTGATCTAACTTCAAGTGAGTTAGATTGGGTATTACACATTGGCCATAAAAAAGAAAATATTACAGGTCCGCTTCAAGCATTCAATCTTTCTCGTCCAATTTGGTTTGATGGATTAACTCAAAATGAGTTTATGCAGTCAATGAGGAAATTATGGATGACTAAATTATCTCTAATTCATCAAATTAAATTTGGATATGGCCCTGGAACTGGAAATCCAGGACCAGTCGATGACTGGCTTGCAAAAAAAGCAAAAAAAACTACCTTTCAAGATTCTAAAACTACTCAAATTGATACAGATGAATCTGGAGGATTTGGAAAAGATTTTGATCCTTCAGAATGGATATAATAACTCAGTATTAATTTTTATAATAGTGACCGCAATGCGGTTGAGTTAAGTATCTGAAATTTTTCAACATTCCTATGCAAGGTTATGTTCATAGTCGAAAAGAAGATTCCGCTAAGATTAGGAATAGCATTACTATGGTTTTCATAATGTTACTAAGCCTTTTTTCTGCACTGGAAATCCCTCAAGCCGAAGCCTCCGATGTTGTTCTTACAGAGCCAATGCAAATTGTTAATAGTGGAACGGCAAATGACAGAGGAATGGCATTAGATGCAGATTCCAATGGTAATATCCACTTAGTTTTCAGTCGTAATACTCAACATTTATTTTATCAGATGCAAGATCCTAGGGGGGAAACTATTATTTCAGCCACACAAATATCTAATCCTGGTAATCATCGTGCATGGCATCCAGATATCGCTGTTGATGATGATGATAAAGTGCATATTGTTTGGACTGATAAAGCAGGTCAATATTCAATAATGTATACATTGTTAGATCCCTACCAAGATGATAGGAGTGGTGATGCTGCTCTAGACTCTGTAATCTCGATCGTAAATGACTTCGAAGTATCTAATAATCCTCAAAATCGTGATTACCCGGCAATTGATGTAGACTCTAACAACGATCCACATATTGTTTGGGAAGATTCATTTGAACCTTTAGAAAAATTCTATCAACAGCCACAAATATACTATAAAATGTTAGAAATAGATCATGTCTCAAGAGAAGCCTTAGTTGCTATAGATAGTACTATTCTAACTCCTATTCTAGGACATAAAGGCCATCCAGATATCGCTGTAGATGTGGATGACTTTGTACAAATCGTATGGGATGATACTCGTGGAGGAAAAGTTGAGATGGTTGTCCCTATCGATACTTCCGGTTCAATGAATACCGAATGGGCTGATATGTGCGTTGTATTTTATGGAGGAAACTTCGCTAGTGGGGGCTCCTTTCCAGGGTTAAAACCATTACTTGAAAGTGCTAATATGAGTGTTTATGAAACATTATATGCACTTAGTGGTAATTGGCCTGCAGCGTCACAAAGTGGCGCTTGTGCAAATGCGTACCAAACCGGGGGTTCTGGTAGTAATGGTCCAAGAAGTACTCCTCTGGGCTCTTCTCCAAATGATAACTCTGGCGGAATTAGATATTTAGATGAAGTAGTTTACAATAATGCTGCAGTGGATTTACCTACCGATGGTGGATTTTATAGTGAATTCTGGGGTCCAGCTACAACCTGGGCCTGTTTATCATGGCAGGATGCAAATGGAAATGTCCCAGGAAATCCTCCTACACAACTAGATCATCGTTGGAATCCAAACGCCACAAAAATTGTAATACCAATTTCTGATGAAGGTCCATATGGAGGAAGCCCTCAGGATAATGATGATACTCAGAGTATTGCACAATCACACGACGCGTGTGTTAATGCTGATGTTGTACCGACCCCTCTTTGGGCTGGGTCAGATACAGACGTCGGATCATACATGATGGATATGGCACAATGCCCAAATGGTTCTGGTCTAAATGCAAGAACTTGCAACGGCAATAATCTTAGATTAACAAATGCAGGAGGTCAGATGTATGGTTTTCCAACATCTTCTAGCAGTTCATCTGAGTTAGAAATAATGGTCGAAGCTATGGTTTACTTGTCAACAAACAACTCTCGAGAAATATATATGACTGTTTTAGATCCCCTTTCTCTCTTAGACCGCCCTTGGCCTGGTTGGACTAAAGGAGACCCGGGAACAGAAACTGACGCAAGCACCAATTCTTATACTGAAGACTTAGGTCCTTCTGAAGATATATCTGGTTATGGCCATCTAGTAGTAGTTAATGATACTAGAATTACATTAAACGATGCATACAGCCTACATCCATCCATAGCTTTGGACTCATCAGGATTAACACATCTTACATGGCAAGATGGGCGATCTTACGGGTTTGATATTGATGTTAATTATGAGGTTTATTATACAAGATTAAAATTAAGGGGAGCTGCAGAATGGGATGGTGCAGCAGAAGGACTGCCTACATTCGGAATAAAACAAATCGCAGATGCAGCAATCTCAGAAGTAGAGGGACCCGCTGGACTTAATCCTGACAGGCCCTTTGGAGGAAATTCTCACTTGCCCTCAATTATAACCGACTCATTTGACAATGTGCACCTTACTTGGTTAGATAACTACAATGAATCTCAAGGAGAAACTATTGTTTATACTCGCCTGAATCACACAAATGATGACTATCCTAATGGATTTCCACTAAATTCTATTGCGTCTTCAATTTTCGATCCATGGACAATTATACCTGTTACATCTTGGCAATCTGATAAATTAGGCCCTAATTCGCCGGCTACTCCAGACTTAGGACAGACGCCAGCATTTGCTAATGATCTTGGAAGCGGAGCACATTTAGGCTGGTCAGATACAAACAAATGTAATGATGAAAACAATGCAGGGAAATATACATTATGTTATGTTCATATCCTAACTGGTTTGGTTGATATATCCCTTGCTTGTGATGAAAAGTTAATTGCTAATCCCAATTTAGAAGGAAATCCTTATGATTGTCCTGAAGATACAGAAACTTTCTATCATACAATATTTCCAGGAGAGTTAACAACTTACAATATGACGATTGCAAATCCTACTCCCGGCCCAGCAGAATTAGTGCAAGATACATTTACTGTAACAATGCAAGGTATTCCAACTAATTGGAGTGCCACATTATTTTACGCAACTAATAATACCCCTATATTCGAATCTACACCCGTACATCTAGATGGAGGAGAAGTTGTTCCAATATATATGAGATTAAGGGCCCCAACAATATATCAGGCCAATAAAGATGAATTAGCGCAAGTAACTATAACTGCAATTTCATTCAAAGACCCTGCCATTAGAAATGAAAGAATAACATTAACTTTAATGGACGTTGTACATGGTATTGAATTGGACACAAGTCATTTCCAAGTAGATATTGAACAGGGTAGGTCTGCAGTATTTTCTGTATCTATAAAGAATACAGGTAATGTATTCGATACCTTTGCATTCTATGATCCTTCAACACTTGAAGGGCAAAATGAATGGGCTTTACCATTCGGATGGGGTATTGATTTTCCCACCTCTATTTCTTTAGATCCATTGCAGTCTGTTACTAAGAATCTACAGGTTAGTGTACCGTCTTCACAGGAACCAGGGACATTTGTAATATATCTAAAAGGATGGTCTACTGGTGAGCCTGTACTTTCAGTAGATAGGGGGACATTTGATATTCTAGAGCTTTGGATAAATGTATCAACTAGATCTACTGGAAATATAGTATTCTCAGTCGGCGACACTACTCAATATGTTTTACCAGGTGATTGTGCAGAATTTGATATTGAGGTTACAAAGCATTTTACGCCCGGATATCTAGTTTTCAACCTACCTGGGGCACCTGAAGAAAGACCTTCAAATTGGACCGAAGATACATGGCGATATGATCATTGGACTGTTGATTTAGACTTTTCAAATGCCCCTGGGGGAAACGGGCCATCTGATGACTCACCAAGATATTGGGCCCAAATTAATACTCCTTACACAGTAACTGCAATAATGTGTGCACCATACAATTCAACTGCTGGATTAGGAGATTCAATCACCGTCCGTTCTTATTTAGAAGGACAACCCAAGATTAGGGATTCTGTAGTAATATTAACGAATGTTATCCAGCGATATGATTTAGATGCTTCTGTATCTGAAAATATACTTGATTTATATCCTGGACAACCTTATAAAATGGATACAAATATAGAAAATTTAGGAAACGGCCCTGATAGATTTGACATGACTATCGAATCTATAGTGGACTCACAAGGAAACTCTCATGTTTGGGATATCGAAATACCAAGAATCTTATTTGGAGAATTAGATAGGGATGAAATAGGTGAATATTCTATAACAATCAATGTACCTGAAAAAACATTAGCAGGCCAATATACTATAACATTCAATATCTATAGTGAAGAAGAATATCAAGGTACAAGATTACGTGATACTATTACTCTAAATATAAATATAATAGAATTTCATGACATGCGAGTTTCACTCGATCCTGCTGTGGAAAGTAGAATAAAAACAACCGCACCAAGCAGAATAGTTAGATTTACACTAAATATAACTAATTTTGGTAATATTCCAGATCAACCGACACTACATAATCATACAATTGATTCAGCAGGAGGTTGGGGAGTCATGCCCGGAATGAATACTTTATCCAATTGGGAAATTCAATTTGCTCTATTGGAAGGATTCAATACTGAATATCCAATTGAAAAGTTATGTGTTGGTCAATTTCCAAATTTCTTAACCCTAGCCGATCCAATACCAAATGAAGGGTGTTACCTTTCGGCTCAAACAGGGGCCTTGACTTTCCCAATTATGGAAGCCTACGCGACTCTACAATTGGTGGTGATAGTATCTATAGCACCAGATGCAGCGTTACAAAATAGAGAAATAGGAATAAAAGCACTTTCAATGCACGGTTCTTCAGAAAATGGAGGTGATCATGATGAAACACCTGGTTGGGAAGACTCATGCACATTGGATTCCAATAAAGATGGGATACCTGATAACTTTTTACCAGATTGCGATACGAACGAACAAGTTTTAGAATTGAGATTAAGGGCTCCAGATTTGGAAATTATTGAGGTAACTACGGGTTCGACGAAAGGTGCCATTGGCGATATGCTTTCAGTAAGCGTTAAAATTGTAAATCGCGGTAATGCACATGCGACTGATGTAAATGTTATTTTGTGTAAGGACCAGTCTACTAGTGACATTAAGAAAAATGGTTGCGATGAAGTAAATATTGTTTACAGACAAATAATTAAGGCAATTATGCCAATTGGTGATGGTGGTTTAGAAAACCCTGATTCAATTACATTACTTTACATGGTTGAAGCAGGAAATCATGATGTAGTAGTGGTAGTAGATTCTAATAACGATATTGTAGAAACTGATGAAACTAATAATATAATGAAAATACCAGGAGGGGAAATGAGCTCTAACTTAGGTGCAGGCGATGTTGTAATTGATGTCATAGTGCGCTATTCCGTACCAACAATTATTCTTGGTGCTACATTTTCTCTTATTGGAGTTGCAGGTTTTGTTATGTATGGTAGGAGGATAGAAGCCCTACAGTCTTTCGCAGAAAAAACTAGCCTTATGTCTAAATCCGATGAAGATGATATTAGATTCTAAATTTTTAACGAATTAACCACCATGGAAGTGGTGTGCCTTTATTTGCTGCAATAAAATTTCCCTTGCTTGTAGCTAAATCTCTTAGTAGTGTTTCTCTAAGATTGTCCATCATTTCTTCTGCATCCATAGATTTAATTCTCATCCCATGAGAAAATAAGTCTAGGTCCAATGGCCTCCTTGGTTGATTCATAATTGCATGAGCCAATTGCCTTTCTTCATATGAATTAGAATGATTAGAAACACTTGAAGATACTTTCTTCTTAACCTGTTGATGCATCGCAATTATTGCATCTCTTTGATCATCAATCTTTTCTAGAGCAGCGTCCAACTCTCCTAGTGCTTCAATGGCCTCAGAAATTTCTAACTTTCGTTTAGTTCCCATTTTTTTAATAACATTATTAAGATTATTAGGTAACTTTTCTGATAGTTTCATGGCCCCTCCCCTAGGCATTTTCCTATGTTCTGCACGAAATAAATCTGGCCCTAAATCAAGCCTTATTGAAAATGATTGATCAACCTTATACATTTTCTTGGGAGGACCTCCTTTTTCAGATGCAACCATTTGAGACTCAACAAAATCAGCTTTTTCTAATACCTTTAGATGTTTTATTACTGCTTGCTGACTAACATTAATTAACTCAGAAATTTGTAATGGGTAATGGGGTTCCTTGACCAACAATTTTAAAATTTGCCTTCTTATTGAGTTTTCTAATATGGACAAAGCCTCATCAAAACCCACCATGAACTAACCAACCCGAGGTTGGGTAGCCGACCATATTCTAAAAACCCAAGCATTATTTATCATTATCCCATTCTTCCCAATAAGTATCATTTTTTAATGTTTTATTTTCTTCTTTAGATTCTAAATCCTCCTTCAAAGATTTTGTTAAACTTTCCATATTAAACTTATCTTTTTTACTATTTATCAAGCTTATATTATTCTTTTCAATAAATGGCTCGGGAATCCTTTCTTCATTTGTAATAATTCTAATTTCACTTTTTCTATCTTCTAATTCAGTACCACTTTGCCTATCTATTATTAGATTAATACTCCTCTTCTCTTTTCTCCATCCGACAATTCCCAGGAATAATGCAATAAATCCAATTGGAATTCCCATACAACAACTAAGACTTACCAATAAAATATAACTTTCATTAAAAATTTCAAATTGATTGGCTGTTTCGTCTACAAACCAAAGTGTATTATTCCCTTCGTTGAACAAAATATAATCCCCTTCACTTGATATTTCAAAAACTCTCACTGTTATGTAAACGGTATTATCTATCCCAGTTCTTGGTAGATCTAGCCAGTTGGCACTTCGACCTTCATATTCATCTCCAGAGTTATTAATTAATTTCAAAGATGCATTGGATGCCCCATCGTCAATCCGAAGAGCTACATATATCTTAGTAGATTCTAAATAAATAGATTCACTACTATCAGGAGATAATTTAGTTAAATTAGTCACATCAGGATCATAAAATTCAAAATCTTCATTATCAATAAATGCTATTCCAATTGCTCCTGCTAAAAGTAATAAGAATGATGCTACCATCATCCACTTTGCTATGGTCATTATTTTATTACTCACAGTATCGCCACACAATATAATATCTAATTAATAATTTAAACCAAGTGCACCCAATTTCTCAGGTAAATATGTATCAGTAACGAAATCTAAACCATATTTCGCTAATGATTGCTGTTCCGCCTTTTTCCCAATTTCTTGCATTAAGTTGATTTGTTCTTTCCACCAACCCGTGGCAAATCTAGGATCACTTAACTCTGATTGAAGAGCACCCAAATCTGATTTTGTCAAATCGTCAGACGGTAAATCATAAGCTAAAATATCATCAGCAGTGATTCCTAAATATGTGGCATCACTTGTTGCAAGATATTCAGAAATATGCGCAGTCTTTATTGCTCCATAGGCGATACTTGCAAAAATTCTAAACGACCATGGATCACAATCAGCAAATACTAAAATAGGTTTATTCCACTCATCACTCATTCTTTTCATAATTCTTCTTGTAGACCTAGCAGGTTGCCCCTTCAAATGTATCAATGCACATCGCGCCTCTTCATCAAATCCATTTTCAACTAACCTATCAAACATTCCGCCTGTCTCTACAGCCATTACAAAATCAATATCTTGATCCACTAATTTTAATTTTTCCGCCTCAACATTGTATGGAACCCCATATCCAGAATCTCCTACATCATCTCTACAATTTATTCGCATCCATTCACCTTTTCGATTTTTTTCTTCAAATGTTACGTTCCCAATTATTCTAGCACCGTCTTCCTCCGGTCTAAGTTTAAAATCCTCTCTAATACATTTTGTAACAATTTCTAAATCTTCTGCTAAGTTATTACTTTCATTTTGTGTACCAAACTTACCGTTACCCCATCCTTCCGAAATATAGTACATTTCTCTTAATGTTGATGATTTACCACTATTTATCATTTGTTCTATAAATTCTGTTATGTGTAATGAGCGCAACAACACTCGTGCTGATCCTAATGAAGTAGCATCTCTCGTACTCACGTTCTTACCATATTTATACACCTGTAACTTTTTATCAAAAGTAATATTAGTTTTAGTTCTAACCGGTAAGGTCATTGCAGGAGGTTTCCCCTTCATCATTTTATCATGCATTTCTGCGGCAACAGTATGTAATGCATGAATAACCTCTTCCTTACTTTTAGCTTTTCGTATTGTCATTATTCTGCCTCCCATTCAGATAAAGAAAGTTGCCCAATATTGGATGATGGTTGCATAGTTTGTAGTTCCTCAACCTCATTTATTTCGGCCCTATCTATCAATTGTTCTAAATTACCTACATCATTTAATATTTCTTTTTCTGCCGCATCTAATGCTTCGGTTTTACGTATTTCATTTAATAAAGTCTCATCTATTTTAGATGCTCCAATAATATCCCCATTACCTCGAAAGAAAACATCAGTGTCAGTCCATTCACCTTTAGCAAGTCCATTTACTCCAAATTCAATAGTTGTACATGTTCCAGGGTTTAATGTATCTAATCTCCATGCCCATATTCCTCTAGCCTCTTTCCTTCCGCCTCTTTCATTATCTACCATACTAATTGTATCATTTTCTGGCCACTTAACTAAGATTGTGTATGCTCTTGCCCTTGCAGTATAATTATATATTTTTATAGAGCAAGTGCCAGTCTTTCTTTCTTTATCCCACCCCAACTCTTCTTCACAAAATACCGCATTCATAATTTGTGTTATGACCGGCGCTAAATCTGGTTCACTTCTTGATAGTATTTCAGAACTTTTCTTTGATATCTCAGGCAATATTATGTTTACTAATTCAAACTTCTCTTGCGCCTTTTTCCGTTGTGAACTCTTCTTTAGATGATTCTTTAAACCTCTTCCAACTTCTAACAAACCTTTCCTAATCTCTTCAAAAACTTCTTCATTTTCTGCTACTGCTTCCTTAGCTTCACTTGTAAACTGAACATTTGTAGATGCCAAATGTATCAATAATGCAGCAGGTCCTTTTGGAACACCTCTTCCTGCAGGATGATCCAAGCCATATCTTTTCCAATCTATTGATTCAAGGGCTTTTGTTAGAAGGCAACCTCCCTGTTGATACATTAACGGAACCCTATTTGCAAATCTTAAAACTTCTATCGGACCTTCCGAACTTAAATCTCCTCCAAATACTAAGCCGACCTCAATTTGAAATGGATTACCTTGACTGACAGTTGGACTTCTCGTTACCGTTGATGCAAATCTAGAATCAATAGCTTTAGATAAACCCTTCTTAATCAATAAATCATCGATGGGGGATAGACAATCCATTGGCGGTGAAAGTAGCTTAACTTGCTTGAATGCAGCTAATATTTCTTGCGCATCTTCTGACTTTATTCTTCTTGGCCCTCTATTCTCATCAATCTTAGCCTTTACTAAAATATCTCTTGCAGCACGCATGCTTACTCCAGAAAAATTATGCCGTAAAAAAGAAGTCATTTTTCGTTCATCGGACTCTCGTAACATTCTTTGTAAAGTCCCCAAATGAATCCCATGTGGATGTGGCTTAATTTCTGATACGACTCTGGGCAATCTTTCAGTAGTTCTAGGCCATGCACCTTCATCGATGATATTTCCATCCATATCTCTTACAATTAATGAAATGCTAGCGTGAGGATTAACTATTGAAGTCATCCTAAGGTATTGATGAACAGATTGCTTTCCTTTCTGGTATTTGCCCTTCATTACCGTTTTAATTCGTAAGCCCTGCTCAACATCTTGTCCATTTCGCTCATCTATCCAAACATCTCTCTTTTCTCCAGTTTTCAAAGCCCTATTCTTTCTTGTATCTAGGCCCAACTCAACAAATACAGCAGAACTTTCATTTTTTATTTTTGAAATTACATTTGTTTTAGCCCCAGTTGTCAATTGACTATACATCACTACTCCTGTAATCCCAATCCCTTGTTGCCCTCTAGTTTGCCGAATAGCATGAAATCGTGAACCAAGTAAGAATTTTCCAAATACATCTTCAATCGCATCTCTGGGTATTCCAGGGCCATTATCCTGAGTGATAAATTCGATCTTATCATTTTTTTGCCGATTTAGCTCAACATGAATCGTTGGTAGTATTCTAGCCTCTTCGCAAGCATCTAAAGAATTATCTACGGATTCTTTTACTGCAGTAATGATTGATCTTTGAAGAGAATCAAATCCAAGAAAATGTTTATTCTTTTCAAAAAATTCACTCACAGCAATTTGTTTTTGTTTACTTGAAATTTCTTCTGCATTACTCATAACTGTTCCTCCATCAGGTCCTCCCAATACCCTATTGGCACGGGGCCTGCTTATGGTTATGCCATTCGGAATGCAGACCGTCCTTAACTATGTGTGGAAATAATATAGAAATAGTGTGATAAAGACACTTTTAATGATATACCATTATTCAAATTTTATTGAAAATTCCAGGTTCCCAAGCAGTAATTTTTCCTATAAATGCACTAGTCATAACCGTTAATGGGCTAGCAAGGTATAATTTTCCAGGGCCGGATCGACCCTGAAAATTCCTATTTATAGCCGAAACTGTAACCTGTGAAGAATCATTGCTGACGCCCGGGCCCGCACCAATACATGCGCCACATCCAGGGTCAATAACTTTAATTCCGGCCCTTTCAAATAGGTCCGTCCATCCATTTTTAATTGACAATTCCTTTACTGCTTTTGATCCAAATTGAATATAACACTCTACTCTCTCATTAATTCTAAGTCCAGCATCCAACGCTGCTTTGGTAACCATAGCATAGTATGCAAAATCATCTTCTTTTCCTGCAGTACATGATCCAGCATATGCAATGTCTATGCTTACATCACCAATTTCATGCACAAAAGCTCCATTTGTAGGGTCAGAAGGTATGCCCATATCAGGATCACCTGGGTGTGCTACCATTGGTAATATATTTGATAAATCAACTATGTGGACACCCCCATCATAAACTGCACCAGGATCAGGCATTACAAATCCATCTAGAATTTTTTCTGCAGTAAGATCGGATCTCCTTTCCAATAACCAATCTATTGTTAACGAATCAGGTTCACATATTCCTGTTTTGGCACTACATTCAGTAGCCATATTACACAAAGTTGCGCGCTCATCCATTGATAGGCTAACAAGACCAGGACCACCAAATTCCATGCTCCTATCTAACGTTTCTGATTTGGCTGCATAATTAAGCAAAATATGTAAAATTACATCCTTTGCAGTACAGCCATGATTCAAATTACCTATTAATTCGAATCTTATACTTTCGGGTACCTTTACAAATGCAAATTGATTATGCACCAGATTTGCATATTCAGTAGAACCAACTCCATATGTTAGTGCGTTGGAGGCGCCTCCCATACAAGTGTGAGAGTCTGTCGCCTGAATAAAATCGCCAACATCAATAAATTCTTCACGAGCAATTTGGTGACAAATACCCGGGCTTACTCCATTTACAGCCGAATAATCTCTAACTCCAGTATGTTTTTGAAAAGCATTTTGTAATCTTCTCAAAGTTTCAATTTTTTCCGTATGGGGGCTAAATTTTGGAACTCCAGTTGCATATAACAAATGATCTTCAAATACAGCAAATTTTATTGGGTTTGGTAATGAATATTCATTTCCATATTCTTGTTGTAAAAATGTATGTACTTGTGCTGTAGTAAATTCATGAGAGTACCCCCCATCAACTTTTGCTAGAACTGCATCTCCAGGCTTTACGTACCCTTCTTTGCGTGTTTTTAGTAGTTTATTTGCAATTATTTTCTCAGCCATTGTCATGGGGCGTTTTTTGGTATGCGAAATGGGCAGTGTAATTTCTCCATTGGTTAATTTTTTAGCAAAAGAAAATATTCCTCCATTTTCAAGTATTAGTTTTGTTACTGGATCATAATTAAAGGTGAATTCAGATAAAGGAATAACTTCTCCATTCTGCATTCTTTCTAACATGGAATACGTCCCCATCAACTGACCCAAATTTATATTATTTCTCTCATGAATTGGTGCAAAGGAGGCAGCAATAATTATTCTAATTCCAGACCATCTTTCACACTGAGGGGCGGTTTCCCTGCTTGATCCAGTACCTTTCCTATGTCCTGATACTATAACTTCAAAATTTCCATTTATTAAAGCATTTTTTTCAAAAACGCGTCGACCATTATGCATTAATCCTGCATAGGCATTTTCTGCAATTTTAGCAGGATCATGATCAAAACAGACCCATGCAGGAGTCATCACATCAGTATTTATATCATCTAGCAAATCATCTATTGTCAAATCCTCCATTCTTAAATTAAGACCTTCATAAAGTTGTTTCGAAATTAATTCTAAGTCCTTTGTTAAAAATAGAATTCTTTTACCATCAGTAAGTGTAATATTTTTAGGCGGCCAACTATTTTCAGTCATTCACATCCCTCCTTCGTCTGTGGCACGGTCTGACCCTATATCACAATTTTTGAAAATAATTTTTACATTTTGAAATTTTTTTTATGTATAAATGTATGATATTTTAACTATCAGACTTAAATAAGATGGGCTTTCGCACTATTTTACCTTTACTTAGAAAGGTGGATTGATATCATGGTAAACGACCTCATTGAAGATACAGTAAAATGCACTGAATGCGCAAGTAGAAATCTAATAAAAGATGAAACTAGGGGTGAAATAGTATGTCAAGATTGTGGCCTTGTATTAGAAGACAATGTAATTGATCAAGGAGCAGAATGGAGAGTATTTAGTCCAGAACAAGGCGATCAAAGAGCCCGTACTGGAGCACCCATGACTGTTATGCTTCATGATAAGGGGCTTTCAACGGATATAGATTGGCAAAATAAGGATTATTCAGGAAAATCAATTTCTAGCAGATATAGAAGTCAATTTTACCGAATGAGAAAATGGCAAAAAAGATCACGTGTAAGCAACGCTACAGAGAGAAATTTAGCCATGGCATTGGCCGAATTAGATAGGATGGCTAGCAGATTAGATTTACCCAAGTCAATCAGAGAGGCTGCAGCTGTTAATTATAAAAAAGCTGTAGAAGCCAGATTAATTCGCGGACGATCAATCGAAGGAGTAGCTGCCGCAAGTTTGTATGCTGCATGTCGACAATGTGCTAACCCTAGAACGTTGGATGAAATTGGCGAAGCTAGCCGTACAGGAAGAAAAGAGATAGGACGTACTTACAGATTTATGGTTAGAGAACTTAAAATGAAAATTCCACCTACTAAACCAGAAGATTATATTCCTCGGTTTTGTTCAGGATTAGATCTAGATGCCGAGGTCCAGGCGAAAGCATACGAATTAATTGCAGCAGCTCAAGAAAGAGAATTGACAAGTGGACGAGGCCCAACTGGAATCGCTGCCTCAATTATTTATATTGCTAGCGTTCTTTGCGGAAAACGTAGAACTCAAAGAGAAGTAGCAGAAGTTGCAGGCGTTACTGAAGTCACAATCAGAAATCGATACAAAGAATTAATCCAAAATTTAAATATTGAACTTGAAATATAATTGGTGTACTAATGGTTCGCCGCGATGCCGAACCTTTAATTTGGGAAAATTGCTCAAAAATATTAGAAAGATACGTCAAAGATTCGTATAACCAGGGTCCTTTGCCGCAACCTCCTCTCGAATCTCCAGATTTCCCTAGCTCACCTCCTAAAAATTTAGATGTATTACTGTCCCAAACATCCGGTCTCTTTTCAATAGACAAAGCCGGATTCAAAGCAAAACTATCTGAGATAATTGATAGTATGGAGCCAAATTATGTAAAAAGGCATATTGAACCTGAATCTGAAAGAGAAAAATGGGCAATCAAAAATTTAGAAATAATATCAAAAAGAATTATAATTTTACAAATTAGGGATTGGCTCGCAACTGCATTGGATGATACAGCCCCTGATACCGATAGATGGTATTTTGCAATTGCTACTATGATTGGGATGTGTTTTGAAGGATCTGAATTATGTAGGGAATATTGTTTTGTCTTTATTGTGTCTATAGCAATGGGCCAATCTCCATTCTATCGAAGTAAATCTATCTCTTCTGGGCCACATCATATGGATTGGGATACATCTGTAGCAGAAGTGTCTGAAGAAAATATTCCTCACCAATCAGGATTAATAGCCGTAAATCTCATACTTGATTACATATCTTCTTCATCAAACTCATCACATTCATTACTTCCATATTGGATTGAGAATCTGACCTCCTATCGTATTTTAACTCCATATTTGAACTTATTTTCAAGAATTAAATTAAACCTCAAAAATTCAGAAAACTCTGAATCTGAAGCATTAATCAACGCAACAGTCAATTTAATGCCAGATTACCACGAACAGTCAAAAGAGATATTAATTTCTGCAGTTCAAATGAATAATAAAGAAATAAGAAAAACTTTGTCAACATCCCTGTCAAAATTATACTCTTATGATTCTAAACTCGCATTATATTTACTTGACATATTACTATTTGATTCTGATGAAAACATATCAACATTGGCTACTTCGACATTAGGTTTCATAATTAGAGTGGATACTAATGAGTTTTTACAAAGGGCACCAAAAGTTATTGATAATGGTAATCAAAAAGCCATTCAGGTTCTTATTCACTCCAGTATAAGGGAATATTTAAATTTCGATATAATGGATAAAAGTAATTTAATGTCGAAGCTATGGATTTTAAGTAATGTCACAAATAGATCAAAACTTGTAAGTTTTATTATGGAAATACATTCAGCAAATACATCTTCTTTTTTACGTATTGCTAAAACGATTTTTGAAGAAAATCAAAAATCGTTTTTAGAATTTTATAATTGGATTGGAAAAAGAGACTCAAAGATTCAAGAATCATTAAACCAAATAAAATAAGGTGATTATAATATCAGTCGATAACAATAACTTTCTAGATATTAAAAGAACCGCAGAAATTGCTCACATAAATGGAGATCCCCTTTCTTGGTTTGAAACAATTTATTCAGATGCAAACGGTAAAATCGAAGCCATCCCCTGGGCTGACTTAATTCCAAATCCAAATTTATTATCATGGATTAATGCCCAAGATAATAACTATTTTAAAAATAAAAAGGCGTTGATTATTGGTTGTGGCCTTGGGGATGATGCAATTGCTTTATCCAAATTGGGAATGGATGTTTACGCATTTGATATATCCGAAACTTGTATAAAATGGTGTCAAAAGCGATTTCCTAATTCAGATGTTCAATGGTATGTATATAATTTATTAGAATTGCCCAGTTCTTGGAAAAATAATTTTGATCTAGTTGTTGAAGTACATATTTTACAAGCAGTCCATTCAAAAATACGTAATAAACTTGCTAAGGCCTTATCTCCATTGGTAAGACAAGATGGTAATCTAATTTGTATTGGTAGAAAAAGAACTGAGAATGATAATGCCCCGAATCCATCTGGACCCCCATGGCCATTAAAGAAATCATGGCTCATAGGTCAAATCGAAGATTTAGATTCCATAGGATATCAAATAATTGATGATCCAAACTCTAGTAGAATTATTAATATGGAGAATCAAAGGTATATTGCTATTTTTAAAAAAATCAATAATTTTTGATACTAATCTTCATTAATTTTTGATAATAATTCATAATCCAAATCAAACATGCCATCCAAAATTGAACTGTCTGATACCATAT
>JAJPRE010000044.1 GCA_023700245.1 Candidatus Thalassarchaeaceae archaeon
CTTGAGAATAAAGAGAATTACTATTTTGATTTGTTAGAATATTTAATGTACAACAATCATTAGCTGAATACTGTGCTGATTGATTTGCATAAACTGTTACAGTTTCAGAGAATAAATAAGTAGGTGTGAAAATAATAGCTATAATTAATCGTAATAATTTGGTCATTTCAATCTCCCAAGTAAAATGTACTTTAATTTACTTAACATAATAATATGTTTAGATCTATTTTAGTAAAATCATTTTCTTTGTTTGACTAAACTCACCGGCTTCAATCTTATATAGATATACTCCTGCAGATACCAGTTCACCTTGATTGTTTGTGGCATCCCACTGAACTGATTTAGAGCCAGAGTTTTGATTTTGATTCACAAGGTTATTTACCAAATTCCCCAGCATATCATAAATAGTGATGCTTACGTAGGATTCTTCGAATAAATAATAACTTAGACTTGTCACAGGATTGAATGGATTTGGGTAGTTTTGATGTAATCTGAATGTCTCAGGAGTATTGATTGTATTTGAAAATCCAAGATGATCTGGAAAGACTTCTTCTCTGGTATAAGAGAAACCACCACCACTATTTCCGCCAGAAAATGATGAAAAAACTAAATCAAAATATCTACCATATTCTTCAAGATAAAGCGATATTGTGTCGTTAATAAGACTTTGAGGATTTCCTCCATGCAGATTAAGAAATGAAGTAAAGTCACCGCTCTCTGCTTCTGCAGCGGAAGAGCCCGCCCAGAGCGTACCGATTGGCGATCCAGCATTTCCAGAATATCCAGTCTCCTGAGCAATATTAAAAATATTTTGGTTGTGCTTTCTAGTAATCCATACAGTTTCCGTGATCCGATCTTGATTTTCTTGTAAGGTCCAATCTGCAGAATCTTGCTTTGTAAATACTATCACCTCCCCCTGCAAAAAGACGGGAAGAATTAAGAAAGATGTGATGCTGAAAAGGAATAATTTTTGCTTCATTTTAATAGTACCATTTTTTGTGTTTGTACATAATCGTTTACCTTGAGTGTGTAAAAATAGATACCCGCTGGTACCTTTTCACCATTGTTATTCTTTGCGTCCCAGAGAATAGATTTGGGACCCATTTGAACATAACCATTTAACAAGGTTCTAATGTGATTCCCCTTCACATCTATTACCTCGATTAATGCATTCCCGTCCTTAGACATGTCATATTTGATACGAGTAGTTGGATTGAATGGATTGGGATAGTTTTGATGTAGAAAAAAACTACTTGGAACCATCAAATCTTCATTTGAAAGGGCTGTTGCATTCATGATAGATGAATGATCGCTACTGTTTCCAGCATGATCAACCGCAAACACCCTATAAAAATAATCTTCTTCACTATCATAATCAGAAATTAATAAATATGAATTCTCAGTTTCAAAACTTTGAGGATTAAGAAACTCTGCGGTTTCATCTCTTTCTACAATGTAATATTGAAAATCCTCATCTGGAACTTCATCCCATGTGAGCTCTAGATTGTTTTCATTTAAGGTCATGATTAAACCATTTGGTACTGAAGGTGCGATATTATCAAGGGAGTACCCAGAACCAACCTCACTCTCAAAAGTAAAATTATAAACAAAATTTTGTGCAATTACTCTAAATGTGCTCAAGTCAAAATTTTGACTTGAGGAGTCTCGTAGTGTCGTTGCCTCAAAAATATATTGTTCGCTGTATTGAGCTCCAAAGGATCCAATCATTACCCAATTTTCAGAGTCAAGTCTTTGAACAGTGTATATATCTAATCCGGAAGGATGATCTTCTAAATCAAGTGTTGACCTATCAATCGTAATGTAAACACGGCCACCTTGATCATTAGGGACATCTATAATTCCAGATATCTTTGGTGCAACATCAACAGGTCCAGAGCGCCAATATGCAACTCCACCGCCGCCACCGCCGCCGCTTCCATTGCCACCGCCTCCAGGCCACCCAGTACCTCCCCCAGATGTCCAACTAGTGAAATAAATATCGTAATATTGATCATCAGGTATTGAATAGATAGAACCAATACTACCTGGTAGAAACTTAGGCACATAAAGAATATTTAGAACTCCGCCGTTACCATAAGGGCCAATACCACCAAAATTATTATTACTATATGTAGCACCACCTTTCCAAAGAGTGCTCTCTGGAGAACCATTTCCATAGCTATAGCTATTCTCTACTATTGGATTATAAAGCATTTGGTTGTCGCCTCTAAGCAGAGCAACATTATCAGAGATTATATCCCAATTTTCAGGGTTACTTAAATCAGCATAATCTTCTTTTTCGTAATAGATTGTTCCTTCTTCACAAAATGATATTGGATATTCGTCGCAGCAATTATCTTCTCCATAAAGAAATTCTTCCATTTCAAATGCTACTTCCGCTCCCTCAACGATATGAAAAGAAAGATACATCTGACGGCAATCTGAAAACACTATTGTTGAGAAAAGAATAAAGGTAGAAACTATTTTAAACATAAGAGTCTTTTTATTGTTCTTAAATTCTACAATTACTGTCGCTTAAGAACTAGAAAATATTCATTGAGATACTATTTATTAACAAAAGTTAAGTTAAACAAATAATTGAAATCACAATATGTGTTTACCTGTTAATTATATAATGAACTTTCTTTTGAATTACTTGGTGGAGAACGCAGATAGCATAGTAATCTAAAATCCCATGCCTATGGGGGTGGAAGTGTATCATTCAATTTTGTATCCATTATTTGGTATAGAGATGGTAGGAAATGATTATTCTGGACTCTGCAAAAGTGTGCATTCATTTGTATATTTTAAATATGTCAAAACACTACAAAAC
>JAJPRE010000045.1 GCA_023700245.1 Candidatus Thalassarchaeaceae archaeon
CATTGAGTATGGGTGCAACGCACGGGCTAAAATAGGTAGGAACAGACCGTACCCATTCAACAATCACTAGTAGCTTTTGCATTGGAATTCTTGGCAACTATCTTATTCATAATTTAGAATAGTTTTTTTTGAATAGAGGATTCGTTCTTTTTAATATTACGTCTAGATTTACTTCTGCTTCCATGCATTTGTAAAACTTTTTTACTGATTCTACGGGCATCTTCTCCATTTCTTGCTGAGTAGGTTTTACTAATTCCATTCTTTCTACTTACAAGTTCGTTAACTATAGGTTCAGGATATTCAATACCGATTCTGCAACATATCAATTCTTGAAGAGATACTGGCATTTGCCACGGTTCATGGATAAAATCTGTGGGTACCATAGATAATTCAGGAACCCATTTTCGAATATATTCACCCTTAGGGTCGTGATCTCTACCTTGTTTAGTCATAGAATATGCTCGAATTGTATTAATTCCAGTTGTACCTGACTGCATACCTACTTGGGACCAATGGATACCTGGCTCATAATCTAGAAATTGTTTAGCTAAAAATATACCAGTATCTCTCCATGGTAACCAAAGGTTGTATGAGGCAGCAGACATCATCATCGCCCTCATTCTAAAATTTATCCATCCAGTAGAAGTTAGCTGCCTCATACATGCATCGAAAAAAGGCCACCCTGTTTTTCCTTCTTTCCATCGGGTGAATTTTTCAAAATCTAATTTCCTATCTAAAATTTCTTCAATCGCAGGATTTTGAGCTATCAAATCGAGATTTGATTCCATCTCTAGTTTCTGAATAAAGTGACACCTCCATGCCAATCTTCTCCTAAAAGAAATAAGACTTTGAATCCAATCTGAATAATCATCAATGAATAATCTATTTTTACGAATATAATTAATTTTAGAAGTAGTTTCCTGAACTACTCTTCTCACCGATATTACGCCCGCAGTGAAATATGGAGATAAAACAGAACCATGTTTCGTGGAAAGTATGGGACTTGATATAGCCCAACTGTATTTCTTACTGTCTTCGTTGAGAAATATATCGAGCCTCCTCAAAGCGGCATCTTCTCCTGGTTTGGGTCTACTAACTAGATTTCTTGGCGTTAAATTGAGATCTCCCATGTTGGGGATTTTTCCTTCAAAAATTATACTTTTACTAAAAGTAGGTGTTTCATTGAGAGGAATACGCATTCTTGAATCTCTTTCTCTTTTCCATAGATCTCTATTCTCTAATCTCCTTATTACACCATTATTCGGATATTCAGTCCATTCAATTTTTTTTGAGTTACACCATTTCAGAACTTTTTTATCTCTACTATAGGACCATGAATTACCAGTTTCCTCATGAGATAAAATTCTCATAATGTCATGATCATTATTGATTTTTTCTAGTATCTTAACAGGGTCTCCTATCTGAAAATGAAGACTTGATCCTGATTTTTCTAGTGTCTTAGATAAATCAATTGCACAGTCTAATTCCCAATTAACATGAATTGGATCAGTGTCTTTTTGTTTAAATCGATCAGGTTCTAACATGAATAAGCATAATACAGGGCGTCCAGAAAGTATAGCGCTGAGGAGAGGAACATGGTCTCTTGTCCTTAAATCACGCTTGAACCAGACAACATCTATAGCCATATTATATCGAAAAAAATTACTTTATTGATGGTTGATAAAGTAATTGTAAAAATATCCACTCTTTGATATACTTTACAACAATTTCTGAAAGTTTAATTTATCCAAGAGTGATACTTTCTATGAAGGAAATTTTGAATGGAATGGAATGGTTCAATGGCTCATCTTGCATTTAGATAATAAGCAAAATTAATTATTCCAGCAAAACTTACCCATAGAATATAGGGCCAAACTAAGATTGAGACTTCTTTGGCTGGCCCGTAAGTCATATAGGCATATATCACTGTAAAAACCACCATGATTACTATCATCAGGAAAGATATAAAATATTCTGCTGAGTTAAACACATTCGGCCACATTATATTCACCAATAGTTGGATTAAAAATAGGGTGATTATTATATTGTTATTGGAAATTTCTTCTTTTTTAGATAACATCATCATGAAACTGATTGCAATCATCGTGTAAAGTACTAGCCAAATAGGTCCGACAACCCATCCAGGTGGTTGAAACCACGGCTCATAATCAGAGTCAAAAGACATAAGGATATCATTCCAGTTCCTTGCAAACTTATTCACCGTTATTTTCTGATTCAAATTTTGCTAACTTTGCCTCGAACTCTTCTTGAGATAGGCCATGCCACCCTTTGCACATTCCTGTTGGTGATCTTCCACATCCGCATTTACTCATAATCATTGGAGAATGGTTCAGTATTAATATCAGTGTAATTGACTAACATACAAATTAATGCTTTCTGCGTAGTCCCATCCGATTGAATTTCACAAATCTATGAGCTATAAGTAGATTCTTTCATAGGCTACCCTTTGACATCTATACGGCTTGAGGGCGTAGCAAAGTCTATGGCTAATAATTGACTGATGATTATGTGGGGGAAAGGAAGTGTGCTTACGAAGGATGCAATGCCTTAGAGTTTAGGACATCTGGATTTTGCCTTAGGCACAAAGACGGGAAGAATGACACAAAGAAGGTCTCTTCCACCATAGTTAATGAGTCACTTGAAGTTAATCAGGAGCCACTTCATATTTCAATACTGAAAGTGATTGGAGTATTATTGCTAATAGTAGGTGGACTAATTGTATTCTTAGGGATTTTACTTATGTTTCCTCTAAGCGGTGGATATGAATTGAACGCATTGGCTGGTT
>JAJPRE010000009.1 GCA_023700245.1 Candidatus Thalassarchaeaceae archaeon
CCTAGTTGATATATAATTGTAAGAGTTAGGATTAAAAATAATATTAAAATTAATAATGGAATTGTGAAAATTCCTTCATCTGTAATCAATTCAGAATTAGTTTCCAAATTTAGTATTATTTGAGTAATTAATGACATAATAATAATCATCAAGACGCCGGCGATAGCAAATTTTTTTTGATTTAATCGGTCATTCATGTATTATCCTCCATTATTGTTAATTCAACTCTTTTCCCCATTCCATCGCGCACTCGTCTAACTAGTCCTCTATTTTCCATACTTGAAAGTAACCTACTTGCCTTTGAATTTGTAAATCCCCCTTGACGCACTAATTCAGCCTGCCACATCTTATTTTCATTAGATTGCAAAATGTTAACTACAATTTTTTCTGCTGAGGACAATATGGGTAATTTTTTTGTTTTAGTAATATTGGTTACTTCTTTATTTAATTTCTCATTGTTATTATTTAATAACCAGGTCATTGAAATTCCGATAAGAATTCCTATACTTGTCAAGAACAACGAGTATATCAAGTATGGAACAATATCATCAAAGGATGTCGAAGAGACTGTAAATGGGACTAAAATCAGTAGAAATAACATGAAAGTTGCCATTCCCAAAGTAAGCTTGGCTATCTGATTCATTGAGTCTGATGAATTGCCTAATTCATCTTCACTCATATTATCACGAACACCAATTATAATTCAAGGGTTGGGTAACTCTGTGTAAAGAGTCGTCCTTGAAATATCAAAATTTATATTTAAATCTTAATAGCAGATTTGGCGATCCTCTGACCATGTTCCACCATTGGCTTCACATCCCTCTTGTGAAGAAACTTCGTTTGAGCTTTCTTGATCTTCATCATCTTCACGATCTTTATCATCTTCACATTCTAATTTCTCACCATCATCATCGTAACAAACTTCTTGAAAGTCAATTTTTGACCATTCACAATATGATTTGTCCTCAGTTGTAGTCCATGTTCCGCTACGAGATTCACACATTTCCTGTGTTACTTCAAATTTATGAAAATCTACATTATGACGTGCTGGCAATGGTTTGGCTTTTCCTTCACGATCAAATTTTTCGGTAAATTTTGCAATAAATCCTTTTGGTCCAGCCATTTCTCCCTTATCTTTGCGTTCACAATCTTCACCTTCGAAACATTCTTGGTAATCTGTATAACGTTGTGCCATCTCTGTACCTATTTGTGTAAGTACTGAATTAAATGAATGACGGCTGTCATGCGAAATACCTAATCCAGCACAATCACTATTTGCAATACAGTATGATATGGCTATAGCTGCGTTTTCTGTCAAATGAAGTTTGCTAGATAATTCGTCTTGATTCAAATCGGCCCAATCGAAATGGCTCTTATTCATTGCTTCTTTTCGATGCTCCCTCATAGAATAAACATCATCACACCATTGTTGCTTTTCATCGGTCCAGAGTTCTCTGGTTTTACAATCATACCAATCTTCTTTATCTTCATCAACCTTTTCCATCATTGAAGGGGCTCTAACTTCAATGGAGTCTTGCATAATGGTTAATGATTCTGAGTCTGCATTGCATTCTTCGTTATCAATACAATATTGTAACGCTATAGCAAGTATACCATTAGCCTCAACTCTTTTTTCCAGATGTTCCATTCTATCTTCCTCAGAAATTTCTATTTTATCTGATAAGAATGATTTCAACATACCTTTGAATCCTTTTTTATCTTCATCAATCATATCCCAAGTAGCATCTCCAACAGCATCATCAACCACTCCAGCATATGGATTATCTTCCACATATCTTGGTTCCATTAACTCATCCACGCTCGTACTCACTGATGCGCCTGCTAGTAATGAAATTACAGCTAATACAATTATTATGCTTAGTGATCTTTTTTGCCTATTATTCTCTCCTATTTCTGACTTCATATCTTAACACCCTAAATTATGATCGAATGCAAAACCATATCAAAACATTGAGTAAATGTATAAAAAATTATGAAAAAACCTGCAAAACAATCAGTTAATTACCTATTTAAGTGGCGGACCCACCGCGATTTGAACACGGGTTAAAGGCTCCGCAAGCCCCTGTGATATCCAGGCTACACTATGGGTCCAATAATCCCGTCGAATAGTGGCTTCTGTTTAATCTCGACGGTTGTAGAAATCTAATATCACATAACTATTGGCAATACAGTTTTCCATCTTGGTTCGGCTAATTTTTTGGAATTTGGACCGTCTCTAGTAATTTTTGTCTTATGAGTGAGTTTCCCATGCATGCCCTTAACAGAAAATTTTACACGTAATTCTACTAATCTATCTCTCTCGATAACTATCATTTGTTCATCATCTAATTGTACCGATGTTGATGCCTCAATATCTCCTTCATTACGAAGTTGTAGAATATTTCCTTCGATGTCTGCCCTTGGAGAGAAGTCGTAGTCACTAGGATTATCCATTTGTACTTCAGCATCAATTATGACGCGATCTCTGATAGAAGTCTTGGTTATCAGCATTGACTTAACCATGTACTTGGCATTAACATCAAGTTCAAAGCACTTCGCACTAAAAATAGTGAATAATTATATTCCAATTTCACTTATTCTTGGTACCAGTACCAAAAAATCAATTATTAATTTCCAGTCATTTCCTGGATCAGGATCTATGTCATCTATTGGTATGTCTGGATGACAATCATCAGCAGTTATTGTCCAAATCCAGTCCCCTTGGCCAAATCTTTGACCTGCTTGATTTAGTAATGAATACAAAAGATCATCAGAAGAATCTGCTGAAATTGTATATCCAGTTTCAGGATAAGTATTCATTTCATCCTTGAGTATAGTAGCGGATGCATTTCGAGTTATATTTTCATGCGTTGTAGATGAAAATGTACTCCAACCTGAAGTGGGCACCCTAATTGAAAGAGTAAAATTATCTTCTGGCCACATAATTGGAATAAGGTCTCTTGCTAATATTAATGTAGAATTCATACTAATCATCCTAGATTCAGGAAATGGATTTTTTATTATCTCATATGATTTTCCCTGTTCTAAATAGCCATTCCATTCAAATTCTACATGTTTGGGCTCCCAAATTATCCTAAAAGTCCTAGAAATAACCATTACAGTCCATGTAGAGGTGTTTGTAGCACCTTTATCATCCATAACTGTAATTCTACCTGTACGATTGCCTGATTCATTCAGTAATAACTGATTAGAAATGGCTGATGTTGCATCTGCATCATTAGAAGGATCTCCGTCGTTATTCGAATCTACAGTTATGTCAAAATCCCATTCAAAACTTACAACTCCTCCTTCTGGGTCTAATGATTGACTTGCATCTAGAAGTACGGTAGAACCTGTTCTAATCACATTAGATACTTCGAAAACTAAAGTTGGAGGTGAATTTACAAAAAGTGAGGTGTATTCAGTATCAATTCCTCCTTGATCGTTGACAACGGTTACTTGTATAGAATAATATCCAGGATCAATATATTGGTGACTTACGACTCCTTGTTTTGTAGTTTTTTTATTTCCATCATCAAAGTCCCACCTATATTCTTCGATTATTGTTGGATTTGGAGTTGTTGACTCTCTTGCATCGAAATTTACTGTTTCTCCAGCGTTTATTTCATCCATATCAGAGGTTAGTTTAGCATTTGGATTAATATTTCCAAGACCGCTACATCCAGCGAATACTGTGGCGATTAACATTAATGTAATCATCAACGCTAACGGGCGGCCGCTAATCTTCATCATTACTCGTGGTGCGTACCATACTCATATGCATGTTGGGACATTGGCATTATTTTATTGAGTTAAGAGAGTTCATGGACTTGGCCACTTTCGATAGAATAGGAATAAGTCATGTTAAGCGGATTTAGAGTTTTAGGATTTGATTTGGAAACAACTGGTTTTGATTCATCTAAGCATCGTATAGTTCAATATGCATTTATTGGAAGTGATGTAGATGGAACGCACATCAATACTGAATCATTAGTCAAACCAAATATGAAAATACCACCAGAAACTACAAGAATTCATGGAATATCTGATAAAGATGTAAAAAATTCAGAGTTATTTCTCGAGCATGTTGAAGAAATTTCAAATCTTATTAATGGCTCAATACTTGTTGGACATAATGTTGTACGATTTGATTGGCCTTTCTTGAAAATGGAATATTTACGTTGTGGAATGGAAGCACCTGAACCTTACGCCATCATCGATACATGGATTCTTGCAAAGAAATTTAAAATAAGTCAATATGGTAAAAGAAGTTTAGGTGCGTTATGTGAAAAATATGATATTTCATTAGAAAACGCACATTCGGCCGATGCTGATGCTGGAGCAACACTTTTGCTTTTATGGAAAATAATGAAATCTTATCCGGAAGAATTTCAAAAATGGTGGAATGAATTAGTAGAATCATTATCTGATTGATTCTAATAATGGATTCCAGGGCAATATCTCAGACCAGTCTCCGAGATGTCTAGTTTCTCCGTCTATTCTCGCACTTCCAATGAATAATGCTCCTTCATACCCTTCGGAGCATAATGTCCTTAGTTGATCTAATGGCTGATTAACTAAAAACGCACCAAATTTTTCCCCAGAATCTTTTAAATTACCATTTTGGCCATCAGGAATCATCTTTTTAAATAGGGCAAGTCCTTCTTCTGGATCAAAGTTTGCTAATGTCACAACTTCATTAGTAAATCTACCACCTTTTTTTAAAATACCGTCTTCAATGGCAATTAGCCAGCTCGGACACCATGCTTTCCATTCACAAAATCCACAAGTAAAGTCTTCAGGAGTAGCCTGAAACGGAGTTTTAGTTAATTCAATCAAACTATGTGTTGATAATGCAGCATCTGTTACTGATGGGCCTATTGCCTCGTGTATTGTCTGGTTTGATGTATACCAGCCTTCTGCACGCATTGGTGGATGGTCAGGATTAATTAATTTTAAGAGATCACGGTAGAAGAGCAATTGCCTATTTATTGTATCACTTAAATTTTCTTTCGGAGGTTTACCGGTTTTCAAATCTACAACAATCCACCCTGACTCATTGCCTTCATCATCAAAATCTCTCAATAATAAATCTAATCTACCCATTAATTTACCACATCTAGAATTCATGGTTCCTTCATTTGCTAAAATATTTATTTTGATTTTTTTCCACATTCTTAATGTAACATTTGATAGTTTAACATCATCGATTTTGACATGGCTTAGGAGCATGTATAGTGCCTTATTTAATCCTTCAAATGCTTTATTGTATGAATTTTGCTTCCATTTTGGATGCCTAGGAGTATTAAAAAATATATCTTTTTGTAATTTCCAATGATGATCTAAAGTTTTTTTTGCTAGTTTGGGTAACCAATTTTTTTCATCGTCGCCTTTGTTTAGAATCTCTAAGTTACAGATATCTTCAATTGAATTATGAATTGTATTTCCAATAACTATTGGCATTCCTGTTTTCCTTGGAAGTCCTTGTCTCGATAGCCAATATTTTCTGGGACATTCTTCATATCTATTCCATGAAGAGGGTGAGAGTTGATATTCTAGAATTTCATACCCATTCGGCGGTCCCCAATCGATTTCCACTGCGTGCATATGGCACCAGAGGAGGCAACGGTTAACAGTAATTTAGTTTCATTAAGAAATATGAAAGACGCGCCGGTAGTAGAAGTTGATGATGATGTTGATGCTGCAGGGGCTTTAGTGGTCAATTGTTTTCCATCAGTAGGATTTGTAAGTAGCATTGTAGCTCATTACCTGATTGATAAACTGGAGTTGCGATTAGTTGGAGGAGTGAATCATTCAAAACTTCCTCCAATGTGCTTAGTGCAAGATGGTAAACCCCTTCCGCCTCTGAGATTTTATACTGGTGAACCAATTTGTAAATTAGATAAGTGCGATAAAATAATATTAATTATATCTGAAGTTAAGATTGAAAATCAAATAAAAATGAGTCTTGCCCGTAGTCTGATTGATTGGACAAAGGAATCTAAAGCGGGAGTATCAATAATGATTGATTCATTTACTAAAGGTGATTCGGAAGGACATACAATATTAGATGATGATGATATAGATACTACTATGCTTGGAATAGGATCTACCGATTCTGCAATTAAAATGTTAAAAGAAATTGGGTTACCTCTTCTTAAACACGGCTTAGTTGGTGGAATGACAGGAGTTATGCTTGGAGAAAGTAGGCGTAGAGGCATAGATTCACTTGCTATTCTTGCTGAATCTAATGGTGGACCAATGAAAGGTCAACCATTTCCTGATGCAAGGGCTGCAGCTAGAATAATTGAGTGCCTAGATGGCTTATTACCGACCATTCATCTTGATCCTGGGCCATTACTTGAAGAAGCTAAAAGAATAGAGAATCAAATACGAGATATGATGGCAGTAAATCTAAATTCATCAATAGATGATCATAATGGGCCTGAATCAATGTTTGGTTAAGATTAGAAATCACCAAGGGTAGTTTGCCCCTCATTGGGTAGAGTCTGCAGAATCTCTAAACCGATTAGTGACGATAGTTGTTCTTCTGATATTATTTGAACTCCCAAGCGATTTGCCTTATCTAATTTGGAACCAGCAGATTCACCTGCCAATAAGTAATCTAAATTCCCTGATATTGATGTTTGAACTTTGCCTCCCTCAGATTTAATCGAAAGTGCTATTTCCTTTCTTGGTCTACTTAAGGTTCCAGTTATACAAAACGTCTTTCCAATTAATTTACCAGATATTGGAGTTTCTATTTCTTCTGATATATTCAAATGCTCTTTTAAATCTAAGACAACATGCATTCTTAGTGCTAATCCATCTAAAATTAATTTTGCAACAATTTCTCCAATTCCATCTATTGAAACTAATGTAGTTAACGCATGATTCAACTTTGGAATATTTCCATCAGTATCCTTTATTGGATTTTCATCTTTAATTTTAACTAAATTAATTAATTTTTCAAAAGATTTTACTTTAGATGCTACTAATGCTGCTATCTCAGGTCCAACTCGTGGTAATCCAAGGGCAGAAATAAATTGTACTAAAGTCATAGATTTACTTTTTTCGATCTCTTCAATTACATTATTTGCTGATTTGGTTGCCATTCGTTCCAAGGTTATTAAATCTGAGATATTTAATCGATATAAATCTGCTAGGTTGGAGACTAGGTCAGAGGAACATAACTGTTCTACAAGCTTTTCACCTATTCCATCCATTTCTAAATATCTACACCAGTATAGGATTGTACGTTCTAATCTTGAAGGGCAGGAGAGATTTCCACAACGAATAAATGCACCATCTTCCAGTAATTTACTATCACAACGAGGGCAATAACTCGGGATTTTAATTTTAATACTGTTTGGTAGACTTTCATTAAATGGAGTTCCATCTGCGTGATTACGATTTAATATATCTGAAGTTGTTGCACGGCCTAAAACTTCAATAATTTTTGGAATAACGTCCCCGCGCCTTACAATACGTATTCTATCTCCTATTTTGATGCCAAGACGTATCACCTCTCCCCGGTTATGTAAGGTTGTATTCTCTACCGTTACTCCTGAAACTACCACTGGTGCGACCCTTGAAACAGGAGTGACGTTACCAGTCCTTCCTACTTGCCACTCCACATCCATTAGAACAGTTACTGCTTCTTCGGGAGGGAATTTCCATGCAAGTGCCCATCTTGGATGATGGGCGGTCATTCCCAATAGTTCTCTTTTATCCAATCTATCTAATTTAATGACAATTCCATCTATTTCCCAATCTGCCTCAATCCTCTTATCTGTCCAATATTTAATTGCAGACATTACTTCACTAGTTGTTGATTCATCATTCAAGCCTTGAGCTAAATGTTTTCCTGCTACTTCAATGCCGATACTAATTAGCCAATTAATTATTTCAGAATCATATATAAATTTAGGAGGTTTTGGACTATCTGGATGTCGGTGTTCTCTACTAGGAAATTCAGCACTGTAGGCTAAGAAAATTAAATCTTCAGGTTTCCCTTTTCCTGATTCAATAGTTTTTTGCCGTAAAGATCCTGCGGCTAAATTTCTTGGATTTGGAGCTATTTTTGAATATTTTTTCCGAAATATTTCCAATGGCATGACAACTTCTCCTCGAATATGGCAATCTCCTGCCCATTTTATTGATTCTGGAACGTTAGATATCCTACGTGCATTAGCAGTAATGTCTTCACCTCGTATTCCACTTCCTCTGGTTGCCGCTCGAACAAGTCTACCTCTTCTGTACTCCAACGATAAAGCAGAACCATCGAGTTTGGGTTGGCAAACAAACCTACGGCCATTTACAGTAGTTTGAGAAATATAATGAATTACTTCTTCGGGTTTAGATGCTTTATCGAGACTAAGCATTGGAAATAGGTGATTAACTTTTATTGATCCTGGAGGAGGATCTGAGCCCACCCTTTGAAGCTGAGGATTATTTGGAGATAGTTGTTGTAATTCATTCCATAAAATATCAAATTCAGTATCAGAAAGCTCTGGTTCTGCCTTATTGTAGTATAGGTCTGAATGGTATGATATGAGATCTGCTAATTCGATAATTCGAACTGATGAGGGCCCGCCTAGTGGACTCTGTTCAACCATAATTAGTGAGGAGAGGTGATGCCCTTCAAACCTCTCTTTCTATGCTAAAATAGACTAGGTTGATGAATTTGAATCGGCCTATTGAAATTGAAGTAAATTAATGGTGGGCCTGCCAGGATTTGAACCTGGGTCTCGCGACCCCCAGCCGCGAAGTATTGGCCAAGCTAACCTACAAGCCCCCATATGGTTTTTTAATAACGAAATAGTTCGTATTCAAAATATTGCCGGAAAATTAAAGTTCTTCACGTGCAATACTGAAAGGAGCTACTTCATCAATTAAATCAATGTGTCCAACAAACATCCTTCGACAACAGTATCTTCTAATACCTGCATCGTCCAAGACTTTGCTAGTATCTCCTTCATTATCTAAAGCTTCTTTATATTTTTCATATATTTGGGCTATGACTTTACCACAGCTCCAACATCTAACTGGAATTAACATACTTCTTCACCTCATCTATACGACTTCTGCCATTTCTTACGGGCACCACGTCCCATTTGATGCTTGGCTTCTTTTCTTCGTGGATCATTAACAAGTAATGTACGATCAAAACGAATATATTCATCTCTGAGCTCTTCATCATCGCCTTCTGCTCCGCCGTTCCATTTTACTAAACCGCGTGCAATGGCTGTTCTGATTGCGTCTACTTGACCCATTTGCCCTCCTCCATGAACGTCCACTACGACATCAACTTTTGAAAGACGGTCCATTGCATCAGCAATTTGAACAGGTTCTAGTGCTTTTCTACGAGCCAAAGTTGGCTCCATAATGTGCAGAGGTTGTCCGTTAACACGAACGCGACCCTGTCCTTTCTTTACTACAGCTCTAGCGATAGATGTTTTTCTCTTACCACTAGTAGTAACATTTGCTATTTTGCGTGATTTTTTTGCAGCCATTAATTGTCACCCCTGTTCCATCTACTCGCATCGACTCCTAGCGAAGAACTTATTTCACCTAATCGGATATATTTCAAAGGGAGAGGCCTGTCTAATTGAGTTGTATCTCCCCATTCATGCCCTTCTGGTAATTTATCTCCAGAAAGATTAGTTGGAAATCCAATTATAACTCTAAGGTCACGAAGAGCATTTCTTCCACTACTATTTTTTTGGTATGGTAGCATACCACGTACTGTACGCTTTAGTATTTGATCAGGCATTCTTGGAAAGAAAGGTCCTTTTCTTGGATGATTTAATTTATATTTGAAATCATAATCTGCTAATATAGCCCTTCTTGGACCTGAGACTATTGCTTCCTCAGCATTTACTATAATTACTTTGTTTGGGGCACCAGATTTTCTTGCAGATAGTAGTTGCTTTGCAACCTTACTAGCAAGACGTCCAAGGATTTTGTCCTTGGCATCATAAACAAAAGTTGTTGATTCATCCAAGTATTCTCACTCCTTTTCCATTTGGGTTTTCATTCATCAATTCGCGGATCGTCATTACACGACCCCCTGCGGCTTCTATCTTAGAGCGGGCACTGGAACTAACACTGAAAGCTGCGACGTTGGCCTTTCCAAAGATATCTCCACTGCCTAGCAATTTACCAGGAACGAGAATCATTTCTTCGTCCTTGGCATATCGCGATAAGCGACTTAGGTTTGGTTGGGCCCAATTACTTCGGCTTGTTTCAAGCCTCAGAGCGACGTCTCGCCACAGTGCTGAGCCAGATGACCTGCTCTGGTCCTTCAAATCACTGATTAAAGTGATTAGGGACTGATTGGTCTTTCTGTTATTTTTACTCATATGACTCCCTCGACATTTGTTGGGTATCGCGGCCACTTTAGGTTGTGTTATCAATGCTACGGGAGGTTCAATAATGAAAATAATTTAAAATATCACTTAAAAGAGTGTAATTAACGTGTTCATTATATTCTAAAATCATTGTTATCAGATTCATCTTCCGCACCAGCAACTCTGACGTTTCCATCGGAGTCAATAAATTCTCCAGCCTTTACTGCAGCACCATATAATCCTGATTCATTAACAGAGCCACGATTTAACATATTTTCTCCCAAGGCGTTTGTAATACGAGTAATCATCTGTTGTAAAACTTGTATGGCGCGATCTCTTTGATCTGACCCTATTTCATGATCCGAATACCTTGCTTCCTCAAATATTGAGAAAAATACATTCATTTCTTCTGGAGGTATTACTCCTGTTAGCATATTACTAATAACGTCCTCAAATTCACGAGTTGTTTCAAATACTTTTTTCATGGCACCCTTAGACCTAAAGAATTTTATTAGATTCTTATAGCAGTCGAAGATAGCTTCAATATAGTTATTTGATGCTTTTAGAGCCATTAAGGAATCCGTCAATATACCTCGTATAACTTCTATTTTACGCCTTTCACGATAATTCTGATACATTACTGCTCCAACTAGTGCAGCTATAGATATAGAAATTGCACTGACGATTAATATTTGAGTCGTAAAGAAGCTTTGTTTACCAACATTCATATCGCCCCCAAGGGCAATTACGGGGGTATTATTGAGATATTCTCCTTCAAAGAACGCTGATTCTTGGAATTGTACTAAAACTCTCCATTTTCCATCTTCTGCGGTCTTTTCTAACTCTCCTGGTATTTCTTCAGCAGTGTATATAAAGCTGAAATTAGCAACACCTTGTTCATTAGTAATTAGATATTCAACATCATGGGTTTCCCAACCGGAACCATTCCAATATTGTATTGTAAATACAACTTGCTCACCTTCAACTGTAATATCTAAGCGGTCCCTAAGAATTGCAACCGCTCCCGATATCACATCTCCTTCTTGGTATCCTTGGGGATTAGACCAATGTTCTTTGAGCAAAATATCTACTCTACTACGAACTAAAACTTCTACATCCACATAAGAGCTATTTACTACAGGATTAGATTCTGCCCTACATCCTCCTGGAATATCTTTATCTGGTTCATATGCAACTCTAATTGTACGGAATCCTTCCAATTGATTTCCGTTAGGTTCAACACCTCTTCTGCTAGGATTATCCTCTGGGTCTCCTGAGTACCAGGAAACTTCTCCACTACCATCTTCTGTGACTATTGTTGCCATAGGCCTAGTATTTGTTTGTGGATCTAAATATATGTTCAAACATTTCCCACCTATAGGATTTCCATTCGTTTGAATTAATGTAGCATCAAGATGGAATGCTTCTTTTAGGTACAAGACGTCAAATTTTGACCCATTAGAAAATTCATATTGCGTAAAATCAGATCTAAAGGGACCTATTTCTGAGATACTCAGAGATGAATTGGAAAATACAGGGAAGAATCTAGTTACTGATTGATTTTCATACCTATATCTATCATTATTTTCATACGAATTAAATTCAACCCTTACCTTTGCTTGTCCGGCTTGAACGCCTGAAATTGGACAAATAATAGAAAAATTGCCTGTAGAATCTGTGATTCCAGGAATGCATGAAACAATTCCTTTATCTGAATTATCCATCTCATAAGTAACTCGAATTGCCCTATTATCGAGTAGTCCACCTAATTCATCTGTCAATTGTCCAGTTACTATCATTGGTTTTTCAACTGCAATTCCAGTGTTTGGATCTATTTCAGAAGTATAAACAATTTGATCGTCGACATCTAATGCAGTTCTACCAATTAAACTAAAGCCGTCTACTTGAAATTGCATAACTTTTCTAAAATGATCGTTATTAGTTACTATAACACACGGGTCCCATGCTCCTGATATGGTTAACATCTCTGCAACTATGGGCTCACATCCTTCATGTGGTAAATTTTCTTCAAATCTAAGAATTACATTCACTGGACCAAATCCATCTGGAAGGAAAGAAAATGGATCATCACGTAATAATTGTGGATTTAGTACAATTTTGTGATTTATTGATCCGGCATTTGGACATAATTTTTCTACAATCTGTCTATGAACTCTATCTTCAAAATCTATTCCTTCAAGAATAACAGAAACTTCTCCACCTAAATCGCCACATCCAGATAATGCTTGGCCGAGATCTTTATCAAATGCCGTCCTATTATCATCTGTAACTTGTGCTGTAAATTCCCAAATATCACCACTAGAAAGAAGGTTTGGCGTTGTACTCTGCAGATTTATGAAGGTCCTTGAAACCACCCATAGATTTATTTCAGCAGAATTTCCCTCTCGAATTGAATCTCCTAGATACGTGTAGCTCAATGTGAAGTTTCCAAGTTGGTGCCCTTCATCTATAGTCAAATTAACTTTGAAGACACCATTATTATCAGTAATAACCACATCACTCGAGCCATCTGCAGACCAAGTATAATTAACTGGAACTTCACGAACTGGTTGGAACGCATTGTCTATCAAACGTGCTTCAATAGTAGCATTCTGCCCTCGATATAAACGTGGTGTTGCTGTTAGTTGAAAATCTGTTGTACCTATTACTGAAATATTACCAAAACTACCTACTGGAGCCAAAACTTGTGTTTGATTTCCAGTGAAATAATAATCTGAATTTGTAAAGCTGGTTTTAATTCCAAATGTTCCGGCGGGGAATTGAGAATACCACGTATCATTAAATTCAAATCTTGCTTCTCCATCCACCATGTTCGGTCTTGCTACTCTCCTAGTTTCTCCACTTCCAGCAAATACTTGGTTACGATCATGATCAACTTGTAATGCTAGAGGATCACTGGCCCAAGGGGCAAATGTCCTATTCCATACTGTTCCTTCGACGTACCAGTCCTCACCAGTAAACATCTCTGGTACTATTTCACATCTAATTTGACTTTCTGGATCAGATGGATCTACAGCACCACATGGAGGTACATCAAAGGAAGCTCCGTTTTGTAATCTAGTAGACCAATAATAACCATCAGGAACATGTGGATTATTTTCAAGATAATTTACAGATGTGAAGGGCTGATTGTTACTATCTAAGAGAACTCCTCCGGCTATTGTTCCAAGTGATGCTGCTTGACCATCCCAAAGTATTGGATATGATTTTCCTACACTGATATCTGCAAAATCTAATCCTGAGCTAGCCAATGATGGGGCATGGAATAATGCCCTCCAGGCTCCAAAAGAAGAGCCTGTAAACTGCGTAGAATCATAAAAATATACTGGCCTGTTAGAAGGCGTTATTAATTGTGATTCTATAAACATACGCTTCATTGAACGTATGGTAAAACTATCAGTATCCGAGGATTCTAAATAAGGCCATGGCCAATCATATCCAAGTGAAGGATTAACGGTACCAACAAAGAAATAATCTCCAGTTGGAACATTTGTTGGAATTTCAATGTAGGGAGACTTGATAACATCATGATTTTTGGTAAAATTATTCCATAAAATTTCTTCCCAACCTCCAGCTAAAGTACCTTCTCCATTATCTAACGCACTATTATATTGGACTTGTTCCCAAGTTCCTGTATTACCATTTGATTGGTTGAATCTTAAATTAGCCCAGCCATCTTTTCCGGCCCTATATCCATATCCATATCCATCAAACTCAGTAGGATGTGTAACATTTCCAAATAAATTCTTACTATCACTAACAGTAAATGAGAACGGAGCATTGGATATTCTATTATCAAAAATTCCACGATCATAATCAGCAGAATAATGAGTCTTGAGACTTATTTTTAAAGGCATTTCATCTGAACGGAATTGCGTTCCAGCACTATATCCAGAGGTAGTATTGGCCCTCACTTCGACTGGAATTTGCTCAGTAACAGCACTATCATGAATAAACATTTCAGTAACCTCAGCATAAACATAATACGTAGAATTAGAACCTACTGATATGTCTTCGGGAAACAAAAATTGTCCCACTAAATATTTACCATCGCTTCCCGTTAAAACATCTACTGTTTCTAAAGCCGTAGTACCGTTTCTTGTCCATACAATGTGGACCTGAACGGGTATATTTTCTGTAGGAACAAACGTACCATTATCTGCCAATAAATTTACTTGACCCGAAAATATTGCAGGATTAAAAGCATCAAGCCACAATATAGAAGGAGCATTTAGAGTTATTCTACTAGGAATTTTATCATCTGCATCCAATATTCCATTGTTATTAGAATCCCAATCTGAAGATCCGAAATCTTCTTCAATTTGATCAAAATCTATATCTGATCTATTATCTGCGTCATCATCTTGATCAATTGAATCTGGCCCGGTAAATGGGTCGAGAGGGTTTGCTATTCCAGAGCCATTGCCAAAGTCATCATGATCCCATGGATTCGTTGATTCGACACCAAACCTTGTTGGCCACAAAAGAACTTCGTCTACATCTTTCATACCATCTTGATCATCATCTTCGTCAACATCATCTCTTAAGCCATCATTATCATGATCGAAGGCTGAAATTAATCCATTAGGAGAGTTTAATTCTACTGTATTGTTAATTCCATCTGCATCCCAATCATCATCTGCCCAATCTTGAATTCCATCATTATCATGGTCCCAAACGCTCTGTTCTTCACCCGTAAAACATTGAGGTGCTATTACTTCTTGATCTACATCAAGTATTCCGTTATTGTCATCATCAGGATCTTCGCCATCAGGTACACCATCATTATCATTATCAACATCATAATACTCTGGAAATAATAGTGATTGTCCCAAAACTCCCTGATCCCAAACTGCTTGATACCAGCCGTCAGCATCAGGGTCTGTATCTAATCCATCATCATCGGCGTCAACGCAATTACTTCCTATGAAGTAATAATTGCCGTCATTTGTTTCATCATCATCATCCCAGTCATCATCAGTATCTACTTCAAAATAATCCCACAAACCATCATTATCATCATCAATATCCCAATGGTCGTATACTCCGTCAAAATCATCATCAAGATCCGTAGTATCATTTGCCATACATTGTGGATTTAAATTACCAATAATTGGTGCTGCACAGTCATTATCTGGATCGACATCGTCATTTAATAAATCAGCGACTTCATCAGGGAAAAGGTTTGCATTGCTATCTGCAGTCCATTGGAATAATCCTTTATTCAGTCCAACATAAGCTATATACAAATCTCTGTTATTCCTAATGTCATCGTAGGTTACTGCAGCAGTAGGAGTGGGATTACTGCCTGGGTCGAAAGTAAACCACCAGCAATTATCCGAACATTGATTATTGCCTTGTGAATTACTACCATCGTATTCTCCATCATCATAAAGTGCGTCAGGTCTACTGCTATATGGAAGAGTATACGTATTGCCATTCGATTGTGTTGCGGCCAATAGTGGAAATCCATACATCCATGCATATGAGAGGCCGCATGCAATTGGTCCTGATGCTTGCCCAACAGCAAAGGCCAATGATATTCCGCATTCACTATCATCCAATGATCCTCCAAATGCAGGATCATTTACGTCAAGAACTCCGTCGTTACCTTCATCTTGATCCCACCAATCTGGCATTCCATCTCCATCCATATCAACATCAATTCCATTAATCAATGAGTCCCCATCCATATCAATATCGAAATAATTATTTCCATTCCATGGGCTCCATTTCATCATTATATTCCAGTATATTTCTGGAATGACACCCTGTTGAAGGATTGTTAATGAGTCTTCTTCGGTTCCTGTTTCGTATCCATTATAGGGCAGTACAAAACCTTGAGTTTCATCAACAAAAGGACTGAAATGCCAGAACATATCCCATAGAAGCGTTCCGGTTCCAGTATAAATTTGTGAATCTGCACTTCCATCAATTATATCACCATCTGAGTGAGTATATGAATTACCATAAAAATTGTCAGTGGCATCATTATCGACAATACCACAATTTCCATCATCTGGATCATAGAAATCGGAAATACCATCATTATCATCATCCCAATCTTCGTCATTTGAAATACCATCTCCATCAATATCTGTATCAATCGAATTGGGGCCATCGTCCCTATATCTAGAGCCATTTAGTAAATGTAAATCATTATCGTCGTCTAAATCACAATTTTCATCTATATCTAGCCAATCTAGAACTCCATCATTGTCATCGTCAACATCGATCCAATTGTTGAATCCATCACCATCCCAATCATTATTTCCAGTATATGATTTCCTCATAAATATACAATTATCATCAGAAGATTGAGGATTTGGGTTTTCCAAGGATGGGCAATTCCAAGATAGTACTTCTTCATCTGTAGCATTCATAAATGAGTCATACTCATTGGACGTGCCATCATTATCTAGATCATATGGTAAATCAGTTGGATCGACTCCCGGGTTTCCTAGTAAGTTATCTGCAGGGAATGCCGCTCCGAGATCAGTATCTTTCCAATCCCATACCAAATCATAATCAGAATCAATGGCCCTGTAAATGTCGTCATCAGCATCTCTATCATAATCAAGCTCACAATCTATTCCAGGAATTCCTATTGGTTGTAAATTTGGATAGTCCGGATTACCGTCTTTATTTGTATCAAGTTGAACGCATGTATCTAGAATTCCGTCATTGTCATCATCAACATCATACATATCCAATAATCCATCATTGTCGTCGTCTGTATCTGAAGAATCTGGGAATCCGTCATTATCATTATCTGGATCAATGAAATTTGGAAGACCATCATTATCCAAATCTCCGTCTATAATACTAGAAAATGACTGGTCGCGAGGATGCCAAATAGAGCTCTCTTTCGTAACAAAATCAAATGTTTCTGAACCATAAACTTCAGCGTTGATGTTGAATACATCAGGTAAAGGACGGCCTTCATCGGCCCTGACTGTTACCGTTCCACTGTAGCTATCTAATTGTGAAATTGTATCAGAGTAAGTGAAACTTCCCTCATCGGCAAATGTATGACTAAAAGTACTGCCTGCGGTTAAAGTTCCACTATCAAATGACCCATCATCTGCCCTAACGGAATGATCGTCTGTATGATCATTGGTCCAACTAATTGTATCTCCAACTTCTACAGTTATTTCAGAATCAGATAATCCAAGTGCCGTCATAGAAATAACATATCGTAAACTTGAGGCCCAAATTTCAGCTTCTACCCATAATTCAGCAGTATTAGTAATATTATCGGTTTTTGTATTATCCCAAGGATGTTCGTCCCATAAATCAATTATACCATCGGCGTCATCATCTATATCAAAATAATCTTGAATTCCATCTCCATCAAAATCACATGGCCATGTAAACTGATCTAATCTAGCATCATTGTCATCGTCTTCATCGTAAGTACCTTTACCACTACCATCAATATCCTCATCTGGTACTCCATCGTTGTCATGATCAAAAGGATTTTGATCAACTAAATATCCAATTCCAACTGCTGAACCGGTCCAAGGATGTATTACGGAACTTGAAAGATATCTGTCTGAGGATACGTTTCGTGGATCATTGCCTTGAGTATAATCAATTGGTCCTTCTAAAATTCCATCATTGTCATCATCCCAATCCAATTCATCCTGAATTCCATCATTGTCATGATCAAACGGGTCGGTCCCATAACATCCATCGAATCTCTCTATAAGATCATTTAAGCCATCATTATCATCATCTAAATCATTTAAGTCATCGATACCGTCATTATCGTGATCATCTGTATTTGTTTCTTCCAAATAAAATTCATATCCTGGATATGCAGATATAGCAGATAAATCTGATATTTTTCCATAGTAAGATGCAGGATCATGATAAGTAGGATCATTAAAAATTGCATGGTCAAATGGATTGAATTCAAATGGTTGAGATTCTTGTCCATTTGGCTCATCAGAAGGCGGTTGAGATTGTTGAATAATAGTTTTATTTGGTAATTTTTCTGAATCAGAAAGATTCGTTTCTGAATCAAAATTTTGGAATGTATACATCTGTGTACTAAATATCATTATTGAAACCAAAACGAATGCAGATATGGTTTGTTTTTTACCAGCATTGGTTATTTTATTTGTTGTCCTTGTTCTCACTACAACCACCTAAGTAAACATAAGACGCTTGTGTTACTTATGAAAAGATTGTTTATTTTATTACGAATGTATCATGTAGCAGTTTTAGTATCATTAATAATTTTTGATAAATCATAATAATTAAAATTAAAAAATAATCTAGAACCCAAACCACTATGGGATCTAGTAGACACCTGTTAAAATCAAAAATACATAGAGCATTAATTACTGATGCAAATTTAAATTATATTGGTTCGATTTCAATTGATGAAGAATTAATGGATGCTGCCGATATAATCGAGTGGGAGAGGATACAAGTTCTAAATATAACAAATGGTAATAGATTAGAAACCTACGTAATTAAATCTCCCAAGGGGTCTAAAGAGATTTGTATAAATGGGGCTGCTGCTCATTTAGTTAATGCTGGAGATTTAGTAATTCTATGTACATATGCTACCATTGATTATGAAGAAGCGAGTAAGCACATTCCAAATATAATCCATGTGAATAATAAAAATGAAATTATTAATCCAGAGAATATATAATTCCGTCCCAAGTAAAGATTAGAATATCATCAGATAATCCGCGACCAAAACCAACTATCATTCCTTTAAATGAGCCAATGTATTCATCTGTCCAAGTACCTTCAATTTCTCTTAGTATCCATATTGAACCGGAACAAAAATCTCCGTATAAATAACCATCCTGTAATGATTTTGGGCCCCAATCCATCCAAAATCCTCCAGTTATTGAGCAATTTCCTCCTTCATGTAAGTAAGTAGCAACTGGATCCGTGAAATCATCGTTTACTAGCGGTGCATCATCATCATCATAGCAAGTTCCATTTTCATTGGTGTAACCGTTTGAATGGAATTTGTGAAGCCCTTCTCTTTCTGACCATCCTAAATTTGCTGATTTATTGATTGACAATAGATTTATTTCTTCCCAGCAACTTTGCCCTACATCAGTGACCCATAACCTATTATTAATATCCAAATCGAATCTCCATGGATTTCTTAATCCATTATGCAATATATATGGATCCGAATTTGTTTTTTCCAAAACAGAATATATTTCATTATTAATAAACGAAAAAAGTTGTATTGTACCAAGAGGCGTGGAATTATCTTGAGCATTTGAATCGGGATCATTACTTCCTCCTCCATCTCCAATCCCCCACAGATATTGATTACCTCCGATAGATTGTAAATATCCTCCATTATGATTCCTATATGGTTGATATATCTCTCTAAGAATTTTAATCGAAGAAATATTTAATATTCCAGAATTGCCTATTTTTGCAGAAGCAAGAATGAGGTTTGCTTCATTTTCTTCATCGCATGGGCCTTTTTCGATATATGAAAGTAGAACTTGGTTTGAAGAATTAAAATTCTCATCAAAAGCGAAACCAAGTAGTCCTTGTTCGATATGACAATTGCTAATCAAAAAACTCAAGTTGCTAATTGTGAACAATGAATATCCATCCCATGATTGTATTAATCCATTGAGATCGATAATCCAAATTTCATCTTTATCAGGATGAGAGGCGGACATATGCGGAACATCAAAACCATCAAGATATGATGAACAATTTAAATCTTGATTATTCTCAAAGATGCATTCTGATTCTAAGATTTCAGGCCAGATGAATGAATCTTCTTTGTCAGATAAAATACATCCTGATAATCCAAAGGTCAATAAAAGTACACTGAAAAATGGAAATATCTTCAAAATCTTACCTCAGTTGAAAAATGCCTGAATACCAGGCACATTTGAAACTGCGGCTCCATATGTCCCTAAATGTGTTTGTGCATCGGTGATTACCATTCCATCTGTATTCAATAAATCGTTAAGAATTTGGGTTCCATCATTGTCATCATTTAATGCTACTAAAGCATTTTGAATTAATGTAATTTTCTCTGAATCCATATATTCAGGATTATACACCGCAGGATGACTTGGGGCCTGTCCAAAAGCAGAAAGCATGACGTATTCATCCTCTTCTAGGCACCAACTTTCAGCACTGGAGCCAGTGCAATATGAATTGATTACGGAATCCTTCACAAGTGCGACATCTCCTGTTCCATCAGAAAGACATCTTAATGCCCCTTTATATGACGAATACTGAGTACCTCCTTCTGGAATACTTGATTCTTCAGAGAAAAAATTGGTAACAGTATTTCGTAAAGATTCAATCTCATTAGGATCACCAATAACTTCGGCATAACCGTTTCCAATAAGATATCCCATTGGTATTAACATACCTGCACTCTTTAACCACCCCGTATGGCAAGATGTTTTGCCTTCCATTAATGCAAATGGATCGGTAGATTCGTCATCATCGAGGTAAGCTTCGGCCATATCTGAATCAGATTTAACCCAAGCAGTTGCATTATAATATACTCTACCATCTGCCTTTTGTTCAGCAGCTAGAACTTCAAGATCGTAGACCTCCCACGCCAGCCATGCAGCTGCTCCGTCCAAAAACGCCAAATCCGCATTTCCTTTGTCAACCGCTTCAATAGCCGCACCTGAATTCGAAACAGGATAAATTTCCACATCCATGCCGGTTAATATATGGAGTTTATCTGCTAGATGTTGCGGATTTTTATCCCATATTAAATAAGTATCTTTGACTTCAAATGCTACAATAAGACAGTTATTTTCATCTTCGCATTCATCATAATTTACATTAAATGTAAGATATAAAACAGATGCAGAGATTATTAATCCGGTAATTAGTATTGCTTTTGTAAAAGTCGCCTGTTCTTCTAAAAATTTTAATGATTTAGGTAAATCTTGAATGCCCTTGCGTTCGTCCATATTACGCCGGAATGGGATTAGGAATTAAAATTTAGGGTGCCCTAAACTTGGAATATCCTTTAAAATCCAAAAAACCATTTCGGTTTTATTAGATATTTTCCAAGGAATGTATTTGAAATCCTGAACATATCAACTTTATGACGGCCGACCATAATTAATTTGATATTATTTCTATTAAATTCATTATGCCAATAATCTCTATTTTCTGATGTAAATACGACGTCAAAGCGATTTGGAGTAATCATAATTTTACAATTTGGGTTACTTGATGCTGTTTCTATTATTTTAGAGCGGCATTTATCAGATATAATATTTTTAATTTCTATAATTATTTTTTCCGATCTTGGAAATAATTCTACAACTATCTCATCTAAAGTAGGAATATTGATATTATTTTTTATTCCTGCGGCTTTGATATCTATAAATTTCATGTACTTTAATTCAGTTTTTGTATTATTTATGTTTATAGTATCATCATGAAATAAGAATAAAATATTATCTTTTGACTCATGAATATCTAATTCCCAGTACTTAAATCTAGGATTTGAAACCAAATGAATTGAATTCTTCAGACCTTGAATAGTGTTTTCTAAATTCGTTCCTGATGCACCAAGGCGGTGTCCCAGATTCCTCATGGGTTATTATGAACCGATTGCATAAATAAAGATTACAGTTTTTAATATTCCATCATTATCGGCAATATTTCATAAGTTTACGAATGTTTCTTTGAGTATTTTTTTACAGCGATCGGCTATAAACGTTCCAACATCAGAAGTCGACGCGGTTCCTCCAAGATCATACGTTACTGGTCCGCCTTCCGAAAGGTGATTAGCAATTGCCCTATCTAGAATATCAGCGCAAAGGCTTGCATCAGAATCATGATGTCTGGCGCCCAGATTATCGAACATTAATTGAACAGAAGAAATAGTGGCAATTGGATTAACTATATTCTTACCAGCATGTAATGGTGAAGATCCGTGGACTGGTTCAAACAACATGTGATTATCGCCAATATTAGCACTTGCCGCCATTCCAAGGCCGCCTTGAAGAACTGATGCGAGATCTGTTGCAATATCTCCAAACATATTTGGAAGAACGACTACATCAAGATCTTCTGGACTGCGAATGAGCCACATTGTAAATGCGTCGATATATGCTTCATGCGTGTCTAGTTCTGGGTATTCAGAAGATATTTCTCTAAATATCTGTCTAAAAAGCCTACATCCTTTAGTAACATTGCTTTTATCTACACATGTTACTTTTTGCTTTTCTCCATTTTTTTCTCCGCGTCTATTTGCTAAATCAAATGCAAATTTAATTACCCTATGACTACCATTTCTAGAAATTGGTCTAGCATCCCACGCCACTTCTCCTTCTAATCCTGGGAAGTTTTCGATAATGATGGGGTCATCTTTCTCACTTCCAGCAGCGGCTAAAGCTGAGCGACGTAATAATGCATGATAGAGTCCTTCAGTATTTTCTCTTATTAAGACCATATTTACTACTTTTGAGTCCCAGACTTGCTTAAATTTGCCATGAATTTTATGCAATACGCCTTCATAGAGTTTGACTGGACGAATATTTGCATACAAATCTAATCCTGATCTTAAACCAAGAATTACTTGACCGCCTGCATTGTCTCCATTTGGAAGTGTTGCACCGGGCCAACCTATCGCACCAAGCAATATTGCATCTGAGTTATCTCTACAATGCTCAAAAGATCCTTCTGGCCACTCTAATCCAGTTTCTAGATAGTATTCGCCGCCGCAAGGGATCTCGGTTATATCAAAAGATAATGGACTAAAATCTTGAAAAACCTGTAGTATTTTTTGAGCTTCTCTTGTTACTTCTTTTCCTGATCCATCGCCGGGAAGAACTGTTAGACGATACTCGGACATATACCTCGGCAAACATACATCATTCATCAATGCAACTCCTGAAATGACGAAAAAATACAATGCGATAATTGATAGACGGTCGATGATGATGGGCGTATATGGAGAAGGAAGCGCGCGATGAAAAAGATGTTTCTCGCATTGATGCTAATGCCCTTCCAGATTCTGTAGCTAGACTTTGGGAAACTATGTTGAGATTAGATCCAAACTGGGATTTATCAAATTGGCTTGATGAAAGGGCAGTGGAAGAATTAGAATTAGTAGAAAGCCATCTAGGAAGAGAGAGGTTGCGACTAGAACAGAGGCTTCATAGGATTGAAACTCTAGTAAAGAGGTTGAAGAGACAGCGTGAGGTTACTGACAATATTGTTCTATCTGATCCCAACCAACGGAATTTATTTGATGTTTATGAAACTACTGAAGTTGTAAAACAAAATGTAGAAGATCAGCATAGAGGGCCGATGGTCGACTTTGGAGCATTAGATTTTGATGATGATCCTTTACTTGCAATAGTTGCTGAGCACATCATGGCGTTTATGGAAAATGAAAAAGCATCTGGGAAAATGGTTATTCACTTTAAACAATTATTAAAACAATTTATTCCACTTGCAATTAAAGAAGAAGAAATAGATGAAGCGATTTCTATTTTACTTCAGAAAAAAATGATAATAGAAATCGATCAAGATATATTTGGGCTTGAAAATTGAATGATTATAGAATACAATCCTTCAAATGCATAATCCAATTACATGATTTGTTTATCATGGTTAATGAGACTTCTGGATGGTTTGCTAGACTAGATAGTACATGTCAGGATAGAGAACAGCAAATTGGAATCTGGATTGAGGCTTGGGAAAAATCAGTAATAGATGATGTTCCGATTTCAACTGGACTTCCTAATAATTGGCCGAGCCTCCCTGCAGGATTATTATCCGATCCGGGCATAGTATTAGACCAGTTAGTTTCTAGAAATGAAGCAGAAAAAGATGGCAGGTCGGTAAAGGGAGTTACGATAATGCCTGCTAAATTTGCTGATATGATATTAGCAGATGAGTTTAAAAATACTAATAAAATAAAGAAAAGGCAACCATTGGCAACGATTTCTCTTGATGCATTGCCTCCTGGATTTCGTGCATATGCTGAACAAATGAATGATGAGGTCAAGAAAGAGTCTGATATTTCATCAGAAACCTATGAGGTTAGTGATAATGAAACTAAAACTGGGATTCCCATTCCATTTGCAGATCCAGCTGTGGGTGCTGGAATATTCCCGGAAAGAATGTTTAGAATTCACTCTGAAAGGTGCGAAGATTTGAATCCAAAGCAACAAAAAGAAGACACTAAAAGGCTCCTAAATGGATTACAACTAATGGATTCATCTATGATGTCCGTCAATATAACTAGAAAACGATTACTAATAGTGTTAATCAAACTTGGATTGGTTAGTCCCGGCATAGAAACTGACGGTCAAATAAGTAGATTAATGGCGAAAAATATTTTAGAAAAGAATGTTGTTTGTGATGATTTACTAAGAGGTGAGTGGCCGTGGAATGATGAACCAATATTATTAGTATCTAAGCCTCCATGGGTTAGGATAAAGGATAAATTTCGTAATGAAGAAAATGGTAGTGAACTACGTAAAGAAATGTCTAATGAGTTAAAGATTATTTCTGGGAAAGATGGAGTTCTTCGATTTTCAGCCCTAAGAGGAAATGTCAACTTATATCGATTATATGTGGAACGTGCACTCCAAATAGCAAAAAAAGATGGTAAGGTAACAATGGTTGTGCCTGATTCCTTACTCAGAGAAAAAAGTAGTATACCTCTGAGAAAGATACTTGTTTCTAAAAATCGTTGGGAATCTGCATGGTCATTTTCAGATAGTCAAAAAATCTTCCCAGGAATTTCTCAAGGGGTCCTAGTAATCGGAGTAATTGTTGGAGGAAGAACAGAAGTTTTGACTAGTTTTGGTCCACTAGAGTTGAGTGATCTGTCTAATAATGGACTAAGTTCTAAAGCTCCATTTTTAGAACTAGAAAGAGGTCCTTGGTCAACATGGACTGATGCATCATGGGCTGTTCCTAAAATGCCCAGAGACACATATGAAAGAAACCTATCTTTGAAAGCAATTAATGATCTTGCTGATCAACCTAGGCTTTGTGAAGAAGATTGCTGGTTAAATCAAAGTGGAAAGAGTATCAGAGTAAGGGTTGGAGAAATTGATCAAAGTAATAATTTTAATATCATTAATTGGCAATTCGAAAATACAGGAGTACCATTGATTAGAAGTAATCATTTTAAATTGGACGGTAATAAAGTAATAATTGACCATCCTGCATTTGATGACGATTATGATCAAGAATCGATGCAAACACATCAATCAATGTGGGTTGGAGATGTTAAAAGTAATGAAATTCCTAGGATTGCATGTCAGGCTGTAGTCAATTCAAGTCTCAAGAGACGGTTATTATGGAGCGTTGTTCCTAAAAATTGTGTACTTGGTAATTCTGTAAATTATTTACAAATTCCTAAAGAAACCTGTAACGTCCTCAAAGAAGAATTTGGATCCTTGTATGAAGGTTTGAATACGATAGTAAATCATCTAAATTCGGAATCTTTGAATACATGGTCAAAAGTTTGGGCTGCAAATAATAATGTAAATAATTATGAAATTGCAGGTTTACCGTTTCCTACTCCAAAAATTGTTTCCTCTTTATCGTTTAAGGGCAATAAAAGAGATGTTTGATTTCCTAAGAACTGATTTTAAATTCCGGTCTGTGACAGTAATTATAATATTTTAATGAAACTGATTAATACCTTTGCAGTATGTGCCCCTGTTGGTAGCGCCGTGGCTAAGCGACCATTGAGGTGATATTATAGGAATAAATCCAAAAATTGGAATAACTGGTTTGCCAAGATCTGGCAAGTCTGCCGTTCTCGAGAAAGTAATCAATATGATTATTGAAGAAAGAAAAAATGGTAATTCAGGAACAAGAAGTGGATTTTCAGCGGATAAAATGATTGGAGGAATAAAGACTGAGCCAATAATAGAAAATGGAGAAAGAGTCGGTTATGCATGTGTTAATATTCAAACAGGCGAAAAAGGAATAATGGCACATAGAAATATAGATTCAAGATTGAGGATTTTGGGATTCGGAATTGATCCTACGGAACTTGACAGAGTTGCTGTTCCCGCTATATTGGATAGCATAGGTAATTGTGAAATTTTAGTGATTGATGAAGTTGGTAAGTTTTCAGTTGAAAGTGAAGGTTTTGTCGCAGCAGTCAGAACGGCTCTAGAATATGATATGCCTACGTTATTGACATTACATAAAAAGAGCAGACACCCTTTACTCCAGGACATCAGAAGACGTGATGATGGTAGAATTTTAGAAGTAACACCTGTAAATAGGGCTTTACTGCCATATAAAATTCATAAATTGATAAAAGAAATTTATTAATACAGGGCAAGTTGATTGATTAGGAGCCCCCGGAGTAGATCATGGGCTCTCCCGCTAGACGATTGGAAAGAGTTTTATTGGGGGCCATAATTCCTTTAGTTTTTTTAATTTCAATTACTTTTATTGATAACGATTTTGTTATAAAACAATGTGGAAATGGTATTTGTAATAATTATATTATTTCAATCATATTGATATTTTTAACTGTATTTTTGTGTTTAGTATTATTAGTTTTAAAGTATTCAAATAAGTTAGATAATTGGTTTAGTAAAGAATTAGATATAGAAATGCGTGAAAGATTAAATTCGGAATATCATGAAACAGATGTGGCTAATTTAGGCTCGTCATGGGCAAAAATGGAAATTGAACATCTTGAAAGTAAACACGGAGAGGAATAATGATGAGCGAAAACTTGACTTTCTCTATGCCTTCCTCTAAATAGAGAGTGGGTGCGATGAGTAACATACCAAGTGAATTGAAATATACTGCTGAACATGAATGGATTAGAATTGATGGTAATGAAATCGTAGTTGGAATTACTGATTTTGCTCAGAATGCACTTACGGATGTAGTATGGGTAGAATTGCCTGAAATAGATACTCATTTTGATGCCATGGAATCTTATGCTAGTGTGGAATCAGTAAAATCCGTTAGTGAAATATATGCTCCAATATCAGGCACTGTAACAGGAGTGAATGAATTACTAGAAGATGCGCCTGAAACCATTAATACTGATCCATACGGTAACGGTTGGATTTGTAAGATGACAATTGATGATATGACTCAACTAGAAGGTTTACTGGATTGTAACACATATGAGGAATTGATTGGAGAATAGGTTATGGATTTTAATCCAATATATGTCTATGTTGATGGATCTTGTGAAGATAATAGAAATGTAACATCGGATACTTCAGCAGGATGGGGGTTTTGCGTTATAGATGGCGATAATGGATTAGGTAAAGGTCAAGGTAATTTAATTTATGAAGAAAGTGGTAAAGTAGAGACAAATTCAAAATTAAGAAATTTTCTCGGGGCGGATGTTGGATCGAATAATACTGCAGAGTTGAGCGCTATTGCATATGCACTTAGGTGGTTATTATTGGATCACACAGATAGGCCAGCAATTATTAGAGGTGATTCTCAATATGCAATGAATATTGCAAAAGGAGTTTGGAAAGCTAAAGCTAATCGAAAGTTGGCCTTGAGAGTACAAAAATTATGGTCGGAGGTTGAGTCCATTAAAACGATAAAATGCGAACATGTTCGTGCCCATAGAGGCCATAGGTGGAATGAGAGGGCTGATCATTTGGCATTTAGAGTAATGAAAGGTAATAACGCTTTACCCCTACAATTTTGGAAACCCGGGAATAGATAATTAATTATCTCTTAAAGGACCAAGGCTCAACAATACATAAATTGCATTTAGGACCATTAGCGTACCGATTAGTGCCAATATTAATCCAGTTGGATCTGGTAATTGAGGAATATTATTACCAGTTAATCCTGCTAAAATAATAGTAAAGATGCCCGTTAATAATTCATATTTTGCTGATTTAGACGGATATTGCCAGTTATCCATCCAAGGTATTAATCCATTATTCTTGAAGGTAAACCTGTACCAGGAGATATAAATAAAACAAATACCTGTTAAACCAAATATTCCAAGTGTAAATGATTTTGAATCCCATGGCCCCAAAAATGAAATTTTTAGTAGGCTCGCATTCAATAAGAGTACTACTCCGAGAAATCCCCAGATTTTCCAATTTGGCGCATTGGCCTCGTCCATGTCATTTCCGAGGATAATTATCACTTTAAAGCGCCGATATAAGATGAGTTGATTCTGGCAATATTTCTTTACCTTATCACATTATTTATATGCTCTTAGTTTTCCTTAATTTTTACGAATCCAACCTTGGACTTCTGATTGGCATCCTCTTTTCTTATACTTTATTCTTTATTCCTCTTTGATATAGGAGCGACAATATTGTCCATTTTGACAGTGATAATTGATTTTCTCAGAAGTATATTGAGTCAAAATAAAAAATAATCCCGTAAAACTGTTTGAAGTACCTGTGGGTACACGGATTGGTATGAAGTATGATTTGAGATGGCTAAAAACTATTGATGATGATCATTTAGATTTAAGATATAGAGTATTGAGGATTGGATTACCCAAAGGTAGTGAATATTATCCCGGAGTAGATGATGATGCTAAAACAAGATTTATTTGCGTATACAATGAAAAAAAAATAATAGGATGTGCGACGTTACAATTAGATGCTAAAGCAGGTTGTAAATATAGGATTAGAGGGATGGCAGTTGATCCTGATTTTAGGAATAAAGGAATAGGTTCGGATATGGTGAAAAATCTACAAAATGAAGTTAGTAAAGAGAATACTGGTATCTGGTGTAATGCAAGAATTAGAGCTGTATCAATGTATTCAAGATGTGGTTTTAAGATTGTATCAGATATTTTTGAAATATCCGGAATTGGGCCTCATTACGATATGGAGTGGCGACCTAAACTAAGTAAATAAAAAAATAATTTTTGGAGCACGGACCGGGATTTGCACCCAGGTCCAGGGATCTGCAATCCCTTGCATAGCTACTCTGCCATCCGTGCTTATGCGGAGCGAGTGGAGCGCTCTCTTTGAATATTGTTCGTCCGTAATTTAATTTTCCTTGCATACTATCATGTAGGTTAAACACTCGGACGTCTATGTGCCGAGAGTATCCGAGAGGTATGATGGACTCGGAGTAGGGTTTGCACCTTATCTTCAACCACCTGCAGAAGGTGTGATTAGATGGACTGTGGGCGAACCGGGATTTGATACCCCTGATAGAGTAATAGAAACTGCAATTAAAGGTTTGAGAGAAGGTAAAACAAAGTACACAAGAGGTGCAGGATCTTTAGACTTGTGTAAAGAAGTTGCAAACTACCTTGATGATAAACACAATTTAAGATATCCTCCTGAAGATATAATTATAACTCCCGGTGCAAAACAAGGTTTGCTTTATTCTTTTTTGATTACAACTATGCCTGGAGATGAAGCAATATTGCTTGCTCCTTCTTGGGCATCATATGAACCAATGCTAAAATTTATTGGGGCTATACCTGTCCATGTGCCAGTTAGAAAGGATAATTTTCATCCTGATATGGATGCAATTAGAAATTCAATAACTGATAAAACTAAGATGATTTTGTTAAACTCTCCATGCAATCCAACTGGAGCAGTATTTACGCCTTCGGAAATACAAGAGATTGTCGATATTGCTAAAGAATATGATCTTTGGATTGTATCCGATGAAATATATGCAAGGTTAGTTTGGGTAGATTATCCTCATATTTCACCTGCTGCCTTACCTGGAGGAATGGAACGTACGATTGTAGTTAACGGCTGGTCAAAGTCTTGGGCCATGACTGGAATGCGACTTGGTTTTCTAGCAGGTCCAAAAGAAGCAATGAAGGCCGCAGCAAAAAGTCAAGCAAATTCTGCATCTCATGTTCCAACATTCCTAATGGATGCAGCAAAAATAGCATTAAAGTGTGATAATGAAGTTGACGAGTTTAATCAAGAATATTTGAAAAGGAGGAAGCTTATGGTTGAGGGACTTTCAGAAATACCTGGATTGAGAATTACTGAGCCAGAAGGTGCTTTCTATGTTTTCATTGATGTTACTGGAACCGGGATGAGTGATGTTGAATTCGCAGATGGTGCGCTGGAAGCCGGAGTACAATTAATTCCAGCATCCTTAATTGCAGGAGGAGAAGGTTTTGTTAGAGTTTCATATGCTTCGGATGAAGATGTCATTACAGAAGGATTGCTAAGATTAAAAAATTGGTTAATTAAATAAAAATAATTTGTTATTTTTATAAATATACTATCTAAAATTATATTTATGATAGATTATGGGTTAATCAATATGAACACGAATGGAAGTAGGGGGGTTCACATTTTTTTAGATTATATTAATTATAATCCACCTGCTCAAGAAGATGGTAAATGGATGTTAAAAATCCTTAGAAATTGTATAAAAAAAGCCGGAGTAAAGGAAGTTCACGCCCACGTTGTTGAATTTGATGGAACAGATAGTCCACCAGGATTTGCAGCTGTTGTATTAGTGGATGAAAGTCACGTTACTGCACATTGTTATTCGGAAATTGGTATCCTAGCAATAGATGTCTTTACATGTGGAAAAAATGATCCCCAAATAATTGTAGATGAATTAAAAATTATTCTTTCAAAGTCTATTGATAATTTGAATTTGGTAAGAGAGGAATCTGTAAAAAGATTTTTACTAAAGGGTGATTAAATGTCAATAAGAAAGTTCATTGAGGAAAATTATAGGCATTTTAATGCTGGAGTATTAGCAGAATGTTCTGATTCTCTAAGAAAATTCATTGATAATAAAGGAAGGATGATGATTACTTTGGCTGGTGCCATGTCTACTGCTGAAATAGGAAGGACCTTGGCGCCTGTAATCAGATCTCAAAAAATTCACGCTGTTTGCTGTACAGGTGCCAATTTAGAAGAAGATTTGTTTAATTTAGTTGCACATTCAAGTTATGAGAAAATTCCTAATTGGAGAGAGATGACGGCGGAAAATGATGCTGCACTCAGAGATAGAGGAATGAATCGGGTTACGGACGTTGCGATACCCGAAGAAGAGGCCGTTAGAAAAATTGAGAAATTACTATTGCCTTTATGGAAAAATGCAGAAGCGGCTGGTGACAAAAGATTTCCGCATGAATATCTGTATGACATCTTATTGCATAGCGATATAGAATTTGATGCAGATCCAAAAAATTCATGGTTATTGGCTGCAGCAGATGCCAATCTACCGATATTTGTCCCTGGTTGGGAAGATTCAACATTGGGGAATATACTTGCTGCGAGAGTTTTAGATTGTACATTAAAGAGTTCGGATATAGTAAAGGGGGGCTTGTATGCTATGCAGGAACTTGCAGATTGGTATAGGGAAGATGATTCTCCAACTGGAATATTACAAGTTGGAGGAGGTATTGCTGGAGATTTTGCAATTTGTGTTGTGCCAATGTTAGAACAAGATGTGGGGATAAAAGTAAGTCGTTGGAAATGGTTTGCACAAATTAGCGAGTCTAAATCATCATATGGAGGCTATTCTGGAGCGCCCCCTACTGAAAAGATAAGTTGGGGAAAATTAGACGTCGATACTCCAAGATTTATGATAGAATCAGATGCTACCATTGTTTTACCATTACTATTAAAATCACTAGAATAGATTAGTGTATTCATTACAATCTTCATAAATTCTTAGTAATTGATTATATTTTGATGTTCTATCACTTCTAGCAGGTGCACCTGTTTTTATTTGGCCCGCATTTGTTCCCACGGCTATATCAGAGATTATATCATCATTTGTTTCTCCGGATCTATGACTGATTATTGTCCTAAATCCTGCTTCTTTTGCCATCTTTATAACTTTCATAGTTTCAGTAAAAGTCCCTATTTGATTTAATTTTATCAATATTGCATTTGAGGCCGAAAGTTTAATTCCTTTTTCAAATCTTTCTGGATTAGTAACATATAAATCGTCCCCGACTATTTGTACCCTATGTCCTTCTTTTTTTGTAAATTCAATCCAAGAATTCCAATCATCTTCTCCAAATGGATCTTCTATTGAAACTATAGGATAAGATGAAATCCATTTGGAATAAATATTTGCTAACTCCAATCCAGAGATTAGTTTACCATCAATTTTATATTGCCCTTCATAATAAAATTCTTGAGCAGCGACGTCTAGTGCTATTGAGACCTCAGTTCCTGGTTTATATCCTGATTCTAATATTGCCTGTTGAACATATATCAATCCATCCTCATTACATTTTAAATTTGGGGCAAAACCCCCTTCATCTCCGACACCTCCTAATAGATTATTTTTATTTAAAATTGATTTTAAAGTGTGATATATTTCAACACCAGCCCTTAGAGCTACTTTAAAATCAGTGAAACCATGTGGTACAATCATAAATTCTTGTACATCTACATTAGAATTTGCATGTGCGCCACCATTTAATATATTCATTAAAGGTACTGGTAAAGTACATTTTTCTTCATTTTTTGCAATGTATGACCATAATGGATATCCTATACCTGCAGCTCCTCGTAAACAAGCCAAGGAAACGCCTAGAATTGCATTTGCACCTAATTTTGATTTGTTTGGAGTCCCATCTAGATCTAGCATAATTTTATCAATTTTTTCTTGATCTGCTACGTCGATGCCGACTAATGAATTTTTTATTATTCCATTTATATTACTAACGGCAATATCTACTCCTTTACCATTCCATTTTTCATCATCGTTATCTCGTAATTCTACAGCCTCATAACTTCCTGTGGATGCTCCTGAAGGGACTGTTGCCCTCGACGGGATATCAATACTAGCATAGCAATCTACCTCAATCGTTGGGTTTCCTCGCGAGTCAAGTATCATTCTTCCATTTAAATCGCTTATGGGCAATCCCATATATGAGACGGATAGGATTGGCTTTGTGAATGTAACGGGATTATAATTATGAATTAAGTCAGCCAAGTCATTTCAATACTATTTTTATAATTCATACATATCAATTTGGGATTTATATCATCTTTCTAATGATATCTTTGAATTCCGAGAATAAATAGATAAAACTTCGATCTAGATAAACTGTATTTATAGGGCTCTTATTTTAAAATAAGTTTTTTTATAATATAAAATATATGCTATAAACCGGAAAAATATATTTAAATATATATTATTAACTGGAATAAAAGTACAAATAAGATTTGCTTTTCGGATTATATATGATAAACATCGATTCTTTAGATAGAGGAATATTATCCGTACTGAGAGATAATGGCAGAGCTCCTTATGTGGATATTGCAAAAACTGTTGGAGTTACTGAGAGGACTGTGAGAACTAGAATGCGTAAATTGGAAGAGGAGGGCGTCATAAGAGGATATACTGTTAGAGAAGCTGGAATTGGACTATCTGCACTTATAAGAATGAAAATTGGACCAGGGACCGAAATTGGAACTTTAGCCGGAGAGTTTGCAGGATGGAATGGTGTTGAATCAGTATATGAAATCAGTGGAGATGCTGATTTGATTGCAATTGTACATGTTGATGATACTGTTGGACTTAGGAATATGCTAGATAAAATGTGGTTAGCTGCACCAGGTGATATAAGTTCTACACAAACTGAATTAGTATTAGAACAATACTAGATTTATATTTTCCACTTAATAGAACACCCTATACTTACTGTTCTAGATTCTGAAATATCTTTACCCATTACAATAAAATCTATTGCATCTGATAATTCTGAAGTTGTCGCATGGGAAGGATCACGTGGTGAATCATCCATTCTTCCTCGGTAAACAACTAATCCTGATTTATTAACTAGATAGAATTCAGGGGTTCTTTCTGCACCATATTTTATTGCAACTTCTTGCGTATCATCTACAAGGTACGGATATGACATCCCAGAGTTAGCTCTTTTAACCATATTTTCCCATGAATCAGTAGTGTAATTTATTGGATCATTAGAATTAATTCCTACAAAACCAATTTTATTCTCCTTTGCTTTTTTTGATAAAATTTCAATTCTTGATTCGGAACCAACTACATATGGACAATGATTGCATGTAAATAATATTATAGCACCATTATCATCCATAATATCCGAAAGGGAAACAGTGGGGTTATTTATTAAATAATTAGCATTTTTTAATGAAAATTCTGGTGCTAATTCTCCTGGCTCTATTCCTAGTGACACATTCATATAACAATCCAAAGCAATTAGAGAATTAATGCTTTGTAATATAATTAGAATTTCTAGTTGAAACCTTTTCTCTAGATTCTTCTAGTCTTCGCCTAGCTAGTTTATGTTCAGAGTCTATATTCAAAACTGCCCTCCAAGCTGATATAGCTTTTTCTGGATATTCTCCTTCATGCAATATGGCTGCTATTCTAAGATTGGCATCCAAATGTCTAGGATTACATCGCGCAGCATTTTCAAAGTCGGAGAAGGCTTCATCTAATCTACCAAAATCAAGATATAATAATCCTCTTTGATACCATGCATCAGAAAGGGTTGGATCGATGTTTATTGCTTTATTTAATGGTTTTTCTGCTTGTTCTGCCCTTCCCATTGCATTCATGCATGTTCCTAAATGGACTAGAGCCATTGTATATTCAGAATTTTCTTTCAATAAGCCCCTTAATTCAGATTCTGCTTCTGACCAATCTCCAAGATTCATTAATATTTCAGATCTTCTTAATTTTGCTAAACTTAGATTCGGCCTATTCTCAACTAATAGGTTAGCATCATCAAGCGCTAGACTTAATTCTTCTCTCAACAATGCTGCAGAACACCTGTTTAATCGGGCTCTAACGTGATTTTTATCCATTTCAAGTGTTCTTGAGAAAAAGTCTTGTGCCTCAGTCAAGTGTCCTTTTCTCGCCGCAATGAGTCCTTTTATAAAATAAATAGTAGAGTTATTTTTTAACCTAGTAGACGCTGATGAAATCATAACATCTGCTTGATCAATTTTACCTAAGTCAAGTGCTAATTGAGCTTCTTCTAATGATATTGAAGGATTTTCTGGTATCAAGCGTCTGGCTCTAACTAGTGCTATTTCTGCTTCATTGTATGACATTTGGTAGCGCAATGCTCTAGCTCTACCTAACCATGCTAAACCCGATTCGCGATTATATTCAATTGCTGAATCAAAACAAGAAATTGAATCCAAAAGAAGTATTTGATCATATTTACCAGTATTATCTCTATTTTCATCCACTTTAGAAAGATTTAATCGTCCTTTCATAACATGCAATGCTTCATGTTCCCATGAAACTAAAGGGGCTTCGTCTAGTATTTTATTAGCCCATTCAAATGATCCAGATCTAAGAAGTAAAAGGCTTAGCTTTGCTCTAACTTCAGGATTTTCAGGATGTTTTTCAATATATTCTTCAAGTACTTCAATTGCTGGCTGCCTTTTTCCATTATTATCCAGTATCTCAGATTCAATTATAATGCCAAACTCGCCCAGACCTTGTGCTTTTTTGATACTGGAAAGTGCTTCTTTTATTTTATGAGGATTTGTTGCTAATATTCTTGAGTGTAAAAGCCATGCCTTTCCATTTTTGGAATCTAAATTAATTACTTTTTCAATACATTCCAGGGCCGTATTTATTTCTCCGAGAGAAAGTAGTTTTGATCCTTTTTTATATAATTCGTCAATATCTTCGGAATTATGAATATGCAAATTCTGACCGGCAATATTCGCCCTTTCTACAATATTTGATAATTGACCATTGTTTTTTGTAAATTCTATTCCTAACCCTTCTAATCGTTTTTTATTTCTCTTTACTCTTGCAGGATCTAAATCAATCAATAGTAAAATTTGTTCTTGTAAAGCTTCGATATCATCTGGATCGATTGCTAATAGTCTTTCTAAACTAATATCTAGAAGTTTTAGATCTCCATTTTTACGTTGTATACCTGCAAGAGACCTTAATGGCTTGATATCTTCAGAGCTTAATTCATGTGCCACATTGTAAAAATCTGATGCACGTTCAGTTCTTCCTATCGCGTGAAATAGTTCACCGATTCGTCTATGTTCATTACCATTTAATTCGATATCTTCGGCTCTCATATTTGACTGAGTTAAAATTGAGTCTAATCTTTTTGTAAGTGGTAAAAGTCCAGAAATTATATCTGTACTTTGATTATTGTCAATTCCTGAATAGTGGTTTAGAATTGCGTGTGTTGCGTGTGTTGCGATTGCGCATGATTCACTGGAACTTATACTAAAATTCTGATTTAATAATAGTTTTTCTGCATTCTCTAAGGATTTGTGAACGTCGAGTAGTCCATGTACTTCTGGAGCATCGGATAGAATGGTGTTTACTCCTCTAGATAATAACTCTAAAGAGTTAGACGTGTCATTTAAATTTCCTTGTAATAATCCCATTCTTGAATGAAATTTTTTACTTTTACTTATCATACTTTTGTGTTTTAACCAAAGAGTTGTCAATGCAATAATCAGTATTGCATAAACTGTTACAACAGCCATGGTAGAAGATTCCATTACTTCGAGCGGACATAGAAGACTTTTGATGGCTTCTATTACTTTTATGTCTTATACGCTATTTTTTAGTATAATTAAGATTAGTCAGTTTTATAAAAATTGACTTCGATTATCATAATTTTTAGAAATCATCTGGTGAAAATGCTTGTACATCTTGCTTTCTAGATACTTTGCCTCTCGAATTGCCTAATACATTTTCAATTCCTGCACCTGATGCATAATCAAATATTTTATCATTTATTTTTCCAGCAAATACAAGGCCTTGTGCACCTTTGGTTTCTTCCAATGATTCCTTTAGACTACTTGCACCAATTGGATCTGTAGTCGTGCCATCTTCAAGAATTATGACTGCATTATTCCTTGGTAGGCCTTCCAATAATTCTGCCCATTTCTTGACATGATCAGGTGCCTCTAATAGTTCACTTCCAGTACCAACTGTTTCATCATCATCCTTCTGAATTTCTATTTGAGTCCTAGCAACGGCTTTTGAAGCAACTTCTTTCTGATTCAAGCATTTTGTTATTACTTTACCTTCTAAATGTTCTACTTCTCTGCTTTGGGGAGCTATAGAAACGTGTGTTAAAGATTTACCTAATTTACCACTCAATTCCATAAGTAATAATTTTCCACCTCTATCTCCATCTAGGAATGCTGTAACAATTTTTTTCTTACTTGCAAGAGTTAATAATTCAGAATTTATACCTGAGCCCATTGTTGCAATAGCGTTTTTAATACCATATTTTAATAGGTTTCTAACATCGTTTCTGCCTTCAACGATAATTATCGCTTCGCTATTTTCAACATTTGGACCTGCGGTCATTCCTGAAATCTCAATTTCTGTATCTAATGTAAGAACAGATCTTACTTCTTCCAATATATTCTTTGATTCATCTGTACCTGAATTAACTAAACTAACGAGTAATTCTTTTGCACGATCAATTACATGATCACGCTTTGCAGAACGTATATTTTCAATTTGTTTTACTTTTATCGATGACTTACATGGGCCTATTCTTTCAATAGTTTCTAAAGCTGCACCAATAACTGCAGTACTCACCTGATCTAGTGATGAAGTTACCAGTATTTCTCCCTGTACTTTTCCTTTATTTTGATGTAACACCACATCAACGTGACCAATGCGGCCTGTTCTTTGCAATTTTCTTAACTGCAATTGATCTCCTAGAAGTCCTTCAGTTTGACCGAATATTGCTCCTATGACATCCTTTCTTGCGACTGTTCCATCCGTTCGAATGGATGCGTGTATGACGTATTTTCCTTCATTTGACATTATTTTATTCTCCTTTTTTTATATATATTTTGAAACACACCCAAGAAACTCTTTTTCTGTTTTGCCTATTCGGCAGTTGGGTGAATGGATGCAGAACATCCTCGAGTGTGGCTTAAAAGCAATACTTGGGAAGTATGGTTAGTTGATGAATCCTCCGACCACATAATAACTACTCAAAGTATAAAAAACCATTAATTTGCCCCAGTAATTAAATTGGTTGGTATGCTTCGATTGGCATGGAAGATTCTGTTTTCGATAGAAGAGTTGTTTTTCGAGGAGCTGTTTCTTTAGCATTGAGAGATGGTCAATTAAGTAATGGAGAAAAAAGACTTCTGATGAAGTTAGCTTATTCTCTGAAATTGGATGATGAAGAACCAAAGATGATATATGATTCAATAGTAGACAATATTCCAATAGGTATTGGTAAATCTCTAAGTGAAGAAGAACAGAGACTTGTTTATGGGCAAGTATTAGAAGCAATGTTAATTCATACAGATAGATCTGATGATGAATTAATGCAGATTGCTTATTTAAGAAAGATTTTTTCCATAAATGACTCAGAGCATAGGGCCATTACTAGAAGTATGGATAGGCAACTAGAAGAAGTCATTCATAGAACATTCAAAGATGAGGTTAGAATTAGACTTTATGATTCAATAGATCGTATGGGAGATATACTAGATAGTATTCTAATCAGGAAAGAGGATCGTAAATGAAAGAATACGCCCTACTAGATGAGTATCTTGGAAATCAGCATTATAACGTTCACCAATCTTCAAAAAAACTATTAAAAGTAGTTCGTGAAGCTTATCCGATAGGAATACCGGCATTAATAATGAAATCTACTACAGATAGGATTGGTATTTCAGCTGGTTACTCATTTCATTTAGGAACTCCAGATGGTTTACTTAGAAGATTGGCTTCATGGTTAATAACAAAAAATAATGGAGATCATACTATATTATTAAAATTAAATAAAAGATTGTGGAAGCGGCATGGAAGGGAAGATATTGCACTATCTGCATTGATTTTAGCAAATCTTGATCATGTGACTTTAAACACTAATCCATGGATAATATTTAGATCATTATTAAGAAAAAAAGAGCCTATGGATGGTTTATTATTAACAATTGAAGAATTATTACGTTCTGGCAGAGAAATGCCAAGCGAAGAATTACGTGAAAAATGGTGTAAAGGTAGATTGGTAGATGGTCATTTAGCAATAATAACAACTTATGTAGGAATTATTAAGGGCATAACTCCGAGTATGAATATGATTATGTTATTGGAAGGTATAAATCTACCAAAAAATGATTCTATAATTAGGAGAGTTATGCATAAAATTATCGAAAATAAACCGTAGAACTGATGTGGAAAGGTGTCTTCCGGTGACCAATGACTGGTCGCTTATTACCCTCAGATGATCCGATATCTGAAAAAGTTCTAGAGTGGACAGTTAAACAAAATTCAAAGGATATTTCACAGTTGATGATATGGTTAAAAGACTCTAATGGAAGAAAAGAGCAGCAGATTTTATTGAAAAGAGCTTTGGAACTCATGGATGAGACTCAATACGCATTACAACGACTAGATGAATTAAGGTGATTGGTTGGTTTCGTTGCTACTTGCAGGTGGAATGTCCTCAAGAATGGGAATAGATAAGGCATTAATTGAAATAAATGGTGAATCATGTATATCTAGGATTGTCAATTCTTTGCATTCTGCTGGATCATCTCCGATAATAATATCTATATCAGATGCAGCCTTAATTAAGAAATATCAGATATTATTGGATCCATCGATTGAAGTAAAATGGTCCATAGATATGGAAAAATATGCTGGACCAATTGAATCAATTATTGAAAATTTAAAGAAGATAGGTTCAAAATATGAGTTTGTTCAATTAGCCACAGTCGATGTACCCTGGATAACTGAACACTTTTTTAGAAATTTACAGAATATGATTGGAAAGAATGATGATTTGATAATACCAACGGACGGGGAACGAAGTCATCCGTTATTATCTCTTATTAGGCCAAAAAATATCTTAAAAAAATTAGCCGAAGGAGATCGGCGTCCATTAAATATTCAATTTTCCGAGCTAAAACATTCAACTTTATTTGAAAGTAAGGATATTTTAAAAAATATAAATAATCCTCATGATTTAATATGATATTTACCAATTGATATATCATCGATAACTTTAGGATATAATCTATGTTCAACTTTTTTAATTTTTTCTTGTAATGATTTTATATTATCCAATGAATTTATGGATACTTTCTCTTGTGCTAAAATATATCCTGTATCAACTCCATCATCCACTAAGTGTATGGTACATCCACTTTCAGTAGCTTTTGCTTTAATAACGTCCCTATGAGCATGAGCACCTGGAAATTTTGGCAGTAAAGAAGGATGAATGTTGATAATTCTTCCTTTCCATTTACTTACAAAAGAAGGAGTAAGAATTCTCATATAACCATTTAATACAATAAGTTCAATGTTATAATTTATTAATTCTTGATTAATTAAATCTTCATGCATAGTGCGCTGTAAATCTTTATTAGATGTGTTTGGGAGAGGTATTACTTTGCATCTTATATCATATTTATTACCATAAATTAATCCATAGGCATCATTATTGTTGGATAAGATTAGTTTTGTTGAATGCGTTCTAGATGTTTGTTGGTGTTCTAATAATGCATTAAGTCCGGCCCCTGTTCCAGATATTAAAACGGCTACTCTTAGTGGATTAACTAAACTGGCTATCCTTGGAAGAATATACTCTACCTCCACGAACTCTACAGCAAACCTTATCGTTTTATGTTTCGTCTAAAAAAATACATTAACTGAACTAAAGCGGTATGTTGGAACTAAAACCCAACCTTACTTACGGGTGCTTGGTGAATGAGTGGTCCGTCTTGAAACAGTAGGACAAATTATTGAAAAATATTCTGTTGCAAGTAGCCCGATAAAAAGTAAAATATATACTTTATTGGGCGTCATATTTATTTTTTTTGCAATAATAGGTATTTTTATTCCAGGATGGCCAACTGTATCTTGGGCTGTCCCGGCAGCCTTTTTATTTTCGCTTTCGAATGAAAGTTTATTTCATTGGACTTTGACGAATAAGTATTTTGGTTCGACTATTTTTGAGTATTATGCAACTGGAAAAACAATTCCTAAGCATGCTAAATATACAATAATATTTTTTATAACTTTAATGACTTCCTTATCTACATATTTTGTTTGGTATGTTTCAACAAAGGGCAATGGCGATTTATCTGATCCTTCTTCATGGAATGGCGCTGATCCCGGCTATGGTGCCGTGACAATACTATTAGTTGGAATAATTGGAATTTGGTATGTTATTTTTAAACTAAAAAGGCGAAATGTATAATTTAATGAAGAAAAAGACGTTTGTTGGTAAAAATCATAGACATACCATATTCATTTGCAGCATCTATAACTTCTTGATCTCTGATTGATCCTCCTGGCTGAATAATGGTCTTTACGCCAATTTTATTAGCAGCTTCAATTCCATCTCTGAAAGGAAAAAATGCATCAGAAATCATCATTGATTCTGCTGCTTGAGGACCAGCCCTTCTGGCAGCAATATGTACTGCTTCAACTCTACTTGTTTGCCCAGGTCCAATTCCTACCGTAGCTATGCCTGTATCGGTTTTGGATACTAATGCTACTGAATTAGATTTGACTTCTGAAAGAACGGTACATCCGAATTTTGCCAGTAGAATTTCATCTTCATTTGTACTTCTTTTGGTAACGCATTTGGCGGTTGACCAATCTATATTTGGAGGTCCTTGGATCTGCACTACCCAGCCACCTTCAATTTGTCTAATTCTTAATTCATCTTTTCTTGCTGAGAGATCATTTATAGTTAACATTCTCCTATTCTTTTTTGTGGATAATATATCTAATGCTGCCTCATCAAATCCAGGAGCTATGATACATTCAAAGAAATGATTACCGATTAATTCTGCAGTTTCTTTCTCTACTATGGTAGTAAAGGCAATAACACATCCAAATGCACTTTCTGGATCACTGGCTAGCGCATTTTCCCATGCTTTCGATTGATGTTTATCAATTGCAACACCACATGGATTTGTATGTTTAATTATCACACAACCATGGGAATATTCATTATCAATATCAATTAAAAGCCCTTTTGCAATTCGCAAAGCACCATCTAAATCTAAATAATTATTGAAGGAAAGTTCCTTTCCTCCATGTTGTATAGTAGCAGCCAATCCAGAAGCTTCAATAGTATTCGAAGGATAAAATGAAGCGGATTGATGAGGATTTTCTCCATATCTAAGTTCTCTACCGACTTCCGAGGTTATTTGAATTTTCATAGGCATCTGAGGATTTATGAATCTATTTTCTAACTCATTACTAACTACGATATCATATGCGGCTGTAGATTGAAAGGCCTCTAATGCTAGTTTTTTCCTCATCAAAATATTTATTCCAGATGATTTACCATTAGATTTGGTAAGTTCATTAATTATGGAATCATATTGGCTTTGATGTGTTGCTATTATGACATCTTTGTTATTTTTTGCTGCAGATCGGATCATAGTTGGCCCACCGATATCAATCATCTCAATTAAAATATCATCTGAAACTGGAGGTTTTTGTGCAGCAACATTTTCAAATGGATACAAATTAACACATACTAAATCGATAGTCCCATATTTTAATTCATTCAAAATTTTCATATCGTTACTATTTTCTCTTCTTGCAAGAATTCCTCCATGGACCGCTGGATGCAAAGTTTTTACTCTACCATCTAATATTTCAGGATGGTTTGTAATTTCTGAAACATCTGTAACTCTTATTCCTGATTCACGTAATTTACGTGAAGTTCCGCCAGTTGAAACTATGACCCAACCCATTTCTGAAAGTGATTTTGCGAATTTGACTATTCCTTTTTTTTCCCAAACGCTAATGAGTGCTCGTGGCCTATCCATGATATCGGATTTAGATGAGGTCCTTCAATAATTCGACAGGAGAATTTAATCTCCTCTTGCTGATATAACCTGATCTATGCGTAGCATACTCATTGCAGTATCGGTTGCTGATTGTAAAGATGCTTCTATGACCAATCGGGGGTGCCATACATCATTTATTATTGATACAACTCCTTCAGGTGTGATTCCGATTGGTTTCTCATTATCTCTGGATATAGCACGTAACTCCAATATCCTATCTAAGGAATCTCCGCCGGCATTTTCTACTAAAGTTGCTGGAATTGTTTCTAAAGACCTAGCATATGCTTCCATTGCGAGTCTGGCTCTTCCTGGTTCTGCTTCTGAGGCTTTTCTTACAGCATTAGCCATTCTTGAATGTATAGAGCCAGCACCGGGAACAATTTCATTATCGGCCATTGCAATTGATGTAGCGCGTAAGGAATCATGTAATCCTCTGATTATCTCATCAGTTCCTATATCTCCTGAACCTCCTACCTCTATTGTTACAATTTTTGGATTTATACAACCATCTATTTTGATAATATCTTCAACTTGATCTGTATTTTCTCTTCTTTCCCATTGAATAGTTTTACATTCTCCGAGATCTGAAGAATTTATATCTAGAATTGAGTCGATTAAAGTAGCACCAACCGCATTTGCTATATTCTCTATTTCTGAAGAATCTAATTCTCCTACTGTAAGTATATCATTATCTGAAAGTTGATGAAGTATGTCTCTATCTATTTCTCCTGAACAGAATATAGCATTTACTCCACTTTTAATTATAGCATTAGTGATGGAATTTTTTCGATCTTGTTCTGCATCTACGAATGAATCTAATTGATTTGCTGTATTTATTTTTATCTCAACAGAGCGGGTTAATTTACGAATTTTAAGGTCTGAATTTAGTACTGCAACCTTTGGATTCATTAGATTATTAGGTAGATTATCCATTAATATACGACGTTTAATAATTATTCCTTTCAATAATTTAGATTCTTGAAGTGAACCAAGCCCGGTTTTAAACATTGTAACATGTTCTGCTGATGGATTTTCTCTATTCTTAGAGAGTGTAGTTAATGATTCCACAATTATTGGTGAGAATCGATTTAGAGCAGTTTCAGCCCCTTTGCCCCTCAATGCAGTTTCTGCAATCGATAGAAGATTTTGATTATTTACTGGCTTTACATCGTTATCTATTTGTTCTTTTGCAATTTTAAGAGCCATTTGATAACCATCTACCAAAGTTAGAGGGTGTAGTCCTTTTTTGAGGAGTGTGTGGGCCTCAATTAACATTGAACCGCATAGTAACATAGTAGTTGTAACGCCATCTCCACATGTTTCTTCCTGCATATTACCCATTGAAACCATCATTTTAGCAGCAGGATGTTTGACTAATAGTTCTGCAACAATTTTTGCGCCATCATTAGTTATAGCAGTAGTTCCATCCGTCTTGTATAACATTTTATCTAGGCCTCTTGGACCAAAGGTTGGTTTTAACAAATCCGAAAAAACTCGTGCAGCTAAAATTAATTTTTCTTGAACTTCAATACCACTGGTAATATTGGTCTGATCACGAACAATTACCACTTTTGGCTTACCCGCGCCGTCACTCATAATAATACCCGAAAAGAATGTGCGTCAAGAATGCTTTGAAGTTAAAATGGATACTTATCTAATGAATAACAGTAAAAACATATGTTACATGCCTAATTTAATGTAATATATTAGTAATATTTGACTCAATAGTAATTAATATAATTATTACAATAATTATTAGTATTTTAATGCATAATAAATAGAAATATATTAGTTTCTTCTTCCCTTCCTGCCCTTTCCTTTCTTATTTTTACCTGGACTGTTTTCCCAATGTCTTCCTGATCTACTGCGCCATTGATCTAATTCTTCGTCTTGATTTGAGTCATTTTCGATTTTTGTTCTTAATGAACGGGGTAAATCTTTAATAGAATTTACTTTTAATTTTATACTCAAGTCTTCCTCAAGTTGGCGTATTGATTCGCCCCTAGTTCCGACCATTGCCCCTATGCTTGAGTCATTTATGTACATTTCAGCAGATGAATCCGTCAAAAATTTTGCATGATGTACGGGTATACCTGTTAACCGAGAAATTTCTTTTTTTAATTGCACTGCTGCCATCCTCATAGCTGGGCTTCCTCCTTCTTCTTCATTGATATTTACTGGAACTACTGCTATTTCTGAACCAAAAGCAAACATTTCATGAGTTATTTTTCCGGAAGGAAATTCCTTTATTTCAATTACTGGTCGACTTAAGTCTGATTCCATTCCCGTAGGTGCCCTAACCACCATTTTTAATTCTAAAACTTGGGCTATTTTTCCTTTTTCGATATGTATTACAGTATCAAGAACCTGAGATATTAATCCCAATTCAACCTTACCGACCATTCTTTGTATTGCTTCAAGTGCACTATTTGCGTGAGTTACTCCTAGCAATCCCACCCCAGCCAATCTAACATCTCCAAATATTTCAAAATCCCTGGTTCTTCGAACTTCATCGAATATAACAAAATCAGGACGTACTAAAAAAATTACTTCTGCAGTTTTTTCTAAATCTCCTTCTAAGGGGGCATATTGAGTGACCCTTTGTGGAACTTGAAGATCTCTAGGCGCTTCCATTGTTTTTACCATTGCACCGACTTCAGAATCTAAATATGCTGCAATTGCTTGGGCAAAAGTAGTTTTTCCAGAACCTGGTCTTCCAACTACAAAGACTCCACGATGGTGATCTTTTAGTCTGCCCATTAATTCAGGATTTAAATTATAATCTGATATTTGTAAATGTGCTACTGGCCTAACTATTGTAATTTCCCATGCATCTGAAAAGGGAGGCCATGCACAAGTAATTCTAAGGTCCCCTATTTGCATTATTTTACAACCAATTCTTTCAATTTCTGTAAAGCAATCCGAACGTTTTGAATTTTGTTCTATCACCATTGATAGTTCATCGCACAAATTCTCTAAAGTAGGTTTATCCCATGGAGAGTCATCCAACTGATTAAGTGTTAAAGATGAAATATGACCACTTTTTACTCTTGTCGGACATTCGGCCTTTAAAAAAACTGTAGAAACAGTATCATCACTAAGTAAATTCTCAATACTATCTGGTATAGGAGGGTGTTCACCAAACTCAGCCATACTATGTCCAATAGGTCATTGGATATGATGATTCAGATAAATTATAGTAAAATGTACTAAAAATACTAATATATTTATTTATTAAACAATATTCTTATTGAGTATGGGGTGTTGAGTTTAATATGGGAATTGTACAATCTGTAAATGCTAACCCATTAGGTGGGGTGCCAAAATATCCTCTTGAAACAATCAATGTTGGAATTGAAGGAGTCATAGAGGATAAGCAAAATGATTTAAAATATCACGGTGGACCTAGCAGAGCTGTTTGTATATTTTCTTATGAAAGAATAAAGGAATTACAATCTGAAGGAAATTCAATATATATAGGAAGTACAGGTGAGAATATTACAATAAGAGGGATTGATTGGGACTTATTAGAGGTTGGAAATATAATCAATATTGGTGATATTATTATTCAATTGACAGGTGTGGCACCTCCTTGTAAAACGATTAAAAAATCTTTTACGGAGGGTAAATTTAATAGAATATCACAAAAAACCTACCCAGGCTGGTCAAGATGGTATGCATCAGTATTAAGGAAGGGAATTGTCAATTGCGGGGATGCTGTCATCCTGGAATAGTAAATTGTTCATCATTGTGAAATACACTATAGCATACCGATGAATAAAAGCAGAGGTACCCGAGTGGTCAAAGGGGCTGGGATGAGGTCCCAGTGCGTAGTGCT
>JAJPRE010000046.1 GCA_023700245.1 Candidatus Thalassarchaeaceae archaeon
TTGAAATATATTTTCATGAGAATGATAATAATATATTACAATACATGACAGATATTAATATTTGTCCTGATAAAATTCATACAAGTAAAGATACACAATCAATAGAATTCAGAATAAAATCTAATTTAACAATAGCATGGGAGATAGGTATTTATTCAAATAAAAATGGTGACGGAGGTAGGTTAGGAGATGCACCCGATTACATATGGGAAAATGGAAAAATTGATAATAATTGGTTAATAATAAATGATAATAACACTGAATATAATGGCCATTTGGGCATAAACGATGATATAGACATATACGGATTGATGGTAAAACACGAAAATGGCTCTCATATTTATTTTAATCAATCTATAGGAGATATCTCTATACATATAGTTATTTTAGATCAAAAAACTGGAACAATTTTAAATTATACAAATGGAACTGAAATTATAGCACCGAAGGGGATACATGCAATAAGGATTGAAAAAAATAATGGTGAATCAGGAGGAGTGAATTATCAATTTATGAGCCCAGAGTTTGTAGAATATCGTCCTGAAAATATAAAATTAGAAGATCTATCAAGTATGTTTACAAATTTCTACATTTTTGTAGGTATCATGTTTTTGACTCCAATGATGATAGTACTATGGTGGAATAGAAACGATATAAAAGGTAAATATGAAATGAATTCAATTGAGCAACATGAGCTTAAAAGATTAGAAAAATTACGAAAAAGGATATATAATGGTTTAGATAAGGAAGTAATAATTTCATCTTTACATCAACTTGGAGATAGCCCTTGGAAATCAGTAATTCAGGAATGTGGAAATCCCCTGATTAGACATATGACCGAACAAATAGAAGTTTGTATATGGAAAATTGAAGGGAGTAAGTCAAATATTTTAGTAGGCATTAGGCCATATAAGAATATTTGGAAAATGGCTGCTATTCGAATATTTGCATCAGAAGGTCCGCCCATAGAGATCAATGAAGTTACTCCGCAAATGATATTTCAAGAAGATGAAATTTTTCTCGATACTTTGGAAATTGGAAAGAGTGTTTTCATAAAAATTTCATTTATTGATGAGCCTAAAAATATAGATTTTCAAATATCAGGAGTCGTCAATAATATGCCACTAGCTGCCACTTCTTCAAGAGCAATCTCGTTGGATGATTAAGGAGGATTAATTTCCCCTTCTTTTATTTGCTTCGTCGATTATGCTATCTTCTAGCGTTAAAGATTGATTCGTAATATTATCTCTTAAATTGATTAATTGTTTTTTAAGAGATTTGGAAATCTTTCTTGGGATATCTAATTTCAGCAATACCGTAACTGAACCTCTTCCTCTACTAGAACGCATTGAAGGCAATCCCCTAGAATGTATGGATATTGTATCGCCTGGTTTAGACAATGGTGGTACTTTAATTTTCAAATTCTTCCCATCTATATGTTCTATCTCGATAACTGTGCCCAATAATAAATCTGAATAATTTACTGGTAGTGCCATTAAAATATCTGCATCATCTCTTTCGAACCAAGGATGATCTTCAATTTCAATTTCTATATACAGATTACCAGCAATTCCATTTTTTCCTCTTGCTGCTTCTCCTTGGCCCGCTATTTTTATACGATTACCACTAGAAATGCCTGGAGGTACTGTGAATTTTATTTTCTTTGATTGATTGTATCTTCCTTCTCCGTTACACGAATTACAAGGATTGGTAACAATCACTCCTATTCCATTACAGGATGGGCAATCCGATACAACTTGTTGTGCAAATGGGCCAACACGTTCAACCCTTTGCACCCTGCCTCTACCATTACAAGAAGGACAAGATTTGGTGCCATCAGGATTTTTGGAGCCTAATCCATTACATTTTAAACATGCAGATAATGTTTCAATTTCTAATTCATCATCGTAACCGTCCATTATAGCTATAAAAGGTACAATATGCCGAATTAATAAATCTCCACCTCTATTGTTACGATTGGGCCTTGAGTTGCCAAAAATTTGACCAAATATACTCTCAATTCCTCCTCCAAATAGGTCGTCAATATTGATGTTTACGCCTTGAAATCCACCAGGGCCAAATGGTGAGCCACCTGGCCTATTGTGCCCATATCTATCATATTTTGATTTTTCAGTAGGTTCAGAAAGTATTGCATATGCTTCTTGAATTTCTTTGAATTTATTTTCTGCATCTGGATTATTTGGATTTTTATCGGGATGATATTTACGTGCTAAACTTCTGAAAGATTTTTTAATCTCGGAATCGCTAGCATCTTTAGAAATTTCAAGAATTTCATAATAATCACGCTTGTTCGCCATAACCTACTCAACCCTCCGACTCATAGTGACTTTTTTCAACCGTTCCCCTCTAAAGATAGATGCCACACGAAACACAATAATTAGAATCCATATCATTTGGAGAATTACAAGAAATGCAAATAGTTACTTTAGATGTTGAATTAGTAGATTTGATGTCCCATTTTTTATTATTCTGATTTAAATTAGTTAATGCTTTATTGTTATTTATTTTCTTTGATGCGGATTTTTCAATTAACATATTTAATAAGTTTTTAATTTTGAAATAATATTGGTTAATGGTGCTAATTTCATCTGGTTCTTTATTATTATTATTATGTAATCATTATATTATTTTTTATCTTCTACAAGCAAAA
>JAJPRE010000028.1 GCA_023700245.1 Candidatus Thalassarchaeaceae archaeon
TAGGCACTGAAAGGGCGGACTGCTAACCCATTAATTCAGCAATTGCTAACTCATGGGACTAAGCAGAAAATCATTGATTTGTCTGTTAATCGATTATACTATGCTCTGATTATCTAATTTATCGCTACCGATTGATCCATAGGAATTGAATACCGCGCCGGCCAAAATTCATAAGTAATCTGAATGTAAGAGATTTATGAATAGTAAACTAGTCACGGCAATATTAGTTACAATATTAATGCTTTATCTTCCATCTGGGGCCGTGGGAGCAACAAATGGAAATGAATCTCCTTATACTTATGATTCTATTATAGATGCGGAATATGTACCACAATTTGGTTACAGTTTTGTAGAGGTAGTCATAGCAGATTCGTCAGATGATCTATCTGATCCTACCGACTTAGAGTTTCATCCTGGAAGAGCGAATGAACTTTGGGTAGCAAATAAGGCAACTGACAGTATTACAATAGTCCACAATACAGGATTAGAAAGTCAGACTTCTGAAATTCGACTTGATGTGAATAGAAATCATTTCTTGGAAGAAGTCAGCGCAATTTCATTCGGTTCGTACCATCCTGAGTTTGATTGGCAATGGGGATCGGCTCAAGAATCTCTAAACACGTATAATGGGCAAGGAAATCCTAACTATTTCATGGGCCCTGCTCTCTGGCCTTCTTCTCTTGATCACTTCGCAGTTGAAAATCAAAATAATGAGGGCGGACTTCTTGGAAGTCACATAGACATGCTTCATGAATCTCCTTATGGAGTAGGAATTGCTCATGACTATGATAATGTATATTGGTATAATGATGGATACTACGGAGAACTTGTTAGGTATGATTTCATGATGGACCATGATACTGGAGGACATGAGCACTCAGATGGTGTAGTTCAAAGGTATTCTGAAATTCAATTAAATCATTCATATGGAACTCCAGGGCACATGGTCCTCAATAAGGAAACAGGTATACTTTACATCTCAGATGCAGGTGCAAATCGTGTCATTTGGGTGAATACTGATGATACAACATATCAAACTGAAGACATAATGAGCGACTCATCTAGAATGGAAACACTTTCCGAATACTCAAGCATTTCAGGAATTGAATGGGGTATACTCGATGAAGGTATGAGCAAACCATCTGGAATAGCTGTTGATGGTGATCAATTATTCGTTTCACTTAACGGAAATAGTAGTATCATATCTTACAGCCTTAATTCAGACGGTAAAGGCGCAGTTGAGGTAGGAACAATAGTCACCTCAGCATCTTCGATAATGGGTATCGAAATAGGTCCTGAAGGTCATTTATACTACGTCGATAATGTAAGGAATGAAGTTGTTAGAGTCGATCCTGTCCTTGATGAAGATGGCGATGGATATGACAACATTGATGATGATTTGTGGTCAAATAATGGCATTATTCACTGGAGTGATAAATTTCCAAGCGACTCAACTGAGTGGGATGATACTGATTTAGATGGAATCGGAAACAATGCCGATTTGGATGACGATAATGATGGATGGTCTGATGTTGACGAAATAACATGTGGGACAGAAGATGGAGATCCGCTTTCAAAACCTCAAGATATTGATGGGGATGGAATTTGCGCCTCTATGGATCTTGATGATGATGGAGATGGCTGGAGTGATGAGGAAGAACAGAGATGTGGATACGGAGAAGAAATAGCAATGGCTAATAATTTCCCACCAGACATGGATAGCGATGGAATTTGTGACCTGCTTGATGAGGATGATGATGGTGACGGAATACTCGATGATGTGGATATTTTCCCACTTAACTCTGCAGAATGGTCAGATTTTGATAATGATGGGACTGGCGATAATGAAGATACGGACGATGATAATGATCAGTTATCAGATATTTCTGAGATTCAGAATGGAACCGATCCATATAATCGAGATACTGATGCTGACGGTACTTCAGATTTTATCGATAGTTTTCCATTAGATTCAACTGAGACGGTGGATTCTGATGGAGATGGCGTAGGAGATAAAAAAGATTCATTTCCTTCAATTTCTCGCTACCAATCTTCTAGTGATTTAGTAATTGATATATTATTAATTTCTATCATAATAGGATTAATTCCTATCGGAATATTTACTCTGTATAGACGATCAAATAGAGAAGACTAGTGATTATGTTAATAATTGAAAGACTATAAACACCGTCAAATCATATTAGTGACATGAGTGAAATCACATGCCCTCACTGTACCAAATCATTCAAAGTTGATCAGGCTGGTTATGCAGAAATAATTAGACAAGTACGGACTAGTGAATTTGAAAAAAGCCTGAATGATAGGTTGTCTTCTGAGCAAGAGAAACATCAAATTGCGATAGAATTAGCTGAAGCCAATATCACTAAAGAAAAATCAATGGAATTTGTCAATAAAGATAAGCAAATTCAGAGGCTAAAAAATGAATTAAAAGCATCTGAAACTAATATGAAACTAGCAGTAAGTGAAGCTACATCTCCATTAGATAAGAAGATAATGAGTCTTGAACAAGAAAAAGATACGCAAATTCTAAGATTAGAAAATGAATTAAAGACTTCCGAAACTAATATGAAACTAGCAGTAAATGAAGCTACATCTCCATTAGATAAGAAGATAATGAGCCTTGAACACAAAGTATCTTCGGCTGATACCGAAAAAGATCTTCTTGAGAAATCATTGAATGAGTCTTTTCATACTCAAATGCAAGCTAAGATCGATATAATAGATATGAAAGATGCAGAGATAAATCGAGTAAAGGACATGAAAGCAAAGATGTCAATCAAAGAAATAGGAGAAAAACTCGAAAAGTGGTGTGAAAATCAATTCAATATACTAAGGCCTAGTGCGTTTCCGACAGCTTATTTTGAGAAAGATAATGATAATGTAAGAGAAGAAGATGAGGCACATGGTACAAAGGGTGACTACATATTCCGTGAATCAGATTCAAGTGGAGTAGAGTTTGTGTCCATAATGTTCGAAATGAAGGACAAAATGGAAGATACGCAAGGGGAAAAGAATGAATCTCATCTCAAGAAGTTGGATCAAGATCGTAAAAAGAAAAAATGTGAATATGCAGTACTTGTATCTATGTTAGAGATGGATAGTGATTTGTATAATAGAGGGATAGTTGATATGTCACATAAATACGAAAAAATGTATGTTGTAAGGCCGCATCAATTCATTCCATTACTCACTTTGATTAGAAATGAGGCGAAGAAGTCTCTAGAAATTAGGAATGAGATGGCTGTCATGAAATCACAAAATTATGACATTGAAAGTTTTGAAAATAAAATGCTTGATTTTCAAGATGGATTTGGGAAGAATGTCACTTCTGCCAGAAAAAATTTCGATACTGCAATATCCGATATCGACGCTACAATAAAGAAATTGGAGAAGATAAAGAAAAGCCTAACAACAAGCAGTAATCAACTGAGATTAGCAAATGACAAAACTCAGGACCTATCAATAAAGAAATTGACTAGAAATAACCCTACGATGAAGGATAAATTCGATAATCTAAAATCTTCTGAAGATGATAATTTCTTATGATATCTCATAAACAACTCCAATTCAAAACACAAAGAGATATCTTTCTAGATACGTGGCTTATACCAATTAATTCATAAAAAGTTATTTTGAAGATTAGTCTCTTGTATTTTTTATTTGGATAAACATTGTAAACCTAGATACTGAAGGGAGATTAGAAACATGAGTGAGAAGGCATATGACCTCTATGATTTAGAGGATAAGTACCAACGATCATTAGATGATTGTAAAAAATTTCTTGTTTCCAAGGGTAGAGTTGTGAAAGGTACCAAAATAAGTAAATCAAAAATTGATTATATGGTTTCAATAAAAGCCACATGCCCACTTTGTGGTGCAATATTTAACGGTAAAAACAGTAATACTGAGCACATATTACCACTTGGTTTGGGAGGTAAAAATGTAGCTAATAATAAAATACAGTTATGTGTGGCATGCAATTCTGCTAAAAATAATTTAATTCAGAGTTATTTGGGTCAACCACCTTATTGGAAATATTATGATGATAAATGGAGCACAATAAAGAAATTTATTTTGTGGAGTGAATTTGTGTCTGATGAGGGAATTAGGTTTAGTGATAGTGTCCCTTCAATGCATCAAAGATTTCTAGATGCTCGATTTGGAGGCATTGAAGATAATATCAATGTTAATGGATATGGTAGATTATCTTCATGGAAAGTTGGAGATGAACCGAATATAAATTTTAATCAAAGGAAAACAAAAAAGGTCCTAAGAGATCCTAAAAATAAATCAAAAGGTGGTATCTTTTCTATGATTGAGAGTGGAATAGGCATATTAGGAGATAAAATATTTTCTGATAAAAAGAAAAATATAAGACCAATAGTTAGAGTACAAAATGCTCAAGTTAAGGAAATAATTAATCCCCCTGTAAAAGAAAAAGAATTAGAATCATTAGAAGAAGTAATTATCAAACTAGTTGGTAAAGACGAAATGACTCTTCAAAAACTAGGTAATAAAATCTCAAAATACGAGAATAAAAGAAGTGGCGGAAAAGGAACTAGAGAGTTCTTTGCTACTTATGGCCACAAAGGAACTATGAAAAATATATTAGAAAAAGAACTAGGAGATAAAATAGATATTAGTGGAGATCATCCTAATCTTCAAATTAAAATTAATAGTTTAGAATCATTAGAACAAGTAATCATCAAACTAGTTGGTAAAGACCAAATAACTCTCCAAAATCTTGGCATTAAAATATCAAAATATGAAAAGAAAAGAAGCGGCAAAACAGGTACTAAGACATTCTTTACTACTTATGGGCATAAGGGAACTATGAAGAATATATTAGAAAAAGAGATGGGAGATAAAGTAGATATTAGCGGAGAGCATCCTAATCTTAAAATTAAAATTAAACTCTAGAATGTTAATATCTTGTCAATTTCTTGACATAATTCAAATCTCAGTTTGATTTATACAAGTATTATTATTTGATTCAGAGCTTGTACCATTTGGACAAATAGAATTTATCCAAACTGTATCATTGAGATTTGTTGTAGATAAATTAGCTCCGAGAAAATTAGAATTACCGAAAGTTGCATTTGAGAGATTAAGATTAGAAAGATCTAATTTAATTAAATATGGAATATTGATGTAATTAAGATTAGCATTTGGCCCTAATAGCCAATTGGCCTCAATACCATAAGTTGTATTTAGTGCCCATATAGTCAATTTTTCACCAATATCTGATCCAGTAGAATTCCAATCAATACCTGCCCTGCATGCCCAGTCTGTTGGTAATTCAATTGGGCAACCAAATAGCCATCTTGCCTCTATCTCATTTAGATTTGCAGATGAAAAATTTGTTTGGTGAATTATACTTGCACCAATATATGCATTTGACAAGTTAGTACCTGATAAATTTGTGAAAGATAAGTCAACTCTGTCAAATATAATATTAGTTAAATTGTAATTTGAAAGATTTAAGCCAGACAAATCAATTTCTGAAAATATTGCTTCTGGACCAAAAAGATGGTTGTAAGCACACACCCATTCACTAGGCAATAAATCGGGACAAGAAATTATATTTGAGGAGGATGTAAGTGATAAATTCATACCTGATAAGTCAAGATTTGATAGATTAGCCCCCAATAAATTAGCAGTTGGCCCCACTAGATTTTGATTGAGACATGCCCACTCATCTGGTAGGCTAAGAGGGCAATCGAGTAATTCGATTGCTGCAGGATAAATCAGCGAAGTTGTAGAAAGATTAGCGTTCAAGAAATTTGCTTTGGAGAAATCAGTAAGATATACTGTCGCTTCATGGAAAGAAGAGTTTGTTAAAGTAGCATTAACAAAGCTTGATTCTTCTATTATAGACGAATTAAAATTTATATCAGTCATATTAGCATTATCAAAAGTGATGGTGTTAAGTAAAGCACCTGAAAACTGTACTGATGATAGGTTTGCCCCAGTGAAATTGACCATCGTAAATTTAGAAGCAGAAAGGTCTAATCCCGACAAATCACAGTATGAAAAATCAAATATTTCACCATCTAATGGTGATAAATCGGGATTTCCATCTTGATCTAAATCTATAGTAAAAGCAAGTATATCACACCTATCAACAGCAGTGGATTCATAATATTCAAAGTACATATCGGACGCTTCAGTAGAGACTATCGTAACTGGAACAATTGGTCTGTCAGACCCACTTGTTGAAACTTTTGATAAATCTGTTATAGATTTACAACCTTCGATAACTACTCCAAATACAGTATGTACACCATCTAACCAATTAGCCACGACTCCTTCAGGAATTATGAAAAATTGAGACCCTCCAGAATTTGGCTGTGATGTTTTGGCCATCGATATTGTGCAAGGCTTGTGTTTAAGGCCGTTATTTGCTTCATCTGGGACATTCCAATCCTTTGGGTCTGAGCATTGATCCTTTGATTTTTTAGCCCCATTACATATTCCATACCAATCAGCAGCATATCCTCCAGTGCCATCAAGATTTTCAAAATCTCCCCCTTGGATCATAAAGTTAGGTATAATCCTATGAAATATTGAATCATTATAGTTCCCTCCAGAAATGTGTTTTAAGAAATTGTCAGCATGATCAGGAGATGCAGTGTGATTTAATTGAATTTTAAATTCATATTTGTCTTCACCATGCACTACGTTAATTGTTACATCACTATATTCAAAATAAGCATTTAAGTTATCATTATTTTTTGAATTATCCATTGCATCATCATCTGAAGTACATCCTGATAGAGGAACAAGAAGGAGGAGCAAGATCAAGGCATATGCATTTATCTTCATATTACTTGCAATAGATAAAACCAATTAAACCCATTGTTTTGGTCTGTAAATCATTCAGTATAACATAAAGTTCCATTAATGAAAAATTGCAATGAAATTATCTTGAATTAAATATTATTTAGATTAATATAAACACTTTCACTATCGTAATCATCTCACTGCAAAGTTCATTACACCGCCGCGGGAATATTCGAAGTCCATGGGTAGAACAGTGCCGACCTGGAGAAATAGAATTGAGCGAAGAATCGATAGTTGGATGCCTTTTAGAAGGGTTTTGAGACACTCTGAAAGAGCTGAGTTTGATCGTATGTTGAATTCTATCAGAAGTCGCTCTTCTGCTTGTGGGATGCTTCCAGCTTCAGATGTTCTTGAACCTGCTTTACTTGCCATACTGATAGACATCAATACTAGGCTCACCAAATTAGAGGAGGAAAAAAATAGCGATGGTTGAGGGCTGGATTCTCGACATATATCAAGATTCAAATTCTGAAGGGATGATTGTATGGATTAAATTAGACGATGGGGGAGTATCAAAGCACATATTTCATTGGTCACCCATAATACATATTGCAGGAAATTTAGATAATATTAGTGCGCTTGAAACTAAACTCAAAGGCATTGAATATGAGATATTATTTGGAAAAATGAAATTTTCAAGACAGATGAGATTAAAAAATCATGAATCCGATAATACTTCAGAAGTTCTTGCTATCTCCATTTCAAGGCCTTCTAAAATAAAGCATGTAGCCGATGTGATTGCTGCAATTGGTAAATGGAGTAATTTTGAGATTTATTCAGTAGATCCAAAACCATCTCAAAGATTTCTACATGATATGAATACTCATCCATTTGGTAGAGTAAAGATTTCGAATAATGAAATAATATCTCTTGATAACAGAACTGATTCTCATTGGAGTCCTCCTCCATTAAAACAAGCAATACTGAAAGTAAATTGTAAAGACAGACATGGTAAACGTAGTCCAAATGGGATAGTAACAGGAGTAACGATAATTGATATGGGCCTTGTTGGTTCTAATTCAAAGGGAAATCCAATTCACATTCAATTAAGTCCTGAACGTAATCAAGATGAATTTCTATATGAAGTTGAAAGAGCCATGCATTGGATTAATCCAGACGTCTTGATTACAAACAAAGGAGACAGTATAGATTTTCCAGCTCTCATAAATATTGCATCTAGACAAGGCAGAGAGTTACAGTTTAGTAGAAATAAACGTGGTACCAATATTAGGAGAAAGGCAATTACAACATTTAGTTATGGAAGAATATTGAGATCTGATGCATATCATGCATTAGAAGGTAGAATACATGTTGATATGGGAGCTTCTTTTATTGGTAAGGAAGGTGGTTTAGAAGGACTTTGTGAACTTGCAAGAGTGTCAGGAATTCCTGCTCAAGACCTTTCAAGATTATCGCCTGGTTCTGCAATTTCGGCAATGCAGATAAAACAATCAATGGAAGATAGAGTGTTAGTTCCATGGAAAAAAAATAGACCTGAGGATATGAAAACTGGTACACAGATGCTAATATCAGATAGAGGAGGTTTGTATCTAGATCCTCGTCCAGGAGTTCACAAACAAGTGTATGAGTTGGATTTTGCAAGTTTATTTCCAAGTATCATAGCAACTAGAAATATTAGTCCAGAAACAATGAATTGTGAATGTTGCAAGATTCCAGAGGGTAAAGAATTGCGAACAGGTAAACTGCCCCTACACCCCAATATGGCTTTAGAAGAAATCGAAAGACGTAAAAGATCAAATCAAGATCTTCAGTTATTAGTTCCAGAACTGGGAATGCATACGTGTACCAAAAAATATGGATTCTTGGGCAGAGTTGTTGCACCAATTATTGAGAGAAGAAAGCATCTGAAATCAAGAAGAAAATCTAAAGGAGATGTGTGGGATAGGCGTCAGAATGTTCTGAAATGGCTTTTAGTGACTTGTTTTGGCTACACTGGATACAAAAATGCCCGGTTTGGACGCATAGAATGTCATGAAGCAATATGTGCATGGTCACGTGAGATGATAATAGATGCAATGCATGATGCTGAAGAAGAGGGTTGGGATTGTTTACACGCAATTGTAGATTCAATTTGGCTTGTAGACTTACAGAATAGAAGTGAAAAAGCACGCAATGAATCAATATCCAGATTAATAGACAATATTGAAGCTAAATCTGGAGTTCCAATAGAGCTTGAAGATGTGTATGAATGGATAGCATTCGTGCCTAATAGAACTACAGGAGTTGGCGCTTTAACTAAATATTTTGCATATGGAGCAAATGGATGGAAGATAAGAGGAATAGAGTTACGTCAGCACTCAACTTGTCAGTGGATCAAAAGGCTTCAGAAGAGTATTTTGGAGGAGTTACGTATAGGGCCACCAAAGGATGCTATCATACGTTCAATGAAGTTCTTTAATGAAGAAATATCTAATCTTAAGAAAGGTAAGATTACTCTATCTGAACTTATTATAGCTAGAAGAGTTAGGAATAAAGCTGGTCAGCACAAAGTACTGAATTTGACAGCTGCAGCACTACTTAGAGAGTTAGATCTAGGACAAAATACACATCCAGGTAGAAAGATTAGGTTTGCCGTTGTAGGGCAAGGCAGAAGAAATCCTTCCAATAGAATCAGAATGGCATCGGAAATTAAATCAGGAAAAAAGTCCATATTAGGACAAAGGGGAGATATTAGTTACTATGAAGCACTTGCTTTACGTGCTGCTTCTGCACTTTTATCTCCATTTGGAGTCTCAGAAGAGGAGTTAGCTTCGGGTGGATCGGTCCAAACTACTTTGGATATGTGGTCAGGAACTGTAAAGTCTTGAAGGGAAACTTGTGGATTTCTCTTTACTAATGGTTCTGCAGTCATACCTATTGAATGTAATTTAGCTGTAATTACACCTTTTGATTGTGAAAGAATTGTAAGTCTATCACCCGCAGCATTCTTCAAATCCGACTTCATTGATTTAGATAGATATGGTTGCGCTTGATAGTTGACTGTTACTACTACTAACGAATTCCATTTAATCGCTATACTTTGAATATGAGCTAAGGATTCTTTGAGCATGGCAGAACCTTCAGCACGCTTTACTTGAGTATCCGCAAACATAGATGCTAAATCAGAAATAACAATCAATCTTCCTTTGACTAAATCACCGTTATCAGTCTCAGAATCTAATCTTTTGACTATTTCTGCCATCTGATGGGCTGTGAATCCCCTACAAGCATGTAAATTATCCAAGGCCTCTATTCCGCATTTTTTACGTGCTAACGGACGTATTAGAGTAGAGGGGTCGAGCCCCATTCCCCCATCAATCCAATGCACGGGCCTTCCTTTGGCTAATTCGTCACATATCATATATCTAGTAAGATACCTTGTGGAGCGTTTTGAACCTTCTATTAGTAGCATATCTCCAACTTCTGGACTAGGGAGTTTTGATTTGAGAAACCGTATTCCCCATGATACATTTTGCTGCTCTAGGGTCATAGTAATAATTTATATTATCTCGGCGGTATGATGAACTTTTCTTAGAAATATATAATATTACAGTATTATGATAAGTGGAGGTATCAAGATTATATCTATTCGTTGAGCCGGGGTAAATATGAGTAAGTTAAAGACTATGATTATGGCATTAATTATGTTGACATCAATACTATCTGGGTGTACTTCTTCAGATATTTCTTCAGATGTAACTGACCTTGAACAAAAGATTAATGATTTACAACAAACAAATGATAATTTATCTACTCAACTAGAAACAGCAGAACAAAATCTTGAATTGTTTAACAATCTTTCATCTGAGTTGCAATCCTCCCTTACATCGATTAATATGACTGTAGATGGATTAAATATTCAAATTACTCAGAATGGTATTATGATAAGTAATATTACAAATCAACGAGATTCTTTACAACTAGATTTAGATGAAGCCATACTATCAAATTCTTCAATAATTTCAGAATTGGAATCTCAGTTGGAATTGTTAAATCAACAAATTTCTCAATTAAATTCTAACAGTACCCAATTAGAAGATCAATTAGAAGATGCTATGGAAGAAATATCTGATTTAACAAGTTCATTAAATGCAATAACTGATCAGATGTCTAGAATAATGTATCAAACCTTCACAGATGTAAATGGTTGCCCCCTTTCTGACCCTACTCAAAAAATTAAGATAGGTCATGACAATAATGCTAATGGTCAATTAACTGGTAATGAAATAGAAATGATAGTCGGAAGTTGTGCTGGTAGCTCAGGAGTAGTTGCAAGTATTGGTAACACTGGAGGATCCCCTAGAGATGCTGGTATTTCTCAAGCCGTAGCAATGGGCGGAAATATATATTTTATAGCAGATGATGGTGTTCATGGGACTGAACTTTGGAAATCAGATGGGACTCTTGGAGGAACTATGATGGTTATCGATTTGACACCTGCAATGTGTAGTACATGCACAAATATGGATACCGACATCAGAGAATTAGTCGCCGGAGATTCACATTTATTTTTTGCTGCTAATACTCTAAATAATGGATTTCCTGATCCAATAAGAGAGTTATTTGTTAGTGATGGTACGGAATCTGGAACTGAAATGGTTAAGGATTTATTCAATTGTCCAACGTCGACAGGAGATATAACTATTGATTATCGAGGAGTTAATTCTTTAGTAGCAATACCAGGATCTAGTTATGGCACACAAGGGCAAGATCGGGTAATATTCTCTGGATTTAGTTGTTCAATGGAAAGTTGGGCATGTAACGGAGAAGAGCCTTGGATTTCTGATGGCACATTATCTGGAACTCTTGAAGTTGATAATATTAGAGTTGGAGATACTTCAATGGCAACTGCTGATGGACAGGGTGTGATTATTGATATCATTGGCAGTCAACCGAGAAGTTTCTTTCAATCAGGAGAAACAATTTATTTTACTGCAGATGATAATGAGTCAGGTAGAGAAATATGGAAATTTGATTTAATACAGACATCTTCCACTGGTGCAATCATGGTTAAAGACATTAAAACAGGTTCTTCAGATAGCTTTGATATTGGAATAGCAGTTGAGTTTACTCAATTTGGAGAAGATATTTACTTTGCTGCTGATGATGGGATTACAGGTGTTGAATTATGGAAAACAGATGGGACTACCTCGGGTACAATCCTAGTGCGAAATGTAGATTTAAATTCTAACTCAAGTAATCCTCAACACCTAATTGTAGTTGGAGGCGACTTGTATTTCACAGCAAATGATGGAGTTCATGGGACTGAGCTTTGGAAGACGAATGGTACTTCAGTTGGGACTGGAATTCATTCGGATATTTCAGAAGGCTCCAATAGCAGTAATCCTAAAGATTTAATTGAGTTTTCTAATAATCTTTACTTTGTAGCGCATAACGGTTCGAAAAATGTTGTTATGACAACAATAGGAAATGAAAGTACTACAATTTGGCATGGTAATACAATGGGACTTAATATTACAAATCCATCAGTTGGAACTATTTTTTCTGATTCTATTTACTTTACTGCTGATGAAGGATTGTTTCAAATTAATCTCATTAGCTTTCACCCAGGTACAAATTTGGTTCCTATTATTTCTCCAGTTGATCTTCATGCTTGGAATGAGGCACCGGAAATCCTTGTTGCGACAGATAATGAAATAGATAGTGAGAATATATTATTTCTGACTAATGATTTCAATAATAATCCTAATGCTAGATTTTTATTCTATCATTGGGATAACTCTTATTCAAATTTACATTATGTTTGATTACATAAAGACTAAATTCGTCAGAATTATAATATCTAAATTAAGAATCATATCAGAACTATAGTCGGGCCAAAACTAATCATCTATGGCACTAGCCAAAGCATATGGAAGAAGAGTGGTGGAATTCGGAAGAGTCGGAGAATACTCCGCCGGATGGACCTAAAACTGTAGTAATTAGTAACTCAGAAAAAGTTACTAACACATTATCAGGAGAAGTGAATTTATCAAGTGTTGATCAACATACTGTTTGGGGCAACAGTGAAAATGAGAAAAAGTTTGTATTTCCATCTTGGGCATGGTTCTTAGTTGGCCTAATTGTAGTACCAGTCTTACTTTCCTTTGTTTCAGCATTATTGAATGATTTCAATACTAATCAGGACTACTGGGCGGATTCATACTCTTCAGATAATGATGATGTGACAATTAATGAAGATTTATTTGATGTTTATAGATTTGATATGAGGTCAGGTTTTGGAGATGCATACTTGTCTTATGGAAATTGGGAAATAAGTGTGGAGTTTAATAATAATGATCCTAATAGTTATGCTTATTGGTATTGTGATATTGATGGAAATTATCAAGAAATAAATGTAGACCAAGTCGATGATAGTGATGGCAATGGTTGGATGGAGTGCGAATTGAATAATTGGAATGGAGACAATCGGGACGACAAAGTCTACTTAAGAATAAAAGGGAATAACATTTATGTAGCAACTCAGAGTGATAATTTTCCGGCTGCTGTAAACTATTGGCATGAATATAATGAAAATTCGGGTGCCGCGGGCGCTGCATGTATGATTTGGCCAGTTGTAATAATTGGGGGATCTATATTTGGATTTGTAACACAAAGAAGGGCCCTTGCATATGGATTGATGACTTTTGTAGGATTAATTTTTATAGGTTTCTTACTATTTTTCTTTTTGCTATTGTCGTTTGGCTTCTAATCTATTTATAGTCGTTAAGATTTAACAAAATTTTTCCGTTGAAATTGAGGTTACTTAATGGATTTTAATTATGAGAAGCCTAAGCTAGTCGTTTTAATTTGGATAGATAAAATTAGTTTGAATATCTTACTAAATTATGTCATTAATGGTGCTGCTGCCATTACTGTCATAGTAAGTGATACGTATCCTAAGATTAAGAAAGTCAATATTTGTCCTGAGTGCATATACGTCTCTGAGGTTAATCTACTAATGAAGGAGTGTTTAGATTTCTAAATTTAGCATAAGTACTTTTGTTTAGGCGTTGGCATATTTTATTCAATAAAAATATTTGAAATTATTTTTTTAATGATTTGTAACCATTCATTACTGCAGATAATACCAATATAGTTAGGGCTACCATGACTAACCAAGAGAAAACACTGAACATTGCTGATATATTTTCTAATTCTGGTAGGATTGAAATGGTA
>JAJPRE010000010.1 GCA_023700245.1 Candidatus Thalassarchaeaceae archaeon
GGCAGAAGAAGTAGTAGAAGTAGTAGAAGAAGTAGTAGAAGTAGTAGAAGTGGCAGAAGAAGTAGTAGAAGTAGTAGAAGAAGTAGCAGAAGAAGTAGTAGAATCTGATAATACACTAGACAAACTTTTAGAGCAAGCTTCAGAATCTGAAAATCCAGAAGACCGTTCACTTAGATTAATCGCAAAAGGAGATTTATCCGGCGCCCTTGAGGTGTGGAAAAAGGCAACTATAAATCAAAGCTCAAATCCTAAGAATTGGAGGGGATTGGCCCATGTATTGGATTTGATGAATGAATCAGATAAAAGTAAAATTGCTCAAAGCCATGCAGAAAGAATTGAATCTAAAGCAATTTCAGATAAAACTGGTAGGAAAATGGAAGATATTCTTGCAGATTTACTCGATGATGGAATATTGAATTTCAGTGCAGGTTCTGATGCTGGTGCGAACAGTAATATTCAAATTATGCCGGCGGCTGACGATCTAACTAGACTTCCAGGAATTGGCAAAGTCGGCGCTCAAAAATTATCTGATGCTGGCATTACTACATTTGACCAAGTTTCCAAAGTTGAAAATTCTAAAATAATGGAAATAATTAATGCTAAAAAATTAAATAATTGGTCAGAATTAGCAAAAAAACTTCAAGAAGAGTGGTAAACTCTTGATAATAAACTATTATGTTATTTTCTATGGCATAGTTAATATATAACAAACACTTCGTTTGTAACAGATTGAGTTATGGATATTGAATTAGACGCAAATATAAGAATGGCTTTGTTGATTTCGACTGTGGTTTTAGTAGTTTTTGAACTATTAAATATGACAGGAATGCTCGGAGGAGGAGATGATAAGTTATTCTTGATAGACCTCTTAGGAATTGGTAGTGGAGAAGCATTTAGGCCAGATACAGGATTCAGTACTCAAGACTTAATTGGATTTGTTCTTGTAGGAATAATGGGTGCAGTTTGGTTTTTATCAGCAGAAGATGATTTAGATTGGGAAGCACTTCTTGCAGATGAAGAAGAATAATAATCATGTTATTTTAAATTATTCAAATATGGTGTATTATCCATATCTATTAGTTATCTTATCAATGTTCTAGCACATTTTAATGAATTTATTAGCTATGAAGAATAATAATTATAATAATATAATTGAATTCTTAATTATTAAGTATGATTGCTATTACCTACCTATCAAGGTATTTCATCGAATTGATAACCATTTTCCCATTCCTTTTCACCTAATGCTACTTCAAGTTCATAGGGCGTTATCAATGCTTTAGCATATCTCACCGAATCATCAATGGCTATTCTTGGACAAGCAGTATTGACAAATGCATCTACTGGATAAAAATCTATTAATTCCGGACTTACATGATCCAATGCTAATAAATATCCCTTTCTACCATGCTTTTCCAATAGTCTTTTCATCCGAATTGCTAAATTTCTTCTCATCTGTCCTGGTTTTTCCCCGATTAAGATACCAAATGTTTTACAATTATCTACTGACATTATTAGTCCAAATCGCTGCCTAAGAATTCTCTCTATCCTCTCTAATCCCATTTCGCTTGCTTCTCCATTATAGGGGTCAAGTAATGCTAATGGTTTTCCAGTATGCATCACTAATCCAATGGGGTGAAAATCTCCAGAGCCAAGAAATATGTAGTGGCCAATGTCATCCTGATCTCCTGAATAATTACAACCAAGAACCTGGCCTGGAAAAGATAACCTCTCTCCTCCCACTGGTATTACAACTTCAAAACCAGCGTTCTCTAGTCTTTCTTTATAACTCTCCAAAAGGTGTAGGTGTTGAATAGATCCAACTAATCCTAATTTATTACCTGTAAGTGGAGATACTCTTCCTACTGCATCAAGAAAACGTGATTGAGCTTCTTCTTTAGTAAGTTCAGTATCTTCTTTTGACTCAATTAATCTATTTTCCGACATTTCTCTATGTTTCATCAATATTTTTAATACAGGTTCTATTTCCGGATCTCCATCATATGTAACTGGTATGAAATGAGTTGGCATGCCTGAATCTATATTCATCTGACTATGGCCCATGTGTGCAACTAATTCTACCCCCATCATTCTCATTTTATCATGAACTAAGTCACAAGCACCATAGCAAGGATCTGCAGCCAAAACTACCTTTGCAGACGAGCCCCCCTCTATCATATCCATCATTTCAAGCGCCTGCATTTTCAATCCTTCAGGCACTTGAAGGGCGATTAATCTGTGATCATTATCTTTAATTCTTTCAACTAATTCCTCTAATTGAAAATCATGTCTTTCTAGGTCCATTTAGATTCCTCACTCAATTATTCCAACTTTACCATCTATTATTTCAATTTTAGCAAGGGAACGTATTGGCCACTCAGGCCTTTCATTTTTCAAGCGTTCTAACCCATTACCTTTCTCAATAGCTATAATTATGTCTTGTAGTATTATTCCCATATTTTGTAAAGTTTGAAGAATTGGTTCCAATGTTCCTCCAGTGGAAATTACGTCATCAACAATTAATATTTTTTCTCCTTTCTTTATGTCATTGATATAAACAGTTGATTCAGAGTATCCCGTAGATACGTTCACTGAAACTTCTCCCTCCATTCCATATGATCTTTTTCTTATTACTACGGTAGGCTTGCCTGTTGCATCTCCAACAGCTGCCAATAATGGTAAACCCATTGCTTCAACACTTACTATCAAATCAATTTCATTCCAGTCAACAATTGAAACTATTAGATCTCTTGTTGCTCTCAAAACTTCTGCTTCCATCCTTGGTATACCATCAGATATAGGATGAATAAAATATGGATAATCACCCTTCCAAATTATTGGAGCACCAAGCAAAGAATCTTGGAGAATTTTTAATGAGGAACTATCTTCCATGATATTTCACGTCTACACTAAACCTTTCAAATGCTCGGAACCCTTAGTTACGGATGTAGTACAAGGAGTTGGGAACTTACAATTTGCCTTCCTTAATGCATTCTTGGCCGCTAGATAGTTTTCAGGATCAGTTTTTATTGACATGATTGTCTGATTTCTTTGCACTCTAGCTGCAGTACCTACATTTTTTCCAAAAGATAATCTCATACCTTGGGAAACCCTATCTGCGCCTGCGCCTGTCGCCTGTTTATTTTCTCTAAGAATCTGATGAGGATACGTATGCATCCTTAGAGCATAACCTTCTGTTCCCGATGAATCCCTAATTGTTGCATTTGCAACCTGCCTAGCTGCTTCTAATGCGCTATCTCTGACTTGACATGGATTATCTGCTTTCAACTCAATAGTAACCAAGAACTCGTTTGCCTCAGCCTTTTTTCTATTGCCCATATGATAACGTAGAATTCTATTATTTGGGACACCTCCGGTGTATTTCCTACGTGTAAAAGATTGGCCCTTTATCCTACGATACATTACTGCTGGTTTACGTGCCATTGGATAACCTCTTTTGCTACCGACTGACCTTTTGTATTTAACAATAAGGCAGTAGCGTAGTATTATTACTGACTACTATTCAATCTACTACTATCTATTTGCACCTTTCTAACTCCTCCAACAATTAATATAAATCCTAATATCATTGATAATCCAATATTTTCTCCTAAAATTATCCATCCGCTCAATATTCCAAAAACTGGGACAAGAAATATGTAAGCAGAAGTAGATGTAGGGCCTATTTTTTCTATACCGATTGCAAACCAAACGTTAGCAAGAACGGTTGAAAATATGCCCAAATATAATATTATTATAATTTCAGTAAAGTTAGGTTTTATGATACCATTTGATATAATTTCCATGACCATCCAGGGAGTTAGCATAATCCAACCTAACAATGAATACCATATTACTATCTCAGATGGTAAAATTCTCAATTTAATATTTTTAATCATGGTCTTTTTTGTTATTATTGAACACAATGCCCAAGAGAAAGCTGCAATCAATATCATAAAATCCCCAAGCATTCTATCTCTAAGGGCAATATCTGTATTTGGGCTCCAACCAACAATTATAATGACGCCGATTATACTAATTATCATCCCATAAAATATATTTTTAGTAATTTTTTGACCTAATAATGGAAATGCTAGTAATGCCGTAAAGATTGGATTAATTGGCATTATTACCGATGCATCACCAGCCGCGGTCCATTTCATTCCATGCATAAAAAGTAGTTGATAAATCATTACTCCAAATAAACCTAATACGAACATGTCGTTTAGAATACTTTTATTAGGCGGTAAAAATCTAACATTTTGTCTATTGAAAAACTTATACAAATACCAAATATAGAAAATAATAACTACACTCAAATATCTTATCCATGCAGAAGTTGCAGGCCCCATAGTGGCTGGATTATCTTCAAATCCATTACTTAATATTCTTGCTGCAGCCCAAGATGTACCCCAAATAATTGATACAAATAATAATATTAAATGAGTACTAAAATCTCGTTTATAATTTTCAAACATAAGATCACTCAAATTATGATATTATTTATTTTATCTAAAAATTCAGGATCAGTTACTGAACATATTTCAGGATTTATTATTTTTGCACCCGTGAGAGTCGCTAATACTATCGCTGTCATTGCTATTCGATGATCATCATAAGTCTCAACTGGTTTTTTCGGTTTTTGTGGTTTTTGATGCCCGGGTATCTTTATTTCATCTCCTATTACTTCACATTTCATGCCAAAATCTTCTATTAAATTTTTAGTGTTCTCTATTCTATCTGACTCTTTGCCACGAGCGTGCTTTACTCCAGTTATTTCTCCTCCATCCGTTATGGCTAATAATACAGCAGCAGGAGTTATCATGTCACTATAGTCAGATAAATTGATTTTTTCTAGCCCCTTAGATTTCAATATATCAATTCCTGAATCTAAAAATTTATTTTTATTATTATTTGACAATATTAACTCTACATCATGTAATTCAGAAAGAAGTATTGCAATCGGAATTAAGCTACTTTCAGAAGGTATCTGTACTACGTCAGGTAATTCTAAATGCGCTGTATTTACAATTATTCCATCTTTATTTTTAGTAATTTTAATTCCACATTTTTCTGCTATTTCGATCGTTAAATCTCCATATTCACTACTCACACTTTTTCCAATAGTATCAATAATAATTTCTCCAATATGCGTGGGTGATGATAATATTATTGCCGAAAGTGGTTGACTGGAAATATCAATGCCCAAAACTACTCTTTTTTTTGTAATTGGTCCTAAAATGGTATAGGGCGGACTATCGCCAGAAATATCGCACCCCAATTTTCTTAATCCATTGTTTAAGTGGGAAAAATCTCTTTTTTTGAGAGATTCATCCCCCTCAATTGTAACTTCTTTATTCATCATAGATGTTATTGCAGTTAAAAAATTTACAGTAGTTCCAGAATTTCCACAATTTAATATTATTTTTGTTCCATCGTTAGTTCTTTTTTCGCCGAATATTTTCCAATAATATTTATTTTTATCAACCTCTAATCCTAAGATATTCAAACAATGTACGGCAGACATAATGTCATCTCCGGGTGTACCGTCAAATTTTATGATAATATCATTTTTCGATTGGAATGCTAGCATTAACCATCTAATCATGTGACTTTTAGATGGAGGTAATGACCAATGAATAGGGTCCGATAATTTAATCGGAAATATTTCCATCTGGTATAATGCACTAGAACTTGATTAATGTGACTATCTATTTACGGCTTTCTTATGAGGTCACCAAAATCTACCTTCTTATCCCAATTCAATGCTTTATCATCTATTATACTATTTTTCAAACTCTCTTCTAAATTGTCATTTATTTTCACAAGATTATTCTGATGTAGGAGCTTTGGACTCAATCCTGGTAAGAATATCGCAACTGCCTTCGGGACTCTTCCAGGGTATACTTCATTTACATGCCTTACAATATTTGTTGTACATGTATTTGTTATTGTATTGTACCATTCAGGCTTTTCATATAATTTATTAGTTCTCTTCAAATATGATTCAAAGAGCCTTCTCTCATTTCCTTCTCCTAATACTACCGCTTCAAATAAGTGCGTTACTGAATTCTTTCTACATATGCCCCTTACTCCTATTGAATCTCTTTCAGTAGCCCAAACATATATCAATTCATATTTACGAAACAATCCCTTTATTGGATGATATTTTTCACCTATTTCTCTTCTGACTTCTATTGAGCAAGTTATTCTAGTCCCATCCTCAAATTCAAAACTCATTATGGTGTGTGCCATTTGCCTTTTTTTAGGGTCAAAATACTCTAGAATAAACCATATTTTCGAAACCTTTGTCAGATCAAATTTCCTATCTATCCATTTTTCATCATAATCTCTTGTACTCCTCCAATCAAAATCTCTAATGTTTTTAATTATTACTTCTTCATCTTCGAATTCAACAAAGGCCAATTCTTTATTGTCGACTACCCAAACTCTATCATTAGATGGTTTTAGATTAAAATATCTGAGAAAAACTATGATGATTAAAATTATAATTATAATTCCAATTGCAGACAGATATGTGGTATTCATGTTATTGTCATATCCTAAATAGACTTCAACTTAGTGGCTTATTTGTGGCGCGGCAGGGGAGATTCGAACTCCCGCGGTGAAACACCAATGGATTAGCAATCCATCGCAATGGCCAGGCTATGCGACTGCCGCAACAGCCCTCGCACCTTAGATATCGGCTTAAGTCGAACGGTAGATCACTCTTCTTCAGAATCAATCAATTCAGCCGGTAATCTTGCTGTAAATATTATACTATCCTTAAATCCTGATTTAGTTGGATTTCTTAATTCCATTATTCTCGTACCCTTTGATTTCTTACCCTTACTTTCCTTAGTCTGACTTGCACTAAGTCTAATCATCATTCCTTTTTTTGTTAATAAGAATATATTATCTCTGAGATCTGGAATATGAGTGGCACTAATTATGGCATCTTTCTCATCTACATGCATTGTATATACTCCCTTAGCGCCAGGTCGAGTTTTTCTATAACCATCAGTTTTAAACATCAAATCTCCTGTATTATTATCTTTTTTATGATTGCCTTCCATGTCCAAAGCGGCTATCTTTTCAGAAGTTCCTAGTCTACTTCTTTTCGCCATTCCATTACGCGTAATTGTTAGTATCTGTGTATCGTAATCGCCTGTCGCAATCATACTCACAACATGTCCTCCATCTGCGCCTTTACGGTTTCCAGTTTTAATCCCCCAAACTCCTGCAGAGACACGTCCAGATGCCCTTATATTCGAACAAGCAAATCTACTAGCAAATCCGGTACTAGAGATCATTACAATATCGCTATCGTCAGTTCCACTCCTTACATTAACTAATTTATCGCCTTCAAGTTTAAACCTTAATGCATATTTTCCATTTTTATTAATGCGTACATATTCTTCAAGTCTGGTTTTCTTTATTAAGCCCAAATGTGTGGCAAAAAGTAAATATTTGCCTTCTGGATTTTCTATTAATTCTTTACTAAGTGGCATTATTGAAACGATATTTTCATCTTCTCGTAAACTCCCTAAAATGTTTCTAATATGCCCTCCTTTTGATAACCTTGATCCTAATGGGGTTTCCCATGCCTTTAATCCGTATACTCTTCCTTGGTCTGTAAATATTAATAATCTATCCTTGCTAAAACAAGTAATAATCATCTGAGGGGTATCTTCTTCCTTTGTTATTACTCCTCTTAGTCCCTTTCCGCCTCTATTCTGAACTCTGAAATTTTCAGCAGGCATATGACGAATATAATTATCTTCTGAAAGCGTAATTGCAATCGCACGTTCCTCTATCAAATCTTCTCTATCCATTGATAGTGGCATAGGATCAATGTACGAGCGACGATCATCTCCATGTTTCTCTACCATTTCCCCTAGTTCTTCTATAAGTATTTTCAATCTACGCGCCCGAGATGTTATTATTTCGTTCAAGTCTTCAATTTTAATTATTAAATCTTCGAATTCCAACTTAACTTTATTGACATCTAATTGACTTAATTGGTATAATCTCCTCTCTGCGATTGCTTTAGATTGAAGTACTGTAAAATCAAAAGCATCAATGCTATCTATCAAAATTTGTTCCCCTTGTAGTACTAATTCAAATTGCTCTCGACTTTTGCTTGCCTTCCCTATTGCAACGACATCATCAATTCTTTCTTGTGCTTTTACAAGTCCTTCAAGCACATGAGCCCTAGCTTCAGCCTTATTAACCTCAAATTGCGCTCTTCGCTCAATCACATTTTCTCTATGTGATACATAAGTATGCAAAATAACAGGTAATGTAAGTAATACTGGGCGACCATCTAGAATTCCCATCATATTTGCAGAATAAGACTCTTGTAGTCTACTAGATTTGAATAATTGATTCAATACTGCATATGGATCAGCATTATTTTTTACTTCAATCAATACTCTAATTCCTTCTTTTGAAGATTCATCTCTGATGTCGCGAATACCTATTACAGAGCCACTACTAACCAGTCCTGCTATGTGTACAAGCATATCTGCTTTTTTTACCTGATATGGTATTTCGTGAACAATTATTCTCTTACCTTTGCTATCCTCAATAACTTCACATTTGGAACGTACGTGAAATTTCCCTTTACCCGTTGCATACATATCATATATTCCATCTACGCCATGTATTCCTGCTCCAGTTGGAAAATCAGGCCCTTGTACATGTTCCATATATTCGTCTATTGTGATATTCGGCATTATTTTATTTTCTACTCCTTGTTCTATAATCCTCTCAACATGTAAATTTACAGCTCCTGATACTTCATTTAAATTATGAGGGGGCATTCTTGTTGCCATTCCTACTGCAATTCCATCACTACCATTCAATAATAAGTTTGGTAAACGGGAGGGCAGAACTGTGGGCTCATTTTCAGAGTCATCAAAGTTAGGTTGAAAATCAACAGTATTTTTTTCAATATCTTCAAGCATATGTTTGGAAATTTTGTCTAACCGACTTTCTGTATATCTCATTGCCGCCGGGGGATCTCCATCTATTGATCCAAAGTTTCCTTGGCCATCGACAAGTGGGTATCTTAATGAAAAATCTTGAGCCATCCTAACCATTGTATCGTAAATAGATTGATCACCATGTGGATGGTATTTTCCCATAACATCTCCAACTGATCGTGCTGATTTACTAAATTTCTTTTCTGAAGTATGGCCACCTTCATACATTCCATACAAGACTCTTCTATGGACAGGTTTTAGTCCATCTCTGGCATCTGGTAATGCACGCCCGATTATCACAGACATTGCATAATTGATATATGAAGTCTTCATTTCTTTATTAAGAGGATGATTTAATATATTTCCATCAGAGATCTTATCATCTTCTTCTATTACTTCTTCTATATCTTCAGATGTCAAGGTTGGTCACCTCCTTGGCGTGTTTTTCAATAAATTTTCTTCTATCAGGAACATCCTCTCCCATCAATATTTCAAACATTCTATCGGTTTCTTCTGCATCTTTGACTGTGACTTTTAACATTGTACGAGCTTCAGGATCCATGGTTGTTGACCATAGCTGTTCTGGATTCATTTCTCCCAGTCCTTTATATCTCTGAACACCGATTTTTGCATTGGGATTATCTCCTTGTAATTCAGTCATCACCTTATCTCTTTCTTCATCAGAAAATACGTATTTACTAATCCTTCCCTTGGATAATTGATACAATGGGGGTTGAGCAATGTATACGTAACCTTCCTGTATCGCCGGCCTCATAAATCTCCATAAAAATGTTAACATTAAAGTTCTAATGTGTGCTCCATCAATATCTGCGTCACACATTATTATAATTTTTGAATATCTTAATTTAGTTGTATCAAATAATCCATCTTGAACTTCTTCTCCTGGTGGTGTATTGCCTACTCCTGCTCCAAATGCCCTTATCATAGTTTGAATCTCATTATTCTCATATACTTTGACCAAATTATTCATCTGCCTTTCAACATTTAATATCTTTCCCCTCAATGGTAAAATTGCTTGAATTCTTCTGTCTCTACCTGTTTTGGCAGACCCTCCTGCTGAGTCTCCTTCAACTAGATAAATTTCACATTCAGAAGGATCTCTAGATTGACAATCAGCTAACTTTCCAGGTAGGCCACCCCCTTCTAAGACTCCCTTTCGTCTTGTTAAATCTCGCGCTTTTCTTGCAGCCTCTCTAGCTTTAGATGCTAAAAGTGCCTTATCTACGATTGACTTAGCAATTGAGGGATTTTCTTCAAAGAATTCTCCAAGTTTTTCATAAACAACAGTTTCTACTATACTTGTTACTTCGCTACTTACTAGTTTGTCTTTAGTCTGAGATGAAAATGAGGGATCTGGATGTTTGACACTTACTATTGCTGCTAAACCTTCTCGAACATCCTCGCCCGACAGGCCATCTCCCTTGAGTAGATTCTTTTTCTTAGCGTAGTTATTTACACATTTAGTCAACGCACCTCTCAATCCAGTCATGTGAGTCCCACCATCTCTATTACGAATTATGTTGGTATAGCAAAGAATAGTTTCACTGAATGCATCAGACCATTGTAAAGCCAAGTCTATTGTCACAGGTCCTTTTTCAATTTCTCTTTCTCCAGCAATTTCTATGACATCTTCATGCATAACTTCTCTCCTTGAATTAAGCTGCTTCACGAACTCACTCAATCCTCCTTCATAGTGGTGTTTACTGACATGTTCATCCTCTCCTCTTTTATCAGTTATTACAATCTCTAGTCCAGCATTGAGAAATGAAGTTTCCTTCAATCTAGTATCTATCTGATCAAATTCAAAATCTATTATATGTGTAAAAATAGATAAATCTGGCTTAAATGATATTTCAGTTCCCGTGTCATCACATTTGCCAATTTCTTTGAGAGGATTTACTGGCACTCCAGCTTCATACCTTTGGTGATAAATTATTCCTCCTCTATGAATTGTCATTTCCATCCATTCTGAAACTGCATTAACTGCAGATACTCCTACTCCATGTAATCCGCCTGAAACTTTATATGAGCTATTATCGAACTTTCCCCCGGCATGTAATTTTGTCATTATTACTTCAGCAGCAGATATTCCATAATCTTTATGTATTCCTGTTGGAATACCCCTTCCATAATCTCTGACTGTCAATGTTCCATCCAGATTTATTGTAACTTCAATTAAGTCACTGTGACCGCCAAGATGTTCATCTACGGAATTATCTACTACTTCCCAAATACAATGATGCAAAGCAGTTCCATCATGAGGGTCTCCAAGGTACATCCCCGGTCGCTTTCTAACCGCCTCTAATCCCTCTAGGACTTGTATACTCTCTGCATCGTATTCATTATTGATTATTACTTCTTCAAGTTTTTTATTTTCATCCGACACGGTAACCAACTCATCTTTTTGAGGGTTCCCTAAAGGGAACCCTCTTCGATAACATTTTATCTAGTGCAAAGGGGTTATTCAACCCTTGCGATGGTTGTACTAAAAACTGCTAATTTGGATGTTTTTTTAAGAATATCAGATTAATTTGAAAACTAATGTCCACACGACATAATTAAACAGAAAAGTTGATTCGGCTTACAGTATGGATATGCCACTGGTATGTGTTTCTCTTCAGGGTTGCACAGTTAGTGATGTGCTGAAAGATGCAGCTAGTGCTACTGCAATCGGTGCAGATCTAGTTGAAGTAAGGTTAGATAAATTGTGGACAACAAAACAAGAAATACCTGCTAAAGAGGAAGAAAATAAGGATTTCAAATCTAATAAAATAAATGCCAATAACATTAATTTTATATTTTTACCAAAACCATTAGAATCACTCGACCTCCCCTCGGTACTTGTTTCACTAAAACAGGGTATTGTTTTACCGGTAATATTGACTTGTAGGCCAGTTAATGAGGGAGGATATTTTCCAGGTAATGAGGAAGAACGTATCGAAGTTTTGAGAAAAGCTATCGAAAGCGGAGTAAGTTGGATTGATTTAGAACTAGATATAGATGAACATAATAGAAATAATTTAGTATCGCTTGCTCAAAAAATGGGCACTAAAATAATAGCATCATCTCATGTCTTAGATCAATCGCCAAATTCTTCTGAAATTATTCAAGATATTAAAGATAACAAAGAATCCGGTGATGTGCTTAAGATATGTTATTCTACTTCTGGTAGAAATGATGGAATTAATTTATTCGAAGCTGCATGGGAATTGAAAAATTCAGAAATAAATACTTCAATTATGGGATTAGGTCAATCTGGAGATTGGACTCGCATACATTCACCTATTTTGGGGCAAGCCATAGTTTACTCAACCATGGAAAATGGATGGCATCTTGCTCAGAAAGGAATGATCAATACTGCAGATTTAAAAAATGCTTGGGAAATGTTAAATTACCAATGAATCAAATTTTATTTTCCTCTAATAGTGGGATATTTTGTAAATTTTTTGACTTATTATTTTTAGCTCCATTTTTATACGCTATATGTAGAATAATGGGCACTATTATGCATGAAATCGGTAATGCACCAATTGCTAAATATGCTGTAAAAATAGGTATCGCCATTCGCTTTTCAACTTCAACTATTATCTCTGCATCAATATTATTCCCTGCAGCCACAGAGTCGCTCAAACGCTTATTGTCAAACCCATCTAAGACTAGATAATACTCTATTTTTTCATTTCCACCTAATATCGAAGACCATGACGATCCGGAGGAGTCTATCCCGACTGAAAATTCTCTATATTCAATATTTTCATACGCATGGACATCCCTAAATGGTAACCAAGTAACCATGTCTCTCCATTCTACTGGAATATTGTCAAATATATCTTCATTATTTATCCAATCATAACTTCTGGATAGATATTCAGCCTTGTAAATATCCCAATTACTTCCAGTCATTAGATATACATCCCCGGTTGCAATTGTAGATTCCTCTAATGAAGATGGATTAAAAGAAATACAAAAATTATATCTATATCCTGCGATTAACTCCATGCTTATTGCAGTGGAACTACCATTTTCAATTATGACTTCATGTGAGAACCCTTGTTTCAAAGGTTCTAGATCATACGTTCCAAAATCATTATCTAAGTTATGCGTCATTATGGATTGAGATATATCCCAAGTATTGGTTGAAGGTGCAGTACAAGAACTTGCAGCTGTGGCATTAATGGAACTTATGCTCAATCCAAAAATTAGGATTGGTAGGATGAATACTAAATTAATTATAAGGGACAATATCTTTTTTCTCACTTACCTCGCCTCGTCCTTATTGGCCTTACGTATCCAGATTCATTATTCTTACGTTCATCTAATGTTAGATATCTAGGTTGCGGAGGAGGGGCATGTTGGTCCATACCAGGCAAACCTCCTTCCAATTTAACTTCTATTCCATATGCTTCCATCATATCTTCAGCATTTTCCTCGTCTTCATTTTTTTGTCTCATGACTAACCATCCAAGTATTGATACGGCAGATATCAAAGCCACAATTCCCCAATTTTCTTTTCTTGGAATTAAATCTTCATATGTCAAATCAGCAAGTGTTTTTGGTTCTGAATCATCTCTAATTGATAATACTGTAATGACAAAATCTTTCGTAGAGCATACATTAACTCCATCACAAACTTGAACTGATATTCTTACATCTCCTGGTTTTTCCCAATTTTGGCCTTCCCAATTTATCCAATCATTTCTATAATTACCATCATAATTGGAATCTTCAAAAACATTCATGTCCCATTTTATAATTAATAAATCTGCTAAATTTATGTCTCTGTCATTTGAGTAATTCCCATCTCCATCTGAATCATCACTATTATCAACATCCATCCAAGCTCCAATTCCAGAATCTAAATCATAATCTGAGAAATTAATATTTAAATTAATTTCATCTCCTACGGTAACATATTCTTCATTTATTGGACTAATTGATATTATTTTAGGAGCCTCTGAAACATGAACATTGAGGTAAGTAGTGTTTGACTCCCCTCCTTCGAAATCATCTAATACTGTAAAACTAATTTTGTAAATCCCAGGCATTTCATAACTATGCCATGCAGTTGGTCCCAAATATGTAGGCGATGCATCTCCAAAGTCCCATAACCATTTAGTAATCCCATTCCAATTTTGTTCATTTTTATTAGTAGAGGTTTTTCCTATGAAATTGATGTCGGAGTCGAAACTCTTGCTTCCATCAAACATTATTGGCATATTGGGAGACACAAATATTCCCCCATCTTCTAAGTTTGGTACTTGCCAAGTAATGATGCTTAAATCATCAGGTATAAAATTCAAAATAGTTTGATTAATACTTGGTTGCATGTATTCTATTATCGGAACTGGTAATGGATTCTTTATTCTAAAATAATACGACTTTATTGCTGATTCTAATCCTCTTTCATCAGTAACCATAAGGCTGATTGAATAAATTCCAGGAATTGTAAATGTCCTGCTTATTGACGAAATATTGTATATGGCTTCATCCATATCAGATACATTCCATGCAAACGAAAGTTTTGACGAATCTCCATCTGGATCAAATGATAAACTTTCAAAAAAATATGTAGTATCTGTCAAACCATCACTAGGACGATTATATACGGCAACAGGGCGTTGATTATTTACTTCTACTTGAAAACTATGTGATGATGAATTTCCATCATCATCAGTAACTTCTAAAGTAATATTTTTCAAACCTGGATTACGCCAACTAATATGGGGATTGGATTCAAATGTTTTTTCATTAGAAAAATCAGATGTTAAATTAGCACCATATTCAGAAATATGAACTCCTCCTTCAAATATCCATTCATGACTTATGATGGTGCCATCCGAATCAACAAATATATCTGGCATTCTTAATGGAGTTAATGTATCCGTTTCTAATGTTTCATAAAATATTAAGTCCGGAACTCTGTTTAGTACTTTTACTTGTATAGTTTTTTCGGCAAAGTACTTGCCATCACCAATTGTTAGAGTTACTTGATATACAACTCCGTCTGAATCGCCATCTATCCATGAATGATCAATTCCATAAAGTCCAGTGCCAGAATCAATAATTCCATCTCCCCAATTCCATGAATAGTTCAAATTTTCGATCGGTACGTTATCTATTGTGTCAATAGCTGAAAATCTAATATTTTGTTTTGTATAAATTACTAATTCATCGAATATTTCTAACCCTTCAATTGATATTACGGGTTCAGGTATACTTGTATCATTGACAAAAATAGTCCAAGTTTGTGAACCAGAGTAATATCCTCCCTTATCCTTTACAATAAGTACAATCGTATAATTATTTTCAATATTATACTTATGTGTTGGATTCTTTAAATTTGAATATTTTCCATCTCCGAGGTCCCAGATATATGCAGCTGGAGTTTCATTATGGTTGAAGGAACCATTTTCTATGCCAAATCCCCATTCATCATATCCTCCTCCGTATATGTAAACATCCATCCAAGTTTGCGTATTATTTGTAGAAACGGATCCGGATGCGGTTGGAATCATATTTGCTAAGTTTTGAGGCAGGGAATAAGCAGAATCTTGAAGTCTGCCATTAATGTCATAAATGCTAACTCCAAAAGTCCAATCTCCTGAATAAGGTGGAGTAAACCATACTATGTCGACTGCTGAATTACCTTTTTCAGTACTTACTTCTAAATTTAGACTATCAATTAATGTATTATTTAAATACGCTTCAAATCTAACTTCGATCAATTCATAGAATGCTTCTGAACCCACTTCAAAAGCAATCTCTATACTATCTTCCATCAAATCACCATCTCTGTCAAATGAATTTATTGACTTAATGGAAACTTCAGCGGACTCCTTAATTAATTCTGCGCTTACAATAAAAGACGCTTCAGGATATGTTCCAGGCATTATTCCGCAATTTACAAAATTATAATCACAATCGTCAGTTGGGGAATTATACCATACTAAAAGTATTACTTCACTTGTTAAATTCCCAAAATCTTGAACTAATCCTGTGCCCTTTCCAGTACTGGCATCTATTCTCAATTTTGTCATAGCCCAAGTTCCTGTTGCGGACTCCTTTACTAGTAGTGAGCCAGCAAATCCAAATTGAGTGGGTGAAATCATTATACTCAATGGTTCACCAGTACCTTGACTAAACTCATATGACCTCAGTCCCCAGCCTTCTATGTTTTCCGAATCACTTTGCCAATTATTACTCCATTGGTCATTCATATCACTCAGTTGTACTCGGCAAATAGATCCATCTTGACATTCATCAGTCAGATCAAGATTTGAAAATCCCAAAACCCCCTGTGGACTATCTAATGTGACCGCTGCACTAAAATTAGCAAAAATATCATTCATATTTGTCCCTATTGAAATTGCTCCCGGCCCTGGATTAATGGCTAAATTTTCGATTGAAACGCCCCCTACTGCGGTATCCGCAACTAATTGCCGAATCGCATTACTACCTCCTAACTTATCTGCTAAATACATCATAAATAGAAATCCAGCACCATAATCAGCAGATCTATCGTTCCACCATCTTAGGCTAATACTGGAATTCTCTGCCCATTCATTAGCGTGGGAACTTAGTGTATCAGTAACTCCAAAGCATAAAAATGCAGCCATATCTGCTGATCCTTCATCTATCCAATTATATTCAAATGGATCTCTGGAATTATGCAGTAAATGTTCAAATTCATGAGCAAGTATCGTATTTCTTGAATTCATATCATCAATATCAAAAAATAAACTTTCTCTTATGGATGAAATTCCTGCTTGGAAATATCCTCCAGTATTTCCAGTACCATCAATTCCATAAATTACTATTTCTATTTGACAATTATTATCGACATCGGGAGGGTTTCCAAAATAATTGACATCAGTGGGATATATTATTGATTCCCATGTTGATGCAATGTCACTCAATATAATCGATGAAACAATCTTTCCCTCTTCAACAAAGATTGCTGAATTTGCAGATATTTTCATTACAGTTGCGGAAATTGTGCCTCCCGTAGTAGTAATATTATCACTTTCACCAACATTCCATGAATTTTCACAACTTCGAATTGAAGCCTTAGTATCTTGTTCAGAAGAGAAAGGCAATACAAAATCTAGATTTCCTTCTTCTATCCACTGACTCTTCAAAATTCCAGTTAGAGAGTAAATCGGTAAATCATCACCGTTAAACATATACTCCTTTCCCTCGACATCAGGAGTAGATTCTGAGAGGCCTGATATTATGTATTCAATCTTTTCATTATTGTCTATTGGTTCAGAAGTTACAAAAGGGAAAAGTAACGAAGAAACGAATAGTGAGGCTATTAGCAAGGAAATATTGACATTACAGCATTGTACCTTATTATTCATCTCCCTCACCTCCCAACACTATAATTATAATTCGGTCCTTAGGCTTATTTTAACGTCGATGGAGCATTGTTCATACATTTATAATAAATATGCTCCTAAAAATGCTTTTTTAATTATTTTTACTATCATGTTCCTATCTAATAACTCATTAGAAATCTCATATGCAAGCTCTCCATCGTATGCAAGTAATGTGCTAAAATTAACTGAACATGATGAAAATGCATTTACACAAGGTTTAGAGATGCATGGCGATAGATTATTTGAGAGTACTGGCCTTTATGGATCATCAAGTCTGCGTGAAGTTAATGCTTCCTCCGGCCAGATAATTCGGCAAATTTCCTTTTCAGATGATATTTTTGCCGAAGGAATAACTATCATAAATAATACAATTATTTTACTTACTTGGAAAGAAAATATTGCCCTTATAATCGATATAGATACATTTGATGTCATTGGAAATTATACATATTCGGGAGAAGGATGGGGATTGTGTAATGATGGTAATTCTTATGTTATGTCAAACGGTTCTTCAGAAATTTCATTTCGAAATTTAGAAAACTTTGATATAATTAGTTCCATAGTGGTAATTGAAGATGAAATCGAAATTTCTAATTTGAATGAACTCGAATGCGTGGGAAATTCCATATATGCAAATATTTGGGGAGAAAATAGGATAATAGAGATAAATATGTCGTCTGGCCAAGTAGAAAAATCAATTTCCTTTGATTCACTGGAATTTAATAAAAATTCTTCACATTCAGTTTTGAATGGAATAGCTTACTCATCTGCCGATGATGCCTTTTGGATAACTGGAAAATATTGGTCAAACATGTACCTTACTGAATTTATAGGCGATGATCTTCGAATTTCAGAAGATTTTGTAATTGAAGAAGAAGATTTTCTTACTAAATATACATACAAAATCCTATCTTTTATTATTATAATTATTATTACAATTTTTATAATGCCTGGTTCATGGCCATTCTTTAGTTTAATATTTTATAAATTATTCAAGCGGCAAACTGAACACCTAGGGGCATCTGGGAGAAGTGAAAGTGAGGATGAGATTACTTGAGTGAAGACGAAAATTTTGATAATTTATCAGGTATGGAAATTTGGTTATCTGACCTATCTCACGATTCAGCAACAAGGATTGCGGGAGCTATTCTAATAATTATCGGAGGAGTGATGGGAGTACTACTTGGAATTCTAACTATTTCGGCAAACCCTACTGAAATATTATCTGGTTCATTGGAAGGAGATGATAATTATGCAGATATAGCAGGAATTGTAAATACCGCATTAATTGATAATAATACAGGCGGGGAACCATTGGAAGGGGTAAAAATCACTCTTTTGAATGATGATGGAACTGCAACTGGTAAGGAAACATATACTGATTCAAGTGGTAGATTCACTTTTACAGAGCTATCACGTAAATCATCAATAATTTATGCAACATTTCCAGATAATATTTCGGTTAGGATACTCCTTATTCCTGGCGATCATGCTCAGATACCTATTACTATGACCCCTGGTGATGAATCAAAAATAAATGAAATAGATTGGACTGGAGATAGTCAATTAAGTGATTCAGCATATCTTGCCACAATTATTGCATTTTTTACATTATTATCCGGCATATCGGGAATTGCCGGCGGTCTAGAAGTTCTAAATAGTAATAGTTATAGAAAAGCATGGTGGCTTTCCTTTATTGGATTATGGAGCCGTGGTGGCCTTTTCATTGGACCATTAATGATACTAATTGGAATGGGAATAACTCGTCTAACTAAATCACAATTCAAATCTAACAATGCTTATGATGAATGAGGATTTATATGTATTTGATCACAATAGAGGGAGGAGATGGAAGTGGAAAAGGCTTAGCCACTAAGATTGTAGCTGAAATATTAGAAAAAGAATTTACATTCACTTCAGTTGAAATTACTGGGGAGCCAAGACGTGATCATCCTTTGGGGCGCCTAGCAATTGATGCAGTAAAACACAAAACTCTCACGCCGGAAGAAGAAGCTGGGTTGTTTGCAGCAGATAGGATTGACCATTCTCATTCATGGATTTTACCACGTTTACAAGAGGGCAGAGCAGTCGTAAGTGAAAGAAATGTACATTCATCAATTGTTTATCAAGGAATAGTCGGTAAATTGGGAGTTGAAAAAGTAGCCCAAATTAATTCTGCAGCACTTATACCAGATCTATGTATTTGGGTTGATTGTGACCCAAAAGTAGCCCTTAAAAGGATAGGAACTGGTACACTTAGAAATTTATCAGATAAAAGTGAATATTTTGAAACTTCAGAACTACAAACAAAAATAAGGTCCGGATATCAAAAACTCCTTTCAGGGAATATGGAGATGCCCGTGCCATTTGATATGGGTGCATTGATAGGTCCAATATTGAATGAAAGTTCGGTTTCAGAGTTTCGTAAACAATTATCTTTAGTTGTAAAAAATTTTATTCATTCCAAACCCAATCCAATTAATGTAAATGTACATAATGTGGATTTATACTGTTTAGAAAATTTAGTTGATTCAATGGAGGGCCAGGCAATCCTTGAAGGGATTGGATTAAGTCCCCTACGTGATGATAAAAACTGGTTGGGAAATAAGAAACCCTGGGAAATTCTTAATAGTATTCAAAATGAACATAATTCAATTTTATCAAAATTAATCGAAGATCCTAAAAATCCTTCGCCAAAGAATATTTTGAACCATTCAATATCCTCTATTTGTGGAACCTTATCATTACTTAATCCTACAGATATATCTGGAATAAGAAGTGCAATGGGCCCAATTCGTAATGTATCTGCTAGCCACACAAGAAAAATAATTCGCTTCCTTTGTGATGAATCATCTTGGATTTTTCAGAACTCAGCATTGTTGTCTAAAGAAAAATCCATAACTCAATTAAAAAATGATTATTTTGACTTTGGTAGATTAATATTGGTTGTTTGGCCAATTAGAAGTGAAATAAATAGGTGGCAAAGAGAAAATACTCAATCCTCATTAATAGATTGTATGTCCGAATTAATACAACTCAAAGATAATGATATACTGTTTGAATATGTTATTGATAGAATTAATATATTCGGCCCTGGAAATCCCAAATTTAAAGAAATATCAACAAAACAAGAACTTGTCAATTGGTGGAAGGGAAATTAATTTATCTTATTCTCAAAGTAGATTTTGCTGGTAAAATAACATCTTCCGAACTATCGAAACTACTGGGCTTTGCTGCAATCATTGAACATATTAACCAGCCAAGGGTAAATCCTGCAATTATTCCTGTAATGAGTCTTATCGAATTATTCGACTCATAATTTGTCAATAACTGGACGAAACCATCTATCCCTATTGGAATAATTGAAGCAAAAATTATGCCAATCATGACAAAAATACGATTATCTCTTACATAAATCTCATCTAAGTATCTGTCTGGAATAATTGTTAGAAAAGTATCTCTAAGTGTCCATCTGTTAAAACCTTTAATCATGAATATCAAAGCACCTAATATCATTCCAAATAATATGCCAACATCTCTAACACAGATGGGCATTTGATTATCATTAATTTTCCATGATCGTTCATGTTTCTGATGACAATTAAGGTCCCCTATTGCATAGGTTAATGCAAATATTGGATTTAATTCCATCCATGCAAATGTTCCTCCATGTTTGGATTGATCATGTCCTATTTCAGCATATTCTCCATGGTCCAAATTGCCCCAACTACTTTCATAGGCATAATCAAAAGCATTAGCGCGACCTGATAATTCAGGAACTTCTCCCTTATCGATTAATGCAGGTGCTAAGAAACTCAAAAAAACATACGAACTAATAATTAACATTAAAATTTTAGAAATTTTTATTTCATTTTTTCTATTAAACAAACCATTTCTAGAAGTTTGCATATTACCTCACTCACTTGGAATTCATATTTTTTAATTCAGAATATAACATTTTGCTGAGCCAATCATGGACTTTCATACTTCCCATTTTGGATAATGTTGAATTAAGAAAAGCGGCTATTAATGCAGATTTAGCATCCATTGGTGAAAACCCACGGGCTTGAAGATAAAATAATTGACTTTCATCTATAGGGCCATTAGCTATTCCATGACCACAACCAACAACCTCATTTTCTAAAACTTCTAATTCTGGTATTCCGTCCGCCTCAGCATCTTTTGATAGTAATAAATTATGAAAGTTTTGAGATGCATCGGCACCTTTAGATCCGTTTGCAACCTTCAACATCCCAGTGCCTATTGTTTTACTCTTGCCTCCACAAGCAGCATTCCAACTAAGTCTACTGAATGTCTGCGGAGCATCATGCTGAATTTCTATATGATGATCCAAATGCATTGAATCTCTTGATAATATTGATCCAATTACCCTTAAATTACTTCCAATTTCTCCCATTCTATATCTTAAATCTGCCTTTGTTCTTTCCGATCCAGATGACACTGTTCCCGTCCTAAATTCCGCATCCCTGCCTAATGAAATGGCATCTACTCTCAACAATGTACCTCTTTCTTGAAGCCCTACGGTTATGTCATTAATATTGGACCCATTGCCAATTCTTCCAGTCCTCAGTAAACCCATCCAATTTGTGCTTCCCTTGATTATGGTAACAATTTCAAATTCACATCTTTCTCCAATATCTAGGGTAAGCTGCATTCCATTAATTTCATCTACGGCATCAATTTCTATTAATATTGGTTCATCTGAATTAAATTTTGATTCAGTCTTTAATATCCACTTAGAATCTTCAGAAATGGCTTTAATGAAATTGATAGAGACATCATCTGAGTCAGGTAGCCTAATCTCTTCTCCTACGCCACGGATTAACTCTATCCCTGGAGGAGATGCCGACCCACTAAGATTCAGTAGCCTTATTTTTGGTCCTTTAACTTCTTTCGGTACTTCTTTGACTTTTCCAGTTGGATGAACTTTCTTCCACGGACTATATCTCCAAAGATGGTCCGCCCTTTGGGGAAGTTCAGAAACTTCAATATATTTATTGATGGTATTCATGTTAACACCAATTAACCAATACTTCCTTCCATCTCAAGCGCCATTAATTTATTCAATTCAACGGCATATTCCATTGGTAATTCTCTAGTAAACGGCTCAAAGAACCCATTAACGATTAAGGCCAATGCTTCTTCTTCAGTATGGCCGCGACTCATGAGATAAAATAACTGATCATCACTAACTTTTGATACACTTGCTTCGTGTTCACACTTTGCAGTAGAATTTGAAACTTCCATTGTAGGATATGTATCAGATCTACTTTTTTCATCTAGGATAAGTGCATCACAAACAACGTTAAGTTTGCAATTCTCAGCTTTTGACGAAACAGTAACCATCCCTCTATATGTTCCTCTGCCTCCATCTTTACTAATGCTCTTCGATAATATCTTACTGGTTGTATTGGATGCTAAATGATGGATTTTTGCCCCTGCATCTTGGTGCTGACCCTTTCCCGAATAAGCTACTGAAATTACTTCTGCATGAGATCCTTCACCCTTTAGTATCACTGAAGGGTATTTCATTGTTAACTTACTACCAATATTTCCGTCCACCCATTCTATTTTAGAATTTTCATGTGCAATGCCTCTTTTTGTCACTAAATTGTAAACATTTGCACTCCAATTCTGAACTGTCGAATAGCGTATGTGCGAGCCAGGTAGTGCTATCAATTCAACAACTGCTGAATGCAATGAATCAGTGGAATAAGTAGGGGCAGTACATCCCTCGACGTAATGGATACTACTCCCCTCATCGGCAATAATTAATGTTCTCTCAAACTGTCCCATATTTTTAGCGTTAATTCTAAAATATGCTTGAACTGGCATCTCAACATGAACTCCCTTTGGGACATATATGAATGATCCACCTGACCAAACTGCAGTATTTAAGGCTGAAAACTTATTGTCAGAGTATGGTACAACTGAACAAAACCATTTCTTTACTAAATCAGGGTATTCTCTTAATCCGCTATCCATATCTAGAAAAATAACTCCTTGAGCGACTAAATCTTCTCTTATGCTGTGATATACTGCCTCTGATTCGTATTGTGCTGTTACTCCTGATAGCCATTTTTGTTCAGCATCTGGTATTCCAAGCTTATCAAATGTATTTCTTATTTCTTCTGGTACTTCATTCCAATCATTCTCTGTTGCCTTTGAAGAACGTAAATAATAGCATACTTTATCAAAATCAATATTTTTTAACATACTCATATTGCCCCATGTAGGCATAGGCCTATCTACAAAATGTTTGTATGCCTTTACTCTAATTTCGGTCATCCAATCTGGTTCATTTTTTATCTCTGAAATATCTCTAACAACTTGTTCCGAGAGTCCAGCATCAAACCTTATGGTTGAATTCTCAGTATCGTGCCATCCTGCCTTATAATCTCCAATTACTTCTCTTGCTTCTTGCGATGATTCCATGATTCATACCTCTCCTTCAGATTCAATTTTATTTTCTAGCCAGTCATAGCCATTTTCTTCTAAATCGTTTGCTAAACTTGCGTCGCCTGTTGCTACTATTTTACCATCTATTAGCACGTGAATCTTATCCGGCTTTACGTGTTCTAAGATTCTTGAATAATGTGTTATAATTAGTGCACCTGAATCTGTACCTCTTATTGCAGAATTAATTCCTGTTGCAACTGTCTTGATGCCATCTATGTCAAGGCCACTATCTGTTTCATCAAGAATAGCTAATTTTGGTTGTAGAAGCATCATTTGTAGTATTTCAAAACGCTTTTTTTCTCCTCCGCTGAAACCATCATTAACATATCTAGATAAAAATGAAGATGGCATATTTAATTCTTTCATAGAATCTTTTAATAATCCTCTAAAATTTACTCCTTTAGCAGCATCTGCACCTCGGATACTGGCTACGGATTTTTTAAGGAAATTACCAACTTGTAATCCCGGTACTGCTTGAGGATACTGAAATGATAAGAAAACTCCATTCTTAGCCCTTTCCCAGGGTTCTAGTTCAAGTAGATTAATTCCATTTAAATTAATTGTTCCTTCCTCAATATCAAAATCAGGATGCCCCATGATGATATTTGCAGTAGTTGTTTTCCCACTGCCATTACGCCCCATTATGGCATGTATCTCTCCTGGTCCAATTTCAATATTAATGCCATTTAAAATTTTATTATTCTCAATTCCAGCATGAAGATTTACAATTTCAAGAAGAGGTACCTTTGACTCCATAGTGAGTGGTGCATATACTCTCTTTTGAACATCTCTCTTTTTAGGTCACCCTAAAATTATAGTATTATTTCCGATGCAACATGAAACTACCTGGCGTGGATGATTCTAACGTAAATGATTTAACAGATTCGTATCGTATCCAAATAGAAGATGCTATGAAAATAGAGGCAGCAAAGCGCTTGAATCAAATGCACGAACCTCAAGAATTATCTAGGTTGCAAAATTTATCATTATTGAATCTACATTATGATTCAGATGATGATTTAATTCCAGCTTTGATGGCACGATTAGGACCCGTGAGAGCGGCTTTGGATGGCCATGGGGGAGGATTAATTGTTGAAAATTCATCAATTGAAAAATTAAACAATGGAGAAAAATCTCTATCATTAATCTTGAATCTAGATGGGGCATGCATATCATGTGGTGCCGCCCCAGGTACTCTTCAAGGGATACAAGATGATTTATTGATTGATCCTGAAATAATATCAATTCGTTTTTCTAAATCTATGTTGGAATGGTTTGATGAATTACAAAAAGAATTTTTATTGAAGCATGGTGGAGTCACATTTGTTTGAATTATTATTTATCTCCAATCAATTATCTTTTCACAGACCGGGCATTTAATTACTGAAACTTCAATTGGTGCTTCAAATCTTGCATTGCATGATGAGCAAATTATTTCTTTATTTAAATTTAAATCCGTTTTAATAATATTATCATTCTCAGTAACGTTGACTTCATAAATTGACATCTCATCTTCAGCAGGTGTCCTAGAATTTCTTCTATTTCTACGATTTTGGATACTACTTTTATTCTCTTTATTATCTGTTACTAATTCTATTAAATCGATTTCAATATTCTGTATTTTAATATCTGAATCATCTATGACTTCTATTAAATCTTCTTCCAAAATTACGGTCCCTGACGATTTCTTCCTTCTCTTATTTCCGGCCCACCTTATTCCTTGTACTGATAAAGTTACCATAATTATTGCACAAAGAAGTAGTACAGTAATTGATACTCCTACGACTAATATTCTAAATTCTTGGTCATTATTCGCTAATCCTAATTTTATCTTAATCCAATCCATTACTGATATATCGTTACTTTTTCGTGCATCATCATCAATTAGTGATCGAATTTGCCAACCATTAGGCGAGGTATGAAGTATGAGCGTTTCAGAGCTCGACGGTGACTTTGTAGAGGTATGCAATTGGCCAGAATTCAGTCTATTTGAAATTCCCAACCATTCTTCTTCAAAATTAATTAGGCCATATTGAATCTGAGGTCCATTAGGTCCAACTACGTCAAAATATAATTGAATTCCACGATTTGTTTCTATTGCATTAATATTTTTTAAACCCCTTGCATAAAATCTTTTTTCTTGATTATTAATGGGTCTAAATGAGGAGTCCGCAATTATACAAACTATTTCAGATTCCTGTAAATTACCTTCTCTCCAAACAGCGATTATTTTTTCTTCTTCATCCTCAACTATTACGATCATTTCGGCAAGTCCTGCTTCATCTCCAACTGCCTTTTTGAACGTCCAATCTGGCTCATTTAATTCTCCATGGGCATACCATAGCCCCAGTCTTTCTATTCCGGAACTGTCATCCCTATTTTCTTGATATAGTATGTGAATTTGTTCATTAAATCCGAATTCTATTTCTAAACTATCTGCAGAATTTGTCATTATGTCTAGGTCACTTATGATTTTAGAAGTAAGTATCCAATCTGCAGAAGATGTAGGATTATCAGAGTACAATAGGAATATGTCAGTTTGTTTTTGAAACGTACCTCCTGTAAAAATATCTTGATAATATCCTGAAATAATTATTTCTGCATCTCTCATGTCGATATCGATCCCCCAATACTTTCCATCTGAGAGTAATATTGGTGGCATTAAATCTTGAATCGGCGTCATTTGACATGCAGTATCTATCGACGAGTACGTCAAAGTCTGTTTGTAATACCCATTATTATCTAAATATCGTCTACTCCAAACCAAATGGGCAATATTATCTTCATTTACTTGAAATGTTATTTCTCCTGCCCACATTTCTTCTAATATATTATTACAGGAAACCAAATTCTTGCTTTCTGTAAGTTTATACAAATACAGCTCATTTTCCTTTTCAGTGATAACTATCCCACCATCTTCTAAATCAATAATTTCTATTGGGACTTCTCCTACTTTAAAATTCAAATTTCTAGGTCCTGTCAATGTAGTCTTATCTACTAAAATGTAAGTTTCAAAAATATTATTTTCCCAATTAACGTCAGATATTTCTCCTCCAATATTAACTCTTACTTCTAGAATTCCGGACTCATTAGGGATATGGAGAAATGAAATTTGTATTGAGCCCTGGCCAACAATTCTCGCTATTTGGTTAGTTGCAACTTTCTGCCAACCTTTATCAGTTTTAATTTCTACAAAACCTTCTATATCATATGCATCACTTGAGCCTAAATTATCAATTCTAACATCAATAATTACCTGTTCATTAGGTCTAGGTATTTCGGGTATGGTTTTGACTGCATTTTCTCTTATGGCTAGATCTATCCCATTAGGCCTCGGAACGATATAGAAATTATTGGATAATTTATTATTTGTCTCATCACTTTCTTCCACAGTATTAATTGGATCTATGATAATCTCAATACCCCTATCTCCTGATATAGCAGGATTCCAATATAAAACTAAATCTATGATTTCTCCACTGTTTATCTGGGGAATGACATATTCATCCCTCCTTGCACCCTCTTCCTCTAATATTATTCCAACATCGTATGCAGCCATATCTCCAGTGTTTCTTATGGTCCCTCTTATTTCCAAGAAAGTATTCACATAAACATCAGTAACTGGTATTCCATATTCTTCAATAGATAGTGCAGAACTTCTAAACATCAAGTCTGGACTTGGAGGTATGTTATCAATTGTTATTTGTTGACGAATTTCTTCGGATATCACTCCATTTCCACTTATTGATCGAACAGACATTCTATGTGTGCCATCTTCTATTTTATTAGTATCCCAATCAAATGACCATTCGCCAGAATTTTCTATCATACCAGTCTTTTCTACATTCTTTCCATTTTCGATAACGGTGTAGGTGTAACCATTGCCATTTAATTTTATAATTGCATCTGTCCATTCATCTGTACCTAGCCTCCATTGAACGGTACACCCGTCAACAGATTCCCATTTACCCATTACATCTACTATGCCTGATATTTCATTTTGTCCACTTGGACTTTCTAGGGAAAAATCAATATGTCCAATTCCATAATTATTTTTAGTTATATTACTCCATTGTTCAAATTCATTTTTGGCTGCTACTCTTACGAATAATTGAGTAGCATCTATTTCATCATCAGTAAATTCTGGAATCTCTACTGTAGTAGTCCAATTTGTAATACTTTGCCCAGTCAAAGTCAATTCAGGAGTATGCCATCCAATCAAAATTTCTTCTTTTGCTGGCTGATCATCCGATGGTTTGAATTTATAAGTTAATTGAACTAATACATCCTCAATACTACCATTATCTTCTCCTTGGTCTATATTCCCTCTGATTCTATATGTTTCACCTTCTATGACCCAACTTTTACAAACCAATTCATCAGGGCTCGTTGCTTGATCATATTGACATTCACCATTTCCTGGGCTCTCAATTTCGACCCAATTTCCCGAACCAGGCGGTGGCGCTGTTTCATTACCAGTTCCGGGATCTACTGGAAAACCACCTCCGGTAGAATCTCCAAACATGCCCTTTAGTATTTCCTTGCCATCAATTATTCCAAATCCGTATTCATTATTCCAAGAATACCCATCTATAGTTTGAGTTGCACTTGATCTCTTTTCAGAGTATTTCATCAAGTAATCTTTTATGATTTCTGTCCTTTTTGAACTCTTTTCTTCGATTAAACCTTCTTGTATTCCTACCTGAAGCATAATTGCAACGAGCCCTGCAACGGCAGGAGTTGACATACTAGTCCCATCCTTTGAAGTATATTCATCATCGGCTCTATTGTTTTCTGAACCAGGTATTATTGATGATGATTGAGCATTCTCAGCAGATGTTATTCCTGAACCAGGGGCTACTACCCATGGCTTCAACTCATCTTTGATATCATCATCATCATCAGCTTCTCTTGGCCCTGAATTGGAATACGAGGCGATATCATCATCTTGCCTATCTATTGTATTTTGATCATCAATTGCACCTACAGTTATCGCAGAATCAGCAGCACCTACTGAAGTAACTCTTCTCTGCCCATCATTACCAATTGCTGCTATACATACAATTCCTGCTTCTGCTGCTTGATTAACTGCCGTAGCTTCTGCACTGGTTCCAGAATCTCCTGTATCATCCTCACCCACAGGGTTCGAAGAACTGCCAAATGACATCGACATTATATCTATTCCATTACTGGACTTATTATTTCCCCAATCTGTATCTACATTGTTAGTTGCCCATTGAATGCCTTGAAGGATAGATTGAGAATTTGATCCTCCTGCATCTGTCATAACTTTGACATCAACAAGATATGCTCCAGGTGCATAACCTTGATTTGTTCTATCGCTATCTCCTGTACCGAGGGCAATCCCTGCAACATGAGTTCCATGGCCATCTCCATCATCGGGATCTTCATCTCCTGCTGAGGAACATGTATTTCCAGAGAATGAAGTCGCGTCACATCCTGCAACCCATTTTGGATCATTTAACTCATTTGGATCATTGCTATTATCATTATTAGTATCTGAAAAATCATCTAATGAAAAATGTTCATTATCAACTCCTGTATCTAATATTGCAATTACTATATCAGATCCGTCATATCCCAATTCTCGCATTGTTTCGCCATATAAATTTGAGGATCTGATTTTAGATCCCTTTGATGCTTTATCCAAATATGGAATTATTACATTTTGTTGTTCAATTAATACAACTTCCTCTATCATCCATAAATCTAGTAATGCACTTACTGGAACGTGATCAAGTACTATATTATCCAATATTGTCATTGGCATAAACCATGAATCTTCTTCATTCCAACCATGTTTTGAAAGTACTATTTTTATATTTTCGATATCACTATTTCCAGGATGCCAAGCATAATGAATAATAATTGCTACCGTAGGTTTACCATCTGCACCTATTATCGAAGTTCTGGATTCAGATTCAGATTCACCCGCGATAATTCTTTGTAATCTATCGTCCATTCCATTGTCATCAAAATCTAACCAATATTCTAGCCACCATCCATAATCTTGGATTGGAACTCCAGCATCAATAGGTGTGCCGAGAGGTAATCTATTTTTATCCTCACAAATATCTTCACCGCACATTAATGGAAATTTATGGATGCCTTTATTTTCATCTAAAGAATTACCCTCTTGAGTTAATTCATAAATTTGCCCACCTACTCCTGCTGATAAATCAAATACTAACATTAGTATTACAATAAAGATGGGCGTTATACTAATTCGCATGGCTTTCTACCTGACCCACAGTACTCTATCGTTTAATTCCAACCAATATTAGTTCATAAAATGATACTTTAAGGCCAATTTAGATGCTTGTTTGAATTGGAACACTTAATTTTACAATTATTATTTTTTATCTCGGCTACGACTCCACTTTGGCAAATAGGACACTTTGTATGTTCTGCTAATTCTTCTAGCCAGGCTCTACGAGTTTCTATTTCATCTCCTTCTTGTATTAGCATATTCAATATTCTTGAAGAATTGCCACTTAGCGGAATCTCATTTTCACTCCAAGGATCTTTGGACAAACTTTCTTTAATTGCCGCCTCTTGTTCCTCAGACGGCCTAGAATAATTATTGGAATTCTGTTCCGTATCATAAAGGGCACTAGGAGCTCCCTTTGCGATAAATCTGGCAAACATATATGCAAGAAAGAATCCACCTAGATGGGCCATATGAGCAATATTGGTTTCTCCTGCAGTTTCAATCTGAATGGAATAAATTTGAAATATTTCTATCCCTAGTCGTATAAATACAATAATCCATACCGGCCACGCCCTTATTAGGAAAAGAAGTGGAAATTCGATCTTATCATTAGGCCAGCAGGCCATATACCCCCCTAAAAGTCCAAATGCCGCGCCGCTAGCACCTATTGCAGGAATATTCGAGTCGGGATGTGTAATAATCCAAGCAATATTTCCCCCCATAAATCCAAGAAAATATATTGCTAACCAACGTCTACCTCCAATCCTCTGTTCAAGAGGAACTCCTACTAATGCTATTACAAGTATATTACTCAAAACATGTATCCAATTAGCATGTAGCCATGCTGAAGTTAGAAATCGATGGAAGTGGACATATTCATTCATTATACTTGGAATTAATCCAAATAAATGTATTGGTTCAAATGAAAAAATACCGCCTTTAAATAATTCCAGAAAATACTGTATAAATTTTACTAATAACAGAGATAAGACCATCGCTAAAGACACACTCGTTTTGTCTTTATAGGCGTAATAAAACGGTAAAATAGCAACAGAAAACATAACTATTATCCAAAAATAATCACTTATTTCTAGAAAGTCCCATCTAAAATCATTATCCATTAGGGTCACCTCTAGTCTTTCCAAGAGATTCTAGGGAATAGGACTTCTCATCATAGAATTACTCAAACGGTAATCCTTACTCGGTCATTCATGCAAGGGGGCGCTTTGTTAGAACTCAACGACCTAAATGTCCTCCGTGGTTCCCGAGAAGTCTTAAAAGATGTTAATTTTAAATTAAATTATGGGGAAATTGTAGTCTTAGTGGGAGATAATGGCTCTGGAAAGTCAACATTCATAGAGTCATGTGCTGGAATAGTTCCTTTCAAAAACGGAGAATTATATTTTTACAAAGAAGATAATTCACAAAATTTAATTAGAAATCATGAAGGCCGCCAATCCAATATTCCTAAAATAGGCATTACTTTACAAAAAGATGGCATATGTGGTGAAGAAACAGTCGAAGAAAGGATATTAATTGCATCTGAGAAATCATCTAAAAATAGTGATCCGGATAAATTAGGACAGATATTATCTGACTGGGGATTAAATCATCGAAAATCGGATAGAGTATCACTTCTTTCAGGTGGCCTCAAAAGACGTCTTTCAGTTATCTGCGGCCTCGCGCCTGCTATTCTTAGTCCAAAACCAATGACTGTTCTATTGGATGAACCAAGCGTAGGCCTTGATAAGTCGTCCCGTATTCTTTTCATAAACTGGATTAAGACTATGGCATCTAGGGGCCATGGAATAATCATTGCAACACACAATAATGAGGTTATAAAATGTGCAAATAGGATAATTAAAATTGGAAAAAAGGGTAAAATAAAGGAGTCAATAGGTAAATCGGAGGGGACAGTAGTCGAAATACCAACATGTAAATCCTCGTCAAATTTGATTTCGATTAGTGACTTGGCTAGTTGGGCTATGAAAATGGAAATCCGAAACCCCATAGATACTGTTGGACGGGCAACTCCAGCTTTAGTAGCACTTTTATTGAGTTATTCCTTAATCGAAGGAAATGGGCCATTGAGCGTAGATATCTTATCATCTCTTATTTTATTGCCTGCATTTATTACTTGTATTATTTCTCCGGCAATTATTAATCGATTTAATGAGGCAGAGTGTGGAAAATGGTGGCACATAATGCTAGGATCAAAAATCCGTCCAATTAGTTCATTTTTGGGCGCCTCTATGGTCCTGCCAATTCCATTGACATACTTATCATGGTTCATTTTAATTGGCAATAAATCAGATGATTATTCCTATGATGCATTATTGTGGTTATGGCTTCCAACCTTATCCTTAATTACGGTAGGAATGGCCTCTTCCGCATTACATTTCCTTGTTTCTGATTTACGTAGATCGAACTCTTCCGCCGGTTCTTTACTACTTATAGCACTTATATGGCCGTTTCTAGAACTTTCTGAGGTATTATCAATTTTGATGACATCGGGGATGTCATACTCTTTATCCATACAATCTCCAATAATTGGGTGCATCATTGCAAACACATCTTCAATACTAATTTGGATAGTTGTAGTTTATCTTCCAGATTATTAGAAGGTAGTATTCATCACCTATATTTTACTGGGAACTTCATGGTGGTGACCAAGGCGACCTCATTGGTACTCATTACAATTGGTTTAGTTGGTGCATCCATATCTATTTTATTGGGATTCCTCTGGGTGCCAAGTTTGGATCCAAGTACTGTAAATGGACCTGAATCATTTAGGATAATCTATTGGCATGTTTCGTTTGCTTGGTGCTCATTTTTAGCATTTTTATTATTATTTATTGGTTCTATAATTTGGTATTTGAAAAAAGATGAACTAGGTTGGAGATTTTTCTCTGTTGGTTCAGATATGGGATTGCTATTTGGCATGGGAGTAATTACTTCGGGGCCAATATGGGGTTCAGTTGCATGGGGGAAACCTTGGGATTGGGGAGATTTAAGACTTAATTCCTTTGCACTCCTAACTTCAGTCGCATTATTCTTAGTACTCGCCAGAAGGGCGCAACAAGATACTAATCAAACACGAGACACTCTTTCCATAGTAGGTCTATTTGGCTTTTCTCTTGTTCCTATAACTGCTATGGCAACTACTTGGTATCAAAAACAACACCCACCAATAATTGTTGTTTCAAGTGAAGAAACAGGACTCCCAAGTGATATGTTATTTGTTCTTATTTTATCCTTTATTTCCTTTTGTTTCATTTTTGTTGGATTTTCAATCATTACTGATAGAATCCATCAATTAGAATTAAAAATGGAAAATAACCAAATAAATTTAGATGAAGGGTGGTTAAATTGAGTTCAACGGGATTAATGGAATTAGCAATTGCATACGTCATTATGATTGGTCTTTTGGGAGGGTATGTGAAGTATTTATTTTCCAAATTAAATGATTTGGAATATCGTATTGATGCACAAGAAAATAAACAAATATCCGAAGAAAATGAATAAATATATTAGTTTCTAAATAACAACACTTCTAACATCTAGGTCAGACGGGTTACATGGAGGCGCAACATGTCTGATGGAGCTTTTTGTATAACTTGCGGGGCAGAACCACCTTTGACTTCAGACAGGATGTGTGAGGAATGTTTCAGGAAACGTAACATACTTTCAAAAATATCTGACCGATTACAACAATATCGATGTCCAAAATGCGATCAACATGAAGTGAGGGGAAGATGGTCGAAAATTTCAAAAGAAAATCTAGCGGACCTCCGAATAAGGGAAAATATAGAATACTCCGATAAATCTAAAAACGTAAATTTGGGATTCGCAATTGAAGAAATTGATGATAGGTCTATGAGGCTTCATATCGATGTTTCCGGTGAGATCGAAGGGTACAAATTTTTGGAAAATCATATTACTCTTATGCAAACCAGTAACGCCGTTTGTCCTGCATGTACCAGGAAAGCAGGCTCATACTTCGAATCAATAGTTCAACTACGGTCTGCTGGAAGGAAATTAACTTCTGATGAAGTAAAGGTAGTACGCAATACTTTAGATGAAATGTTAGGTGATATGGAGGCCGATCCAATGTTTTTCATAACAAGCGAAGGCCCAGTTACTGGGGGATGGGATATGCAATTAGGTTCCAAAGCCATGGCAAGAAGTTGGGGAAAAAGGCTAGTACAAAAATTTGGAGGAACAATAAAAGAAACCTCGACAGTAGTAGGTTCAAATGACGGTATTGAAGTAACTAGGTTAACAATGAGTTATAGAAAACCAGCCTATTCAATTGGAGATATTGTTAAATTTAAGAAAAATCTTTGGCTTATAGATAGATGGCAAAAAGAAGGGCCCATTTTACGGAGGATTAAATATTTTGAAAGAACTGGTGTTTCGTGGAGAGATATGGAAAAGAGTACTGTAACATGTCCTGTAAAAAATCAATTTCTAGTAGAAATTCTAAATCGCGATAGTTCTGCAGTTGAAATCATGGATCCTATTGATTTTAGTATTGTAACGGTGGGCCTACCGTATCATGATGATCCTAATTCTAAGACAATTTTAATTGGTTTCATAGAAGAAAAATGGTTAGCAATTCCGCCAACAAATATGGAGGTTAAATAATGAGTGAATTAGATATTAATGAGTTAATTAAAAATTTAGATGATGGGGATATGGTAGGATATACTCGTAAATTCATAGATGATTTGGAAAAATCAATTAATATTCCAATTGATATCGATAAAGATGCCGACTGGTCAGGCGTGCTTTGTTTAGGAATGGGGGGCTCAGGTGCCGGTGGAGATTTCCTAGCCTCATTAACTAATTATGCTGGAGGTTTACCGTTTGTAGTTTGGAAAGATTACGGACTCCCTTCTTGGTGGGGGCCTGATTGGTTAATTATTGCTACATCTTATTCCGGAAATACTGAAGAAACACTAGATGGCGTATCTCAGGCTTTAGAAAATGGAGGTACAGTTTTAGGAATAACGTCCGGAGGTAAACTTGAGGAAATATTATCTATCAATGATGAATGTGTTTGTTTAGAAGTCCCCGGAGGGCAAATGCCACGTTCTGCATTCGGCCATATTTTTGGGACCCAGTTAGCCGCTTGTTGGGCATTAGGAATTCTTGAAAAACCAGATGGCACTGAATTGAAAAATATGTTGGAAAGATTACGCCAATCTTCAATAAATGCGGATTTAATCAATGGAAATGGCCTTTCACTTTCTATGGCTGAATCAATGGTTGGCAAGCAAATTGGCATCATTTCTCCTACTCTTTTGGGTTCGGCAGGAGTGAGATTTACAAACCAACTAAATGAAAACTCAGATAGATTTGCTAGAATAGTAAACTTGCCTGAAATGAATCATAATGAAATTGTAGCGTGGAACAAAGCTAATGGTGAACTTAATTCTATAATTTATCTTAAATGGGAAGGGATGTCTTCAAGAGTTTCTTCAAGATTAAATTGGACAATGGAAAAATTAGACATTAAATCGTCTTGGATAATCGATTGTGAAGGGCATTCTTTGTTGGAAAGCCTTCTGTATGCTGCGCATATTACTGATTGGATTTCTATTGCTCTTGCATTAGTCGAAGGAGTTAATCCTTCATCCATGCCGTCAATTATAGAATTGAAAGAATATCTATCATCAATCTAATATATGGCCCCTAATATTAACCTAGGATCTGGATAGTTTAACAATGCATATTCTCTCAAATTAGGTTCAACAACTCCTGGCATGTCATGTGTATCGGGCTCTAATAGTGATATTTGAAAATGAAGATGGGGCTCCCAACCACCATTTTCATGCTTGTCTCCTATCCAACATATTACCTCACCTTTTGAAATTTTTTGACCAATCTTCTTACCATTTATGGACTTTGAATCTAGGTGCCCGTACAACGTCCAAATTTTCCCTCCTTCAATTTTATGATTGGTAATAATTACATATCCATAATCTCCTTCATCAGCGTTGTACCCAAAATGGGATATCTCTCCATCTTCAAATGCCATGCACGGTGTCCCTACAGGGGCTCCAATATCTATCCCAATATGCAAATATCTATTATTATTGAAGAGGTCTGTATTATACATTCCCGGCCTTAATTCATCGTATTTTCCTATGTCATATTCATATTTAGAGGGAGTATAAATTCCTTGAGTGAAATCTCTAACTTCATATTCATCAGGAAGATGAATTATTGGGTGATAGCTACCCGTCTGCCATTTAATCATGATTTGAGATTAGGGGGGCCCTATTCATTCTTCTTCTTTAGGAATTTCTGCTTCTTCTGCTAATTTTCTCATTCCACTTTTTTTCCGCAAATCTTTCTTATTTCTAGCCCCAAGATCTTTTAAAATTTCTGTTTGTCTGATGACATTTCCTTTCCCTGAGATTAATCTTTTTTCCGCTTCATCAAACTTCTCTGATGCTTGTTTTAACTCAAAGCCAATACTGGTAAAAGACTCCAGAAATAAAACGATTTGGTCATAAAGCAAACCTGCTCTTTCAACTAACTCAATCTGATTTTTACTCTGATTCTCTTTTTTCCACAATTCTTGAATCAATATTAAAGCAATCATTATCGTAGTCCCGCTAACAATTTTTACCCTTCTATTTCCAATCATATCGTTGTATAAAGTAGGATTATGATGCAGAGCAGCAATATATGCACTTTCTAATGGCACAACCATCAGAACAAAATCTAATGTTTGAATTGATTTCATATGTTGATAATTTTTATCTGAAAGCGTCAATGCGTGCATTCTAATTGATTTACATAATCTTTCCATAGATGAAGTTGCCATCATTTCATTATCTGCATTTACAAAATCATTATATGCAGTCAAAGAAACTTTTGAATCAATAACTACTTGTTTATTTCCTGGAAGATTAATTATGAAGTCTGCAATTTTACGAGTTTTGTCCGCAGATGTTTCACTGTATTGCTTGATATAATCTCTATCGCAAACAAATCCCATATTTTGAAGTAAATTCTCAACTACTACTTCGCCCCAAGCCCCTTGTAATTGAGAATCTCCTTTTAGTGCCTTTGTTAGATTTTTGGTATCATCAGATAATTTTAATCCTAATTGAGATACATTTTCTACCTTTTCTCTAAGTGCGGATTCCCTATTTATCATTGATACTTCCATTGCGTCCATAGTACTTTTGTAATCTTTCAATATGTTCGAAAAATCATCTGTAACTCTTTTAAAATCATCTTTCTTTTCACGTTCTACATCATTTTTTACATCTTCAAATGCCTGCATTGCCATTACTTTGAAAGAATTTTCCATTATATTTTTTCTCTCACTTTCCATCTCCCTTCTCTCTAATTCTCTTGCCTTAATTTCTGCAATTATCATATCACTTTCCATGCGACTCTTTTCTATTATCCTTGACATAATTTGCGATATAATTTGCCAAACAATAAAAGTAATTAAAATTATTAATAAAAATATTAGAATAATGGTTGTAGCATATACCATATGGCATAATTTAAAATGGCAGTTATTAAACTTAGTAAATTTAAATCATATTTACTCAATAATCAGTCATTCTTAGGTACTTTGAATGTATGCCGTTGCTATGGCTAGTATTGGAAGGGTCCATTGTGCAATATTCGGCGCAAGAGGCTTGGTTGCACAAAGGTACCTTCAAAGACTCATTAATCATAATTGGTTAATACCTGTATCAATAATAGGTTCTAATTCTACAGAAGGAAAGAATATTTGTGATTTGCCATGGTCTCTAGATGAAATAAGGCCCGATTTACCAAATATTGTTGTCCAAGGTCTTGACAATATGGAAAAATTAATTGCAGAATTAAAAAAGGAAAAAGTAGAAATTATATTTTCAGCAATGCCTGATAATGCAGCAGATTTAGTTGAAGAAAAATTAGCAAATGCTGGTTTTTTAGTAATCAGTCATGCCATGATCCACCGAATGAAAAATAATGTTCCGTTAATAATACCAGAAGTAAATCCGGATCATCTAAGATTAATTAAAACTCAGAATTTTAACAGAGGGAATTTAATTTCATGTTGTAATTGCATGGTGGTGCCCATAGCACTCACATTATCTCCTTTATTTTCTAATTTTAAATTAAGATCCATAAACATAAGGACTGAACAATCTCTATCGGGAGGAGGGAGAAAAATGCTCATTAATGGTAGAAATGGTATGCCAATTGATTCTGTAATTATGGGTGAAGATGAAAGTATAATAAGAGAATTAAAAAAAATATTTGGTAGTTTAGAAAATGGCATGATTACTCACAAAAGCATAGATATCAATGCTCAATGCTCAAGAGTGAATAATGATTATGGCCATCTTGCAGAAATTGAAATTATCTTCGAAAATGAAATAAGTGCACATGAAGTAATTCAAGTATGGCAAAATTCCACAATTAATTTAAATAAATTAAACCTGCCTTCTTCAAGTAAAATAATTAACTTCATAACTGGTAAAATTGATATTGATAATCACAGGTGGGCAGGATCTGATTCAAGAGAACCAGATATAGATCTTAATGCAGCAATGGGCGTTTCCTTGGGGGAAATTGAAATTAGCGATAAAAAGTTACGTTTCAAAGTTGTTGCAGATAATACAATCCGTGGCGCAGCAGGTTATGGAGTTCTCATTGCAGAATTATTGCTTGCAGAGGGCATTCATCATGTTGATAAAAATCATTTAAAGCATTAATTACAAAATATAATAATGTATTTGAAACGTAAACACGCTTTGGAATAAATATGAAATTGCGTCAATTAGCAATAAGACTTTCAAATTTGAAGGCACATCCTGGCAATAATTTAGATTTAGAGCAATATAGTATAACTGGAAATTTAGCAGCACGTTGGATTTCCGATATATTGTCATTTGGAGATATTAATTATTCATCTACTGTTGCAGACTTGGGTGCAGGAAATGGAATTTTAGGAATAGGTTGCCAGCTAGCAGGGGCAAAAAAATCTATATTTTTTGAATCAGATTCAAATGCATGTAAAGTAATAAAAGATAATTTAATTAATGAATCGCTAATAAAATCCGCTAAGGTAATTAATCAACATATTAGTAAAGATAATCTTCCGATTATAGATAGCGATGTAATAATTACAAATCCCCCATGGGGGAGGCAATTAGAGAAAGCAGACCGACCGTTTCTTGATGCTATTATTGCTAGTGGAAAAACTGCCCACATATTACACAGTTCTAATGCTACTCATATATCTAAATTATTTGAAAATGCGGGCTGGTCAGTTGAAAAATATGGTGAAGCAGATTTTGCTTTACCAGCAAAGTATATGCATCATAATAGGCAAAGGAGTAAAACAATTGCTGGTTTCTGGCGTGTATCAAAAGATTAAATCTAAATCTCTTTACGACCGTACCGTTCATAGAGGGCAGCAGAGTCCCCAGTTCAATGATTGCTAGTCCAGGCGACTTTGTTACTCCCGGATCGCCAATACAAGTTCCTGAGGAAACATCTCTTGGAAAAGGTATACATGATGGCCCAAATGGTCCTGTAGCATTTTTTTCCGGTACAGTTACTCACTCTGACGGTCTGCTTTCAATAATGCCAAATAGGCCAATAATCAATTCTCCTGAGATTGGCGATATTGTAATTGGTGAAGTTAGTAGGATAAATTCTAAAACAGCAGAAATAAAAATTCTTCATGTTGAAAATTCAGATTCTGGGCATAGAAATCTTCCTGCTCTCAAACAATTTGCAGATATCTATATTACTGAATTAGTAGATCGTTTTATTCCTTCTGCAGGTGATACAATGAAAATCAGAGATATTATTAGGGCAAAAATAATTGGAGATGACCCTATTCTTAAAGCATCTACGAAAGGAGATATCAGACTTGGTGTAATTCACGCTATTTGCCCTTCCTGCGGCCTAGATTTAGTTGCTAGTAAAACAACTCCTGACTTCAATGTCTGTTGTACTCGTTGCGACTATAGTGCATACAGAGTTTTATCTGTAGATTTTGGCAAAGGTCAAGAATCAGGTTCAGGACTTGATATGGCTCAACTAAATCGCCAAGGTGAACGATGGTCCCCTGCTGCAGAATCTATATTGGGCCATGATGGATCCCGGCCGTATCTTTCACCATTAGCAGATTTTCGCCGAGGAGCAAGTCATGATGTTCCACCAAATGCAATAAGAAATAAACAAAACTCACAATCTGGAAATAGGGTACAAAGAAATATGCACTCAACAACATGTACTCTATGTGATTCAAAAACCGAAGTGCCATTCAAACCTACTCCTGGTAAACCAATACGTTGTAGGGACTGCATGTCAAAAGTAAAAGATGGCAAGGCATCAAAAGAAGAATTAGCCAATGAACGTAAAATTTTAATGAAGGCGAGATCCGAATCTCAAGAGTCACAAGGTATGAAAATATTTGTTGCTAGCTTATCCTATGAAGTTACGGAAGACGAACTTAGGAATGTATTTTCACCGTACGGAAATATAACTGATCTTCATATTGCGAATGATAGAGAAAGTGGGAAATCTAAGGGTTTTGCATTTATCACCTTTGAAAATTACAAAGAAGGTAAAAATGCCATCAATTCATTAAAAAATACAGAATTAAATGGTCGTAAGATGTCAATACAAGAATCAAATAGAGATAGTAGTAGAAATAATCGTAATAGAAGGTAAATAAATGAAGGCTTAAAGCCCTTATGACTATTTAATGGGGTTTTCAATGGAAGGCTGGTTAGTATTAGATGGTTATGAGGATGAACCAGCCGCATTTGGAGTACCTAACTATGTAGGATTTCATATAAGATATATTTGTGGAGTTTTCGAATCTAGGGGAATACCATACACATACATGACTATAGATCAATGGAGAATTAATAATAAACATAAATTATCTTCTCCAGATACAAGGACTAAATTGAAAAATGAATTATCAGATTTAGCAGGTGCAGTAGTTCTAGCAGGCGCCATAGTTCCTGGCAAATATGTACGTGGAACTCCCATTAGTAGGCGTGAACTAGATCAATTTCTTTCTATATTTCCTAGAGAAAAACCAGTATTATGCGGTGGTTGGGCTATCCGGCATTGGAGATATGATGGATGGATGCCATTACGATCTAATCTTTTTTGTACAGTTCAAGATACAGATGCAACTCTGGATAACTTTCTATCTACTAATTCTTGGATAAATAAAAAAAGATCAATAGATCAGTGGAAAAAATGGGCAAATAAAGGGGCTTCATCAAAGGCAGTTGTTAATCATCCAGATTTATTTACTGCCGATGGTAGAAATGGGCCTTTGACTTATGAAGTTGAATTATATCAAGGATGTGTAAGATTCAAAAGAGGATGTAAATTTTGTATAGAGCCCAAAAAAGGAATCCCAATATGGAGGGAAGAACAAGATATTATTGATGAGGTAAATCTTGCAATTGAAAATGGCGTACAAAATATTCGATTAGGGGGCGCTACTGATGTTTATACTTACAAAGCCGAAGGAGTATTAGATTTAGAGTACCCAATTCCAAATCCTGAACCAATCTCGGATTTACTTTTCGGTTTAAGAGAAAATGAAAATTTACAAATATTACATGTTGATAATGGAAATCCTTCCATAATTGCTGAGAATCTTGGTCCTTCTTCTGAAATAACAAAAGCCATGATAGATACCTTATCTGATGGGGCAGTATTGTCTTTTGGGTTGGAATCTGCAGATCCATTAGTACATAGTACTAACTGGTTAAATTGTGATCCAAAACAATTGATTTCTGCTATCAGCCACATCAATGATTATGGTAGGGAACGCGGATCACGTGGATTGCCAAAACTTCTCCCAGGACTAAATTTTATAGCAGGCCTCAATGGAGAAACTGCTTCTTCATACCAAATGAATTTGAAATTATTACAAGACATAAGGAATAAAGGATTACTTCTACGTAGAATAAATATCCGGCAAGTTGAAGGGCAAGGATTTCAAGATATACCAGGAAAAATATTTAAAGAATTTAAAGAAACTGTACGCAATACTATTGACAAACCTCTTTTGGAAGAATTATTTCCATTTGGTACTATAATTAGGGATGTTTGGTGGGAATCACATAATAACCGTATTCGTGATCCTAAACAAGTAGTGAATTCAGAACACAGGGATATTTCACTATACGGCAAATCTGGTATAACATTTGGTCGGCAAATTGGGGCATATCCAATTCTAACAGGAATTCCTTATTTATTACCTCTTGAAACTAAGTCTGATGTAGTAATCACTGGACATGGTATGCGTAGTATATCTGCGGTTGAAATAGGGTTGGACATAAATAATGTTACACAAAATCAACTATCTGCTATTCCCGGCTTAGGAGTAAAAGGGGCTTGGAAGGTAATAAGTAAAAGAGCAATTCAATTAAGTAAAAATAATGAAAAAATAACTTCTGTTTCTGAAGCATTTACATCTGCAGGAGTAAATATGCCTGAATTAGCGGATCGGATTTTAGTTGTTAAATAATCAGATAATTTCTAAGTTATTATTTACATAAGTACCGCTTTCTATCTTTTTTGGTAGTTTTCCTTTATGAAATATCACTGCATCACCTATCATCAACTTACCTGTTTGATTTTGCCATTTAATTAAAGATCCCTCAAAAAGGCCTATGACTGGGATGATGTTATTTTGATGGTATTCGTTAATTCGTTGAGACCTAGTTTCTCCATTATGCTTTACAAACCTTTCCTCATTTTTTAGCCACACAGTTCCTTCATGATAGTGCGGATTTATTTGGAAATTAACTAAATTCAAAGTATCCAATTTTTTCGGCATAATTATTGGCATATCATTAGTAGTCATCATGGTTGGACATGCTATATTAGTTCCTGCACTAACCCCCATGTAAGGAATTCCAGATTTAATGACATCATTTAAAATTTTAATTAATTTATTTTCATATAATCCATGAGTAAGAAGAAAACTATTCCCTCCTCCTACATATATTCCTTTAGCATTTTTAACCGCATCATAAGGATCATCATATTCTTCAATGCCTATTAATTTAATATTTTTTAGGGGCCAACTTTTCTCTCTTACTTTTGTAGTATATTCTATTCTATTTTTTTGTGCATATGAAATAAAAACTACTTCATCTAGTCCTCTAAATAATTCTTCAATTTGAGTATTTAAAATTGACTTTTGTTTACTTGAAAGGGAGCTGTTTCCCCCACTGGAAAGTAATAGCCTCATATTATTCCTCAAGCATAAAAATCACTCGATACATCAGTCTCCGAAGAATTAACTAAATCATCAATTGAATTAGTCACATTAATTGCATCCATAATCCTTTTTGCTGTTTCTTTAGTCGAGTCTAAGTCAAGATCTAAAGGAATATCTAAAGCCCCCTCTATCCATGATGATAACCTATCTGCAGCTAATATATCTGCACTGGCCCCAATTGTATCTGCTATGAGCCCTATTGCAGGAACATCATATAATGGCGATAATGAGACAATTAATCCGGCAATACCTATCATGCCATCCTTTGGTTGACTTTTACTAACCGGTATATCATTAGATTCCAAGGTCTTTCTTACTTTTGAATTTGCACACACTACATGAATATCCTTATTTTCAATTCCTGCAGTTAAGCCAGCTAATACTAAAAGTTGCGGAGTATCATTGTTCTTTGCTAAATTTAATATTTCCTCGGAAACTTCAAATTGCCCTGTTGCAGTTATTGGTTGCACATCTCCTCTTATGACAATTATAGTTTTATTTTCTGGTAGTAATACTGAGCATATTTCTATTTTGGGAGGAGTCATCAATCCTTCTTCGCTAAGAGTTGAATGAGGAGGTAAATCTGGATGTAAGATCCAACCTAAAGTTTTTGATTGATGTTTTTTAATTAAACCATCTGCTACTAATTTTCCTACATTACCAACACCAGGAACCGCCTCTATTATGGCTAAATGTTTGGGCAAACTATTTCCTATTAACCAATGAATTTTTGTTCTATTCATCCTTTAAATCCTCATCCATATTTGTATTTGGCAAAGACTCAATCCAATCTTTACTTCCTGCATCTAGTCTTTTTCTACGGCGATTACCCTGAGGGTCTTCGGGAGAATATTTCAATGGTGCAACTACTTCCAGAATACTCCCACAATCATTACATTTTTCGCCTAATCCGTACTCTTTACAAGATACACATCTTTTCAATTTGCTTCTTACCATGTCAATACAAGAAATGTATCGCTCGTAATGAAGTACATGAATTATCTGATGATTTTAAGGTCTTCAAAGGCGTTCTATACTAATTGAGCCTTCTACCGGTGCCATATATTTCTTTACTGCTTCTTGTGCTTGTTCCCATACAGATTCTGCAGAAGGATAGTCAGGGGCCCTTATGTCAACTCTGTAATGAGGGGCACCTTCATAATGACACGTCAAAGTAACTTCTTCCAAACCCTCTGCACAATGCTCGGCAGCAATTAGGGCCTTTTTAATTACGTTAACTCCTTCGGAACTCCAAACTTCAATATCAAATATTCCTCTAATTTCTACATATGGAGGTACGATGTTATCTATTGCAATTGTAGTTGCTATTGCCATCCATTCTCCATCAAATCCAGCATCTGATAGTGCATTTTCTGATATTGCACATTCTTCAAGTGCACCATATAGAGTTCCAAATATGTTGATCATCTCATCGGAAATAGATTTAGCTTTATTTTCATCCCAACTAACCTTTTCAGCAACTAGCCTCATCATTTGTTCTGCTCTCTGTTGATTTTTCCTTTGTTGTAAAGTATCTCTTCTTCTCTCTTCAGAAACAGCTTTAATGGACAAGTTAATACTTTCTTTACCTCTTCTAATTTCAATTACTTTAGCAACTACTCTTTGGCCTTCTCTGACGTGGGAACGAATATTTTTGACCCATCCTGCAGAAACTTCCCCGATAAATACAAATCCTTCTCTACCTTCATAAGAATCTAAAGAAAGATATGCACCATTCTCTCTAACGTTTTTAATAGTGCAAACCAATAGTTCGCCTTCAGATGGCCAATTATCATTATTTTTAGCCATTATTATGCCCCTTTCACTCGAGGGCATCCATTATTGTACAACCACTTAGATCTGCTTTACCGCCAGCAGGACTTGCCAATGTTGAGCCACATACAGAACATGATACTAGAGTAGCCGCTCTATCGAATAATACTGCTTCATTACCACAATCTCGGCAACTAACTTTAAGAAATTTTCCACTCATTTTTCATACCTTCATTTATCTATAAGCTCAAATTTTCTTGCACGCTGACCTGCTGGAGAATGCGCCTTGCCAGTTTCTGTGCATCTAAATATCAAATTTACTCTTTTAGTAGGTTTCTCACCTGATGGTTTAGGACGAGGAAAACCTCTATATCCAGCAGTTACTCTTCGAAATCTCCTTTGTCCCCATTTGAGTTCACTAGCCCTTCGCTTTTTCACACGTTCAACCGTGTGCTCAGTGTGTTTGCCAGCCGATGGGCTATATCTCATTACTTTACGAGGCATTTTTACCATCTTAGTCACCAAAGCGTCTTTCGACGAAGCGGGCCACTGATGGTCTCTATATGAAGTCTATCAAGGCACTATTGCATATTAGAGTATGAGTCTAGACAAAAATAAGATGTACATTATACCTACTCCGACGTATATGGAATTAGCCGACCTCCAATTATGGTTTGGTCTTTTGATACTTTTTTCAGGTTTTTTTGTATACAGGATGGGGCCATCATTCAGAAGAAGTATCTTTGGAAAACCAATGATTGTAATGGGGCTTGTACTTACATTAATTCCTCTAGAGGATTTATCTGTCTCTGAAAATCTTCTTCATGCTGAAATGATGCTAAACTTTCCCTGGATGGTATTAGCATTTATTGGAATGCTGATGTCATTGTTTGGTGCACCAGTATATTGGAAGAGAAATTTAAATGCGAATATTTTCGGATTACTATTAATCTCAATTTCATGGATTATTTACTTTTACTCAGTTTTTTTTATTAATATTAATGATATTCTCAATTCATTATTTAATTTATTAGGAATGTTTTTTGCTTTGATTTCGATTGCATATATAATTAAAATTATTGAATCCAAAACCCCCAAAGTCCAGCAATCAGAGCCTCTGACGAAAAATGAAAAAAAATTTATAACAAGTATATTGAAAAGAAACATGGGTGGAAAATAATTTGATCTTGACTATTTCTTATATTTTTAATTCTTTTTTTGTAGGCTTAATATTTATTTATATCTTATTA
>JAJPRE010000029.1 GCA_023700245.1 Candidatus Thalassarchaeaceae archaeon
AAATATTTATTAATAGAGATTATAAAAAACATTAAAATATATATTCTTCTGTAAATAATTAATTTCAGAAAATGAATTAAACAAGTACGGCATAGTAATTCTATGCCCTACACTGATGTATCGTTAAATGAGGCTTCAGAAGTATTGGAATTAGCTGGTTTCAAAAATATATTAACTATTGAAAAATTAAATGGCGGGTGGGCAAATTCTAATTACATTTTAACATTAGTTGGCGGCAAAAAGTTAGTATTAAAAATATGGAATGAACAATCTATAGAAGAAGTAAATTATTTGTTAAATATGACAAAATATATCGTAGAAAAGGATTTTCCAACACCAAAACCTATAAAATTTTTAGATGGAAATTATGTTCATAATAAAAATGGAATTGCATGGACTTTGTTGCCATTTATAAATGGAAATTGGTTAGGAACCAATCATTCATCTCTTTATTCTCTTGGAAAAATACAAGCTAAATTACATATAATCGAGCCTCCAAAAGATTTAAAAAAAGAATTTTCAATGGGTCCTAAATTGTTTAATAAATTATATAATATGGCAAATGAAAATGATCAATGGACAGATTTCATGAAATTATTAAAACATGAGACTGAAGATTTATTGATAAAAATTGGATCATTACCAAAAGGAATAATACATGGTGATTTATTTTCAGATAATGTATTAGGAATAAACAATGAGGTTGTTAGTGTATTAGATTTTGAAGAAATATGTTATGATTATTTGGCGTTTGATTTGGTTATGACGTTTGTTGGTTTTGGTTGGAAAAATGGCGAACCCATCAAAGAAAGATGGAACTCAATATTAGAAGGATATCAAACAATAAGAGTATTGAGTGAAGATGAGATTAGGGCCTTGCCGCATTTACACAAACTGGCCACATTATCAATTGCAGCATGGAGATACTGGCAATTTGTAATTAATTTACCTGATACTGACCATACGGATAGATATTTAGAAATGACCGAGAGATTAAATAAAATATTGCCCTTCTAATAATGAAAATAATATAGAATAGTTAATGTAATAAAATTGGTCTCCAGTCTTTGAATGCAATATGTGCTGGGAAATTATCTTTACTTTCATCAAGTACCATTATTAGTTCTGCTAACCTCCGAAAATATTCAAAATCACAATTTATTTCAGAATCAAACCTAGATTGTTAATTATATTTAAATATTAAATTTTATTAAATAACCAATATTTACTCAATTTTATGATATAATTTAAATAAATATGTTGCTAAAAATGCGCTTAAAATTTGAGGGATGAAATGAATCCATGATTCTAGTAAATTGATTTTTCCAGTTAAAATAAGGGCAATAGTAACGGCAGGGTTGAATGATGCCAATGATATATCACCAACTAATATGCCACCCAAAAATACAACAGAAGCAATTGCAAAACCATAATAATAATTTCCTTTAGTAGAATCTAATGTTGCAACATTAAGTATTACAGATACTAATAAAAATGTAAAAATAAATTCTGAAATTAAAGCAAAAATATTTAAATCAAATATTTCATAATTAGCATTGGTTGGGATAAATATGTAGTAATATAATATTGATGCTGCGATTGAGCCTAATAATTGGAAAAAAATATAATATTGGAGTTCCTCCTTATTACAGTAACCTCGGTAATATATCGATATTGTAACCGCCGGATTATAATGAGCACCGGATATATTTTTACCACAATAAATTAAAATCATTAATGTAAATGAAACTATGAATGATCCATAAAATCCATCAATTTGATTAATAACAATAAAACATATTACAATAGAGAGGGTAAATGTTCCAATAAATTCAATTAGAATTTTTTTTGTCAGAGTGGAGGCCAATTAAAAATTGGCATGGGTAAACCATAAATTAATGTTATTAAATTAACACAAGATATAAAAAAAAATAAGAAGTTTTTTATTATATTTTCATCGTATAATTGATGAATTATTTATCCTCTAAATTCTATTCTGACATATATTTTAATATTGTAACATCTCAGGACAAATTATAAATATGAAGGATGCCACCAAAGTTCAATACTTATTAATGCCATTTTTTGCAATTGTTTTACTATTAATTCCGACTTTAGCATCAGCTGAATTATCATTTCCTAATGATACTAATTCATTTGTAATTGATGAGGCAAATGCATTAAATGAATCCGAGAAAAATGAAATTAATCAGTTAACTGATCAGTTGAACCTTGTTTGGAAAACTGAATTCGTGATTGTAATAATAAATTCTACTAGTAATTATGATAATAATAACACCACAACAATTAATTTACCTAATTACGGATATGAACTATTTAATGAATGGAAAATAGGAGATGAAGTATGGAAAGATGGCGTGTTACTAATTTTAGCTACAAATCAGTCAGGGTCATGGGAATGGACAATAGAAAATGGTGATTTTTGGGACTTATATTTAGATTTTAGTGGCATAGGAATTGATGCTGATTATGAACTAGATGAGAGTAATTGGTTTAATGGATTAAAAATAATAACTGAAGAAATTATTTTTGATATTGATGACTTTTGGGAATATAATGATGGATTTGTAGAACCTCCAAGTTCTAATCTAGAACCTTTGGAACTTGGCGAAGGCGGCGGAGTTATACTGATAACATTACTGTTTTTGGGCATTATAGGAATAGCTATTGTAGTAATTATTATATCTGTATCTAAAGGAAGTGGTGCATCATTTTTAGAGGGTGGAAATCAAAATAATAATTTCCTTTTTAACAGAAGAAATAATGTACAACATGTGTATCATCATCATGATGATAATTCTCATTCTAATCAGAGGGCCGCTTCGAATAGGTCTGCTCCAAGAAAATCTAGTAGAAAATTAGGTGGCTCATCCAGAAGGTCGAGCTCATCACGCCGTGGTTCTAGTGGAAGATCGAATAGAGGTGGACGCAGCGGTGGCGGCAGAAGAAGTTGAAATATTAATATAAAAATTCTTACCCTTCATATATTATATATTTATTTTCAATGATTAAAACAAAGTTATTAACTTCAATAATTTATTAGGGTATCATTATATGCAAATATAATAATTAAATATTAATCAGTATCTTTATCTTTCAGTAGACCCTTAGATTCTGCGTAATCTCCAAGAGATTCTAGTCTCTTTAACCATCCTTTGGCTTCTGCGCTCCTATTAGTACGAACCATCCAAATTCCACCAAACATAGTATCCCATAATCCATGTTCAGAGTTCGTTCTAAATCTATACATAGAGTAATCAATTAAGGGAGGTAATAGCATAAGTAATCCAATTAATGTAAAAATTTTGGAAAGGGTTGAATCTCCCAAAGATAAATTTGCTGAAGTTACAAAGAGAGCGAATACTCCGAATAGGACGAATATGGTTGTTAAGCCTTTTAGTAGTATGAATAACCATATTGGAGGTTCGCCCCTTGTATTGACATACTGTGTCCTACTAACCCAATTTCCAACAGTTCTCCCTGTTTGTGAAGGTAATACGCCTAAATTTCCTACAATAATTAACATTCCTATTAATAAAAAATATGTTGAGTCAGAAGATCCGCCCCAGGCATTGATGCCTATAATGGGAACAGCCCAACCATAACTTACTGCAAAATCTACAAATCTTCTGGTAACTTTCTGCCCCCTTGTGGCATTTTCAAAACCTTCAGGTAATTCTTTAGAAACCCTAATTCTTTTAACTTTTGGAGTTCTTACTTTCTTTGGTGCTTTCTCTTGCTTTTTTCGATTTGCTTTTTTAGCCGCAATAGGCTTAGGCTCTACAACAGCCTCCATGACTACTGGAATAGGTTCTTCATTAGTTTTTTCATTAGTTTGAATTTTGCCAGCTTTTTCAAGTAAACCCATTTAAATCACGCTCCATATAATTCACTGATTCTAGTGTATATTTTAAAATCAGGAGAATTCACGAATGTATCTATAGATTCAGGAGGTAAATCTCCTAAAACATTGTTTATCATAATGAAGAAATTAGTTCTATCTTCGTTTGTGGATGAAATAGGATTTTTTCCCACCTTTTCAAATAATTTGAAATCATCTGTTACGACGAATTCGTCAATGAATGTTTTAGGGGCATCTCCTAATAATTCGTTAACTATATTAAAAAAATTACTAAATTCATCTTTTGAAGTGTCGAGATCTATAATTGCCTCTACAAATTCATCGAAGTCAATAGTGCCGGAGTTATCATTATCTGCGGACTTGAAGAATTCTTTCAATTCTGAATTACTAAGATTAGATAATTTATCTACAGAAATATTAGTAACTTCAGAGACTTTAGATAAAAAATTAGTATCTTTCATTGAATCTAAAAACTCGCTCAAATTCATGGAATCATCTTTTTCTGGTACAGATATTAATTCCACTGTAGGTTTAATGGACCTCATATCTTGCTGTTGTTTTTTCCTGAGAACTATTATTTCGCGATCCAACTCTGAACCAAATCTGTCTTGAAACCTATCAAGAAGTGTTCCAACTTCTCCTTTAGCAATTCTATCTATATGTCCGTACATACTTTGTTTATTGTCGACTCTGACTGAAGGATCAGTAGCTTTACGCCTTTCCCAAACAGATTTGAAATCAGTATTAACATTTTTGATATTAGAAAAATTTAATTCTTCGGCGGCTTGTAGTAATGTCTTGTCTATCGAATCCCAACCATGTTCATTATTAGTTTCGGTAAAAACAGGTGGCGGAGGAGGGGGCATAGATATACCGGGCGGCATAGGAGGCAGAGGGAAATTTCTCATCTGTTCTTCTATATCCTCATCCCCAGACATTGGCCCCACGAGTGTAGTGTGTAAATCTACATTATTGAAGGTTCTCCGAGGATTGGCCAATATTGAGGATTATTAACGTTCTACTTCAGCCCATCCCTTTAGAATTAGGAATGTAGAAAGTGACTCATTTACATTAACAATATCACCCTCATTACCGCTAACTTCTATACCATCCAAACATGCAGTCACATCGTCTGCTATTATTTTCAATTGAGTAGATTTGCTTCCTTTGAATACAATAGATTCAGTTAGAGGGTTAAATTTGTTAGAAGAGAAGGGATTTAATCTATTCAAAGGAAAATCTGTGACCCTTAAACCACACTTACCATGTAAACTACCAACACTCCTAATTACTCGTTTGATATCTACCGTCACAGCTTCATCAGTTTCCCCAGCATTACCTAAAACAACAGAAGAATCACCTTTTACTAGTTCCCAAAATAATGGCGTTAGACCCTCACCGAATACCAATAATGATTGATCTTTTTTAATCCTTTCAATTCTACGATCATCTGACGCTAAATCTGCCAATTGAGAAATCTTTTTTATTAGTGTTGCCTTTGTATAAGATTTAATCTTATTATCAGAGAAATTAGACCTAGCGGATAAAATTTCTGAAAAATTTTCCATTTCAGGAATAGTATTTGAATTACTTTGAGAAATTACATTTAGTTTACTTATTACTGTTGAAATTCCCATTTCTACCCTATTTTTCCAACCACTATTTATCCCAGATAGTGTTGTTTGTACATTTATTCCTTCTCCTCGTATGTGATTAACAATTTCTCTTCTTGCATTAGAATCAAGATGAAATAGGCTAGGGTCCCTTACATGTATGTGAAAACCCCGGTGTCCGGAAAATGAAGTTTGCACGTGTTCTTCCTTAAATCCAAATTCAGGCTCAAGGAAATCTGACCATAAACTCCATGCTTGCTCTTGAATTAAAGATATCATACTCGGAAAATCCTTATCAGATACTCCTGGTAAATGATCACCATCTAAATCGAATATCAAATCTGCTCCTAGCCATTCTTTATCATTCATTTTTCTTTCTAATGGATACTTATAATATGCAGTACTATGGAAAACTGAATGAGGGGCCCTTTGTTGTAAATAATCAAGAACTGTTGATTTATTATTAAATCCACGATGTCTATCAGGTGGACGTCCATCCCATGGTATGAACATCCATTCTCTTCGTTTTAGCCTAGGTGGAGTCCATAATGAATTAACATTAAGTGAATTATAATAGTCTGAAAACCGAAGTGCATGCCGACTCCAGCCTTCTGCCATATTGGGTCCAAGGGGATGTAGGAATTAAGTTTTCAATTAATCCAGTTTCAGCCCTTCTATTTCTTTGCCATCTGTAGCAGGTTTAGCACCAGTTATATCTAGATATGCTTCCCAACAAACATATTTGTCATCCAATACAATTGCTTCTGCAAATGTTATTGGTTTTCCTGTAGAAGCACAAATTGGACCTAATTGTCCTGTAGCTGTTGAAAGTTCTGCTGGGTTTGGCATGCCCACACCAAGATACACACATTCTTTATTCTTACTAATGGTAAGCCTGAATAAATAAATATTCATATCCTATTAGTTAACGCGAACCATATGGATGAAATAGATATGAAGTATAGAATAGGCCATTCCCCGGATCCAGATGATGCTTTCATGTTTTATGCATTAACAGAGGGAGGGATGGAAACTGATGATAGGCATTATGAACATGTACTCCTAGATATTGAGACTTTGAATAAACATGCTATGAATGGAGAGTATGAAGTATCTGCGGTGAGCATACATTCGTATCCTTTGATAGCAGATAAATATCATCTAATGAATTGTGGTGCTTCCATGGGTGAAGGATATGGACCAATGCTGATTTCTAGAGATGTCTTGACCGAAGAAGAAGGTAAGAAGAAGGTTATTGCAATACCTGGCTTAGGTACAAGTGCTTACCTGGCATTGAGATTGGCATGGGGAGATGTAGAAGTTCAGGTAGTACCATTTGATGAAATATTACCTAGAGTTAAATCAGGAGAATTTGATATTGGACTGATAATTCATGAAGGACAATTAACTTGGAAAGATGAAGGAGTTAAATTAGTACTAGATTTGGGTATTTGGTGGAATAATAAAACAGGTTTACCCCTACCATTAGGGGGAAATGTAGTTAGAAAGGATTTGGGCTTAGAACTTTGTGAGAAAATTACTGAAGATGTAAAAAATAGTATCATATGGTCAATTGAGAATCCGGACGCATCATTAAAATTTGCAAAAAAATGGGGAAGAGGAATTGATGATGAAACAAATAAGAATTTTGTGGAAATGTATGTTAATAAAAGAACAATTGATTATGAAAAAGATGGCAGAGATGCGATTAGAGAATTCCTTAGGCAAGGGATAGAAATTGGATTAGTCAGTAATGAATTAAAGATTGATGAAATCAAATTCATAGGGTCTGGTGAATGAATGAGTACTGATATTCCAATTACTAGTGAGTTCGATTCAGTAGATCCCGCTCCCCCTAGTGAAGATAGGAATGTTGAAAATCTTAGAAATACATTAAATGATAGTAAACAGAAAATGTTTCAAAGAATGAGGGCATTATTCGCACTAAGAGGGATTGGAGGTACAGATTCAGTAGAAGCATTAGCTGCCGCATTTGATTCTAAATCAGCCTTATTAAAACATGAAGTTGCATATGTAATGGGTCAAATGCAGGACCCCCACGCAGTACCTTTTTTGATTGATAGATTGGAAGATGTTGATGAAGACCTGATGGTGAGGCATGAAGCGGCTGAGGCATTAGGGGCGATTGGAGATAGAAGCGCGTTATCAGTCCTAGAGAAATTTGTAAGTGATCCAGAACCAGTAATATCAGAATCATGTGAGGTTGCATTGGACTTACTTGAATGGGTCGCTAGCAATCGTCTAAACTTATACGATTAATCTAAATTTAACCACGTCGGACCTTCTTCTAGTTCGCAAACTTCAGAAAGAAATAACTCAAGGCCCTTAACTCCGTCTTCATCTAAAAAATTACTAACTTCATCATCAAAATAACTAGATATTCTATCTTCAGAGAAGACTAATTTTTCGAAAGATTTTGCGATGACTTCCTTTCGAAATGAATCATTTTCTAAAAAATTATTATACTGACTTACCATATCTTTGTGAGCATCCTTTAATTTATCAATAGGTGAGTCTTTTCGTGCTGCAAAGACTCCAAATACCATGGGTAATTTTGTGATATTAGTCCATTCTGAACCAAGATCTAAACGGACTAATTCTGGAGATTTTTGAGATGATACTAACGCTCTGTCCCCAATTAAGAGTGCACCATCACATTTTGAAAGCATTATGTCGATATCTGGCCCAGTATGGACAAATTTAGGGTCCAAATTTTTCTGTTTTAAAAGCCATTTAAGTAATGTTACGGAAGTAGAAGAATCTGAAGGGAGTGCAATATCTCTCATTTCTTCTATTGGCCTAGAGCCGAATAGTAAGACTGACCCTACCTCTCCTTTACTTACAATTGCTAGATTCGGGATTAATGCTAATTCATTAGAATGCTTAGCATAGTCAGCAGCAGGAATAGGGGCGCAAAGGCAATCTCGTCTAAGTAAGTGGCCTGTTAACCAAGATGGAGGGGCGGGTAATATCTTCCATTTTTTTTCCAATGATGTAAAAATAGGATCACAATTTGAAAAGGAAACGCGCCCTAAGACGTTAGTCCAACTCATGATGACATCTCTTGATTAATTAATGGCATTTTGATAGATTTTATATTCTTTGGAATGATTTCTTCAAATTTAGTGTAGATGGAATTCCTTTTAATTGGCGTTAGATTTGATGAAGTAACTAAATTAGATAGTTCATGTTGGTCATAATCCAATCTAGTTTTACTACCTGCCTCATGCATTATTTCCTCATTACCAACTGTACCATCAATGTCATCTGCACCAGAATTAATTGACAATGATGCTACATAATCACCAATATTCATTCGATATGCTTTGATATGTGGAATATTATCCAACATTATTCTAGAAATCGCTATAACTCTTATAATTTCGGACGTAGTTGCTAATTGAGCTTCTGGCAATCTTGTTTTATCTGGTAAAAATGGATATGGTACGAAACATTGGAAACCGGAAGATAAGTCTTGTTGTAATCTTAATTTATCTAAATGAATTAGTCTCTCTTCGACTGTTTCAACAGTACCAAATAACATAGTGCAATTAGATGGAATACCCAATGAATGAGCAATACCATGAATCTCCAAATATTCTGATGAGTTTTCTTTTCCCCTGCATATTCTATCTCTTACTGAATCCACAAGAATTTCAGCACCACCTCCAGGGATTGAATTTAAACCTGCATCCTTTAGTAATTTTAACGTCTTATGAACAGAAATACCGGAGCGGTTTGCGATATGTTTTATTTCCACTGCCGTTAAAGATTTTACATGGATGTGAGGGTAAGTGGTGGCAATTTTAGAGTACAAATCTACATAATGATTGACCGTCCACTGTGGATGTAAACCTCCAACTGAGTGAACTTCATCTATAATTTTAGAATAAGGCTCAATTCTATGTAAAACTTCTTCAGCCGATAACTCATAAGCATCAGAATGCCTTGTTCCTTTCCTAAATGCACAAAAGCGACATGCTAGTACACATATGTTAGTAGTATTTACGTGCAAATTATCATTAAAAAATACGTTATTTCCAAACCTAGATCGTTTTATGAGATCTGCAAAAGAACACAAAGCTGCTAAATCTGGAGTATTATATAATTTCATTGAATCTGAAATGTTAATTCTACCACCTGAAATAAGTGTGTTTAAAGATTTTAAAAACAATGGATTATTTTGAATTGTAATTGGAATTTCTAAAATAGATAAATTACTTCTCCAATCTAAATTTTCAATTTGGTTGTCTAAATGCGCCTCCATTATTCCGGACTGAATCGACCATGTAATTTGAATGTGCGTCTATAAAAAAATTTAAAAATATTAGATTTATTGCAAACCATCAATAGCCATCTATCCTGCGTATGGCATGGGGAAGGTTGATTCACAATGAAAATTGAAATCCAAGAATTGGAAAATATGGCCAATAGATGTAGAATTAACATCATAAAAATGATACACGCAGCAAAGGCAGGACATCCTGGAGGATCTTTATCTGCTATTGATCTAATCACAGGGCTATATGCAACATCACTAAATTTTGATGTAAATAATCCTAATTGGGAAAATAGAGATAGATTCATCATGAGCAAGGGACATGCAAGTCCTGCAATATATTCGATACTTCATGAAGTAGGATTTTTAGAAGAGAGTGATTTTATGAGTTTTAGAAAGTTGGGATCTATCTGCCAAGGACATGTTGATATGAAATGGACAAATGGTGTTGATTTTTCTGCCGGTAGCTTAGGCATGGGACTATCATTTGGACTAGGGTGTTCATTTGCAGCAAAATTAGATAATAGTGAAAGAAAAATATGGGTAATGGTTGGAGATGGTGAAACTCAGGAAGGGCAACTATGGGAAGCTATTATGGCTGCAGATTTCCATAATGCTGGCAATTTAAAAATGATTATAGATAGAAATAGAATTCAGAATGATGATTTTGTCTCAAAGCAAATGGAAGTTGGAGATTTATCTAGTAAATTGAAATCATTTGGTTGGGAAATAATGGAAATAAATGGCCATAATATGAAGGAAATTATAGAATCAATCAAATGGGCAGAAATTAATAATGGTCGCCCTAAGGCTATATTGGCCAATACAGTAAAAGGAAAAGGAATTTCTTTCATGGAGAATAACCCTGCATTTCACGGCATGGCTCCGAATGATGAACAATTGAAAATTGCAATGGAGGAGCTTTCATGAGTTCCCCGTCTATTTACGGTGCATCTAGAGATGGTTATGGAAAAGCATTATTGCGTTTGGCAGCAAATCCTGATGTCATAGTATTGGAAGCTGATTTAGGTAAATCTACTAAATCCTGCTACTTTAGAACAGAATACCCGGATAGAACTATTTCACTAGGAATTGCAGAACAAAATATGATGTTGGTTGCAGCAGGATTAGCGTCATCCGGGAAAATTCCTTTCGCTAGTACCTTTGCAATATTCACTGAAAGAGGATTTGAACAAATTAGAAATGGCATAGCAAGGCCTGGTTTGAATGCACACATTTGTGGAAGCCATGGAGGAATTCATACAGGAAGTGATGGAAGTAGTGCTCAATCTATTGAAGACATTGCGATTTACAGGACATTACCTAATATGACTGTCATACATCCTTCAGATGATCTATCGGCTGAAGAGCTTACAATGCAGTTGGTTAATTTAGATGGACCATCATATATGCGAACCATAAGAAATAAAGTTCAAAGAACATATGATGAAGTAACTAAAGAGAATATAATTATCGGCAAGGGTAATGTGATAATGAGTGGAGATGATGTTGCAATAGTGGCTTGCGGAGTCATGGTTTCAAAATCCATTGAAGCAGCAAAAATCCTTAAAGATGAAGGAATAAATGCTACCGTGATTGATATGCACACAATTAAACCACTTGATACTGAAATAATAGATTCAATATCGAGTAAATGTAAATGCATAGTGACCGCTGAGGATCATTCGATAATTGGGGGATTAGGCAGCGCAATAGCAGAACATAACTCTAAAACTAATTTAGTACCAATAGAGATGATCGGAGTAAATGATAGATTTGGTGAAAGTGGTGATCCGGAAGAGTTGTTTGAAATTATGAATTTAACAACTGTTGATATCGTGAATGCGGCAAAAGCATCTATGGCCCGTAAATGATTAAGTTTGAAACTATGAAGCGTTCATTTCATGAAGGTTATGTCACGAGATAGTATCATCATGAGTGACACTGCCTTGATGAAGAAGTTACTAGATGGTACTCTAGATCCGGCCGAGTTAGATGATAATCCCCACCTATACACTTTGGCAGAACGGATATATGGTAGAGAAGCACTAGAAGAAATGGGAGTTTCTGGACCGAGTATTGATTCATACTCTTACGTTGAAGATAATGCATCTGATTTTAATGATATTGAAATGCCAGAATTTATTCCCAACATGGAAAATATAATAAAAAATAATGATGAAAAACCAAAACGGAGAAGAAAAATCACGCTTTTGATAGGTTTTCTTGGATTGTCGACAATAATTATTAATATTTACATAGGGATGGGTCAAATCCTGTGCTCATTGGGCATAGCTAACATGAAAGAAATATGTTTAGAGAATAATACTCAGGTTGTGTGGACCAACGCATATAGTTTCGGAAAACTTCATGAAATTAGTACTTGGCAACAAACTGGTAGTTTTGAGTTTTTAGATATGATTATTATTGGTTTATCTTCAATATTGTTAATAATAGGATTATTTATCAAGAAGCATTAATACATTTTAGCCAAATGTTGTTTCTTATTAGTCAACTTTCCAGTGATAACGCAATGTAATTGTTCTTGATAAGCATCTTCACATTCTCCCAAAAGTGTTAGGCCGGTGCTTTTTTCTAATAGTTCTGCATCAGAATCTTTTCCATCAAATGGTAATTCATAGATTAAGTCATCTTGAATTTTAGATGAAAATATTAATTCTCCATTTACAATAGAAGAATCGGGAAGATCATGAATCAATCCATCGAAGATCGCTTTGGCATTTTCCCTAAGGGTAATAGAAATTAAATCTAAATAAGTTAAGACTGTATTTCCTATATCATCTAAACCAATGGATTCTTTACCACCTGTTCTAAGTGAAATTACACATTTATTATCAGATATATCACGTGGACCTATTTCTAACCTTATTGGGACGCCTTTAATTTCCCAATCATAATGTTTAGTACCTGGGCGGATATTTCTATCATCAATTTTGGTTCTGATTCCTGATTTGAGTAATTCAGACTCAATTTTCTTTGCGTATACAATGACATCTTCACTTATATGACTTGCAATCGGCATTATTATAACTTGAATTGGGGATACTGAAGGAGGGAAAATTAACCCTTGATCGTCACCATGTAAGCCCACTATAGCGCCAAGGAGTCTTTCTGACATTCCAAATGTAGTTTGATGGCAATATTGGCTATCGCCATTTTCATCCTCATATTTCAAATCGAATGATTTGGCCCATTGATCCCTGTAATGATGATATGTACCAACTTGTAAAGTACGACCGTTTGGCATAATGACGTCAGCTGCAGTCGTATACCATGCACCAGGAAACGTATCCCAAATTGGCCTTTTAGATATAATATTAGGCAAACATAGTTCATGTAAAATATGTTGAACCATCTTTGCATCTTCTTCAATCTGTTTAGTGGCTTCATCTTCATTTTTATGTACAGTATGTGCTTCAAAAAAATGTATTTCTCTAACTCTTATGAAAGACCTTGTTTGCTTTGTTTCATATCTAAATGTATTAACAATTTGAAAAGTTTTTAGAGGCAAATCAGCATGGCTTCTTATCCATAAAGAAAACATTGTATACATAGGAGTTTCAGATGTTGGACGTAAGAACATTGGAACGTCTAACTCGTTATCTCCACCATGCTTTACCCAATATACTTCTTTCTTGAACCCTGGATCATCTTCATCAATTCTTAATTCAGAAGGATCTACACCTGTATCTCTAGCTGCTTTTAACCTAGCAACTAGCCTATTTTCTTTTTCTAATAAGTCTTCAGGAACCAATAGAGGAAAGCTATACTCATAATGCTCAGTACGAGCCATTTCTGATCTGGTGATGCCATCAATTAGAGTCATCGCTTTCCAACCATATGGTTTCCAAACGTCCATTCCTTTGATAGGGTATCGTTTATCTACTAAATCTGCAATTTCAACTATAGCAGGATACCAAGAATTAAACTCGGATTTTGGTGGAATTCCGCGTTTTGCCTTACCTTGGTCTGCCATGTTATCTGTCGATGGGGGTTTAAACTTCAATGTAATGGAATATTTTTAATTTAATTACTAATAATTGATTCTATATTTTCGCACATTTCAAGATTATTTTTCAATATTTTAATACTTCCATCTTGTAAAATAATTATTCCCCTGGAT
>JAJPRE010000011.1 GCA_023700245.1 Candidatus Thalassarchaeaceae archaeon
TGATAATTAAAAATATTTTTTTATATTTTTAAATATTATTCTTGATGTAATCATCGAAACCAGAAGGAATCCAATAGAAATATATATTGAACTTTTCTCTGCGATAAAATATGAAATTATCAATATTACAAATCCATAAAATGCACGAAATATTGCAAAAGATATGAATGCTTTTATTAATGGCTTTTCATATAATTCCATTAATCTTGACTTATTCATATTTGTGGCATTATTGGTATTCTTTTAAAATTATATAACATCATATCTTGATAATAATAGACGATTGACCATAGGAATTATATTCGAATAAATACGTCAGAAGTGTATGGAGATTTCAATGGTAGGTGCCTACTTCGGTATGATAATGGTCCTGATTGCTTTTTCTTGTGAAAGTAGGGGGATAATTTCTAGTCGATCTAATACATACTTGATTCTAATGGCTATAGGTGAAGGATTGCTAACACTTAGGGCATACGTAACTTCAGAATGGCCATTCGCAGTTTTAGGTGGAATATGGGCAATATTTGCTGTATATGCGATATTATACCCACCAACTGAATAATATAATTTCTTCATTCATATCCAAATATCATAATATAAGAATAAATAGGAAATTAATATAGCAGGTATTGCACTATATAAGGTTGCTAATATAGCCATTCTTGGCGTTAGCGCTATGGCTGGAAAGAGCGCATCACCATCATTTGATATTGCATTTCCTATTAATGCGGCAAAAGGGATTACCCCGTTAAGATATAGTGTTGTAACTAATATTTGAGGTCCGCAACCTGGAATAAATCCTATAATTATAGCAATAATGGGAATATATATTAGATTTGCATCTGTAATTGAAGTTAGGTCTAAGCCAAATAAATTGAATGAATATTCATACATTAGATATGCCACAATTACCCAAACTGTGACGAATGATGTCTCCTCAGTTGATCGCGTAAATGGATGATCATTGAATGAACTCACGGCTTTAATTGGTGATATAGACCATATGACGATGGAGAGCAATGCACCAATAACTCCAAAGAATAAAATAATATCTGAATTAGGAAATGTAATTTGCATTAGTTGTAGACAGCCCAATATTAGTCCAGGAAATGCAAGTATAATGTAAATTAAATCTCTATGCCGTAACTTACCTATATAATTTATTTTTATCTCATTAAATTCTGAATTATATAATTCACCAGGATGAAATCTATCTACCATCCATCCAGTCAATATCGCGGCTGTAGTGGAGATAATCATTACTTTAAGGTATGTTAATGGTTCCTTTGCCAATAATAAGAACGCAGCATCGCCCATTGTTGAAATTAAAGCAGCGACCATCGCACCCAACCTAATATTTCCTTTAGCAAAGGCAGTAATCGCAATTACTGCACCACCACATCCGGGCATGGCACCTAACAATGATGCCGTAGGAACTTGCCATACACCCCCATTATTCATAAATTTACCAACATCAATATTCAAATAATGCTCTAACCCAAAGAATAATAGTAGTGTAAATGCTACAAAAACAGATACTTGAGTATATGCATCATATATAGAAACTCTAGTAATTTCTCCTAATTCTCCTGGATATACGGCTAATATAAATAATAATATTAAAGTAAAAAATCTAAAATATCTAACATCATTATTGGGATTTTTTCCATTAGGAACCATACTAGCATCAGATAATGTCATAATATCACTCTCTGGTCACATATACTAATTTACTTATAATGGAGGATATTTCAATTAAAGAATCATTGATTTCTACTACCAGGCTATCATCAAAATTATTTTTAGATTTAATGTACATTTTCTGTCCAAGAATAATCCCATTATTTTTTAACCATAATAAAATTTCTAAATCTTCATCAGGAACTTGTCTAATTAATGTTGTAGAATTAATCGGGCAATCGGATAATACAATATCATCATTAGTTAAAATTTCACCATTTGGTCCAGGTATCGGATGCCCGTGCGGATCTCTGACAGGGTTGTCCAAGTACTCGGCAATTGAATTTTCAAGATTTTTGGACAATGCATGCTCTAATCTTTCGGCTTCTACGTGTAAATCTTCATTACTCAATCCTAAAGTTTTAGAAAGGAATGTTTCCAATAATCTATGCCTTCGAACTACTGATAATGCTTGTTTAAGTCCAGTATCCGTTAATGACGCGCCCTTGTAAGGCTTATGCATTACTAGACCATTTTCACTTAACTTAAGGATCATGTTTGTAGCTGAAGCTGGAGTTACTTCCAGATGATTAGCTAATTCCAAAGTTCCAATATTAGATGATCCTAACTTCCACATTGCCTTCAGATAATCCTCCCTAGCAATTGATGTCACGGTCTTGGGTTAGATAAGGCTAATATAAAGTTTAGTCATGGCTAAAAAAATTTTAATTATATTATGATTTTTTTTAAACACTCATTAATATATTGATCAGTCGCGGGTATGTATATGCAAATGACCTGTAATATAGATGCTAAAGGAAAATTATTTCGATTAGTAACGGGTATTATTTCATGTTCTTTTGGAATTATACTCTTTATATTAATCAGTACGAATGTAATTACATCATCAGTATATTTACTGCCCGCTTTGGGTAGCATAATTGGTGGTCTTTTTGCGGTGTGGGAAGCCAGAGCAGGTTGGTGTATAGTGAGATCACTTGGAATTAAAACTCCTATATGATATTTTAATAGATATATCTTTTACATATTATCTAATCCGGCACATATGGATGAGTTTGACTTAATCACAGCATTATGTATGGGGGTAGGCCTTTCGGCCGCCGCTGGTTTTCGGGTTTTTCTCCCCCCATTTATATTATCTATATTAATGAGAAGTAGCTTGATTGATTTAAATTTAGATGGTACAGATTTTGAAATCTTTGATTCAAATATTTCCATATTTTTACTAGGTATAGCAACTATTTCAGAATTTTTTGGATATTACGTGCCTTGGATAGATAATTTACTAGACACAATTGCGAGTCCTGCATCTGTATTTGCAGGTTTTTTGATGACTATGATGGTTCTAGAAGGCAATACAGATCCTATTTTCCAATGGATACTAGCAATAATTGCCGGCGGGGGAGTCACAGGAGTGATTCAAGGGATGACTGTAGCTACAAGGGCAACATCAACTTTCATGACTGCTGGTTTAGGAAACCCCGTCATTGCTACAGGGGAAAATTTCGCAACTATAATATTAACCATACTAGCATTACTATTTCCAATAATTGCATGTTTGATAGTAATAATACTAATTTGCTACGGATTAAGTAAATTAAGAAATAATAGAAAAAAAAATAAACCCTTAATTAACTAAAACATAGGATGTATTCATTCTGATTCATTATCAAATCTAATTTTTGCTAATGCCCTCATATCTTCATGATGGTCACCTACAATTATTGCTTCTTGATCGGACTCATCAACGATTTCCACACCCAGTAATGTTTCTATAATATCTTCCATAGTTAATATTCCTGAAGTACCACCAAATTCATCTTTAACTATCAATATTTGAACTTTATTTTCTAATAATATATCTAACGCTTTATCAACTGATTCATCTAGAGTACATGACCTAATTTCTCTAGATATCTCCTTCATAGTGATGTGATGATCATCATTAGCAGCGCTTCTTAATATTTCATTTCTTAATACGAATCCCTGGACATCATCTATACTTTCACCTGTCATTGGCATACGCCCATTAATCATGATAGGCATCCTCTTCAATACATCATTTACAGTTTCGTTATATGCTACGGTATTCATCACAACTCTAGGCGTCATTACAGTACTGACTTCCATTTCTCTTAATTTCAGTAAGTTGTGAATTACTTTTTCTTCATCTTCCTCAATAACATCAGACTCTTCAGCTATGTCAGCCATAACTGAAAGTTCTGTACGTGTAACGGTTTCAGATTGAACATCTGGTAAAAACCCTCTAATAATTTCTATCGGCTTTATTATGAAAACTAGTAATACCATCATCACATTAAGAACATTGTATGAAGGAACAGTCAATTTTCTCCAATAAAGTGCACCGATAGTTTTCGGTAATATCTCACTTAACAATAAAATAGCCAACGTTAGGATTGCAGCAGCAGCTGCCACTACATACTCTCCAGTAGCAATTTTTTCTACTTCCGAACCTACGCCTAATGCTCCAACTGTGTGAGCGATAGTATTCAATGTTAATATTGCAGTAAGGGGTCTTTCTGGATCTTCTTTGTATTCGGCCCATCTTTTACTAACTTTTGGATGAGTATCTTTTATTGCTATAATGTGACTATGGCTCGTAGATAGCAACACCGCCTCCAATATACTGCATAAGAACGATGCACCTAAAGCTAAAGATGAGTATATAATAATTAAGGTATAATCAGCCAATTTAGTTGCCTCTGGATAACCATTTTTATGATTTTGAAATAGGAATTTCATTGCTCACGATACCGGCTCCAATGCTGTCGAACCGAACATGACATAAATATCTAACTTTAGGATAGGATAATAATGGGGCATGGGAAGCATGGAGAGAGTATCAATATTTATGGCATGGCCATATGCAAATGGCCCGCTTCACCTGGGTCATGTAGCAGGCAACTGTTTACCTGCAGATATTCAATATAAATATGAGAGATCAAAGGGTCGAAAAGTCTTGATGTGTAGTGGATCAGATGAGCATGGCACGCCAATCACTGTTACTGCAGAACAAGAAAATATTACTCCTCAAGAAGTAGTTGATAGGTTCCATGAGATTAACTTCAATGCGCTTGTGGATTTAGGGTGCTCTTGGGATAAAAATGTAGATCCAAGGGGAATAGAATTTGGTGGTACATTATATAACAGAACAACAGATACAAGGCATAAGGAGATAGTTAAAGAAGTATTTTCATTACTTCATTCGCAGGGATACCTAAAAGAATCAATAATGAAGCAATACTGTTCTATTAACGATGATGGATCTGTAAAATTCCTTCCTGATAGATATGTAGAAGGTTCATGCCCAAGATGTGAGGCCGATGGCGCCAGAGGAGATCAATGTGATGAGTGCGGTGCTACTTTTGAAAATAATGAATTAATTAATCCGAGGTCTAAATTAGATCCAAATGCGGAGATCCAAATTAAAGATACGGAACACTTATTTTTTAGATTAGAAATGTTTCAAAAACAATTAGAAAAATTTGCATTAGAAAATAATAGATTATGGAAACCAAATGTTAGATCTATGACTAAAAATTGGCTAGAAATGGGTTTACGCCCTCGTGCAGTTACAAGAGATATTGAATGGGGCATCAAATTACCAATTTTGGATAATAAATGGGATAATAAAAGAATTTACGTTTGGTTTGAAGCTGTTCAAGGATATTATTCATGTCCAAGAATTTGGTCAGAAAGGTATGCAAATCCTAATAATCATCATATGGGCGATGATGCATGGAAATTTTGGTTAAATCATGATGTAGAATCTAAATCTAAATCAATATATTTCATGGGTAAAGATAATATTCCATTCCATACTATAATATGGCCTGCTATTCAAATGGGAATTAATTCAGCTACAAATAATAAAGAATTATCTAATGTACAATCTAGGGGAGATTTGATGTTAGCGACAAACGTTCCGGCAAATGAATATTTGATGCTCCAAGGTGGTCAATTTAGCAAAAGTCGTAAACATGGAGTATGGTTACCAGAATTTTTAGAACAATATCAGGCGGATACATTACGATATTATTTATCAATAAATATGCCCGAAGGCCATGATACTGATTTCAGATGGGATGAATATGTTGATAGAGTCAACAATGAATTGATAGGAAATTATGGTAATTATGTTAATAGGGTATTGACTTTGGCACATAGATTAGATTCGGATGGCCAATCTAACCCATTATCAGAATTTGATAATCCATCAAATTACGATTATTTAACTGTAGAAATTAATGAATTATTAAACAATGCCTCGGAATCATTAGAAAAACATCGTTTTAAAGAAGCATTACGGCATATAATGAATATATCTCAAAAGGGAAATGTCTTATTGCAAAAAAGTGAACCATGGAAACATCTCAATCATTCTGATCATGAAGATAGATCCTCATCCTTATCCGGCCTAGCGTATGCATGGAAAATTATGAGAGGATTGGCAATAGTTACAAGGCCTTTTATGCCATTTCAATCAGAACAATTATGGGATATGATGGGCGAAAATGAGGACATAGATGATGTTTTATGGGATGATGCATTTAATTTCAATCAGATTATGTCTTGGACTGAGAATAAGCCAAAACCGCTATTTAAGAAATTAGATTTGGAAGAAATAATAAATAGAGAAGAATCAATAGCTAATAATTTTGATAGTAATGATGAAGACGTAAGCACTACTGCGATTATCAAGGAGAGTGATTATATTAATTTTGAAGATTTTATGAAAGTTGAAATGAGGACTGGAAAGATTATAAAAGTAGAAGAACATCCTAATGCGGATAAATTATGGGTGGTAACATTACAGGATACTCCTACTACTACACGTACGATATGTGCCGGATTAAAAGGGATTTATGATCAACAAAAATTAGAAGGAATGGATGTAGTATATGTTGCTAATTTAGAGCCGAGAAAATTGAGAGGAATAATTTCAGAAGGGATGTTATTAGCTGCTGATGATGAACAAGGAAATGTAAAATTACTTACGCCTGAGGGAGACATATCTACAGGATCATTGGTCAGATAATTCAGGTTTATCGAAATAATCCCATTGAATATTTAATAATTCTAAATTCGAATTTGCGTTAGCATAGGCGTCCAATGGCTCTTTATTTAGTTCGAAAAATTGTGCACCAAATCTAAAAGGTTCCATAATTTTTCTTGCCTGTTTAGGTTTCCCTAAAATAAATAAGGACACAGCAAAAGCTTCGACGGTAGATAATCTTCCTGGTTTCCCCCAAGAAACATCGTTTGCTGCTAATACAATTGGCAGGGTCTTCCCTTGTAGCTTAGTCTTATTTTTTATAAATTCTAAAGAACTATCAATCTGTTTCCAAGAGCAATCTAATGCCACAATTGATGCCCCTAAATTTAGTATTTTTTTATCATCTGGACCTAGGATGGATTCACTATGGGGATTAAGTAAAAAGCCACGTTTTGGAGAGGTTTTGACTTTTTTATGTAGCTTTGCAGAATAAAATTTAGCCATTTTTCTGGCTGTGCATTTTTTTGGATCATCTTGATCTAAATGAATTATATGTAAAGGAACATCTTCCATAAAATCATTCTCTTATTTTTTTTCTTGCACCAGACCTAGTAACACCTAATTTTCTCTTTTTCTTTTTTGGTGATTTAGTTTTAGGTGGTTCAGTTGCATCAGTTATATTGGCATCTGCCATTGTCATTTCATTGTCTTCTTTAATTTTTACAATACGTTCATTTTGAGGCGATATGCCGCCATATAGTATTATATCTAGTGCTTTAGCTATTTTTTTTATTACAGAATCTGTAACTCTGTTACCATTCTCAATTTTTTGAATTATATTTACTCTCTCATTAATCTTTTTAGCTAAATCTTCTTGCCTTAAATTTTGAGTTTCTCGCTCTTCACGGATTTTTATATGGAAGTTTGGAATTAATTCTTCTTTTTCAGAACCAACTAACCTTTGATTATTTATTACTATATTATGAGTAGAAGTTCCTTCAAATTTATCAGTTATATTATGAATCGTTGTCAATCCCAAAGAATCAATACACCTAGTACAACAATCTACGATAGTTGATGATGCTCTTGTTCTCTTAGTAGTTACTTTCTCTATTCCACACAGTTCGCAAGTTCCCATGAAGGCGCCAAGGGCCTCTAACACATCATTCCTTCGTAGACATCTTAAACTGCAGACGTCTAGAATAAATATGTCAAGCAAGGTGAATAAATCTCCTAATAAAAAAATCAACATTCATAATACAGACAATTTTTCTGAATCCTTCGATAATTTACAACATAAATTTACCGATCTCTCCGAAACCGCACAGCAGCTTTTAACCGATAAGCTATTTTTAGAAAATGAATGTTCTAGATTAAAAAAAAGGGCTAATAGATTGGACGAAGAACTCAGTAACTTACGTTCACCACCATTTGTTATTGGCCACATACAAGATAGGATGAATGATAATGCAATTGTACGAAGTTCTAACGGTACAGTTTTCCTAGTAAGTGTCAATTCCTTTATAGATCAAACAAAGCTAGTAGCAGGGGCTAGAGTAGCATTAAACCAAGATAATTTGTCAGTTATTGATGTTCTTGACGATGCTTGGGACCCTTTAGTATCTAGTGCTGAAATTATTGAGTCACCCAATGTTAGTTTCTCAGATATTGGGGGCTTGGAAGAACAAATTAAACAATTAAGACAAGCAATTGAGTTACCCATTGAAAACCCTGAAGCATTTCTAAAGTTTGGGATAGAATCACCCAAAGGAGTTCTTCTCGCAGGACCTCCTGGAACTGGCAAGACATTGCTTGCAAAAGCAGTGGCTACATCTACTAAAGCAACATTTCTTGGAATTGTTGGATCCGAACTAGCACAGAAGTATATCGGAGAAGGTGGGAGAATGGTTAGAGAATTATTCGATTTAGCAAGCCAGAAAGCCCCATCTATTATTTTTATAGATGAAATAGATTCTATCGGATCAAAGAGATTAGATTCTACAACATCAGGTGATAGGGAAGTTCAACGTACTCTTATGCAGTTACTTGCAGAAATGGATGGTTTTGATTCAGTTAAAGATGTAAAAATCATAGCCGCAACTAACAGGCCAGAACTTCTTGATGCAGCATTATTACGTTCAGGTAGGTTTGATAGAGTTGTAAACCTTCCACTACCTCAAAAAGATGCTAGAGTTAGTATTTTAAAGGTCCACACTAAGAATACTCCATTATCTAAGAACGTAGATATAAATTATTTAAGTAATAAAACTGATGGATTTAGCGGTGCTGAATTAAAATCATTAGTAGTAGAAGCAGCAATAAATGCCATATCAGAAAATAGAAAATCTGTAACTAAATCAGATTTTGTAAAATCAATAGAAATATTAAACAAAAAGAAAAATGATAGCCCGGTCAATAATACTCAAAATTCATACAGTTGATGAAAATCCTCTTGATATGAAGGCCGGTGCGAATGACATGAATGAAGTGTTAGTAGAATGTGTCCCCAATTTTAGTGAAGGTAGAGATACTGAAATTATAGATAAAATTACAAATTGTATATTGTCTGTAAGCGGAGTCTCACTACTAGATGTTGATATGGGATACGACTTCAATAGAACAGTAATTACAATTGTTGGTGATCCAGAATCCGTATTAATAGCAGCAATAGAGAGTTCTAAAATAGCATATAGCTTAATAAATATGGAAAACCATACTGGAGAACATTCTAGGATGGGTGCAGTCGATGTAGTCCCATTCATACCATTATCAAATGCATCACTAGAATTATGTACAGAATTAGCTGAAAGATATGCAAAGGAAATAAGTTCCTCATGTGGGATACCAATTTACTTATATGGGCATGCTGCAAGAACTAAAGATCGAAAGAGTTTACCTAATATCAGAAGAGGAGAATACGAAGGAATTAGAAAAAAAATCGTATTAAATCAATGGCAACCTGACTATGGACCATCGATTTTTATACCGAAATCAGGAGTAACTGCTACGGGCTCACGTAACATGTTAATTGCATTTAATGTGAATCTTAATACGTCTGATAAATCTTTAGCAAACAAAATATCGGGGATTATTCGAACCAGCGGCATTTTGATAAAGGATAGTAATGGATCAAAGATACTAGATGAAAATGGTAAACCTACAAGGTCAATAGGAATTTTTCCATCATTACAAGCAGCTGGTTGGATGTACGATGAAAATACTGCACAAGTTTCAATGAATCTACTAGACTACAATATAACAGGTTTATATGAAGTTACAGAATCAATTAAAATGGAAGCTAACAAAATAGGTCTTGAGGTAATAAGTTCTGAACTTGTAGGTTTAGTTCCATTAAAGGCATTTATTAACGCAGGAAAACTATACGAAACGAATTCTGAATCATTAAGTGATAAAGAATTAGTTGATGCTGCTATAACTGGGTTAAAACTAGACATTATAGGAGAGTTCTTCCCGGAGGATAATATAATTGAATGGTCAATGCAGAAGGGAGGAAAGGAAATATGAATGATGGTTATACTTCCGTATTACGAAGTATATCTTCCAAGACTCCGACACCAGGCGGAGGCGCTGTAGCGGCCCTAACTCTAGGGCACTCTTATTCGTTAACCTCAATGGTTGCAAGGCTGACATTGGCTAGGGATAAGTGGATTGAAGGTCATGAAATATCTAATAAATTATTAAAAATATGTGAACCAGGTATTAATGAATCTATGGTTTTGGCACAGAATGATTGTGATGCATTTGATAATGTCATGAAAGCATATAAATTATCAAAAAATTCAAATGAAGATATAATAATTAGAAAAGAAATGATATTAAAATCATCTTTAGAGGCTACTAACGCGCCATTTCAAATTGCAATAGCAGCAATGGAATTATTTCAATTGTTACCTGAATTAGCAAAAAATGCAAATGTTAACGCCTTAACTGATTTAGCATCCGCGTCTGAATTACTAAATTCATCTATTTACATAGCATCTTTAAATGTAAAAATAAATATTGATTCCATAACAGAACAAGAAGGTATGAAATTTTTTGATAAGATCAACTATATTTTAGATAAAAGTAAAAATCTTAATGAAGAAATTCAAAATATTATTTTTAAAAGGTTGGAGTGGCATTAATTGTTATTTATTGAAGATATTACCGTCGGAGTACCAGAGTTTTTACCAGATTTATCGCCTATTGATTATTCAGTAGATCACGCGCCCAAACGCCCTATAAATTTAACAGTTGAAGAAAAAAACTTAGCAATAAGGAACTCATTGAGATATTTTCCGAAAAAATGGCATAATCAATTATCTAAAGAATTTGCAAAGGAATTAGAAGATTACGGTCACATCTACATGTATAGATTTAGGCCAATTTATGACATGTATTCTAGGCCAATTTCTGAGTATCCTTCAAAATCAATACAAGCCGCTTCAATCATGTTAATGATTCAAAATAATTTAGATCCAAATGTAGCACAATATCCTCATGAATTAATTACTTATGGAGGCAATGGGTCTGTATTCCAAAACTGGATACAATATAGGTTGACTATGTACTACTTATCAAAAATGAATGATGAACAAACTCTGGTCATATATTCTGGGCACCCAATGGGTCTATTCCCGTCAGATATTAATTCTCCCAGAGTGGTAATAACAAATGGGATGGTAGTGCCGAATTATTCCAAGCAAATCGATTTCGACAAAATGAGTGCAATGGGAGTATCCCAATATGGTCAAATGACGGCTGGCTCATATATGTACATTGGACCACAAGGAATAGTGCATGGTACTGCCATTACAATATTAAATGCAGCAAGGAAGCATCTAAATATCGGTCCGGATAATGACCTCGGGGGGATATTATTTGTTACATCGGGGTTAGGTGGAATGTCGGGCGCACAGGCTAAAGCCGCTGTAATAACTGGTGCTATTTGTGTAATAGCAGAATGTAATCCTCATGCTGCATTGAAGAGGCACGAACAAGGATGGTTGAATGAAATTTTTTACGATCTTGATTTACTCTCAGTCAGAATTACCGAAGCTAGGGATAACAAAGAAGCTGTTTCACTAGGCTTTGTAGGAAATATAGTTGATTTATTAGAACATTTTGTTAAAAATCAAATATATCCTGATTTAGGTAGTGACCAAACCAGCCTACATAATCCCTGGTTAGGAGGATATATGCCTGTAGGAATAAATTATGAAGAGGGTTTAAGATTAATCTCAGAAGAACCATTAATATTTAAAAATAAGGTTATTGAATCTCTACAAAGGCATGCAAATGCAATAAATAAGTTATGCGAAAATGGCATGTTCTTCTGGGATTATGGAAATGCATTTTTGTTAGAAGCTAGTCGCGCCGGTGCAGATATTATGGATAATAATAGATTTAAGTTTCCATCTTATGTAGAGGATATAATGGGCCCTATGTGTTTTGATTTTGGATTTGGACCATTTAGGTGGGTCTGTACATCAGGCAAAGATTCGGATTTAAAAATTACAGATGAAATAGCATTAAGAGTATTAACGGAATTATCTAAAACGAGCCCCAAAGAGATTATATTACAATATAAAGATAATATTGAATGGATAAAAAATGCAGATAGTCATAATTTAGTAGTTGGTAGTAAAGCTAGAATATTATATGCAGATGAAGTAGGAAGGCGTATGATAGCATTAGAATTTAATAAATCCATTAGAGAAGGAGTGTTGTCCGCTCCAGTAGTTCTAGGCAGGGATCATCATGATGTTAGTGGGACTGACAGCCCATATAGAGAAACAGCCAATATCAAAGATGGTTCTATGTTTACAGCAGATATGTCAGTTCAAAATTTTGTGGGAGATGGGTTCAGAGGAGCAACGTGGATTAGCCTACATAATGGCGGAGGCGTAGGCTGGGGAGAAGTAATGAATGGAGGTTTTGGAATGTTGATAGATGGTTCAAAACAGTCTGGAATAAATATCAATTCAATGATATCATGGGATGTTAACAACGGTATAGCAAGGCGTGCATGGGCAAGAAATTCTGGGGCAAAATTCGCTATAAGTAGAGCAATGGAAAGAGATGAAAACCTCGAAATTACAATTTCCAACATTGTTGACGATGAATCTCTAGACTTTTTATGTTGATGCCTCGATGAGTATATCTGTAAGATGCGGTTGGCTAACAATATGTCTAACTTAATCATAGACGGATATTCTCTTAAAATTGAAGATATTGTTAATATGACAATTAATAAATTAACAGTAAGGTTGTCTAGACAATCAATAATCAAGATTAACAAATCGAGGGAAGTTGTAGAAAAAATTATTTCTAATAATCATGTAGTTTATGGAATAAATACGGGCTTTGGATCTTTATCTTCGGTGACGATTGACGCAGATAAGTTAGGAGACTTACAATCTAATCTCATACGCAGCCATGCTTGCGGTGTAGGTGATAAAATGGAAAGTGAACATGTTTTAATGATGATGTTGGTACGTGCTAATTCACTAGCAAAAGGATATTCAGGTACGAGGATTGATGTCATTGAATTATTATTATCAATGATAAATAATAAGATTTCGCCAATCATTCCAAGAATTGGCTCTCTTGGAGCATCTGGTGATTTAGCACCATTGTCTCATCTTGCCTTGGCTATGATGGGCGAAGGTAAATGCAATATAATAAAGAATGGTAATTGGGTGGAAATGGGAGCATTAGAATCGTTAAGTGAATTTGGTTTAAAACCAATAGAATTACAGGCTAAAGAGGGGCTCTCACTGATTAATGGAACTAGTCAAATGTGTACATATTTGTCTATTGCAGTAACCAATATGGATCATTTAATCCTAACTGCTGATGCTGCTATTGCATGTTCTTTAGAAGCCATAAAAGGTTCTCATTCTCCTTTTGATTCTAGAATTCATGAAGTTAGGCCCCATTTTGGTCAATTAATTTCAGCCGCGAGAATTTTAGAGTTTGTATCAAACTCTGAAATTAATAAATCTCATGAAAATTGTGATAGAGTGCAAGATGCATATTCATTCCGATGCTCACCACAAGTTCATGGACCTGTTATAGAAAGTTTAAGGGAAGCAAAGCGAATGTTAGAGATAGAAATTAACAGTGCAACAGATAATCCATTAGTGTTCTCTGATTCTGAATCATGGGAAGTAATAAGTGGAGGTAACTTCCATGGTCAAAATTTATCACTTATTAGCGATTATTTGGCGATTGGATGTCATGAATTGGCATCAATTTCAGAGAGAAGAACAAATCAAATATTAGATCCCAAGTGGAGTGGGCAAAAAGCATTTTTAACAAACGAAGAAGGATTAGAAAGTGGATTAATGATAGTTCAATATGTATCTGCAGCATTGATTTCTGAAATGAAAGTACTATCAAATCCTGCTTCTATAGGCAACGTTCCAGTAAGTAATGGGAAAGAAGATCACGTATCAATGGGAGCAACTGGCGCACACAGGACTTTTATAATGACGAAATATCTATCCCAAGTATTGGCAAATGAATTAATATGTTCTAGTGAGGCAATGAATAGAATCGAAGAAAATCCAGGCAAAGGAGTTAAGAAAATTCATAATTGGATGAAATTACTGGTGGATCCTTTGGTTGAAGATAGATCAATGACCGAAGATTGTGAAAGAGTATCTAATGCATTATTACATGGTGAGCTATCAAATCTCTTTAGGTGAAAGTTATGCAAGAAAGATTACATATGAAATTCCATCCTGGTTTAAATCCCCCTACATTTAATGCACAAGTTGTAGAAATAAATGAAAACAACATTATGTTATCTGAAAGTTATTGTTTCCCCCGAGGTGGTGGGCAACCTGGAGATATTGGAGTATTTATTGGCGATAATTTTCAAAGTAATTTTATGGAAACTTTACCAGGTGACCTCATTCAACATCCAGTGTCAAATTCAGACTTATTTGTTGTAGATGACATTATATCTTGTGAAATTGACAGCATATCAAGAAACAAGAATACAAAATTACATACTACTCAGCATATAGTATCTGCGTTAGCTAATGATATATTTGAAGCCGAAACGGTGGGAAATCAAATAAGTCAGGAACATACAAGGTTAGACCTTTTTTTTCCTGATAGGGATAAATTCAATCCTGAGGAGTTAGAAACTAGTTTTAACGAAATAATAAAAACTAATGCTGCAGTAAATATTTACCAGTGGGACAGAGAGAAAATTACTTCCCATGAGAAGATGAGGCATACAAATTTTTTAAACAGGATACCATCTTCTGTTAAGAAATTGAGAGTTGTCGAGATAGAAGGAATAGATTTATGCCCTTGCGGAGGGACCCATGTTGACAACATTGGATTATTAGATAATCTAAAAATAAAGAATGTTAAATCTAAAGGTGCAGGTAAATTAAGAATTACTTATTAATGAAATATTTTTTTAATAGGTTTGAACCTAATGGTGGGCTCGGCAGGAATTGAACCTGCGATCTCCACCATGTCAAGGTGGCGTCATAACCCCTAGACCACGAGCCCTAGGTAAACCGAGCGGCATTGACATTCCAAATGAAGGATTCTATATTATTTCTTAAATCATGATACAATTTTAGATATATTCCCATTACAATTAATTTCCATACAACTACCAGAGGCCCGGGTTCTTCCATTTTTCATAATTATCATCTCTACGTTGGCCATATTCCCATATGTTTTACATTTTAGACAAAACCCATTTATGATCATATCATGTTTCGTAAAAAACATTAATTTTTAAACCTACCATAAGGGATATATGGTCTCTTTCCTCGATTTTCTAAAAAAACGGCATACTGCGAGCATATAGAGAAAATAATACTAATCTTAAATTCTGATAACCATGATTATCAGCCATACGGTAATTCGATTTTTTTGTAGAATTTTTATGAATTAATAAGAATTGTAGAAAACTTAAATATAATTGAATTGTAATATCATATTTCTATTATTGTACCTATCATTAATTAATAGCAATTTCATATCACTTTATTAGAATTTACAATAATTCCATCAATCATAGTTTTTCTAATTGGATTCATACCAGGCGTCTGGCACCAACCTGAAATATAATTAGACCATAAGAAATTGATATCGGCGGGAGCACCAACATTAAGACAACCGGTTGTCAAATTATCCAATATCGTTGTTGCTGGATTTCTAGTGGCTGCAATTAAACTAATGATTGGGTCGATACTCAATCTATGAGATAACAGACTACCAACAAATGGCAAAGACAAAGATGGACAATTGGGGTTGAAATCAGACGCTATAGAAAAGCTCCAGCCCTCAGCGATACATTTACGGATTGGTAACGAAATAGGTTTGCCCAATACATATGGTGTGCCCGGCAGGAATGTTTGCATTGTACCATTAGAACTAGCGAATGATCTAGAGTCATCGCTAGAATGTGCTACATGATCACCGCTAACAGAACCTAATTCTGTAGCTAATTTTAATCCGTCCGAGTTAGTAAATTCATCAACATGCAGCCTAGGTATTAGTCCGAGTTTTTTTGATTCATTAACTATAATTTCGGTTTCTTCAGAAGTATACCAACCGGGTTCGCAGAATACATCCACATATTTGGCTAGATTATCTTCTACTATTGTGGGAAGTTGGATATTGATTAACTCATCAATATAGTCAGACCTCAGTTTGTCACCCGGAAAATCGTGAGCGCCTAACCAAGTTGGGATAATTTTACAATTACTATTTTTGGAAACTTCACCAATGGCTTTCAATGAATTAATTTCTGTCAAATAATTTAATCCATAACCGCTTTTTGCCTCAAGCGTAGTTGTACCTAAAGAAATAGCAATATCGGCGCGCCTTAACGAATTATCAATTAAAGATTTGAAAGATTCATTCCTTGTTGCATTAACAGTTTTCTTGATTCCTCCACCCAATTTAGAGATATCTGAATATGATTTACCATTTTGTCTTAATGATAGTTCATTAGATCTGTCTCCGCTCCAAACTAGATGGGAATGAGAATCGACAAAACCTGGAGTTAATGCATATTGACAGGCGTCTATTATATTATATTCATTAGTTTGGATATCACCACTTTGATACCATGGTATAAATTCACTTGTGATTTCTTCATTATTGCTAATTTTTGATATTATGCCGTTTTCAATAATAATCGCATATCCGGGCTCATATATTAAATTTTCATAATCATCCATTTCCGCTCCAGAAAGAGGCTTAGATGTATCACCAGATGAGAGATGAGCAATTTCACCACAGTTGACAATGATTGTCTTCACGTTTACAGGAAGGAGTTAGACTTCAAAGGTATACCTCTGCCGGGATTCATGGGCGGAGTTGTACTTGGCATAGAAAGTACTGCCCACACATTATCATTTGGAATGGTAGATTTAGATGGAAATGTGTCTGATTCGTACTCCAATTTATTCAGGCCGAAGGAAGGAGGGATTCATCCTAGAGAAGCTGCAGATCACCATTGTTCCCAAGTATCAAATTTATTAAATGAGGTTACAAAATCTGAAATGTTCAAGGAAAATGATGTAGAAGCAATAGCATTTAGTCAGGGACCAGGATTAGGCCCATGCCTTAGAGTTGGCGCTAGTGTAGCAAGAACATTGTCAAAATCATGGAATATTCCATTAATAGGCGTTAACCATTGCATAGCACACATAGAAATTGGAAGAAATCAAACAGGATGTATTGATCCAGTTTTATTATATGTAAGCGGCGGAAATACTCAGGTTATAGCCAAATCAAGAGATAAATATAGAGTCATGGGGGAAACTTTGGATATAGGAATAGGCAATATGTTGGATAAATTTGCTAGAAATCAAGGATTACCATTTCCGGGTGGACCCAAAATAGAAGAGTTAGCGATTGAATTTACAAAGGTTGCAGATTATCAAAATAAATTAATAGATCTCCCATATGGTGTTCAAGGAATGGATATGGGATTTTCTGGGATGTTGACGGCTGCACAGCGAAGAGTATTAGCGGGGGATTCCTTGGAATCAGTTTCATGGTCTTTACAGGAACATGCATTTGCATCATGCATAGAAGTAGCTGAAAGAGCAATGGCACATACTGGTAAAACTGAATTATTACTCGGCGGAGGAGTAGCATGTAATTCTAGAATTAGGAAAATGGCTGAAATTATGTGCGAGGAGCGAGGAGCAACTGCATATTGGCCTGAAAAAAAATTCTGCATAGATAATGGGACAATGATTGCAGAATTGGGACGATTGCTACATAATGTAGGATTCAAGACCAGTTTAGAAGATAGTTCAATTAATCCAATGCTAAGAACAGACCATACCAAGGTTATATGGGATTGAGAAGGCTTATCAAACCCTCTTAAGTCGAAAGAATGGAGATCGATTAAACAGTGCAGCGTAGAAGGAGACCAAAGGTCGAACCTCGAAATGTATTTGGTGGCAATCTACCTCCTAGACCTGTTAAAAAAATACCTTTAGATCGTAACAAGAGTACTACTAAAACTCCTATAATTCCAGATAAAAATCACATACCAAAACCAGTTAGAAAAATTATACCTCTACCAAATACTAAGATTCAACACCCAATTAATAATAATGAACAAGAAATAGTATCCGAACAAAAAGATCTTTCAATGATTGATCCCATAGAAGAACCTATTGAAGAAAATATTGTCACGACAGATGATATCGCAGAAGTTGATTCAGTGATGGAACAACAAATATTAGGACATGCCCCAAAGAAAGGAATAGGCCTAAAGAAGAAAAATACCATATTGGCTCCTGAAGTCGAAATTCAACCAAGTACAAAGGCTATGGAATTAATAGAAAAAAGTAGAATAAGGGCTAATGTAATATCAACAACTAAGGATACTGTGGCCAAATTGAAAGCTAAACCAGCGGCAGTAATTAGAAAACCCAGGCCGCGATCTAGACAGAAAAATTATCAACCTGCTACTAGACTTAAGAGACTTGATAGGAGTAAACACATGGAATATAAGTATGAGATGCGAAGTTTACTAGTCAAAATAAACGTAGCAGAGGAATATAGATCAAATATGCTAGCAAGCATATGGGCTAAAGGCGAGAGACAATCAATTCAACAGTCAAGAGAATATATTGGTGAAAAATTAGACGAAGGGATAATAGATGAATCTCAACACAAATCATTATCTAAAATTATAGATAATTACACAACAAGAAGGTGAATAAATGAAGGTAGAAAATAATAAAGTAATAACAGTACATTATACAGGGACGTTTCCGGAATCAGATGAAGTTTTTGATTCCAGCAAAGATAAAGATCCTATGTCCTTTTTAGTGGGGCACAAGAATATGATTGAAGGATTTGAAAGAGAATTGATAGGAGCTGAAACCAATGAAACAAGAGAGTTCACGTTAACACCGGAAGATGCATACGGAAATAGGAATGAAGAAGCAATTCAAGAAATGCCCCGAGATCAATTCCCTGAAGAATTAGATATTGGAATGATGTTTCAGGCTCAAAGTGAAAATGGACCTATGCAATTCACAATAATCGAAGTTTTAGAAGATGTCGTAAAAATAGATTTTAATCATCCCATGGCAGGAAAAATATTGAAATTCAGTGTAACGGTTATTGAAATAAGGGATGCTAGTGAAGAAGAATTGAGTCACGGGCATGCTCACGGTGCGCACGGTCACCACGATTAATCGCATTGTTCATGTTACCCAACCGTCTCGGATGCATATGGGAGACCCAAATCCTCCGGGATTACCACCTTATTCGAATGGCATTTACAAAGAGATGTATAAGAAAAAAATATGGACTATGCGTCAATATGCTGGATTCTCCACTGCAAAGGAAACAAATTTGAGATTTATAGAATTGCTAAATAAAGGACAAACAGGGTTGTCAGTAGCGTTCGATTTACCGACCCAATTGGGTCTAGATTCCGATGATGATATGTCATTAGGTGAAGTAGGAAAAGTTGGTGTCCCAATAGATTCTATAAATGATATGAGGCAATTATTTAATAATATAGATTTATCTAAAGTGTCAACATCTATGACTATAAATGCACCAGCAACAACGTTATTAGCCTTATATGTTGCTTTGGCAGATGAAAATGGAATTTCCCGGAGTGATTTAACCGGAACAGTTCAAAATGATATTTTAAAAGAATATATAGCAAGAGGATTGTATGTTTATCCTCCAAAACATTCCATTAGATTGACTACAGATTTAATGGAATGGTGTCAGAACAATACACCAAAATGGAATACTGTATCTGTGAGTGGTTATCACCTAAGAGAGGCTGGATGTACTGCAAGTGAAGAATTAGCATTTTCATTATCAAATGCACATTACTATGTAAATTGTGCAATGGAAAGAGGAATGAAGATAGATGATTTTGCACCTAGGATTTCATTCTTTTTTGGTTGCCATAATAACTTTGTAGAGGAAATTTGTAAATTTCGTGCTGCAAGGATAATGTGGTATAAAATGATGAAAAAATATAATCCGAAAAATCCTAAATCATCTATGCTGAGGTTTCATACTCAAACTGCAGGCGTGACATTAACTGCACAACAACCTATGGTGAATACGATTAGAGTAGCTTATCAGGCATTAGCAGCAGTATTAGGCGGGACTCAATCATTGCATACAAATAGTTATGATGAAGCGATAGGGTTACCTACTCAAGAAGCTGTAACAATCGCATTAAGAACACAACAAGTAATAGCGTCAGAAACTAATATTATAAATTATCCTGATTTATTTAGTGGGTCAATATTAATTGAAAAAATGACAACAGAATTGGTCGCGGATGCAAGTAAAATTATGGATAAAATAGAGAAATCTGGAGGAGCAATGGAATGTATTTCTGCTGGAATTCAACAACGTATGATTCACGAGAGTGCGTGGAAGCATCTTGAGAGTGTAGAGTCGGGAAGTACAAAAGTTGTAGGAGTAAATGAACATATAACGGAAGCGGAAGAACCGATTGAAGCCCTTAATATAGATGGTGATTCTAGTATAAGGCAATTAAAATCATTAAAGAAGTATAAAGATAATCGTGATATGAATTCGATTAATATTTCACTTCAAAATTTAAAATCTGTTTGTATGACGGATCAAAATATAATGGAATCGTTAATATCTGCCATAAAAGCAGGTTCAACTGTGGGCGAAGTTAATGAAGTTATGATTGAAGTTTTCGGGACCTGGATTGCTCCAAGTGGTGTTTAGATGAATAAAATAAGTGTAGATCATATTGGCATAGCAACCGAATCTATTGAAATATCAAAAATATTTTGGAATCTAATCGGATTTAAAGATTCATCAAATCACATAGTAGAAAATCAAGGAGTTAAGGTACAGTATTTAACAGGAGAAAGTGGAGCCAAAATAGAGTTACTTGAACCATTATTTTCAGAATCTCCAGTTGGTAGATTTATTTCTAAAAATGGCCCTGGAATTCAACAATTAGCCGTAACAGTTAGTGATATTACTGGACTAATTATTAAATTAAAAGAAAATGGTATAATATTAATTAATGATGCCCCAACTAAAGGTGCTGATGGAAGACTAATATCATTTATTCATCCTAAATCCACTGGTGGTGTATTAGTAGAGATAATTCAGGAATGAATTCCAAATAATCAAAAGCAATTATATTCAGGGTCGTATATGAAGACTATACTTGAGAAGTTCGGAGATATTAATTTATTAAACGTAAATATACTTAATTTAGAGGTAAATTTCTTAAAAAATTCTTTAGAAATTTTAAGAGTTACAAGTCGTATATCTAATGATGCATTTTTAGATGCTGGAATTATCCAAGGTGGCCTATCATTAATATCAAATTTACTAGAACAAGGCGTATCCGTTGACGAAGCTAATTTACAATTATCACGACTAATAATAAAATCAAATGTCCTTATGGAAACATATCCAGAGTTAGATAGTATGTTAGAAAGTATGAGATAATATTCTCGCAGTAATACCACAGTAATATTTAATTGCTATTCATCTACGGATAGAGGTTGTGCCTAAGATAAGTTTGGACATGCCTGAAGAGATTTTAATAGATTTAAAGTTACATATTGGAGATTCAAAAAAATTTATTTCTCTAGCAGATGCAGTACGATCTGCATGTAGAAAGATGTTAGATCAATTAGATATCATAGATAAAAATCATGGTAGGAGATGATAAAATGACTAAAATTCCAAATGAAGACGATGCAAGAGTAGCTATTGAAACATTAGTGAGATATATAGAAAATATTCCAGGAGACTTAAGGGAAGGTCTAATTGACACGCCAAATAGAGTAATAGAATCATATGAAGAGATATATGCCGGATATTCCATCAGTTCGGAAGAAATTCTTGACTCCACGTTTAATGCTGAGGGATATGATGGAATTGTTCTTTTGAAGAATATTGAATTTCATTCAACTTGTGAACATCATATGCTCCCATTTAGCGGTTTTGCACATATTGCATATATTCCAGTTGATAATATAGTTGGTATAAGTAAACTTGCTAGATTAGTCGAAAAACATGCTAAACAATTACAAAATCAGGAAAGGATTACTAAAAATATTGCATCAGATTTGGTGAAATATCTAAAGCCATTAGGTGCAGCTGTAATTATAGAAGCATCCCATGGGTGTATGAAGTGTAGAGGAATAAAAAAGCAAAGTAGCATAATGACAACGTCCGCCATGAAAGGCGTATTTTTCGACAAACCTGAAGCGAGAACCGAGTTGATGCAATTAATTTCATTGGACAAGTAGGGGTAATATTTTGATAAAATTTCCCATAGTTGAAATCTTTTATTCCATACAAGGGGAGGGTTTTCATATGGGTAAACCTCATGTTTTTGTAAGGTTTGGAAATTGTAATTTGAGGTGTGAATGGTGCGATACTAATTTTCTTGAATATGAAGAATTATATTTAGATGATATTATTCAAAAAATACTATCTTTCAGGTGTAATAGAGTAGTATTTACAGGAGGAGAGCCCTGTTTACAAGATCTTAATACGATAGGAAAGGAATTAAAGAAATATGATATTAATCTTTCAGTAGAAACTAATGGTACCATTGCAGTTCCGGAAATCATTGATTGGATTTGTGTTTCTCCAAAAGATCAATTATATCCAAATAGTGTAATAAATCAAAAATTTGGTGATGAATTAAAAATTGTTTATTGTGGACAAGACCTAAAATTATATGATGAATTAAAGCATGGATTTGACCACATATTCTTACAACCGTGTTATTTCGAAAACGAGAGTGTGGAATGGAACGGTAAAAATTTTGTTGAAACTGAAAATATTGTTAAAATAAATAATGAATGGAGACTTTCATTACAGACACATAAATGGTTAGGTGTAGATTGATGAAAGCGGTAATTGCATTTAGTGGGGGCATGGATTCAACTGCCCTACTGATAAATATGCTAAATAATAATTATAATGTAACATGTATTTCTTTTGATTATGGTCAAAAACATAAGATAGAATTAGAGAGGGCTAAGTCAAATATAACATATCTAAATTCTATAGGTCACGTCATAGATCATAAAATTATTGATATGCGTAATTCCTTTGAAATATTTGACTCAGCATTACTAAATGATGACATAGATATTCCAGAGGGGCATTATGAAGAAGATCAAATGAAGGTTACAGTTGTTCCAAATCGTAATGGCATATTTTCTTCAGTATTGTATGGTTATGCAATTTCATTAGTGAATAAATATAATTGTGAAGTTAAGATTGGACTTGGTGTACATTCCGGAGATCATGCAATATATCCAGATTGTAGGCCAAAATTTTACAAATCTATAAACGAATCTTTCGCATTGGGAAATTGGAAATCAGAAAATGTTTCATTTTATTTGCCATATATAGAAACAGATAAAAAATATATATTAAATGATATAATGATATCTTGTAAGATATTGAATATAGATAGTAATATAATATTAAAAAATACATTAACATCTTATAATCCAGATGATGAAGGTAAATCCAGTGGTAAAAGTGGTTCAGACGTGGAAAGAATTTTAGCATTCCATTCCTTAGGATTAGAAGACCCAATACAATATATAAAACCCTGGAAAGAAGTATTACTAGATGCATTGGATACCGAGTTGCGTCATAATGTTACGAGAGAAAATGGCACGGAAAAGCCTTTTACTGGAAGATATGATAAATTTTATTTGAAAGGACATTATAGATGTTATAATTGTAATAAATTATTATTTACTTCTGAAATGAAATATAATTCGGGTTGTGGTTGGCCAGCATTTCATTCAGAGCATGATTCTGCTAACATATCAAGAATTATTGATGTAAGCCATGGCATGAAGCGAGTCGAAGTACGTTGTTCATCGTGTGATTCTCATCTAGGGCATGTTTTTGAAGATGGGCCATCACAATTTGGAGGAGAAAGATACTGCATTAATTCAGTAAGTTTAGATTTTGAAGAGGAGTTAAAATGACGACCATAATAAGAAGATTTGTAGAAACTGATACAGGGCATAGAGTCCCAAACCATAAAAGTAAATGTAGGCATATGCATGGCCATAGATATAGATTTGAATGTGAAATAGAAGGAGATGTGGTATCGAATAGTGGTGTTTCTGAGGAAGGTATGTTAATGGATTTTTCAGACGTATCTAAAATTCTTAATGAAAAAATACATGATGTAATTGATCATTCATTTATCGTTTATGAAGGCGATAAAGATTGTATTTCCGCTCTAAAAATAATGGGAGATTGGCATAGAACTATTATTGTTCCATTTATACCAACTGCAGAAAATTTAGCTAAGTGGGCTTTTGAGCAAGTATTTCCTGAAATAAAAAATAATTATGAAAATAAGTTAAAATTAATAGCCATGCATGTCAGAGAGACGCCTAAATCCTTGGCAATTTGGAGACCTTAGGACTTTTCAAAAGAATCTGCCGAATCCTTAATGACTCCAATTAGCCTATGTATCTCATCATTTTTTGGTAAACCACGTATAATTACTCTGAATAGAGTTTCCTCAATACCTTTGCGGGTATGATCTTTTGAGGGTAATAATTCTGTTAATCTATTGATTTCAGTTCGTAATTTTAATTTTAATTTTGGATCTAGAAGACGCTCGGACTTATTATGATCCAGTTTCCTGTACCATACATAACATAATACGGAAACTGCATGGCTCAAGTTCATTATTGGATAACCTTCCCAAGTAGGTATTGAAATAAATAAATCACATTCATTTAATTCATCATTTAACAATCCTATTCCTTCTGGTCCAAAGACTAGTCCAATCTTACCACCAGTAAGCGAAAGCCGATCAGGTAATTCTTCAGGTTCAATAAAATGTCTAAATGCAGTTTGTCTCCCAAATTCTCTTTTTCCTGAAGTCCCAACTACCAATGAACAATCATGTGTTGCTGAAGCAATTGTATCGAATGATGCAGAATTATCCAATACCGATTGTGCGTGTTTGGCCCTATTACGAGTTTCTTCAGACCAGTTAGTATCTCTACCTACGACCCTTAATTCGGATACTCCAAAATTTAACATAGCCCTAGCAACTGCACCAATATTTCCATCAAATTGAGGTTTAACCAAGATAATACAAAGTCTATTAGATTTGTTTGGTAAATGAACATCTAAACGTTCACCCATGCTCACTCACTCTAGTAGGAAGTGATGTTAATCAATCAACTCTTCGTTGCTTGTATCTTGTTATGTAACCTGCAATCCAATTTCGCATTTTTTTGTTAGTAACTTCTTTACCTTCAGAATTACCTAAATCCGTAAACATAGAAACATAAGTTTTATTATTTTCGAAATCTCCATTAAATTTATCAGGGTAATCAGCCACTAATCTAAGTGCTCTTATTTTTATAAATGATGGTCTAATATTGCCCATAATTATTCCTCCAATAATTTTACTTCTAAAATGTTGAATCCTTCTTCCCTAGTGCAAACAACTTTGATTTTTCTTGGAGGCTTTTGAGCGCCGCGGGCCCAAATTAACTGATTGATCTCTTCATCAATCCAAACTCTTTCATTTTCAGTTTTTTTCATATGTTGAGATACATGATTTTTAATCTCTGCGATTGCCCTATTAGCCCTTATAGTTCTAGGTACATTCCAAGCTGCCCTTAATGGGATTATTAATTCTCTAACTTCAGCCATTTAATTCACCTTTGTAATTTAGATCTGCGCCACATATGTCTTTTAGGATGGGTACTAGTATTTCGATTAGTCCTCAGCATAACCCATACCGGCACACGACGATTTTGGTTTGTGACTTTAATCAAACGCTTCTTTTTTGCATACGGTTTGTTTCTAGCCACAATATCACCTCATTAATAGTTTGATAGGCCTGGATACTTTTCTTCCGCTTTGGGCCTCACAGAATGCGCTACATCATTGATTAGTTTGTGCCCTGCGGGAGTTAGTATCTTCCCGTAATTAACACTACCAGAAGCATTGAATGAACTTTTAATCATACCTGCATCCGTAAGTTGTTGTAGAATTGTTCTTGCTATATTCCTAGATCCTGCAGCCGCTCTGTTAGGTTTTACTCCCCTATCACGTGGACCTCCAAATTCCTGTGAAATGTGATTAGCCCCTATTGGTCCTTTGAAGGCTACTTTTCTCAAAATTGCTGCTGCCCTGATACTCCACCAATTATCTTGATTTGGAGGACGTTCTCTGTGTGTGCCCGTTTTTACAAAGGATGCCCACTCTGGTGCAACTATCGTTTCGATAGTAGAAATATGTTCCACTAAGGCTTCTATTAACATGTCAGCTGGAATATCATTGAATGTCGTCAAAGCCTCACCTATTGTGTCTCGCCGTCTTAGGGAGTCTATTTAATCGTGATGACTGTTACTGTGCTATTGAATTCTATATTTACATCAAACAAGGATTCAATAAACGGTGTTGTATTCGAGTAACATGAAGAAAGCATTGGCCAAGAATCCAAACATGCTTAGAACCATGGTTGGTACGGGATTAGTATTAATTCTTATACTATCCTATGCAGTATATTCCAATACTATGGATTCAGAATATTATGGGTATAAAACCAGTAATCAATCTGATTTCGTTGAATTACAAGAAAATGAGGTTGATATGGCTAATTGGTATTTCACAACAAGGGATGCCATAACATGGATGAATGTTTCAGTTGAAGGAGTTGTAAATGAATCATCAATTTTAGTAATTGAAGCATCCGGAGTAGAATGGTATTACTCACCTTTTTTAGGGCTAGAGGGTGATGAAATTTTCAATTGTGAAGATGAAGGTTTTTCTGACGTTTCAGAAATTTGTACAAGAGCTTCGGTGCACTCAATTAAAATAGAAAACAGTAATTTACAGATTATTAAAGGCAGAGTATCTTTAGGATTACCGATAGAAGGATTAGGTTACCTCCAAAGTGATAATATCAGTAATGCAGAAGATAGTGCTATCAAATTAATCAATGATGAAAAAAGAACTATTTCCTGGAGTTTTAAGATCATAAGCAATAAAGATGTTATATCAAGTGAGGGGATAATAATAGACGTTGAAATTGTTTCTCATGAATTTGTATCTGTTGAAGAATTTAAATTAAATCCTGTCCAAGAATCGATATATAGCTTAGCAACGTTAATTGGATGTTTTTTCCTACTTTTATTCATTCCCATGACAATATATTTTTCTGCGATGTACAAATCAAAAAATGATGAGAAAACGAGAATTGAAACGCCAGAGTAATTATTTTACGGATTTTTTAATATTCCAATTAATTTCTTCTCCTGGATTTATCATTGTTATTAGTCCTAAATCCAAAAAGGTGATAATTGATTTATTTATCCTTCCTTCTGCTGGAATTATTTCCTCTTGGAAAAATAAATCCATTTTAGATATTATATTTCCGATGTTATTTGATCCATCCATTAGTATCCATAGGTGAGAGTTCAGATTATCTAGGGGCCGCTTCAAGGTTTTTGGAGATTTTAGCATCTTTGATAATAAAGACTCAAACCTTGTAAACTTTTTATCATATTCTATAGTAACAATATTATCAGAATTGGTGTGCCATAAAACTGGTAACCTCGCAGGAATTAAAGTTTTTGGCATCATTTAATTACTTCCCATAACCCAAACTAATAATGCAATCATAGAAGAAACTCCAACCCAAGCAAAATATTTTGCTAATTCTCGCTTATTTGAGATATTTGATGCCCACCAGGTAACCACACTGGACAAGGCTGAAATAAATAACAAAAATTCTGATCCTCTAGGTAATAGGTCCAGATTATCACCTATCATCTTAATTTTTGGGTATTATTGAATAATGAAGTGCTAAATTCAACTAATCTTTTTGAAAGATTTGAATCTAAAATCTTTCCATCATCAGAAAAGGCATTTTTAACATTAGATACTACAAGTTGTTCAGGTATTACCCATCCATGAATCCACCTAACTACTGTCCTCATATGATTTAGGGTAGTTGTATTTGATTGGCCACCTAATGTGCTTATTAAACCAAAAACTTTACCAGTAGTTTGATCGAATGATAACCAATCCAATGAATTTTTCATAACCCCACTCATAGTTCCATGATATTCTGGACTAGAAAGAACAAAAGCGTCAGCTGAATCTGCCATACTTTTGTAAAGTTTTACGTTATCATGATCCCAACATCCATCCTCACCAACAAATGGCAGTGGATTGGCTTTGTTATCCCAAACAATTACTTCAGCACCCATTTCTTTACATTCTGCAAGTACAAGATCAATCATATGTCCATTTGCAGAATCTAAGTCGTATGATCCACATATTCCCATGATGCGTATTGGGTCTGTCATAGCTAGCGGTAAGGCCAATAATTAATCAATCCTTCATATTAATAATATATTATATCTGAAAAAAATACTATAATCAATATTCAAAAATGCTTATCTCCATTACCCGTTTGGGACGGTTATGGGTATCGATGATTCAACTCCCTTCTTCGATATTAAAGTAAAATTTGAGGAAGCATTATCATATTATAGATCTAATAATTACATGGAAGCATTGAGAATATATAAATTAATTCTAAAGAATGATAGTGATAATATTACTGCATTATATAGCAAAGGTGTAACCTATTCTAAAATGGGAGATTCCGAACGAGCAATTATGTCTTTTAAAAAATTGAATGAGATATTTCCAAATCATCCACCAACAATAGCTAATTTAGCAGTGTTACTTGAAGAGATAAATATAGAAGAAGCAGTAGATTTCGCTAATATAGCAGCAATAAGCTATCCCGATTTAGAAACCATAAATAGAATAAGTAAATTATTAGAAAATAATATAATTCAAGATGATAGTGGCCCGTTGCTAATATCAAACCCTGTTGTTGAAGAAATTAAGAATTTTCAAGAGTCAGATGATGACTTATTAGATTTGCTTGGCGATTATATTACTGAAGAAACAGACGAAGTAAAGGCTCAGAGGTTATTAGATGATGGCGATTTTATTGAATCAGTAAAATTGTGGAAGAAAATTCTTGAGAATAAACCACAATCATCTGAAATTTGGTTGGGATTGAGTAATGCATTGATATCTGCAGGTTATTTAGATAAAGGACAACAATGTTTAGAACGAAGTAAAATATTAGCTACAGTAGTAGAGGACTCATTTGTAGACGACGATAAAAAAAATGGAGAATTAAATAGTGAAGAAATTGATAGTTCAAGAAGGGCTTCTGAACTTGAAACTGAAAATACAAAAATCTATAATGATAAAGTTAATATATCTATAGAATGGTATAATAAAGGGACTAACTTTCTCAGCGAAGGAAAGAGTATCGATTCGATATCTTGTTTTGAGAAAGCAATAGGAGGATGTCCCAAAGAAGAAATAGAACTTCGAGTTAGAAGTCAAAATGGAAGAGGAGATGCTTTGTATAATTTGACTAAATATTCTGAAAGCATACTTGCATATCATGCAGCTATATCCTTAGAACCTAATTTATTAACAGGTAGAACCTTGTACAATATGGGCCAATCTTATGCGTTTTTAGAACTTTATGATGACGGTTTGAAATGCTTTGAGCAAGCAATTAACAGAGGCCTAGAACAAGATGGCATAGAGTTATGTAAAACCCAAATAAATAGATGTAAAGTATTACTAAGAGAACAAAAGAAAAGGTTATCAAAATAGTATTCAAATAGCATCTATTGATACTGTGATTGATTTACTCGTTGGAGTATTACTTCTGTCAGCTACGCTGTCGAGTGGTATCAAAACATTGGATTCGGGAAAATATGTAGCCACATTCCCTTCGGGTATATCGTATGGCACTACAAACCATTTATTTGCAGTTATTTTTCTATTAAAATAGTGAGATGTGATATTAACTAAATCATTTTTTTGTAAATCCATTTTTTCCATATCTTTAGAATTCATGAATATTATCCTTCTTCCATTTGAAATGCCCCGATACCTGTCATTAAGGCCGTAAATTGTAGTATTATATTGATCATGGGACCTAATGGTCATCATGGTAAACTTATCTTCATATGACATAATTGAAGATAAAACATTAGATTTGAATTCAGCTTTGCCTGATTTCGTATTAAAAATTCTATTATCCCTAGGCGGATTAGGTAGATAAAATCCTCCTTTCTCCCTAACTCTTTCATTATAATTATTAAAATCTGGTAAACATAATTCAATTAGATGTCTAATATTATCGTAATTTTCAGATAATTCAAACCAATTAATTGGTGGTTTAGATATTAATTTTTCTAATTCAATTGCAATTCTACAAACTACATCAACTTCAGATTTTAACAACTTACTAGCGGGTTTAGAATGTCCTTCTGAACTGTGCACTACGCCCATTGAATTCTCCACTGATACGAATTGATTACCAGTGGAAGTAACGTCTTTTTCAGTTCTACCTAAACATGGCAGTATTAGAGCTGTATTTCCTGTTATAAGGTGTGAACGGTTGATTTTTGTTGATATCATTACTGATAGTTTACAATTAGATAAGGCTTTTGACGTTACTAATGTATCAGACATTGCAGATACGAAATTTCCCCCCATAGACAGAAATATTTTATTACTTTTTGAATTCATTAATTTGACTGCACCAACTGTATCTACACCATGATTTGTTGGGGGGACGATGCCTAAATTTTTAGAAAGCGAATCTAGAAAAGATTTAGATGGTTTATGATTTATTCCTACAGTTCTATCGCCCTGTACATTAGAATGGCCCCTGACTGGGCAAATGCCTGCACCAGCTCTTCCTACATGACCTCCTAATAATTGAAAATTTACAATCTCCTGTATTGTATCAACTGAATTTTTGTGTTGCGTGATGCCCATGGCCCAACATACTATTGTAGACTTTGATTTGGATATTATATTTCCAAGTCTAATTATTTCGTCTTTTGAAATGCCAGAATGTTTGACAATATCTTCCCAAGTAGTATCATTAACTAAATCTAAAAATTCTCCATAACCTTTAGTGTAATTTTTAATGAAGTCATCATTTTGAGAATTATTATCTAAAATGACTTTAGAAAATCCCCTAAATAATGCCATATCGCCATTTATTTTTATACTCACATGTTCATCGGATATATTTTGGCCATTGCCAATAATATCTAACGGTTTTTGAGGATGTTTAAATTTTATCATGCCAGTTTCCATTAATGGATTAATACTGATTATTGATGATCCAAAATTCTTTGCATCACTTAATGCAGATAGCATCCTAGGATGATTAGTTCCAGGATTTTGCCCTATTACCATGATTAATTCAGATTTATTAAAATCTTCTAACTTTACTGTACCTTTTCCAATTCCTATGGATTCATTCAGTGCCACACCTGATGACTCATGACACATATTTGAGCAATCTGGTAAATTGTTAGTGCCGTACCATCTTGCTAATAATTGCCATAAGAAAGCTGCCTCATTACTAGTTCTACCTGATGTGTAAAATATACAATCATCAGGATTTTCCAATTGATGAATCTCATTAGCTATAATTTTAAATGCATCATCCCAAGAAATAGATTGATAATGGCTCTCACCTGGTTTTAATACCATTGGATTAGTAATTCTTCCCTGACTATTTAGCCAGTGATCAGATTTTTTCGATAATTCATTGATAGACCAATTTGAAAAAAAATTAGGATTAGCTTTTTTGGACGTTCTTTCGTCTGCAACTGCTTTGGCACCGTTTTCACAAAATTCAAATCTAGATCTATGATCATCAGGATCAGGCCATGCGCATCCAGGGCAATCGAAACCTCTAAACCGATTAATCTTGGATAAATTATAAACCGAAGACAATATATTATTTTTGTAACTATGCTTTAATGATGCTAAAACTCCTGGTATTCCTGCAGCAACAGATTTAGGCTTAGATAATTTTGGTGGTTTTTTTTCGAATGGAGTTAATGGTGAAACTTGCTTCTCCATGTTAGAGCAAACTAGCATGCACTACATCACATCTCCCATGATTAATTACTGGTGAAGCATTATTCTACGGGATCCTGAAAAGACGGTGATTTTATTTTCTTTGACAAAACATGCAAGTGTCATTCCGTGTTCCATTGCAATATCTACGGCTAGACTAGTAGGCGCTCCAAGTGCTAAAATAATCGGAAATCCTGCCCTTAATGATTTTTGTACTAACTCAAATGAACATCTGCCCGAGACTATAACGATCTCGTCATTTATTGGAATTTTATTATTTAGTAAAGCATTGCCAATTAATTTATCCATTGCATTATGTCTTCCAACATCTTCTGATAAATGTATTAAATTACCATCTTTATCTAACCTGGCACAAGCATGAGTCCCCCCTGTTTCAGAAAACATCACTTGTCCATTTTTAAGAGATTGAATAGCGTTAGATATAATTTCCATATTAATATTTATTTTATTCGATAAATTAGGGCCATGTAAATGTAATAAGTTAGATATGGAATCCTTGCCACAGATTCCACACGAAGAGGTCATTGTTAATTTTCTAATGTGCTTATCTGGATCAAATATAGAGTTTTTTGAAAGGGTTACTTTATGAATATTAAGATCCAATTCTATTTTTTCAATTTCAGAATTATTTGATATTATGCCTTCAGAATATAATAATCCTCTAATTAAGTTAAAATCATCTCCTGGTGTACGCATTAATAAGCCTAAAGAATGTTCGACATTATCAAAACATACACTCAAAGATAATGGAGATTCAGTACAAACATTGTCTGTATTTCTAATTGCTGAACTATTTGTAACTTTAACAATACTTCTGCTCTCTACTCCAACCACTATACCTCGCAGAAGGTTTTATGTTATTATTAATGGGTTAGATTTTATTTTTACACAATTATTCAAATAACACCATCGTTACAGAAGGACATGGGATTACTAGACGGTTCAGGTTTTTCACTCCCCGTATTTGAAGAAGTGGAGATAGTTAATGTCAAAATTAATGTAACAGATTCCGCAATTGATGCTATGAAAAAATCCATGCAAGATGATTATGATACTCACGTATTAGTCATAAGCGCCGAAGCCGGAGGATGTTCAGGTTATTTGTATGATATGAAAATAACAGAAAATCCTAATGATGAGGATTTTCAGAGAATAGATGTAAACGGAATAGGCATTCTAATTCATAACAAAGATAGTAGCCTCTTAAATGGAATAGAATTAGATTACAAAGATACTTTAATGGGTGGCGGTTTTCAAATTAAAAATCCTACTGCAGAAAGAGAATGTGGCTGTGGACAATCTTTTGGTTAAGGTGTGGAATGCATTTGACTAAATTTTTATACCCAACTGGCAATTATATTACTTCAAATAATGCTAAATCTATACTTAGTGGCCCAGGAATACTAGAACACTTAGACAAAATAATTACTACCAAAATAATTGGCTGTAAAATTAATGAAATACATGACTCAATTATTTGCCATTCTAATGGTAGAATATTAGATCAATTGAAAATTTATATTCTTGATAATAAAGCCATTATTATTAATAATAGTATCAATGGAAGCGAGATTAGATCTCAATTGGTAAAAGGAATTCCCTGGAATAAGAACATTACAGTAATAGATGGCGATGATGCTATAATTTCATACAGAGTAGTCGGAACTAACATTACTAAAATTTTAGATTATATAGACATTGATAAAGAAGAATTAAAGGATAATGTATGGAAAGAATATGGAAATGTGATAATATCTATGACAAGCGGTAGAGATTACGAGATATTGGAGATACTAGTTCCTATTGAAGAAAAATCCTCGATGGAATATATCATGAAAGAATGTAATATTCTTAAATCCACAATTGATAATTGGAATATGATTAGAATAGAATTGGGGATTGTAGATTATTTGGACATAAATAACTCCATACCTTTTGATGTAAAGTTAAATCATTTAGTAAAATTAAACAAAGGGTGTTATCCAGGCCAAGAGATTCACGCAAGATTAGAAAGTAGAGGTAAAATAAATAACACATTAGTTAGACTAAGGGCTAACTCTATTCATAATAAAAATAAATTTAGGATAATTGACGGCGGCAAAATTAAAATTAAATCATCTTACAAATTTAATGAAATGGTAATTTCATTAGGCATAATTCCCGCAAAATATGAAAATATGCATTCTGTCGAAACAGTAGAAAATATATCATTTTTAATAGAAAAATTAGATTAAATTTCAATATCTAGTTTTTCATCACCATCTAACCATTCTGAAAGAGGCATTACAGGAGATATGTGCAAAGATCCTTTATGCCGTGTAAACAAATACAATGTTGGATTGAAAATATCAACTATTTGACGTTGAAAGGACTTCCTTACGCTGGAACCTCTTAATCTAAAGAAGCTTAATTCTACCGTTATCCCAATAATAGTTGCAGTATATAATACGAGAAGTACGCTGATTGAAAATGCTACAGGGTCGGCTAGTGCAGGATCACTTCTTATCTGACCGCCGTACATCAATTGCCTGGACAATAAAAATAATAATCCAACTCCTACCCATGGCCCAAGTGCATTTTCAACAAAGGTATCCATTGGAATTAGTTTACGATTTGTCGGGTCAGCAAATACTAATGCACTTGCAGTAGCAGCTCTTATTACGGATATAAAAGAAACTAGAAATATGTATACAATTGCACTAACAAGCATAATATTTTTTACGCTAAGTGGCATATATGAAATTATTAGGTACGTGAATAGGCCCAGAAATACTGTAATTGGCATTCTATGTATAGAAGCTAATACTCTGTCTAGTTCTTTAGCACCATCATCGAGCCTAGGGATTCCAATAATTTCCCATCTAGTTAATTTTTGAACCAACCTTGCGACCCAAGATAAAACAGATTTTTCAATTAATATCCATTCAAGTAATCTTAGAACTGGCATCATTGGCAGAGTAATTATAGCTGCAAATAATCCTACCAATGGCCAAACTATTAAACTTGGAAATAATAGGAAGTGCTGTAATCTAAGTGGATGAAGTAAATCAGACTCAATTCTTGCTTGCCTATCTGAATTGAGATGAACTTTTCTCGCTTCAGCATCTAATTGACCCCTATATTTTCTTATTGGTATACCCGAATCTAATACTGTACGAACTTTTTCTCTATAATATTCTTGTTCTGGTTCCATTCCGACCCACCAACGCCATGCAAACGAAACCGGTAGAGCCAATATCACAGGAGATAGTAAAATAAAAAATGCAGTAAATAATGACTCCAGTGATTCTACCACATAATATGCTGACCATATCGTACTCAATAACAAAGCGGTCAAATATTACGAATTCACTATAAATTAAGAAAAAGTTCATTGGATTAATCCCCTGAAGGTAGCATATGGGGAATATCCTAGTAACCGACGGAATGGCAGAATCTGCAGTAATGGATTTGAGAAAATTAGGCCACATAGTTACTGAAAAATATTTTCAACAAGAGGAATTAGAGGAAGGAATATTATTAAAATATGATGCCATAGTAATTAGAAGTGCTACTAAATTAAACGAGAAAATCCTATCAGTATCTAAGAATAGTAGCGGAGGATTAGGATTCATTGGTAGAGGAGGAGTAGGAGTAGATAATATTGACATAAAAGCAGCATCAAAGTTTGACATCGTAGTTTGCAATACACCTCAATCTTCGACCCAAAGTGTTGTAGAAATTACAATAGGGCACCTGTTATCATCAGTTAGATATATTTCAAAAGGAACCTCAGATTTAAAAAATGGGGAATGGACGAAAAAATCCTTGCGGGGTACTGAGTTACGAGGCAAAAATCTAGGATTAATTGGGTTCGGAAGAATTGCACAAGGAGTCGCTAAGATTGCAGAAGCATTAGGCATGAATTTACATTGTTATGACCCATACCTTCCAAAAGAGATTGCGAAAGAAAAAAATTGTACCTTGCATGAAAATGTTGATGATGTTTTTAAAAATTGTACACATATCTCTATTCATTGTAATTATTCAGATGATACCCACCATCTAGTAAATTCGAATAGAATAATGATGATGCCTAGAAGTGGAGATGATGGTGTAAATTGTGGCAGGCATATTGTAAACTGTGCAAGAGGAGGAATATTGAATGAAGGAGATATATTAAAATCACTAAATAACGGAGAACTATCTACAGTATCTATGGATGTATATGAAAAAGAACCGCCAGGCATTACTGATTTGATTAATCATGAAAACTTCCAAGGAACTCCACATATAGGGGCAGCCACACTAGAAGCTCAAGGAAGGATTGGGAATGAGATGGTTACATTATTAGATGATTATTTTAATGGTAAAGTACCTCACTCAAAATTGAATTAGTAATTATTCTAAATTGTGCATCTTTGTAAGAGGACCTTCTAGAATCAATAAGTCAGGTGGAATTTCAACATTAGATAAAGCAGATTTTAAAGAAAGATTATTTTCTTTTTTGGTTTTCCATATCAAAGAATTAAAATCAGTAAGTGAATTAGTTATCGAACCGACTTTAGCATAATCAGAATCATCACTTGACAGAATTAGCATAGGATATTGTTGAATACTAATTGAGCTAATATTATATATTTCCATAGAAATATAATGGGTAAAGAAAGGACATATGGGGGAGAAAATTGTCAAAATATCTTTTACAATTCTATGTAATGTCCATGTAGCAGATTTATCAAATTCATACAATCTTGTTTTAGCCATTTCTAACCAATGGCTAGGAAAAATACCTGTGCTAAAATTCTTAATAGTCTGTGCTGCAGTATATATATCAATTTCATTCCAAGAAGATTCTACTTTATTCAATACATCTGAGAATTCTTGAAGAATCCATTTATCTTCAAGTGATAGGTCTTCTGGAATTTTATCAAGATCTTCAGGTACATCAAATTGGCTAGCAAACCTAGAAACATTAAATATTTTAGTTAAAACCCCGAAATATTTGGACTCTATTTGTTCAGGATTTATGTGGAAATCATCACCAACTTGTGCATCACAAGCTTTCCAAAGCCTGAAACATTCACTTCCAATTTTGTTAGCCTTAAGTTGAACTTGCTTACCATTTGGACCTTTGATTTTCCAGGAACCGGTTTTTCCCCCACTTCCGCACTCTAAAACTGAATTGGCATCAATGCCATTTCCCAATGATTTTGACATTTTTCTACCCCAAGGATCCATTCCTAATCCATCTATCCATATATTAGAAAATGCAGGTTTGTCCAATAATAGGGCATTTTTCAATATTGTATAGTATAACCAAGTTCTGACTATTTCTTTCCCTTGGGGCCTTAATGAGGTAGGATAACTTTTTGAAAATATTTCCTGATCTTCCATGTAACCAGATACAAATAAATTAGAATTAGAAGAATCCATCCAAGTATCAAATACTTTATTTTCACCAGTTATAACTCCAAGATTAGAATTTTTTCCATCATAAGTCCCAATAAAAGTTCTAGATTCACGATCTATTATCTCTGAACCATCGGGTGGTAAATTTAACCAAGGTTGAACATAAGTTCCTTTTGGTGGGACGATAATTTTTGTTTCATCTTCTGAGTACCATATAGGTATCTCAGTGTGGTACCAGCGTCTTCTGCTAATTGGCCAATCTATAGATATTCCATCCATCCAATCATGCAAAAATTGTTTATTTCTTTTAGGAATGAAATTACTTTTGTTTGATAGTTCTAATAACCTATCTTGGATATGTGTTTGGCGAACATACCATTCTTTTAATAAAATAATTTCTATAGGATTATTTCCCCTTTCGCTAACTGGTATTTCCTGAATATGGTCAGATATTGAATCTATTTTTCCTTCATTATTCAGTATCTCAATTGCTAAATTTCTAGCATCTTTAACTAATAAACCAGATAAATCTCCTGAAATAGAAGTCATTTTTCCATCTAAGTCAATAGCTTGAAATGGTTTTAATCCAAGTTCCCTAAAAATAGTGACGTCGTTTTGGTCACCGAACGAACAAACCATTAAGACTCCGCTACCAAAATCCATCTTTACAGATGGATGTGAGAGAATTTTAACATTACTCCCTCTGTTTCTGACTGACAGGGGTAAGTTAATATTTTTACCAATTAAATGTAAGTATCTTTCATCATCTGGATGAACAACCACAACGCCGCATGCGCAAATTAATTCCGGCCTTGTAGTCGTAATAATTATTTCTTCATCGTCGTCCGTTAACCATTTTATATTGCATAATTTAGTTTTTCTTTCTACCCTCTGAACCTCAGCTTCTGCTATTGTTGTACCTTCTACTGGATCATAGATATTAGGGCGGAGGTCTTCTATAATATCTCCTTTTTTAAATAATTCAACAAATATTGATTGAGTTAATGATCTATATTCGGGAGAGTCAGTTAGATATTCTTTATCAAAATCACAGGATAACCCAACTCTCTTTGCTATATGCCTCATTTCTTCAGTGAAGTGCTCTATTGTTTTTGAACACAAATCTAAAAATTCGGCTCGCTCGAAACTTCGCATCTTACGCCCGGTAGATTTTTCCACAGTAAATTCAATATTTATCCCATTCCTATCTACGCCCCATGGAAAAAATACTTCCTTACCAAGTAACCTTTGACTTCTTGCGATAACATCTATCATACTGTACTGAGCTACTGCACCAATATGCCAGGTTCCGCTTGGATATGGCGGTGGAGTATCTATTACAAATATTTCTTTATCGCTATTTGGGTTAAATGAATAATATTGTCCAACTTCAAGATAATGATTGTCTTGGATTTTTTTTTCCAAATCTATAGACCATCTTTTATCAGATATTTTAGGTTTATTCATTACACTACCTCTATTTACATCGCCCCCAAGTGTATGTTACTCTTGACCGTTACCAATATCTGACATACATTTATGACGTACATATGAGAATTTAAAGGGAGAGGTTGAAGTCCTTCCTTCATACAGCATATAATAGGGGTCCGGCATGAGTAATGATGGACAAGAATCAAATTTAGAAAAAATTTCTAAATTTACAAATAATATAAAGCGAAAATTCAGAGGAGCAACTACTACCAATTTACTTACAATGTTTCCAGCATTAACTGTTATTTTTTGTCTATTAATAACAGGTTTTTTTACTACTCATTCAGGTGTTAATGATTGTAGAACAGGATATGAGCCAAGTTGGTGTAGTGAAGAGGCTGCATTGAATGTAAATGGTGAAATGGATGTTTATCTTCCTGAGTCCACGGACCCTTCAAGTTCGAAAAATCTTCTTGAAGAAGTTGGAGAAAATTGGACAACAAATATTATGATTGTTTACGTAGAATCCGAAGATTATAATATTACGCAAAAATTAATTTTAGATGAATTAGATCAGATTGAAAGAAGTATTAATTCCAATAGAAATGATAGAGGTGATGATGATTCCATTGTATATGTATTATCCATATCTACTGTCATAAAAGAAGTTAATTCTAGTGCAGGACGTCTTATGAAGGCGTTTTTTAATGGTGTTGCCGACGCAACTGGAAATGAAGATTTTTCTGATTCTGCAAATGATACAATAGATTCTCAATCTGATCTAATTGGAAATTATGCGATACCCGAAGAACAAGATAGGATAGATCGGATATTGGAAGAGATGCCGCAAAATGCATTAGATAAGTTAGTTCGGGACGTAGGAACTTTTGATGCTGCTGGAAACCAAGTGAATGTATCAGCAAAACATTGGAACAGGGGCGTATTAATTTTTGGGATTTCTGGAAATCTAGATAAAGATGGAGATGGAATAGATGATGATGGAGGTATTCCAGGAATAATTGAAAGAACACAATTAATAATTGATAAAATTTCTATTGATAATAAATGGAAAGAACGTAACTTGACTATGACATTAACGGGCCCTACGCCTTTAACTAATGCCATTACAGAAGAGTCTTTTAAACTTTTTTGGACTGTATTTCCAGTTGGAGTAGTAGCAGTTTCATTTGGATTATTTTTATTCCATTGTGATTTATTACAAACAGGCAGGATTAGATTTGTTCAGGGCGTTAAAGTAGTTATTATTACTGGTCTACCGACATTATGTTCCGTATGGATAACATTGGGAATAATTGGTTTTTCTAATTATGAAGTAACTATGACTGTAATAATTGTAGGGCCGATTGTTTTGGCATTGGGAGTTTCATATGGACTTCACATCACCAATAGATATGCAGAGGCAAAAGGTAGCCCTAGGGAGAAAATAGATGAGGCGTTAAATTCTACAGGAAAGGCTGTATTTTTATCTGCGACTACAACGATAATAGGATTTATATCTTTAGTTTTTACTCCTATGCGGCCAATACAAACTGTAGGGTGGTCATTGGCAGGAGGAATTGTTGTTGTATACTTAATGACTATGTTAATGGTACCAAATTTGACATTATTACTGGATTTAAAAAAGCCCTCCCACCCTCCACCCAAATTATTTACAAATGCGGTAGAAGTTCCAGTTAATTGGACAAAGGTATCTCTATCAGTATTTTTATTATTGATGTTAATATCTGCAGGAATATCTAGGCAAAATATAGAAGAAAACATTGACTTATTGGACATGGCACCAGAAGAAATTGCTGCCGTTCAAAAAATGAAGGTGTACTCTGATGAATTTGACTCAGGTCAACCAGGTTTTATATTGGTAAAAGCACCAATTGGTGCTGAACCTTCATTTTCATTCACTGCTGATCACCCTTATGGCAACCTAGAAGGTATAGAGGAATTGGCGGCTGAATGTGATCGAATTGAAAATACTAGTGCTGTGTCTGTAGTATTTCTTATGAAAGCAATAGCAGTTGGAGTAAATATTTCAGGTTCGCCCATATTGGATTTATTAGATGAGCTGCCACTACCGGGCGCTATTGACGATGCAGCAGAATTAATATTTGATAGAGAAGCTTCAGGAAATGCCTCATTTTGGGCAGCATTAGATACTTTAGATGCACAAGAAGATGATGGCGGCAGGCAAATACAAAACTTTTTGTTATACGTATTCTACAATACCCTAACAGACGAAATGAGGGAATTTTTCATATCTGATGATTTTGATAAAAATTTAATCTATATTGATATGCCGTTTTTAGACAGTCAATCAACTTCTAAGGCAGTCAATCTTATCAATTTAAAGACTGAAAGTGCAGGAAAAAAAGAATATTCAATAGATGCTACTAATTTAATTGGTGTGGCCCCAATAACTATTGAAATTAATGAAATGATTGTAGGATCGCAATGGAATTCATTATTTTTCGCCCTAGGGTTTACAGTATTGACATTAGCATTAGTATTTAGAGATTTGAGATATGCCTTACTCACTACCGTTCCGGTTGGATTTACCGTTGGAATGCAGTGGATAGTAATGGATACTAATGGCGTACCCCTTAATCTAGTTACAGTTATGATTGGTTCCATTTTGGTTGGTGTTGGAGTTGATTTTTCAATTCATATTGCTAATAGAGTGAAAGAACTAGGGGGAGATCTAGATGCCATAAAAACAGCTTGTGCAAGTACAGGCATGAGTTTGTTCGAGGCAACTACTGTAACTGCTGCTGGAATGTCCTGTGCTTTTCTAATACCAATACCTGCCATAAAACCCTTCGTTGCTGTTATAATAGTACTTTTAATTATAGCTGCATTGTCTGCTTTATTGTTACTACCCGCTATATATTCATTATTTGTCAAAATGAATTGGGGCTTGACTGGGGGAGTTGAAAATATGGTTAAAGCGGCAGGCATCAGAAGAGCAATTGTTAGAGACGATATAGATGTAATAGATGCGGCATTATTATTCGGTAATTCCGAAGATGCTTGGTAGATAATAAGATTCATGTATTAGATAATAGAGAGAGTAAAATGTTAAAGTATTGGCTAATGAAAAGTGAATTAAATGTTTACCCTTGGGATAAATTAGTATCTGATGGTTCGACACACTGGGACGGAGTAAGAAATTATCAAGCTAGAAATTTTATGAGAGATAATATGAAATTAGGCGACCTAGTATTATTCTATCATTCTAATTGTAAACCTCCGCATGTAGCAGGTATAGCTAAGATTTGTAAAGAATCATATCCAGATTTTACATCATGGGATGTTAATTCAAATTATTATGATGAAAAGTCTACTCCCGAAAATCCTAGATGGTTTATGGTTGACATAGAACCTGTTGTAAAAACTAAAAAAATTACACTTCCTGAAATGAGAGAGAATCCAATGTTGGAAGGGATGCCATTATTGAGAAAAGGTAGTCGACTATCAGTACAACCTGTTCCAGAAGAATTTTTTAAAATCATATGTGAATTAAGTAACTTGAATGAAATATAGGGTGGGCATGTTCTCGGTGGACGTACGTTACCATAGATGATATGCCATCAATCTCCTCCACTCCGCTATCCCAAGGCATCCATTATTCTCAGTAGGGCTGCTCGCTTCCGCGCCTGACCTGTTTCCCAAGTGTAAAGTGGTCATGACTTCCCTTCGGAAGAAATTTCCACTAACATGGATCTCTTGGGGGCGAAGCATCGTCGTTAACCGATGAGTCATCAGTGGTTCGTCTACGCCGCCCTCGAACTTCAGGTCACCATTATCAACGATTTGTGAATTGTAGAACACGTCAACGCTCCCCCTAGCCCGTCCATCCCATCATCCCATAACGTATCAATTAATCCATTTTAAGAATTATCAACTGTTTCGTATTTTGAAGGGCAGCCCGTTATAACTTCTGTAGCGAATAAGGTCCATTGACCATCTACATTTATTAATTTACCCTTGATTGCAACCGTTAATCCTTCATGGAATCCTTCAGGTAGTGATGCTCCTGAATAATCAACTGAAATTACGTAATTTATTCCCGATATATTAAAAAAATTATCACCCAATGATAAACTGGAATTTTCGACTTCACCTCTGACAAAAATATCTAGGTTACCGTATTCATCTGGTTCTTTCATGATATCATCAACAGAATATTGTATATCTGGATCTACTGTCAAAAGCATTAAAAAAAATATCATAAACATAGAGAAGCCAATTATAAATAATTTAGTAAATTTATTTGTAATCATTGTAGCATCCTCATTATGTTTTTTAGATTATACTGAATTATATCCAACTGCTTCGGAAATATTTTCAAATCCTTCATCTATACGTCGCTTTTTAATCCCTTTAACAATATTTGAAACTACAGATGGGCCTTGAAATACTAATGATGAATATAATTGCATTAGCGAAGCTCCAGATGTTATAGCAGACCAAGCTGTATCAGGTGATTCGATACCTCCGACGCCTATTATTGGATAATTACCATTTGTATGCCCGTGTATTAGTTTTATAACTTCTAAAGATCTATTATGTAAAGGCCTACCCGATAAACCACCTTCTTGGGATAATATTTTTCGTGATTTAGTATTCATAGGTATTGGTTTCTTTATAGTAGTATTAGTAGCGATAAAACCGTCAATATTATGTCTTATTGACGTATCTACCGAATCAATAATTTGATCATCACCTCTGTCAGGTGAAAGTTTCAATAATATTGGTTTATACACGGTCGCATTATCCCTAACTTTCATACATTCGGATAGGATTAAATCTAGATATGACTTATTTTGAAGTTCCCTAAGATTAGGAGTGTTGGGAGAAGATACATTCAACACAAAAATATCAGCATAATCCCATAATATTTCCAATGTTTCAGAGTAATCTTGAGGTGCATTATCATTAGATGTTTTACTAGAACGTCCAATGTTTGCAGCGATAGGGATGCTAGGCCAATTACCAGCGGATTTACGTTGATTTAATTTATCTTTTATGTTAATTGCACCTGGATTATTCAAACCCATTCTGTTAATGAGGGCATGTTCTTTTTCTGCTCTAAACATTCTAGGTTTAGGATTACCATCTTGAGGAAATCTGGTTACGCCTCCATATTCACCCCAAGAAAACCCCAGGGAAGGCCACGAAGACAAAACATCTGCCCCTTTATCAAAACCTGCGGCTAATCCAAGTGGGTGCCTAAATAGGTTATTCAAAACAGTAATTGGTTCATCAGGTGCACCGTATATAGAATTTAGTAGTCGTTGTCCAGCTGTACTTTCATCAATTTTTGACAATATATTGATACTGTTCTTATGGGCTTTTTCAGAATCCATTACCTTCAGGATAGGCCTAACAAAACTACGATAAGGCAATCCCATATATTGTCCGAGACGGCAATATTCTTCAATAGTTGTGTACCATAGTGTAACAATGAACCCGATAGCTTATGATTTAGCATTGTGGGAAATTAGTAGGAGAGTCTTAAAATCAGAAAAATTGAATTTCATAATTGATGACCATTTGGAAGTTAACATTCAAAAATTAAATAATAAAATTTCAGATTTGGCGCCAACAGTATTGTTAAGTATAACTAAATCTAAAACTACAAATTCAACTGAAATCATAATAGAAAACAATAATGAAATAATGGGAATAAT
>JAJPRE010000030.1 GCA_023700245.1 Candidatus Thalassarchaeaceae archaeon
CGATTAATGGTTTGAAACTCCATAATATTAGTAACATCATTAGTCCAAGTATCCACTCAAGTGTTGTGAACAGAGCAAACCAACCAGGATTATCACCCATTTCAGACATAAAAATAACTTCGGGGTGCATTCTATGTGCAACTTCGTGACTAATATGGAATGCAATTGTTATGATTATCGAAAGGGAGGGGAGCCAGTACCCGCCGATGACAGAGGGGCTATCACCGGATTTCTTCGACCATAAGGCAATAAAAAATGAAGCAAAAGAGGCACTGGTAAAAACGAATATTGCTCCGACGAGATGGAGTGAGGGGTACTTATTTGATGAAAACGAACCACTCATTGCAATTCCAATGGCCCATACAAATACAAAGAATGTACCTATTCTACGAATATTGGAGTGCGAATCATTCTCCATCTGCCAGAAATGTATTCCAATAAGAATCATCAATATGCTGGAAATTATCGTTCCTATTGTAAAAAAATAAGATTCAGGGGCTTTGGTTCCAAGATCGGAAATCATGAACCATGGACCATTCCATTCACTTTTAATCACACGAATCAAGACTGGAATCAGTGTTGAGAGAATCAAACTTAGCAGCAATGCCCTGTGAATCAAATTAATTCTAGAGGCAAACATCAAGATTCCTCATTCGGTACAAGTTAGCATCAACTATTTCTATTCCTCTGTAGGGCATGGTTTTCTCCGAGGGAGATAGTAGCGAACTAACTAATTCTACAGACTCTCCTTTTATTTGTATTATGTCTATAAAAATGATATTTTACAATCATTAACTGTATAACTCAGTATCATCTGTGAAACTATACTTTTTATCTGCCTGAGTATGACGTATCAAACATGGATATAACTGATGAACAAGCAGGGGCTTGGACTGAGTCCTTTAATTCGGGTAAATTCGTACGAAAAACTAGTGAATTTCGTGACTGGATATCGAAGGATGGAACATTCGATGTACAAAGTGGAAGATACCACCTCTACGTTTCTCATGCTTGCCCTTGGGCACACCGGACCCTCATCACAAGAAAGATACTAGGTCTAGAAAATCATATCACAGTTGATGTAGTTGATTGGCGCATGAATCCTGATGGTTCTTGGTCATTTAATGAAGAAGAAGAAGGAGCAACTGCAGATACAGTGAATGGAGAACCCAGTCTTGAAGGAATTTACAACAGAGCATTCGATGGATGGCAGGAAAGTAGCAAAATAGGTACGGTGCCAGTATTATGGGATCGTCATCATGGAACAATTGTCAACAACGAAAGCCGTGATATTATCAGGATGTTTGATACTTTTTCAACATCTGAATTTGGTAACGGGAATTCTCTTTGCCCCTTAGAATTACGGGATGAAATTGACTCAATGATTAATGCTAATTACGAGTCTGTAAACAATGGTGTTTACAAGTCTGGCTTTGCACGTACTCAAGCTGCCTATGATAAAGCTGTTACTGCATTGTTTACTCGTCTTGATGAACTGGAAAACCATCTCGAAGATAGGAAATGGCTAGTGGGAGATGGTAATGGCCAACTTACTGAAGCAGACATATGTCTATTCGCCACGCTAGTACGATTCGATTTGGTATACGTTGTTCATTTCAAATGTAATTTACGAAGAATTATAGATTATCCCAATTTGAATACTTTTGTTGAACGAGTAATTGATATTCCCGGAGTACGTGAAACTTGTCATTGGCACCATATTAAGGCTCATTATTTCTGGTCTCATCAAAACATTAACACATTTCGAATTATTCCTCTTGGACCACTTGAAGGAGTTCACAGATGACATTCCGAATGCATAAATCTGAAAATAGAGGAAAAGCAAATCATGGTTGGTTGGATACTCGCCATTCATTTTCCTTTGCCCGTTGGTATAATCCCGATCATATGGGCATAGGGCCGCTGCGAGTTTTGAATCAGGATATTATTATCGGAGGTTCCGGTTTTCCGTCACACAGACATCATAACATGGATATTGTTTCCATAGTATTGGAAGGGGCTCTTGAACATCAAGATAGTGAGGGAAACGTGGCAGTCATCCGACCAGGAGAGGTTCAGAGGATGAGCGCTGGATCTGGAGTCAGTCACAGTGAAAAGAATCATTATAAGGATAAAAAAACTGAATTTCTTCAAATTTGGGTACTTCCAGATAAAGAAAATATAGCTCCTTCGTATGAACAAATACAATTGAAACCTACCGTCTCAGATAGAGGCGAACTCCCAATACTTGCTAGTCCCAGAGGTGTCAGCGGAGGGGTGAGTTTACACCAGGATGCATACATATACGGTGGCAATATTACAATGGGCGTAAATACTACCCATGTCATTAAAAAAAGTCGATTGGGATATTTTCATATCCCAAAAGGTTCGTGTTACGTTGGAGAAATGTTGATTGAAGAAGGTGATGGTTTGTACATAACCGGTCCAGAGACTCTGATATTCACTGCAAAGACCGATGGTTATATCTTATTATTTGATTTAATAGATCAGTAATTGGAAAACATGGACTTATGCAGTAACTCATGCTTGTAGTTGGTCGTGTATTCATGGAATCTTTCTGATTCAAGATTTGCTACTAACCATTGATGTATATTAGGCCAATTCTGCCCATCAAACCACTCAAGAGGAGCACGACTCCATAAGGAACACCCCGGGATCATTTTTTCTTGCTTTAATCGGTGAACGAGATACATAGATAACTGCACATAACTAATTTACTTCTAATCTATATGCAGATAACAGTGTCCACCATTTAGGACCCATACTATTCCCACTGAGTAGTACTAGCAAGATTCTCTCACACGTTGAGAACTTCGCCCTTTAACAGCAACCTTCTTCTCTCATAGGCGCACTAATAAAATGAACTTTATCTACGTTAGGAGTATTTTTTAACTTTTCAATTATCGTTCGATAATCTAAAGCACTTCCAATTGCTTGAATAATATCAACACAAGAATGACTATGTTTGAGGCAACTGTGATTGTATGACGTTACTGATAATTTTTGAGAATGTCTGATTTCTAATAATTTATGTTCAATTCCATGTTGATAGTAGACAATTAAATGCCCTTCAAGGATTTCTTCATCTTTCATATTCATTAATTCTCCTCGTTGTTGCATATCGGCAAAAAATAATGCCGCATCTCTAAGAAAACGACTTCGATTTTGATATCCAGATTTTTCTATTACGCTATCTAAATCATTGGCGAATGATTTATCAGTGCTAAATGATATAATTTGACTCATGTTTTTATGTCAAAGCACCGAGTTAATAATAATTTCCATATGATTAATTAATAACATTTATTAAATAGTTAATAGTCTCGCGAGAGCTATGGGAAGAAGACTGAGTAAAGCACTGTTAGTAAGCCTGATTATGATTTTATCGAGCCTGGCAGGGTGCCTTGATAGTGAAGAAAATACGCCCGAACCTGTGACGATCCCAAGTGATGATAATGCAGATAACGCTAATGATACTACATCAGATAACGATATTGTTGAAATTCAACCATTTGGTAATGTAATGGTATCAACATACCACGTCGGAGAGTTGGTTTCTGCAATAGCAGGAGATCATGTCACGATTGAATACATGAGCCAAAATAATATTCCTGTCCACGATTACGAACCTTCAGTATCTGATTTAATACGTTTACAGAATAGTGATGCCTTCTTTTATCATGGCCTAAATCTTGAACCATGGGTAGAATCAACTTTATCATCACTTGGAGATAATGCACCACCTTCCTATATGACGCATACAATGCCAACAGGAGAAATCTCTCTTGATTATGAATCAATGTTAGTATCTGAACTTTGTGAGTTGATGAATGATGGACCGTTTGAAAAAACCACGCTTGACAACATGCCAGAAGGTAATCATGATGACCATAATGAAACTGATGACCATAATGAAACTGATGGCCATAATCAAACTAATGGCCATGATGAACATAATGATACTGGTGACCACGATGATCATGGTGAAGATGGCCACGATGTCCATGAAGAACATGAACACGCAAAAGCTGAGAAATTAATCGAGAATCCTGAGGCATGTCCGGCCGATACAACCATTCAGATATTCCACATGGAAGCAGGGGAGCATGTTCTTGAGTTCGAATCTGAACATGATGAGGACTTCAACATGGCCGCGCTCAAGATGTTAGGTGGCCACGCGGATCATGATGATCACGGTCATGGTTCAACTCCATTCGAATGGGCAGGAGTGTTTGAAATGAATGACATTACACACACATGGACTATGCAAAAGGTTGACGGGGGCTATGCTGACTCAACAATGCGATTAGTACTCATTCCAACAGATACACCAAATGAAGAGACTATGGAAGGTTTGGAAGCAAGTGTAGAAGCACTAATTGAAGGTGATTCATGCACTGTTGTTGAAGATGGTGAAGCCATGACATCAATCGCTACAACCGGTTCTTGTTTCGAACTACATGTAGGTACTGGTGATGATTCAACATTCACAATGGATACCACTGGAATAACTGGTATGGCTATGTATGCTCAACACGTTCCTACTGAGTTTGAGCGTGATCAGCATTACCTGAAGGATTCTGCTGGTACTGATGTCGAACCAATCGCTCAAGAAGGAGCGGGAGCTCACGATGATCATGGTGATGATAATCATGATGAGGAGATGTGTCACAACGCTGAGACTCATGAAAATTACGAATCTACAGAGGAAGAATGTGAGGCAGCAGGTCATGTCTGGATGCAACATGGCGATCATAACCTACCAGAAATCCATACTGGCCGTGTTGCACATACACTTTCCTTCCCTGAGGAAATGGCCTGCTATAATGTGAATACTCATACAGTAAATATGAATCTTACAACCGAATCAGACTGCCAGGCTGCTGGCTTGGTATGGACTGCTGCTGACAGCGGTCACAGTGATGAGGATCACTCTGATGAAGAAGGGCATCATGAAGTAGGCGCTGTAATTATTCATATTGAGGTAGAAGGAGATTACGGCTTCGCTTTACCTAATGATGTTGAACTCTTTGTATTGATGGGCGAAGGTGGCCACGCGGATCATGATGATCACGGTCATGGTTCAACTCCATTCGAATGGGCAGGAGTGTTTGAAATGAATGACATTACACACACATGGACTATGCAAAAGGTTGACGGGGGCTATGCTGACTCAACAATGCGATTAGTACTCATTCCAACAGATACACCAAATGAAGAGACTATGGAAGGTTTGGAAGCAAGTGTAGAAGCACTAATTGAAGGTGATTCATGCACTGTTGTTGAAGATGGTGAAGCCATGACATCAATCGCTACAACCGGTTCTTGTTTCGAACTACATGTAGGTACTGGTGATGATTCAACATTCACAATGGATACCACTGGAATAACTGGTATGGCTATGTATGCTCAACACGTTCCTACTGAGTTTGAGCGTGATCAGCATTACCTGAAGGATTCTGCTGGTACTGATGTCGAACCAATCGCTCAAGAAGGAGCGGGAGCTCACGATGATCATGGTGATGATTCCAGTGATGGTACAATCATTGCAGATGGAGGCGCGAGTTTCACATATGATCCTCACAGCTGGCTTGACCCTGTAGCGTTTGAGGCACAACTCAATATTGTTCTAGAGAAATTAATCTTGAATTTCCCAGATGGTGCGAGTATTTTTAATGCTAATGCTGAATCTTATGGTGCACAATTACAGGCCTTGGATGGTGATTATGAGAATGCATTTGGAGTAGAAGGAACTTGTACAATAGGGGGGCATGATAAAACAATTATAGCAAACCATAATGCATACTCATACATGTCTTCCAGATATGATATCGATATCATTACATTGCACGGATTGGATCCAGAAGGAGAACCTTCTCCCCAAGATATAATCAAAGTCACTGAAACAATCAATGAAAAAGGAATTACAATTCTGTTTGTTGAAGAATTTACTAATCAAAACGCTGTAAATAGTATTGTTGAAGATACAGGAGTATCAATAGAAATATTGTACACTATGGAAATGGCCCCAAGTGACACTAACGAAAACTACCTAACTATGATGAATAAGAACCTTAACAACCTAGTTAATGGAATGGGATGTTAATTACAAATAGAATGCATGTAATACTATTTTGAGGGAGGAGTGGAGACATGCATATGGTCGACACACTCCCAATCATCCTAGTTACAAGCGTATTTGTATTCATTATCGGTTACTTGGTGGTTGAATTTTATATGGCAAGAACTGCTTAAGTATTAATTTTTAATACAATGGAATCTAATAGTTCATCTTGGTGGTCTCTATATGAAAACGGTATCATTGGGTAAAAAAATCCAAGAAGGGCCGATTCTTAAAATTGATGATTTAACAATTTTCCGATCTGGAAAACTAGTTTTAAAAGACATCAATTTGTCAATTAATAAAGGTGAGTTTGTTGGTTTAGTAGGGCCAAATGGTAGTGGAAAGTCAACACTTCTACTATCTATTCTTGGAGTCTTGAAATCACAAAAAGGTAAAATCAAGGTTTATGATTCCAGCCCTATGTCGAGAAAACTTCATGGAAAAATTGGCTGGGTATCTCAGGCTGCAGCAAATTTACCCCGAGATGTCCGAATCACAGTTCGTGAATTAGTTCACTTAGGTACTTTAAATGCTAAAAATCTGTTTTTCTTGTCAAATAATGCTCGTCATGAAAAAGTGAATAAAGCAATCAAAATGGTAGGATTACAAGATTTCGAAAATATCGATGTCGCTAGACTATCGGGAGGCCAACGTCAGCGTGCTGTTATTGCTCGAGCACTTGCAACTGAGGCTGAATTTATCTTACTTGATGAGCCCTTGGTTGGTATGGATCGTGATGCTAGAAATTCATTATTGAAATTATTAGATCAACTTTGTCATGATAGTGGAAAAACAATTCTTATGGTCTCTCACGATTTAACTGCTATACGCCAAACGGCCCATAGGATGATTTTCTTGGAAGAGACCATTAGCTTTGACGGCCCTAATGAAGATTTTCCTGAATTAGAAAGACTTGCAGATTTACGTGGAATTAGGCCAGTTCACGAGGAAGATCATATTCACTCAAAATCTCATAAAAAGGAGGAAGAATAGTGGGAATTGGTTTAATTCTATTTGACATCTGTGTCCCTTTGTTAGAATTCATTGCACCAGCAATGCCAGGGAAATATTTCCCATCTTTCTTCAATGGCGTCATCCCAGGTTTACAACGTGCATTGATTGCTTCTATAATGGTCACAATTGTAGCAGGTTTTCTTGGAACATTCCTTTTGGTTAGAAATCTTGCATTAATTGGAGATGGCTTGGCACATGTATCGTTCGGTGGCGTAGCTATTGGAATCGTTCTTGGTGCAACATCTCCATTGTGGTATGCATTGATGTTCAGCATTATTGCATCTATCTTAATTTATGAATTACAATCAAGAGAAATACTTACTGGGGATTCATCTATTGCTATTTTTATGACAGGTATGTTGGCACTTGGACTTGTATCTTTAAGGATATCTGGTAGAGCTATAACAACTGAAATTCATAGTTACTTATTTGGTTCCCAACTTTTAATCGACAAAGCTAGCTTAGATCAAATTTCATTTATTTGCATAGGGGCATTAATATTATTATTCGTCATTCGTAACGGATTGCTTGCAATTACAATTGACCCTCTGGCTGCTAGAGTACAAGGTCTTCCTGTCCAAGGTATTGGTCTGTTGTTCAGTATCATAACGGCTGCAGTAGTTGTAAGTATGGTAAAAATTGTAGGGGCATTACTGGTTACAGCCCTACTTGTTACTCCCGCAGCAACAGCACAACTAATTGGCCGAAGTTTCAAATCATGTTTAGTTTGGACACAAATATTAGGGTTATCTTCAGTCATTATTGGACTATACCTTTCAGCAGAATATGATGCTGGACCTGGTTCAGGAATCGCTTTAGTTGCTGCATCTATATTTGTTATAGTCGCCACTTGTCAAATCATGATAAGGACTTTCATAAATCCAAATGGGAATTCAAATTGACTACCATCTAAACGTCCACATTTTAGACATCTTTGACCATCCAAACAGCCCAATTCATTTCAAGATGGTCTGATCTGTTGACATCTGAACAAGATTCTACAGAATCACATAGCAAATTTTGACGAGTTTGACTGAGCACGTCAAAAATTTCTCCCAATACTATTTTTGATTTTGTTTCATAAATTTGGCGTATGGCTGTATGTTCCAATAGATCAAATTTTGAACCATTCTCCAACCAAATAAAATCTCCATAATGTGCTCCACTACCGTTTATTTCGATGGTACTGTTTCTCCACCAATCGGACTGTGCAAGTCGCGATTGATCAACTCCCCACAGTCGTCCAATATACTTATTCGACGAGAATACTTTGACTGGCTCAATCGGTGAACCATACAGGAATGTGCTGTTGACGTCAATATCATACCGATATTGCAGGTCCTGAGTAAATACATGAGTTGCCTCAAATTTGTTGATAGCTTGCAGCATAGAATACTCAGGATCCTCATATCTGAAGCAAGGAGTGTGGGAATAAAGTCCCATTGTGATATCTTTACCAGTAACAATTGTCATTTTTCCATCTAATTCGGAACCAACATCTCGGTAAATATTAGACCAATTCTCTCTTTCATCATACATACTTTCTGATCTTGATTCCATATCTTCAATCGTCTGAAGCATCGGCCCAAGAAAGGTTAAAATTAAAATTCCAATTAATATTGACGGTATTTTCCACTGTCTAATTTGTTCTCCGAACTCATCGTTCGAATGGACAATTGCAGCTGGAAGGCCGATACAGAAAAGTGCAAACCAAGGGGTTGAATACCGAGGCCATCCAAAATCAAGGACATATCCGTGCAAAATAACTGCTGGTAGAATTAAAAGCCAAAAATTGAAAATATATTCGCTTTGTCTTTTCGCAATCAAAACATTGCCGTATAGGCCGATACAAATTAAAACGATGTGCCATTGTTCAACGAATTCTGTTAGAAATACACGTGGCGAGTATGTCACGCTATCCGCGGCAATTGCACTTCCGCTAGCAAAAGTACCTGATAATTGGGATTGAAGAGGGCCTAAAATCCATCCAGTATGAATTTGATTCTTCAAAAGAAAAAGCGTAATAATAGCGAAATATCCAAACGCAATATACTTACTTTCTTCTTTTTTCTTTCTTATGAAATACAGAATGGAAATCCATCCACCGAGGTAAAGGTATGAGTATTTGGTTAAACCGATAATAGCGGAAAGTATTCCGATCATAATTAAGGTATATCGATTTGTATTGGAACTTAAATGAAGATGGTGAAAAACTGAGACAATCATCCCAGCTACTGCTACATCGAGAAGCATTGTCCTACCGTACATAATGGTAACAGGTAGTAAGCAGAATACGACTCCAGAGATGAATCCCCACTTAGGATTGCTGAAATGTTCTCCTGCATGTTGTATTGACCACGTTGTTGAGATTAGTAGAAGTGTTGGCACTACGTAAATAATTGAAGACTCTCCAGTTAGCCAAAGCTCAATTGCCGCAATTCCTGAAATTATTTCGGGGCGAAAAGAGTAGTCCATCCCTTGGTGTACCGGCTCCCAGTCCCATCGATCAATGATTCTGTTTGAAATTTGCATATGATAGGCTTGGTCATAAAAAGCGGGCATTAGATGGTAATAAGTTAGAAAACTAATACTCATTACCAAGATTGGAAGAATGACGAACCTGAGATCTTTCCATTCAAAATGAAGATTTTTCATAGTATAAAACCAATAAATCACTAAAGCGGCACACAAGCCTATTAGTAACAGTGGAGGCAACCAGAAATTAGCCCCAAGTGACATAACTGCTCCTAAAATCATCAGGATGGGCATTAACTGTAGTGTAATTTGATGCCCTAGGCTCAAATCATCGCTCATGAATTTAATTGCACTCGCTTTGTTTTTATAACTTCTAATGGATAAGAATTATCTTACTAATTCTTAAACCGATGAGTTATAGGCAATATGTAAACAATGAATTCTACAGACTGTAAAGAAATCGTAGAAGCCATAGATGAAGTATTGGCTTATTGTAGTATTTTTGATCAACACATCCAAATTGATGATTTGTTGAGAAATTTAAGAATTAAATCATCGCAAAGTAATCTTATTTCAGCAATAGGGGCATCATCTCATTTATTTCTTGAAGATGAAATCGTTTTTTCAAGTAATTATCCAAAGAACTTGAATCTTTCCTACTCGAAAGAACTCGCAGTCAAAACTCTTGAAGAAACAAAAGAAGTCCTGGCAATTCTAAATTCATGTAATAATATTACGGGACTCGCCATTACTGGTTCGGTTGCAGCAGGTGTGAACGCAAAAGATGGAGATGTTGATGTATTGATAATCACTAAACCAGGATGGGTTTGGAGAATACGGGCCTTAGCTATCTATCTTTCACACAAGCATCCTCGTGGCAAACTACTCTGTCCGAATATGGTAATGTCAGAAGATTCTCTGGAGTTTGAGGAAGGCGTTTATATTGCTCGAGAGATGATGCAAATTATTCCAGTTAAAGACGCCGGAGGGCTCACTGAACTCTATGCAAAAAACACCTGGACAAAAGATATTTTACCAAATACAAATCGAAAAACAGCCATAAATATTGACCAAATACCTCATTATCCTTGGTGGTGGAAAGTTATGCAGCTCCCTTTTCTTGGTAATATTATTGAATCATGGGAATCATCTCGTCGAATTAAACAGTTATCGACTTCATCCCAATCGACAGAAGCATTCTATTCGAAATCAATTTGCAGAGGGCATGAAAACAGCCATAAGTTGCATATTGAAGCAGAATATAGCAATGCAATCGAGGCCATTAAATGAATCCTAAAAAGTATCATCAATCAGTTGCTGATTATTATGATGAAGAGGCTGAAAGTTTCGAATCGCGTGCGAACGAAAATCACGTTCTGATGACTCTGAGAAACCTATTTCGGCAAAAAGTTCTCGAAGGAGAAGTTCAAGATTTGTTAGAAATTGGATATGGGCCAGGCCTTGATATGGTTTGGTTTGCAGAGCTTAAAGAGGTTGATTCTGTGTTCGGACTTGACATTACTCCAGAGTTTCATAAAATAGTTGTTCAAAAAGCAGAAAAGTCGACTAAAATTAAACCTCTTCTTGGGGGCCCAGAGGATTCAAAAAAGTATCTTGAGTCCAATTCAATCGACACAATCTACATATTTTTTGGTGCTCTCAACACTTGTGGAGAACTTGAAAAAGCAATTTTTGAAATGTCAAAAGTCATAAAGCCAGGAGGAAGAATCGTTGCGACTTTTGTCAATAAATGGTATGCCTTCGATGTTATCTGGAACATTCTATTGTTAAGGCCGAATAAGGCAATTAATCGTTTGAGAAAAGAATGGACAGGATACTCCCCTACTCGTTATTTGGCATCAAGATGTTATTCTGCAAGGCAAATTCATGATATTTTCAAAAAATATCTAACTAAAAAACATCGAAGTGGCTACTGCATAACTCACCCGGCATGGTATCGTCATCATTGGGCACCTTACCAAAGTCTCAGAGGTAAATTCCTGTACAAATTAGATGTTTTATTGCAATGGACTCCCTTTTGGAATTTAGGAGAATACAGTTTGTACATCTATGAAAAACCAGAATAGATATCTTTGATAGCGGTTTTTAGTCCAATCTTCGCAAACTCAGTTTCGGATTGTTCGCCTTCTCCATCGTCAAGTTTAATCGAAGCAAGTATTGATTCACGCATTTGTATTTCCATCCTCAATAAACTGAATCTTCCTAGTTTTTGTGTTTGCTTTTTGGTAACCTGTTGAACGGTACTTGCAAAATCCTTCTGTCTGCACCGGCTGATTAATTTTGGATGAAATATTCCACGGGTTCGCACCTCAACCAATTGCCATATATATTCAGCTAAATCATCTACACTTACGATCGCCATCCACTGTTCCCCCTTTCCTATTATTGGAATTTTATTTGCCAGGAGGTATATCTGTGAAAACCAAGAACCAGGTCCTAAGACCCATGGAGCTCGTACTATCGCAATTTCATTATCTTGTGTTAGGTAATCTCTAAACGGCTTTTCGGCAATCGAATATGATTTTGCAAAACCAGTCGGATTGATTCCATCATCTGTTTTGACCAGTTCTTCACCCCGGTTGCCGTAAGTTAAACTTCCATTCAAAGCAACAATGAATGGCTTCAAACTACTTTCTTTTACTGCTTTGATCATTTTCGCGAAAGCTGTCTGTGAAAGCTGTGAAATGATATCACGCTCTATGGCGGATTCAGCATTTGCTCGTGCAGCTACAATAATGCACGAATAAGGCTCTATGATTTGATTCCAATCAAGTTCTGCATCCAGATAGTTCAGGTGTTCAAAGTGACCATGCCCGTTGATAATTTCGTTTTTGAAATAAGTTCCGGTCAGTTCAACATGGTCGGGAGCCTTCAAAACAATGCTTTTACCGATAAAACCAGAAGCACCCAGGACAAGTACTTTCATGTTCCTGCTAATCATTCGCATGAATTGAATTTATCGATTCTTCATAACCAATATTGTACATGCAAGCTTATGGCCTCGAAGTGATTTCATTGAATTCAACAATTTATATTTTTCAGGGAGTTAGGCTGACTACTCATTGCCAAGGTATTGACAAATCTAAGAGTTAGCGTTGGCCTTTGCAATACTTTACAAACATCTCTATTATCACTCACAATCTACCGTTCATTTAATTTAAGGTATGCTACAACACTATTTTGTGAGTCCGAGACAATTGGCATTCTGGATGCTTTTCGTCGGTACCGCCTTCGTGATGATTTATGTCAGGGCTATGACTAGTCTCGATGCGCATCCCGTATTCTTGACCTATATCTGGGCAGTAGCAGTGACGATAATCTTCCGCTATGTATTCTATGCCATATACGATCCTGACCTCTCAGAATCAGGAGATTACCAACCTAGCGTCACGGTAATCGTTCCAGCAAAGAATGAGTCCTCTGTGATCTATGAGACCGCTAAGGCACTAGATGGCCTGGACTATCCACATGAGAAGTTAAGGGTAGTACTGGTGAATGATGGGAGTGATGATGATACTGGCTATTGGATGGATAAGTGCGCTACAGACTTCGGCCATGATGTAATCCACCTAAGGGAGAACTTAGGGAAAAGACAGGCGATTGCAA
>JAJPRE010000012.1 GCA_023700245.1 Candidatus Thalassarchaeaceae archaeon
CGTTTATTTCCCCAGTATAGGAATTGGTTTCAGGCCCATCGCCCCAATCAAAATCTTCTGTAAGATTTATCTGGTCAGCAGGAGAAACTCCTGCATCATATCCACGGCATGCATCTGCACCTTGGCACGGACTTGGCGGAGCGTATGCAGAATCACGAGAATTCTGTAACTCAGCTGGGTCGATCTGTGCACTCAGCAATGGCAAAAATGCCGCGGCAATCATTAGTAGGGCTAGGCTTATTGAACGGGTGGTTTGTTTGTTCATGGGCGTCACTGTCTTTCATGAGGTCTTGTTTTTGGTATAAACTTACTCATAGATGCTCACTCTTTCTTAGTTTCCGGTATGTTACCGGAATCAATTAATATGGACCGAAATGCGGTAACAAATTCCGGTATAAGGAAATATGGTAATGATTTTAAGTAATAAAGCAGTAAATTCAATATAACTAAAAAGTAATAATTTTAAGTAATAATAAAACATATAGTGCAAAAAACTCACCTATTCAATATTAACAAATTATTAGTTCAATTAAATCTATTTCTTTTATTCATCAGGTACCCATTTTTCATCAGACGGATCCCATAACCAACCAGGATATTCATCAAATTTTTCTAATTTATTTGTTCCATCTTTTATTATCATTAAATCAACTTCGCCATCATCATCATCATCATCCAACATTAATTCATCAGATTGAATGTCTATGACGTCATCTAGATCGATTTTTTCGATATCATCATATTCCAATAATGGTTCTTCAGAATCTTGTTTTTTAGTTAAGACCATTAGCATAATAGATATCACCACAATAATCATTATTGAAATTGGAATTAATACATTTGAATTAAGTTTGACTTTGTCAAATATCGATAATGGGTATTTGTTATCTCCTAATCCATCTTTATTCAAATCCTGCCATTCATCAGCATTTAATGGAAATAAATCATCATTATCGGGATATAAGTCATTATCATCATCAGGATCAATGATGTCGCAGGCCCAATCTCCATCATAATCATCAGGTACTGAAATTGGATCATATAAATCAGAATTACAAATTATTTCTGCAGAGTTGGGCCAATTGTCCCCATCTGCATCAGTATCTGAATTATCGCCAATGCCATCTCCGTCGATATCATTACTTTCTTTTGGGTTCAATGGAAAGGCATCTTCTAAATCCATGACTAGGTCATCATCATCATCTAAATCCAAAATATCGCAAATATGATCTAAATCAAAATCAGCTGGGAATGAATTGGAATCTTCAGGATCGGATCCGCAATTAGGCTCTACTAAGTCTTCCCAAGAATCGCCATCATCATCAATATCAGCTCGATCTCCAATCCCATCGTCATCTAAATCTGACCATTCCATGGGATCTAACGGAAATGCATCTAAATCATCCAATATTCCGTCTCCATCGTCATCCAAATCTTGAATATCGCATATATGGTCATCATCAAAATCCAATGGCTGTGAAGTTGTATCAAATGGCCCTGATAGGCATACTGATTCATCCAAATCACTCCATCCATCGCCATCATCGTCCAAGTCCGAATTATCTCCAACAGCGTCACCGTCGAAATCAAACCATTCAAATTGATCTAATGGGAATACATCAAAAGAATCTGAATATCCGTCATTATCATCATCGGTATCTGCATTGTCGCCAATACCATCTCCATCTGTATCAATGGATTCCGTAGAATCTAATGGTGAAGAATCAATATCATTTGGAGTACCGTCTCCATCAATATCCTCATCTAACTCATCGCAGATTCCATCAACATCAGTATCAATTGGTACTGAAGTAATAATTAACGGATCTGATAAACAATTATCTTCTAATTGATCGGGATGTCCATCATTATCATCGTCATCATCTTCATTATTTCCAATACCATCATAATCAGTATCAATCCATTCATCTTGATCTAAAGGAAAAGCATCATTTGAATCTAAATAATTATCATTATCATCATCCTCGTCAATTATATCACAAATTAGATCAGAATCCGTATCTAATGGTAAATCATAATAATCTAATTGGTCAGAATTACACTCTGACTCATCCAAATCACTCCATCCATCACCATCGTCATCCAAGTCTGAGTTATCTCCAATGGAATCGCCATCAATATCTGAACTTTCATTAGGATCTGTAGGGAAACTATCATTAGAATCATCAATTCCATCATTATCATCATCTTCGTCTAATATGTCGCATTGACCATCTGCATCTGTATCTAGTGGAGTGCTTGAAAAATCATTAGGATCTGATCCACAATTAATTTCAATTTCATCATAATATCCATCTCCATCTAAGTCCAAGGAGAATATCGATAGCGTAAGGTTATATTCGCCTGAACCATAGTAAGCCCATATTTCTACAGTAACCATAGAATTTCCTACATAAATACCTGTACCGTTCGTAGAAACAGATTCTGGAGATTGCCCAGTTAAAGAATAATCAATTTGATTATTATTATTTTCATAGATGCCAAGTGCAAAAGCATTATTTGTAGGATATCCCAATGTTGCAGATATAGCATAATCTGTCGGGACAAAAACGGTATAAAAATCATATTCATCGCCGGAATCATCTAAATAACCTGGCCAAAAAGTGGTCCCATTAGAAGCATTAATGTTTGTAGTATTAGTGAAATCTCCCCCTGCATCTCCACCACTATATGCATCATTTTGATTAAAGGCTAAAATTGACGATTGATTTATCAGAGTGATATTAATTGAATAATTACCTTCCCCATTTCCAGCTTGAACTACAAGGAAAATAGTAGTGTTGCTCACATCTGTTGCCCCACTTTCTACAAATTCTGGATTAGCATAAAAACTAGACGAAATTAAATTTTCATATTGATCGAATAAACCGAAGTCAAAATCAATTCCGCTTCCATTCCATGAAAGAGTGGCCTCTAATCCAAATTGTTCAGGTATGGGAACCGAATAAATATCATTTACATCGCCGGAATCTGATATCCATCCAAGATAAGAATTATTTCCACTTATATTGTATGCACTAGAAAAATCACCACTAACATCTCCACCTGAATTGGCGTCATTTTGATTGTATACTTGAGAATTAGAGATATTGTCGAAATATATCATCAAAGTATAGTTATCACCTCCTAAAAATGCCCTAACTAATAATGTAACAGTAGTGCCCCCAATATCCGCGCTTCCGCTAGATATATTTTCTGGATTATAATCGTATGAATAATCTAAATATGTTCCGTTGCTGTCAAATAAATGTAAATCCAAGTCAACATTAGTATTGTTCCACATAAGTTCTGCACTTATCGAATAGTAATTTGGAATTGAGATGTCATACCAATCATATTCATCACTAGAATTGTCTGAACAACCGTAGTAAGTTCCATTTATTGAATTTAAACTTGATCCTGAAGATTGTGTATCTGATGCATCTCCCCCCGTATTTGCATCGTTTTGATTAGTGTTACAAGGATTATTGTTATTATTGAAAATCCATATTTGCATAGTATATTGCCCGGAACCTGAATATAATTTCGCTCTAACATATACTGTAGTACCTCCAATCGCTGTTCCATTAGAAGTTACAGAATCAAGTGCACCTGTACTAAAGCTACTATCAATCCAGGATTGGTTCTGATCATACAAATATAAATCAAAATCTGATCCTGTGGGGCTTGTAAGATCAACAGAGATTTCCATATTATTTGGGATGCTAATTGAATAATAATCATCAGTATCATTGGCACTTAAATTGCCATAATAAATTGCATCAACAGCATTTAGATTGCTAGCAGTAGATGCAGAGTTTCCTGCATCAGCGCCAGTACCTGCATCATTTGCAAGTACTAAGCCAGAAATGCTCGAAAATATCAGTAATATTGTAATTATAGATACTTGAGACCTAATTTTCATATCCACGCCTAAACGGCCCAAGAATTTCAAGTTTGGTAATTTATTTATTAATATTGATAAAATCCTTTACCTGATTTTCTACCCAATTCTCCTTTCTCCACCATACTTACCAATAAATTTGCAGGTTTATATTTTTCATCATTAAATCCTAAATACAAGACATTCAAAATATGCAGCAGAGTATCTAAACCTATTAAGTCAGATAGAGCAAGTGGCCCTATTGGATGATTCATTCCTAATTTCATTATTCCATCTATTGCTTCAGGATCGGCAACTCCTTCCTCCAGAGTTAAAATCGCCTCATTTAGCATAGGGCAAAGTATCCTATTACTTACAAAACCTGGAGAATCATTACAAGATAGGGCAACTTTGCCCATTTTAGTAGCAATTTTTACGACAATTTCATTCACATTTTTAGTAGTCTTGGTGCCATTTATTATTTCTACTAACTTCATTATTGGCACTGGATTCATAAAATGCATACCTATTACTGAATCAGGCCTATTAGTAGAGTTGGCTATCTCATCAATACTAATACTAGAAGTATTAGAAGCAAAAATAGTATTTTTTTTACATATTTTATCCAAATTAGAAAATATTGATTGTTTTAGGGCAAGTATTTCGGGTACTGCTTCGATTACTAAATCTGCATTAGATACAGAAGACATTTCCGTATTACAACTAATTAATGAGAATGCTGAATCGGCTTCTTTTCTAGATAATCTTTCTTTTTTGACTAATTTATCTAGGGAATTTTTGATATTAAGAATACCTTTTTCTAAATATTCCTGTTTAATATCCACTATAACAACATTAAATCCTGCACAAGCTGCAACTTGAGCAATTCCATTTCCCATTTGTCCTGCACCTATGACCCCAATTAGTTCAACAGACATAAAGAGGCCGAAACCTATTATGGAAATTAGTCTTCCCATCAAAGATTGATAATGAGGGAGAATTAAACTCTTCTCTTGGATATCACAATATTTAATGCAGTTGTTAAAAATATAATTGTAGAAATTACAATAATCCAATTTAACATAGGGCCTTTATTTTTTATATCATCTTTTACCCATTCTCCCCAATCTTGTTTCGACACATCTATAGAATATATTGCCTCATTATTAGCATCATCAATAGTTTTACCATTTATTAAATATATCCCTGAATCTTCAGGTATAGAGATATTTAGTGAAAACATTTCAGATAGAGGGCAAATAAATTGAGAATTATCTAAGATAGTATTTATTTCAACTAAAAGTCCCGATTCACACGTTCCTTCAATTTGTTTTAATGAATTAAGTGGCGAATTGCGATAGTCTATTTCTGAAAATGAAAAAATTGGAGATTTAGAGTCTCTCTCCAGTGATATATAATACTCATCAATCTCATCAAGAGACATGATTTCTATAATGAAATCATTCATACCTTCCAATAGGTCTAATTTTAGAATTACATAATCATCCCCTGGAGGGATAATATTAACGATATCTGTATCGGTTCGATACCATCGGATCTCTTGAGAACCATCTCTTAACAACTCAACTTCTAAAATGTTTGTAGAAACTAATCCGTCATTAATATCTGCTGATATTAGTGAATCATAAAGAGACGCATCGAGAACCATTAATTTACATTCAATAAACGAGTTATTATTTTCATAATAGATAGTTAAATCTATGGCTTTGAAACAAAATAAATGGTTTCCGGTTCTATTTAATTCTAAATTAAAATAACCATTTTTGCCTGTCGCAAAATAGATTTCCTTTCCATTTAATGTTAATGTTGCATTGACTTCTTCAGATGCCCCCCATGAAAGATTTTGAATGTGGCCATTCAATAATGAATCTTGAGAGGGAAATAATGACCAATCTACAATTGGTAAAATTGTGTCAAATGAGACTAGCCAGGTTTCAATTTTAGAATTATTGCCCCAGTCGATAATTTCAATTGAGAAATCATATTCTCCATTTATTAATTCGGAAATATCCATAAAAATTATTGCATCCAAATCTGATTCATAATTCATTATTCCTTCAATAGGATAACCAGATAATTCATTGAAAATTTCTGGAATTAATTCAGTATAGATGCATTCCTCGAAATACCCTATAGAATTGATGCTTTGTAACCTTACACACAATTTTTTATAATCCACAGGAATATTAATCCATAATTCACCATTAGTTATATTCAAGGGAGCAGGGGCATCATTTATCTGATACTCAAAATTATCTTGGTCGGTGATTTTTAGAATATTAACATCATTAACTTCAGGATCATATATAATTTGAAAGTTCCTAGTATTTATGTTTCCAGTTATATCCGATGAATTAAATGAAAAAATATTTGAATTTGGGACATAATAAAATGGTAAATAACCATCTTCAGAAGGATATTGTCCAATTTGGACGACTGATAAGTCAAGCGTAATCTGAGCGCTACCATTCCCGTCCAATGATATTAGTTCATTATTCATAAAAAATATTGCATTAGGTTCTGTAATAATTTCTATAGTAATATTTTGTTCATTAGTAATCAGAGGCAATCCAATTACAAATAGTTCTGGAGCAGTATAATCAACATATATTGAAAGGTATGTTTCATCATAATTTCCATATTTATCGTGGACTGATGCCTTGTAATCATGCCATTGTTCAATATCTGGTACTGAAGAATTTATTATTACTTCCCTAAATGTAATATTATTCAATGAAGTATAATTTACATAATTCCATGATTCAGTAATGTCGTAAATATGGCCGTTGGTAGTAATTCCAAATGCTGAGTTTGCAAACAATTGTCCTGTTCCGTTGCTTAATGCCTGACATTCAATATCGTCAAGAAGAAATCCAACACCGATATCTATTACGTGCATTTGAATGTCAATTAATTCATTGGTGTAGGTCACATTGTTTGGGCTAACGAATGTTATTTCAGGATCAGTATTTACTAATTCATAATTATAAGGTAAACGGAAATTTATATTTCCTTCGAGTAGAATATTTACAAATCCTAACCAACTGCCTTCTACCTCTGGAATATCAAAGTCAAGATTTACTTCCAAGACGCTAGTAGGAACTGAGCCTCCAAGTTCATTGGCCCCATTTGGCCATAATTGATTTATGGATTCAACGGAAAGAAGTGATTGATTGACTACTCTTAATTGATCTCCCCCCACTATTTCAGCATCTAACCAAAACTGCACTGAATTTCCAGGTACTGACCATCCTAAAACTGCAATTGAATAATTGCCATCCTCGGGATTAGATACTGTGATTGATTCCGCAGAAGATCCACCCCAAGAACGTGCAATTTCTTCATCAGAAGTATAGTTTCCATCATTATTAGAATCTCTGAATAAATACAGATCTAAATCTGCATCATCATAAGCATCCATATTAATTGATATTTCGGAAGTATTTTCTAAACTTAGGTTATACCACCAAGAAGCATCCATTTTATTGGACCCATCGTCAAAAGCAGTTTCATTATCAAAATTTATAACATTATTCCAACCATATGCATCCACGGTTTCAACAGGTAAAGGAATTGTAGATAAAAGATACAAAGAATCGTTACCACTTCCTTCAGACCAATCTAACACAGTTCTTTCAAGTCCGGAATCTTCTGCCACTATATATCCGACTGATATGTTAAGAGGATTATCATTGGTCTCCACTCCATGTAATGCCGTATGGAGCACCATTTGATGGACTCCTTCCGAAACCGGAACTGCAAATACTTCCTGAGAGCTATCTGTAAATGTACCCCAATTATGTTGTCCGCTGCCTGCGTGATTATTTGTCGATCGTGATTCTATAAAAAATGTAGAATCCCCATATGCATCTGTATCTTCTTGGGAATAACCATGGACAGTCTCGGATAACCAAAGTACATCGATATCCGTATATGGGTTATCATCCCAATTGACATCCAATATTGCCATTCCACCAGTATCTAGTTCCGCAGGCCAGTCAATAGTTAGAAACCTCCAATCTCCACTCTCTGCACGCCAATTCCACCTTGTGGCACCACTTATCCAAGATTCCGTATACAAAGTTTGATTCGAAGTATTGCCATCAAGTGGTTTAGGCAATAATGAAAATGGACCTTCCCAAGGAATATTTGTAACTATTGGTAATTTCCAATTATTCTTAAAAATAGTAAAATTTCCTTCGGAATCAGGCAATAATGAATTTATATCTAAGCCTTGTTGATATAATCCAGGATTTGCACCTTCTGGTATTGATATATTCATCATAATTAAATCAGATTGCCCTCCGGGAATTATATTCTCGCCGATTATTGTAATCCAATCGTCAGAAACCAGTCCGAAGGTAGTCCAATCAATTTCAATTCTTACTGGATCTTCATCTGAAAATTCATCTACTTGCCTCCAAACTCCTAAAATTAAACCATCACTTGCATCCTCAAAGGGTAGTCCAACTCGAACTTCGGCTTGTGGTCCATTGGAACGCCAATTGGTTACTTCCTCCATCTCAATTGATTCAGTCCATTCCCCAGTATCAACCATCCCATCATTATCAATATCATTATGAAAAATACCATCGGAATCATAATCCGTCCATCGATAAATTTGTAAAAATACTCTTTCGTGTGTTATTCTTTGTTTATTAGGATCAAATGCCGGATATTCAATCGTTGCACGAGCACGAAGTTGAGTAGTTTCTGGAGCGATTTGAATAGAATCATTAGCACTTAGGTGCAAAGGTATCAGTAAATCCGGCTCATTACTTTGATAACCATTCCAAGTACCATTAGTTCCATTGTCACTACCATTACCAAAACTATTCCAAACCATAATATTATGCTCCAAGGGAGCAAATTTTGTAGGGCTGAAGTCCAACAATATATCTGATTCTCCTGAATTAGTAAACTCTATTTCAATTTCTTGAGATTCACCTGGCTTGATAAAATTAATATTCGCATCCCTGTGTAAGCCTTGAAATGTCCCAGTATTCCATTGGGCAGGACTGGCCCACCATGAGCCATTATGGCCATCTAACGTCGAAATAGCCCGTGAAGCATTAAACCAACCTCCACCCTGAATAAATGGTTCATAACCTCGATCATCAGAAGTAGACAATACAAAATCTCTAAATTCTTGAGACTTTGGATATTCATCATTATTTGAAATCCAAGCCTCTGCAACTAGTGCCATCAATCCTGCCACTATTGGAGTTGCTAAGCTAGTTCCGCCCCAAGTTGTCCAAGCAGAATTAGAAGAATCATAGGAATTAAGAGGCATATTTCCTGTTGCTGACCAACCAACAGCGACGATATCGGGATCCATTCTTCCAACCACATTAGGGCCACGATTAGACCATGGTGCACTCTGACCCCATGAATCGCTAGATTTACTGCTAAATGCACCTACTGAGAATATACCATGCGCTGCTCCAGGGACTTTTGTGGTACCAAAGCCATGGCCTCCATTTCCAATAGCTACTGCATAAGAAGTATTTTCATTATAAATTCTAGTTAGCCAATCTAGATACAAAGAATATCCATCGGAACCTGAATCATCTACAGATGAATATCCAAATGAAAAAGATCCAATATTCGGCTGATCTGGCGTAGTAGGATCGCCATCATAACCTTCTGCAATAAACCTCCAGCCATCTAGAGCGTGCCCTCCAGAATAATGATTGCCTATTGAAGAAATTGTAGCATTAGGCGCCATTCCTTTTATTGATCCATTGGCGACAATTCCTTGTGCGGCTACAGCACTAGCACACAATGTCCCATGATTTCCCGATTCTAACATAAATAAAGTCAAATTTCCTGAACCTGGTATTCGATTAGAGTATCCATGCCTAGATGCATAGGTTTCAGCATATGGGGCGCCATTAATGCCGTCGGCTACCCAATAGACTAGTCCTGCAGATATATCCCATAAACCATCGCCATCAACATCTCTTCCTGAAGTTTCTTCACCCGGCCTCATAGGCGTTTCATTACCAAACCAATTATTCAAATCTATGTCAGGATAAACGGTCTCATACAGGCCTGAAATACGATCATCAACAACCAATATTGGAACATCTCCGCCGACCTTATTTCTTAGTGTCGGATCTGGATGTTCTCCAAGATGATAAATTCCGGATAACGAAGAATTAATTCCAGTAATATTATATCCAGAATTATCTAAAATTCCATTACTATCATTATCAAAATCCATAATTGAAGTATTTGCGTACCAAGTATTAGTTTGAGGATATGCTTCGCCATCGACGAGCCAATAATACATACTGTTGTGATCTAACATCAAAGGCCAGCCGGCATAATCCGAATCAACATAATCAACTCTAGCTTGGGTACCATTCAAATCTGGATGACCAAAATCAACGCCTGTATCAGCAACTGCTACAACCATATTCTCACCTGTGTAACCCATTTCCCATGCGTCATTAGCACCATGAATTTCGCTAGAACGTACTGTTTCTGGATCAAATTGTGGAGGAATTTCAGATGTTTGAATATCATATGATTCAGGTGGGCGTTCCGCATCAATTAAAGCAATTAAACCATTTATGGACTGTAATTTATGAAATAAATTAGATTTTACCCAAAAGGTTCTATGATTTATTTCACCATCATTCGGCTCATCATAAGAAAATACCTCACCTTCACCAAGTGGTTTTTGCCTTTCGATGGCGCCATATTTATGTTGCCAATCATTTAAAATCTTCAATGACCAAGTTATAGCAGTTACTCTAACCTCTTTTGAACCCAAAGATATTTTATCAGAAATTGAAGTATCGATCCAGGGATTAGTTTCAGGAATAATTTCTGAAGTACGATTAATGGAGTTAAAAATTGTAAATTCTTTAACATTTATTGAATCATCATTATTGGAGATTGACGATAGCGGGCAAAATAAAATCATTGAAACCATAAACAATGATTTCATGCTCTTCATATTATAGTGGAATAATACTTCAGCCTTTACGCTACCGCAATTTTGACCCGTCATATACAAATTCAAGTAGTGCTACGGATGGACGCGAAGTCCCGTAGTGTAGTGGTCCATCATCTCAGGTTTTGGTCCTGGGGACCCTGGTTCGAATCCGGGCGGGACTACGCAAAAATTACCCATCCACATTGCTCGAATTTTTTGCTAAATCTCGAGTGATATTTTTGTGATGGCCCTCTAATGTACCGCCTCCAATTTCTAAAAGTTTAGAATCTCTCCATAATCTTTCGACCACATATTCGCCGACATACCCATATCCGCCCATAACTTGAATTGCCCTATCAGCTATATTTTTTGCTGCAGTAGTGGCAAATAATTTGACTCCATCTGAATCCAATCTATTACCTGCCATAGATAAATTAGTATTTGCCGCAGTATCATATATATATGCCCTCATAGCACGATATTCGGCATATGATTCACCAATATGCCTCTGAATTTGGCCAAAATCCCTAATTTTATTACCAAACGCTTCTCTTTCACTTGCATATTTATTCATTGCTGACAAACTCCTTCGTGCTATCCCTAACGACATTGCTGCTAATGCTATACGTTCAATTTCTAAATTCCTCATCATATGAATCATTGATTCTCCTGGATTACCTACAACATTTTCATTTGGTACAATACAATTGTCGAAAACTAATTCTGCAGTATTACTAGCCCTCATGCCCGCCTTATCATATATTTTTTGACCTACGCTATAGCCTTCCATGCCTCTTTCGACTAAGAAAGTAGTAAGTTCTGCACGGCCTTTGGAGTCTGTACCAGTACGTGCATAAAGCCAAACAATATCTGCAGGAGTTCCTGAGTCATCTATTGCTCCATTCGTGATCCACATCTTATTTCCATTTATTTTCCATGTGCCATCATCTTGCTGAATCGCACTTGTTTGCATTCCAAGGACGTCCGTGCCATAGCCCGGTTCACTCATTGCCATACAGCCTATCCAGTCTCCACTACATACCTTTGGAAGAATTCGTGATTTTTGTTCATCGCTCCCATTTTGAGCCAAATTATTAACCATTAATTGTGCATGTGCAAGGTATGCAAGACAGAAGCCTGGATCAGAATAAGATAATTCCTCATTGACAATAGCAACTGCAGTGGAATCCATGCCTGCACCTCCATACTTTTCTGGGACCGAAATACCTAGAAGTCCATATTCACCTAATTTCTTGAATAAGTCGACATTGAATATTTCTTTCTTATCATATTCAAGAGCTTGTGGCTCAACTTCTTTGATTGTAAAATCTCGTACCATCTCCCTTAACATAGCATGTTCTTGAGTTGGATTGGCAATATCATTATCTTTCCATTCGCCGTTCATTAATATGGCCATGGAGGACTTTCCTATGAGATATTCGGATATATATGCTCAATTATTCCAAAATGCGGAATCTTCCCACGGTAAACCTACTGCAATACCTAGTAATTCTAGTACTAAAAAATTCCATATCAAATAAACTACTATAGACAAGCTGAATACCATTAAAGTTGTATTAATTATTCTATTTTTATTTTTCTTAGCATCATTGAGTGTACAAATCCCTTTATTTCTAAAGTATAGGATTACGCCTCCCATTAATAAAACGAATGATATAGCGTAAAGTAAATATCTAAATGATGAATAGTATAATTCATTCGAGAGTGAATCTGCTGCGACTATTGCAGATGATCCTGCAAATAATACCCATATGACTGAAGGTAAACAGCATAAACTAGAAATTATTGCAGATATCCCAACCAAAGGGGCTAATTCTACAATGTCTTCTTTCGCCATGTTTGGATGAGAGAGGTTTATTCATATTAAGTAATGTTTTTTTATGGAGTTACTCGCCTTGAATCTCTAGGGAAAGGAATGGTCTCACGGATGTGATCCGCGCCTGCAAGCCAAGCACAAATTCTATCAACACCCAATCCAAAACCTCCATGAGGTACTCCTCCGTAACGACGAGTATCAATATAAAATTCATATGGTTCACGCGGAGTACCTTCTTCATCTATTCTTTCCAGTATTTCTTCCTCGGACCATGTTCTTTCTCCACCCCCTATTATCTCCCCATATCCTTCAGGAGCCAATAAATCATGACATAATACATACTTTTGATCTGAAGGATCAGGCCTATGATAAAATGGTTTTGCGATTCGTGGATAATGCGTAAGAAAATGAGGTAAATCAAAATCTGCTGTCAATATTTTCTCTTTTGAATAATCTAAATCTTGACCCCATTCAATTTCGACATTTTTACTTTGAAGTATTTCCACTGCTTCATCATACCTCATCCTAGGATATGGATTATCTGCATATCTCTCAACTAGGGATAGGTCTCTACCTAGTTCATTCAATTCGGACTCTCTTTCTTCCAGTAATTTAGATGCTGCAGTCCGTACTACTCCTTCTCCATATTTCATGACTTCATCATTTGAGGCCCACGCTATTTCCATCTCGGCATGCCAAAATTCAGTTAAATGCCTACGAGTTCTACTTTTTTCAGCCCTAAATGAAGGTGCGATAGTGTAGAGTCTTTCCAATGCCGGCATTGCTGCTTCTGCATAAAGTTGCCAGGATTGAGTCAGATATGCCTTTTTCCCAAAATAAGGTACTTCAAAGAGTGTACTGCCCCCCTCAACAGCCCCTGCAACAAAATTAGGAGCTTGATATTCTATGAAATCTTGATTACGAAAGTAAGAATGTATCGCCCCGAATATTGTAGAACGGACTTTTAACATATTGGTCATCCTACTAGTCCGGAGGTAAAGATGGCGATTATCCAGTAAAAACTCAGATTCCCCTCCTTCTGCCTCTAGCATTGCGGATTCCGTTATAGGAAACGGATTATCAGGATTAACGGGGCCAACGACTTTGGCATTAGTTACTTGCAATTCATATCCATGTTCTCTTTCTGTAGACTTTATTGTTCCTTTGAGAATTATACTGGATTCAATTAATGCCCCTTTAATTAAATTAAAAGATTCATCGCCGACTACGGTTTTTTTAATTACACATTGGATTAATCCAGTTGAATCTCTCAATACAATAAACCATATTTTATTTGACCCCCGTGTGCGGTGAACCCAACCTTTCAACTCTATTTCTTGGTCATCATATTTACCTTGATGTACTTCACCAATCCAAAAATCTTTGGCCATTTATTTCACTCCCTAATCATGCGCACATATATGTTGGTTATGAATCCTTGATTTAACAATCATATATATTGGCGGGTCTGACGGGGTTCGAACCCGCGGCCTTCCGGTTAAGAGCCGGACGCTCTACCTGACTAAGCTACAGACCCGCCCCTGCGAATTGGCAAACTAATTTAATCACAACGGAAGAATTCGTTAACTTAATCTACCATTTTGATTTATCAAAGTATTTATTCCAGAAGGCGATGAGATAATTATTATATCGCAAATTCCCACAAATAGGCCGACATCTACTACGCCATCAATTGAATTAATCATATTTTCTAAATCCGATGGGATAGTGATATTTGGACCAAAATAACAATCTAAAATATAACCCCCATTATCTGTGACATAGGGGGAAATCTCGCCCCCCCTTAGAGAAACATTACCCATGCATAATTTTGAAATTTCTGATTGGACGGATTCCCAATCATCGACACATACTTCAACAGGCAATGGAAATTTACCTAAGATATCTACTTTTTTGGTATCATCTGCTACGACAATCATTGCATTGGAAGCATTTGCAACAATTTTTTCACGAGTGAGTGCCCCTCCTCCCCCCTTAATCAAATTATAATTAATATCAAACTCATCAGCACCATCAATAGTCAGATCTAATTTATCAACATCTTCAATTTTTATCAAAGGAATATTGAGGGATTGTGCCAATATCCTAGTAGATTCACTAGTCGGCACTCCGACAATTTTTAGATTTTCATCAGATATTCGCCTGCCAAGTTCCATAATAGTATATTTTACAGTAGAACCTGTTCCCAAACCTAATTTCATTCCATTTGAAACATATTTGCATGCGGCTATTCCAGCCTCTTTTTTTAGATGTTCTAGGTCCCTCATGTACATCGGGAGAGAAACTACTGAATTAAAATTTCTAATTTCACCATAATAATATAGCATTAAATTGCCATAAGTTTGTTAAATTTTGAATAACTGACCGAGAAGTTAAACAATTGAGTAGTTAACCGGCACATAGAGGGAGTAGGAGGGTCGCTGACAGTGTACGACACTGAGGAAAGTCCCCTCTCCTCGATGCATGTGGTCCGGCGCAAGCCGGAGGCCCGGGAGGGTCAGCTCTGCAACAGAAACGAACCGAGCCAGGCGCACTGTGATCCCGAAGGGGTGAGGTTTCCTGAACTCGGCTGGAACGAGCATCTCCGCAGGAGCAAGTCCAAGCAGGCCCGTAACGCATCAACAGGGCCGGGTAGGATGCAAAGTTGAATGCGACTAACCGAAAGGCGAACAGAAAGGGGCTTACTCCCTACTCCCTCGACAAATTATTGGTGCCATTATTCAGAAATAATGGCATCAATACTTGATTCAGTAGATAATGTACCACTATTTTCATAATCTAACCATGTTCCATTTCCAGAAATTCTAGATTGAAATTCATTATATGCAACAATCATTGTTGGCAACAATATTGAGCTAGTAATTAAAGCTAAAACTAAAAGTAACATCATCAATATAAAGAAATTCTGAAGGCCAGGGATTGCAACGAAAAGCCCTGCAGATAATCCTGCACATGTTGTAACAGTAGTTTCGAATATAGTATGGCCAGTCCTAGATATAGATTTTACAATACCGGCAGGTGTTTCACCTTCGTCTTTTATCCTATCCACTATGTGTATCGAATCATCAACTCCAATACCAAAAACTATTGTCCCAATCATAGCCGTGAATACATTAACATTAACTGAACCTAATCTCATCAGTATTGGCTGCCATAGGACAACAGCACCTACTGCGGCCATTGTAAAGATCGCCAATCTTGGTGATCTAAATAATAATGCCATGATAAAAAGTAATATTAACATCGTAACTATTGTTGAATCGGATTGCGCGTCGTGTATCCCTTTATTGATGTCCAAAGAAACAGGGAGGCCCCCTGTAAGTAGAGAATTAGAAACTCCATCGACATCCAACGTATTGCAATCTAAAACCGTAAAGCAATTACTTCCTGACAGATAGGTATCTATTGCATTACGTAAACTCGATGCTTCTGCAAGATTGATATACGGTTGGTTGACATAGACTAATGTTTTTGTTTCACCGATTCCTAAATCAGCATTCATTAACATTGATCTTATTTCTGGAGATAATGTATCAAATGCTATATTTATTATATCTTCTCTATTTGAAATTGAGTAACCCCAACAATCTGGCCTTAATGGATTATCAGATTCATCCCAACATTCGTCATGGAGAAGTTCCCATAAACTTTGATCATACAAAACGAGTCCTTCGAATTCAAGGTCTACATGAACTGCTTTTAGAATATTAACTAAACTAATAGTGGTAGTATTTCTGACATTATCTAAATTATTAACTTGTGCATTTTCTATAGCATCAAGAATAAATAAATCTCTAATTGGGGCACTTGCAGATGGATTTACATATTTCGTAGCATCAACAATAAACATATTTGTTTGCCCGCCTTTGAATTCTATACTATATTCTCTTAGAGTCTCGTAGGACTCTAATCCTGGAGGGACTTCTTCAGAAGAGCCGGTAATCTCTTTCCCTAATTCATCTGCAAACATGTTTACCCCGTATAATGTAGCAGAAAGGGAAACAATTAGTATCAATAATGTGGCTTTTAGAGGAATCTCGCCAATTTTATCCCATAACCCAGGTAATAAAGAAAAAATAGTAGTTATGCCTAGTGAAGCACCCAAAAGCATAGCCTTATCGGCATCCATATTATCTAAGTTGGAGATTGAAGATAAGAATCTAGTTAAAAATATGAATAGCGATATAGAAATTATAATTGATAAAACCCAAATTTGATTTTTTGTCATAATGATTTCAAATTGACCTTTTCGGTACCTCAGTAAATGGATTAAAGCAGGAACCATTAACATAGATAGAACGAATGTTGTGGCGATTCCTATCAATAATGTCGTTCCAACAGTCCTCATTGGCTCAATAGGAACTATTTCAGTCCAAGTAAGGACACTAAATCCAATAATTGTTGTCAATGCAGAGATAAAAATTGCATGCCCAGTAGTCATTGCAGATCTGACAGTAGCGGTCAAACTAATGTAAGAACTCCATGGATCTACATCATTAGTTTGAATACCATCCCTTTGAGCAGCCCACATCATCTCGAGTTGTTCATCGACTATTTCGGTTCTATTTTCTTCTATTCTATTAGTCAAATGTAATGCATAGTCAACGCCCAGTCCGACTAAGATAGGACCTGCAGAAATTATCATTGGCGTCAACATTATATCTGCTATCACAGTAGTTCCAAAGGTTACTGCTAAACTCATGAATATTGGTAATCCACATATTATTATTACCTTGGGATCTCTGTGTAATATGAACATTGTAAGTCCAACAAATAGGAGACTTAGGGGCAACATAGTATCCACTAATTCGTCATATATGGCATCTGAAACATCATGTAAGACCGGCGTTAGGCCAGTTACTGTTATTGCATTCCTGCAGAATTTATCTGAATCTGCAGTAAATCCCTCATAAGGGAGCTCACCTGTTAAATCCCTACAAATTATATTTTCCCTTTCTTTATCCATTGTAGAAGTAGGATTTTCATATATGCGACATCGTAATAAATCATAATTTTCATTCAAATTACAATCATTTCGAAGTAATTTATCAACATATAATAAGAATGCTTTATGGTCCCTAATATCTTTATTATTGTCCTTTGGATCAATACGATCATCTATTTCCGTATCACTCATATCAAAAATAATTCCCATAATAACGACGCCTGTATCCCATATCCCATCACCATTAGTATCGCAAACCAAACTACTCCTGCAACCTTTCCGATTCAATAATTCACCTGAATTTTCAACATAACGATCTATTCTTTCTTGGGCATCATCGCCTTGAGGGATAGAATATCCCTCAAATTGATTCAGTGAAGACACAGTGCAATCATCTTGATTTCCTGTAGGTAAGCCATATTTTTCGGCGGCACAGCTGAATCTATAGTCAGAAGAATTGGCTTCCTTTATCATTTGAGATGGCGATAAAATCCAAATGACTCCATCATTTTCTCCCCTATCAGACTTATCGTAATCCAATCCTCTTTGATATCCAGACAGTTGTATATTATTATCATCACCTTCTATGGCAGAAATTTGTGAAAGCATATTTTCATCAGTTATATTTTCATTGCCCTTTTCACTTCCAGAGGCTGCATTATTAGTTTGTACATATAACATCACTATATCAGTCGCCCATTGTTCCCTTACATTTTCCAATAATTCAGTGGAATCGGCACCATCAGGAAGATATATTTCCACATCTCCATTGATTTGATGCTCAAAGTCGAGTGCATCCCTGCCTATCAAAATTGTAAGTAGAAGTAGAAATGCAACAATACTGCCCGGACTGCGAAGAATGGTGGAATATGTCAATTCAGTAATTCTCCTAGCTATCGAATTAATAGAATCAGATGCATCATCAACTAATTGGCCGAATGTTTCATAAATTTCACCTATAAAACTCGAGGAGATTTTACCTTTTAAATTTGAATAACTATTTCTAATGGGTTGAAGGCTATTAAAAAAATTTTCCCAAAAAATAGATTCATCATCCAACTCTTCACTGCCGATAGAGTCTGACACGTTTAGGAGGGCATACAACAGACAAATGAAGAGTTCGCATATCTGATAGAAATATTTATATTTTTAAAATAGTTTTAATAATAATTTTATCATATCTTAAACCGTTTTGAGGAATATTTGAAAACATGTACTACTCCCAGAGTATTGATAATATGGCTAGAAGACGAAAAACTGCAGTCACGAATACTCCAAAAAATGATGGCGATGCCAGAACAGTATCGTTCTTGGTAACGTCTGGAGTAGTTTCAGTAGTTGCTATAATATTTATTAGTATGGCATCTGGATATAGCATAGGGCCGGAAGAAGGTCAAATAATACCTAATTTAGGAGGGGAAGTATATGAATCTGGAACATGGTCTGATTTCGACCTTCATTCAATGTTTGATCGTAACTGGCAAGAAGGAGATGAAGGTAAGTGGATATATTTACAAATTTTAGATACTGATTGCCCGTATTGTTACTCAGAGGGCGACGACATGACTGAAAGGCATACCCTATATAGTTCAAAGGCTAACTTTGTATCCATTGTAGTAGAATTGGGAATACCGGGACATGATGGTTCCGAAGCAGAAATGATTGCATTCAAGGACAAAACAAATTATGGGACCAATGCGGATGATGGAAATGGGTGTAATTCAGGAAAAAATAATTGCCAAGATAGGCCTGGAGAAGTTCATGATTGGGGATATGTTAATGATTTGGATTTAACCGTACAAAATAGTTGGGACATTAGCGGTACACCTTTTAACATAATCCTGAAACCTAATGGAGAAGTTGCATGGAATCAAGCAGCGCATGGAAACAACGACGGACAATCTATCGATGATGGTCTATCCATTTATTTGGGGGCTTAATAATATGCTAGGAGAATACGGGCCATTAATGATATTTGGAACCATAATATTGATTGGTTTAGTCATAGCAACGCCATTTGGTAAGAATTTAAATTTGAAAATTTCTGAAACTAGACGAATCCTACTTGGACTAGTAATTGTTGAAACAGGGGCATTGCTAACAAGTATGTGGACAGAAATTATCCACAGGCAAATTCAAGCCACAGGAGGTACAAATTATTGTGCAGCAGAAGGAATTGTTCAATGTGGGAGCGTTATTGGCGATCCTAAATATTCTGAATTTTTAGGATTTTCTTGGGGAATGATCGGGATGATTTCCTTTTCGATACTGCTTTACCTTGGAATTTCATTATTTTTTGGACCTAGAGATAAATTATCAAAAATGTGGCTAGATGCATCTTTCTTTATGTCTTTACCTGGAATAGTAGGAGTTGCATGGTTAGTAATAGTGGAGTTGTTCCTAGTAGAAGGTGCTCCTCACATTTGTCCATATTGTACAGTAGTACACATTGGCATGATTTCAGTTATCGGGATCTTATATTTCTTAAAGAAGCAACATGAAGATGATTTATGGGACATTAGTGCTAATTGAGGTAAATGACATGGACTTAGTAACTGGAGGTGCTGGATTTATCGGTTCTCATCTTGTAGACGCATTAGTATTGAGCGGAAGGAAAGTAAGAATCGTAGATAATTTTAGTAGCGGTAGGATAGAATTTTTATCTCATCATGATAAAAACGAAAATGTAGAAATTATCAATTGTAATTTATTGGATTTGGAGCAACTAAAAGAGGCCATGAAGGGGATATCTCACGTGCACCATCTGGCCGCTAATCCGGACATTAGGTTAGGGACAGAAATAACGGATACTGACCTCAGGCAAGGAACATTAGCAACATATAATGTCCTTGAGTCAATGAGGGTTAATGATGTAAGAAATATCTCGTTTGCTTCCTCTTCAGCAATATATGGAGAAGCAGATGAAATGCCAACCACAGAAAAATATGGTCCAAATTTACCAATTTCATTATATGGTGCATCAAAATTAGCAAGCGAAGCCTTAATATCTGCTTGGATAGGAACTTTCGGAGGAATAGGATATATTCATAGATTTGCCAATATTGTCGGTCCAAGAGGGACACATGGAGTAATATTTGACTTCATTCACAAATTGAAAAACAATCCAAATAGACTTGAAGTATTGGGAGATGGATTCCAAGAGAAATCGTACATGTCAGTACGAGATTGCGTAGATTCGATGTTACATTTAATCGAAAATGCTAATGATTCTGTAAATTTGTATAATTTAGGAACGGGGGATACATGTTCGGTTAGAAGAATAGCAGAAATTGTAGTAGAAGAGAGTGGACTGGAAAATGTAAGCATAGAATATACAGGAGGGAAAAGAGGATGGGCTGGAGATGTTCCAAAAACCTTCCTAAATGTTGATAAATTATTATCTACAAATTTTAAACCAACACGGATGTCAGAAGAAACCATTAGAGATACCGTGATACAACTTATTTACGAGATCGGACTAAAATAGGAATAATTGAAATTAACAAAATAAGTATAATTGGCAATGATAGATCTAATTTTGATACTTGACTATTGCTACCTAAGTATATCGATGTGGCACCTAAGGTATTGGACCCAATGATATTTGAATCAACATATTCATGTATTACTACTATTTTTAAATCCTCTAAGGATTTATTCATAGGGATATAGTATTTTGATTTTATAGTATCACCTACTGCAGAAGTATTGGACCATGATTCATTAGGATATGACCAAATTTGAGAATTATTAAGATTTATTTCGTTATAAGCAAATAGTACATCATGATGAATTTCAATTCCATTAATTGCATTATTCTGAGGAATTGTAACGTCATAATCTAAAATCATTATTGTGAGTTTGGTATCGAATTCATTTTCCCAATTAGATAATATTGAAGATATTAACAATTCACCAGAAATGGAAGTTATTTCCAAATTTATATCTGTATCACCACTTCTTTGTGTCTCCGAAGACAGTAAACTCCTATGCAAAGTAGTTGTGTCTGGAGCCCCTCCTGCAAGTATATTGCCATCAAACCAAAAGGTAGGGAAAACCCTCGAATCATTATATCTTTGTAATCTATAATCAGTTATTGGCGTACCTAAAGGATCATCAAACGTGTCATGAATTGCAATTCTTATGACACGGTTGCCATTAGCAGAAGTATAGGCTGGCATCCATGAATCTACAGATGCACAAATTTCACACCATGTAGCCGTATATTGTTCCATCAATACAGAATAACCTCCATCTACTTGCCATACCTCATTATCTTCTATTTCGGCATCTAAAGGATTAGCAAGTAGAATCATTATAATTAAGATGAATGTGAAATGATTCCGTAATGCAGACATATTAGTCGCTAAGGTGCTTCCATTCATAACCCAATGGCCCAGCCCCATCAGACATGAGCAAGCGTTGGTTCCAAGAAAATCGACGTGACCCATGGCGTAGAGAGGCCAGGTCAAAGGGCTACAGGGCTCGTTCTGCATATAAATTAAAACAGATTCAAGATAAATTCGGAATAATAAGGAAAGGTGATGCAGTCTTGGATGTTGGATGTCACCCTGGAGGTTGGACACAAGTAGTAGTCGAAGAAGTTGGATTTGATGGACTAGTAGTTGGAGTAGATTTGTTAGCTACTTCCCCCGTAGAAGGAGCAAGTATAATAATAGGAGATATAGGAAATACTTCCACTTTTGACCAAATTTCAGAAATATTGGATGGCCGGGTATTGAATGCAGTTGTGAGCGATATTTCTCCAAAATTAACTGGGAGATATGATACTGATCAAGCAATTTCTTTAGAGTTATCAACACTAGTAATGGATACAGCAATGAACAACCTAGCACCAGGTGGAAATTTCGTTACAAAGATATTTCAAGGTACAGGCATTGAAGGATTAATGGAAGCAGCGAAACAAAGATTTTCGAATGTTCAAAGATATGCGCCCACTGCAAGTAGAAAGGCATCATCCGAAACATATCTTGTTTGTCAAAATAAATTGCCGTGGTCTAAAAATAAAACTAATGGAATAACTGCATTTCAACACGTACAACAACATTTAGAAAAAATTAATGTTCTTGTTAAAAATTCTGAAGAAGATAATATTGAAACAAAGATAGGATTTAAGAAGATAAGTAAAAAGAAAGAGTAAATATTAATTTCCATTATTAGTTCTTACTTCTGATGCCAATAATCCTGGAAGTACTAGTAAAGCCAGTATTAAAGAAAATGCTACTGATATCGAGCTGACTATCCCGAAGTCTTGTATAACAGGTATTGGTGAAAGAAGGAGCACTAAGAATCCGCAAATTGTAGTTCCAGCGGACATCAATAATGATGCGCCAGTAGTAGCGTACATATCCCTCATTGCTGACCACACATCCATTCCATCTCTTCTATTTTCCTCAAATCTCCTCCACACATGTATAGAATAATCTATTCCAAGGCCGATAGTTAGGGCGGTAATCATTACAGTCAAAACATTCCAATTTATACCTAAAATAGCCATTGCACCAATAACCCAGGAACCTGCTAAACCAACTGGAAGTATTACTACTAATGATTGACCTAATCTTCTAGTCAGAATAACCAGTACTGCTAAAGAAACAGCAAGACTAATTCCTGTTGAACTCACAATTGAAGAAATTAGGCTCGATAGGACATTCGATAGAACTATTAAATCTCCATCAACATATGCCCTACCTTCGATATCTTCTTCGATTAAAGTTAATTCAATACCAAATTCTCTTGCGATATCATCGACTTGATTACTAGATTGAGCTTCTACATCAATTCTCAAAATTAAGAAATTTATTCTATTTACTAAATCATTAGAATTAGACGAATCAATTGAAACATATGATTCAGTTCTTTCTGCCCATGAAAATCCACGTAATTGATCACCAATGCTAACGTTGGAAAGTAATTCTTTAACTGCCGAAGAAAGGTCACCCTGTTGAAAATTCTCAGTCACAAAAATATCATTTCCAAATAATTCCATATTATGGCGGGCACCAAAGTTTTCATCTTGGATTAACATATCTTTTAAGATGAGATATAAACTATCATAGGAAGGCCATTCGTTACTGGAGCCGCTGACTTCCGTTGATACTACTGCTGGAATTCTCAGAAGAGATTGATCAAATCCACGTAAAGCGGAAATAATTTTTTCTTCATCCTCAAAGAATTCATAGTTTACATTTGGTTCAATCAAGATATATACTGATTTTAAAGCATCTACTTCGTAAGAATCATAGATATTATTCCTTACTTGCATTATTTCCATATCATCTTCAGAAAGGAAGTCAGTTAATTCAAAACTAGTATCAAGGCCCCTTTGGGCTACAATTACCGAACCAGCAGTAATTAATACAACAAGAAGAAGTACTCGAGTAGTATTATTTTTTTGGAAATTGGTTGCTTTGTCAGCGACTTTATCTAAATTTATTCCCCTCCTTGGCATGGTGCCAGCAGTTTTTTCAACAACGACGTGTAATGCGCCAACCGTTACTGTACTTGCTACAAAGGCTGAAATTACACCTAAAGCAAGAGTGAATCCAAAGGCTTGTAATGGAGGCAAGGGAGATAATGAATTAGCAGAGAATGCGAATACTGTAGTTACAACTGCTAAACTTAAAGCAACACGAATTTTCATGAATGATTGTATCCATGCCTTAGCAGCAGTATCAGTATTAGATCTTGCCTTTTCATAACCAGTTTGTAAATGTATACAATAATCAATCCCTAGGCCCAATACTACAGGCGCCACTGCTACTTCTAGAATTGTAAAACCTATTCCCAGCATAGATATTATGCCATATGTCCAGACAAGTGATGCTGACAGGCCTAATAATGGTGCTGCAACCATCATGAATGATCTAAAGGTAATTGCCAATAATAATACCACTATTAAAATTGCTAGAACTAATAAATAAACTAAATCATCCAATGTTGCTTGATTAATATCATTACTAACTAATGAGTCTGAAATAACACCATATCGTAAGGGCGAATTAGGTTCTAAAGGCTCATTATCAGATAATAACTCACGTATACTGTCTGCAAAAATAAGATTGTCTTCTTCTTTTAGATCGCCAGACATCTCTATTATCCAAAGTGTACTTGAGGCGTGCGGCATTGGATTCCCTATTTCTTCTTCAAGCCAATCACATACTGGTTCAAAATTAAAGTCCTCATTGAGCATCACAGATGAAGCAAATGATGCTGATGCAATAGTTTTTTCATCGCTAACAAGCGATGCTGAGCAACTTTCACTATTTACGAATACTGAATTAAGTAAATCTCCCCATTCGTTAAAATCGTAAAGATTACCAGAATAATTGCTTTCAAGAATTGCACGATTCATAATATCGGCAACGTTGAGTTGAGATTTTATGAAATTACCATTAGATTTGGAATAATTGTCAATCACTTGATAATCATCAAATAGTTGTTTTAATGCACCAATTTCTAAGACACTTGAGCCTTGCTGACTTGTTTTTACATCAATATATATTAATTCACCGGATTTTCCAATTTCGCCATATATTCGAGACATTGCATCTTCATCATTGGTCTCGGGAGCAAAAGAAGATAAATCTGTAGAAAATGTAGGAAGCGGGGACAAAAAAGTTGCTAGAATAAGTGTAGCAAAAAGGCTTAAAACAACTATTGGAAAGGCCATTCTCTCAAAAAGGTCAGAAAACCTTTCAGACTGCTGGTCAGCAACGGCCATAGCCCGCGCTATGGATACTGATGTATAACTTAGGGTGAATTTGAATCGGAGATTGAACGTATTATTATGAAAGGCCTCAAAAGGGATGGGCAGGTCGAAAGGTCGTCTTATGTCAATCAAAGTACTGAAAAATGAAGGTCGTGAATTAAGAATCCGCATTAGTGGAGAAAGTCATACAACATTGCAGGTGTTTAGATCTAGATTGAATGCAAGTAAAGATGTAGAATACGCTAACTATTTTCAAAATCACCCTGACTTAGATGATCCGGAGATTTTCATAAGGGCCATGAAGGGTAAAAAGGGTGAAAAGATTTTTAGAGATTTATGTAAGAATTTATCTAAAGAAATTTCAGGAATTAAACTCTGAGAGGCGGTGTGAAATTGACTGACAGCTCTCTAGAGGAGCACTTGGGACTTTCAGAATGGGTTTCGCCAACAGATGGCATTGGAGGAATTTTAAAATCCAGGGTTGAAGATTTTAGAGTTGAAGAGATATCTAAAGTGCCTGCATTGGATCCAAAGGGGCGTTTCACAATTACAAGAATAACGATGACTAATTGGGAAACTAACAGATTCTTAAAAAGATTATCCAGTGCTTGCGGAATAAGTCGAAATAGAGTTTTTACATCAGGAATGAAAGATAAAAGAGCTGTTACAACACAAATTGTCGTAATTGATGCGCCCGTACACAAAGTCGAGAAAGTAAAAATTCCAGATAGCATAATTGAAATTTTAGGTAGAACTCATCAGAAAGTAGGTATGAGTGACCATGATGGAAATAGATTTACAATAACTGTTCGTGGATGTTGCGATTCAAACGGGAATCCCCTTGATGGTAAAGAAGCTATGAAACGAGTAAATCAAATTAGATCTGACCTATCTCATAAATTAGGGGCTGATGCATTTCCAAATTGGATAGGTCCACAGAGATTTGGGTCAACTCGGCCGGTGACTCCTGAAGTTGGAAGAGCTGTCGTAAATGGAGATTACAGACTGGCTGTTGATCAATATTTAGGAATGGAGGGTAAAAATGCACAAGAAGAAGTTCATAATTTCCGAAAAATGTGGAGAGATAGTAGAAATGTCGAAGAGTGTTTGAACATAATTCCTGAACGTCTGGGATATGAAAGGAATATTTTAGAGAGGCTATTAAAGAAACCTGAAGATTATAGGTCAGCATTTATGGCATTACCAAATTCATTACAACTACTAACCATTCACTCAGTTCAGTCATTAACTTTTAATTATTCATTAAGAGGTAGGTTAAAGAGAAAATTGCCAATAATATTTCCAGTAATTGGAGATATAGTAGCGCCAGTTCATCCAAACGGCCGCATAGATGCAAGTAAGATGGCATATGTTTCGGAAAGTAATCTTGAAAGGTGTAAAAGGAATTGTATTTCTGGAAGGTTGGCAGTTACTGGCCCTTTGCCAGGCTTAGAAGCTGCATTGGCCAAAGATATACCTGGGGAAATTGAGAGTGAAGCCCTAAAAGATACTGACCTTCATGAGGTAGATTGGAGGATTGAAAAGATTCCCAGATTGACTTCTTCCGGAACTAGGAGGCCATTATCTGTCTTCTTTAGGGAGTTCAGCGTTAGTGAAGCCACAGAAGTTAACGACCTAACGTCTGGAAGATGGGTAGACGGGACATTGGAGGGAGATAGGTGGCACCCAGAAGGTGCGTGCCTTAGAATAAAATTCGCACTACCCCCTGGGACTTATGCAACAGTTTTGATGAGAGAATTTATGCGATCACCTTTGGATCATTATTAAATTAATTTTTTGTTAAAAAAACTAAAGACGACCCATTTCGAGAGTTTCAACCTGGCCTACTAAAGTGTCTAATGAGCGAATTTTTTCCTCAAAACCATCTACGATTCCTTCGCCCTCGCCCAGTACTGCTTGTACTTCGACAAACATCATTCCAAATGCTAAGGGCTTTATTTCTACTGTCTGTACTTCAGGCAAATCTTCAATCAATCCGGCTATTGCAGCATAATCAGGTGCAGCTTCTTCAGGTTGATCCATAGTTACTTTGTATTTTACGACAACATGACCCATACTATTACGCTCCATTTAAATTTAAGGACCTTGGAAACTACATTCAGGACAGATATATGCTATCCCTTGAACCCTACATTGTTCGCTTCTACCAATAAAATGATCACATTCAGGGCACTTAAAGGAAGTACTTCGATTGCTAACTAGTGGTACTCCTGAAGAAGTACAAACGGTAATCTTTTTTGACATTAACAATCCTCTACGTGCCGGCCGAGAGATGTCCCCTTTTTAGCGTTGATTGAAAAATAAAGAATCTATTATCGAATAAATCCGAGATAATTTTGATTATTTATATGATTTAACTTATCAAAAACTACAAAGTCTAGAGTAATGCGGTTCTACATATGGGATCTAAAGATCTACCGCTAAAAGAATCAAAGACTGATTTAAGTAAATATGTGACAGATGAAGGAGGAATTTGGAGCCTAAGAAGTGCTGAGAAAGTCAGAGGTTGGAATAATATCGAATATGCTGCTGGCTTATCAGGAAAAAATACGTCTGCAACTAAACTATCAATGAATAGGGCTTATATTCCGCCTAGTGGAGTGGCAAATGCCCACATCCATGTTGATTTTGATGTCATGATATACCTATTAGAAGGTAGTGTGAGGCACGAATACGGCACAGGATGTAAAAAATCAGTAGTGCATAGTGCAGGAGACATGTTCTTCATAGAACCTGGATTACCTCATGAAGTCTTTAATTGCTCAGAAACAGAGTGGGTGCACGCTATCGTAGCGAGATCTGATGCTTCTGAATGGCAAAATATAATTCCATATGATCGTAACATTTGAGCAATATACTTTAATTTAAATTAATTATTGTCAATTATATCAATAATTTTATTCATATCTAATCCCTGCTCACGAGCCAATAAGCATACAGCCATCCAAAGGCTGATTGGTCCGAGTGCCATTTTTTTACGTTCAGATCGTCGGATAACTTCCCTCTTACTCAACTCTGATTTTTTAGAAACAAAATTTAATAATTTGGTCATCTTATCATCTTCAAAATTAATATCATCTTTGTCTAGATGTGTATTTTTCAAAAATATAATTTTTTCATTTTCTAAAGGAATAACCGTAATTCCAGAAGGTTTATTAAATTCTGAAATTTTTAAAATATCATTTATATTGGGTTTCCAACTCAATGGAGGTTGAATTAAAATTAGATTTGGATTAGAAGAAAAATAATTTTTTGAATTGATTATCCATTTGTTATCTAAAAGATGCGAAAATAATAACAAAGAATCGTCAGGATTAAACCATTGAAAATCTAAGGACCAAGCGCGTATTATATCATTTTTATTTAGAAATGGAAATCCGTCTGAAAATGTAGAAAATAATAGTTTTGAAATCTCATTTGATAGTCCCTCCATAGTTCTACGCCTATATAAAACTTAAAAAAAGTTATTATTTTTAATTGATCTTAAAGTCGCTTGGTTGAATAATGAGGGGGGCTTCCGTGGGCCGAAATAAGATGTCTAGAGAGTACATTGCTCGTGATCCTCGTACCGGTAAGGCTATACAAAAGTTCAACCAAACTTACCAAGATGAAGATATCCGTGTACTATTACCTCAATCTGGACCATGGCAAAGAATACCATTGCAGGACATACTGTCACTTGCAAGTGGAAAGGTAAAAAAAATTGAATTACCCATTAATGACGGCAGAGGAGGTTTTGCAGGAAGAATTGATGGAATCAAAGCATTAAATAGAGTTTTGGGGTCAGACGTAGATAAGGCACATTCAATACTTCTTGATGCACTAGATGATGATTATCCCGATGTAAGGATCGCTGCTTTGAAGTCCATGCCATCATTTTCATTACGCAAAAGTACCTCAATTTTTCAGTTTCTTTCTGATCGACTGATGGATGAAAATGATGCAGTTAGAGAGGAATCCAGAGAATGTTTAAAATTGTTGTCACCGATATTTCCATCCGGATGTGAGGACATACTTAGAAGAGAATTAAGAAGTCAAATAATGACAAATCGTGGAGATGCATTTGAAGCGTTAAGATTAACTGCAAAAAGATGGCCTGAGGCCGGGTGCCTACATTTAGACGAATTAATTAGAGAGGCGGACACTGATTTGAGAAGGAGGGGTTCTAAAATTCTTAAAACAATCGCCGCAAATGGTGGTGCAACTGGATGGGATCTTATCAGTTGGTCATTGCAAGATGAGGATATTCAAGTCAGAAGAAATGCATCACAGACGTTTGCAAAGTTAGTTGTTTCTGAGCCACGTATTGCAACCATACTTGTAGAATCAGCAATTGAAGAAGAAGATAATGTCATACGTAAAGCAGTCATTAAGACCCTAAAAAGGTTAGATATGCAAAATCCAAGAGTGACTAGAATGATAATTGATGGGGCTCGGTCCAGAGATGTTGAATTCAGAAAAGCATGCATAGGTCAGTTATCCATAATATTGAGTGGAGATAGACTTAGAGAAGTAGCAGAAGAATTATTAAGGCATGAAACAAATCTTGAATTGAGAAAGAAGTTGACATCATTATCTGTAGATATAACTATGGAAGGTACGGAATCACAGAAAAATCAATTCTTAGCAGCATTGGATTACATCGATGATGAAGAAGAAAAATTAATAGAAATCTTAAACCCCAACAAAAAAATCAAGGGTGAGGATGATAAACGAGAGTTGAGTCGGCGAGATAGAGAGGACTAAAGATGACTGATGACTTTGATGAAAAGGAATCCCAGTTTAATGCACTATGGGATAGTGAAAATAGGTCAAAAAGATTGAAATTTAGGCAATATATGAAGAATCATGTACTCCAAAAATTCCATAAAAGAAATCAAGAACAATTCGCAACTGCTGATAAAGGACATTATAATCACAGTTTTTCTAGTGATGATCAATTTTTAACTAGAGAAAATTGTAGAAAATATTGGATGGGGCAACTTCAGAAGGAAATTCTAGATGCTGAAACCTTCTGAGGGCGATTAAATGAGTTCTTCAATAGGTTTTTCTTCTTGGAACTTAGATAAAGATATTTATGCTGCCATAGAGAAAAGGGGATGGACAGAACCTACTTCCATTCAACTAGAAGCAATTCCGATTGCCCGCAAAGGATTAGACATAGTCGGACAGGCGAGAACAGGGTCAGGTAAAACAGCAGCTTTTGGCATCCCACTTTTAGAGAAATGTTCCAATATTAAGTCAATACAAGCATTAGTTCTCTGTCCGACTCGAGAATTAGCAGTTCAAGTTGCAGAAGAGATGAATACCTTACAGGGAGATAAAGGCCTAAACATACAAACTGTGTATGGAGGAGTTGATCTGGATAAGCAGGCCAAAAAGTTAGCCGAGGGTGCACAAATAATAGTCGGCACACCAGGAAGAGTTATTGATATGACCAAAAGAGGTCATATAAATTTAGAACAGGTACAAATGTTTTGTCTAGATGAAGCCGATAGGATGTTGGACATGGGATTTTTTCCAGATGTACTGTGGGTATTTGAAAAGATGATTAACAGAAAACAGACATTATTGTTTAGTGCAACATTTCCTCAAGAAATACTAGATGCTGCTGAAGAGTTCATGGGTGAAGCAGTTCACGTAATGAGTGACGATTTAGAAGTAGAGGTTCCCGAAATAGAACAATTTGCAATTCAAATAGGTAGAATTAACAAAATGTGGGCACTAGGAAGGATAATATCAAATCTTGAAGAAGAAGAACAGATGCTAGTTTTTGCCAATACTAAGAGAATGGTTGACATTATTGTTGAAAGATTAGAAAGATCTAGGATAAAATCTGTTGGGCTTCACGGCGACATTGCTCAGAATAAAAGAGAGAAGATTTTAGATTCATTTCGAGAGGGAGAATTTAGAATAGTTATAGCTACTGATGTTGCTGCACGGGGATTGGATGTAGATGGAATAACTCATGTTGTAAATTATGATTTACCAGATGATTCAGAATCATATGTACATAGGATAGGGCGAACTGGACGAATGGGGAGAAAAGGCGAATCATGGAGTTTCGTCACTAGAGAAGATACGCCATTATTGAATAAAATAGCATCAACTTGGAATATGAAAATTCCATTTGTTGAAGTTCCAAAATTATCTAAAAATACAGATAGAGATCCAATAAAAATGAGGGAAGATTGGAATGAAGTGACTGATGCATTTGGCATGATTAAAGTTAGACTAGAAATTGGAAAAAAAATAGTAACAAAAAATTCATTATTTGAATGGGTATTAAAGACGACCAAGGTCCCTGAGTTAGCCATTGGTGAAATTACAATTGATAACGATAATAGTGTGATGGAAATTCATGTAGAAAAGATATCTTATGTGATCGGAGTGTTAAAGTCAAAGAAATTTGAAGACAATGCGCTTAATCCGAAAGTATGTTAAAAATAACTATTTAATTTAATAAAAACTCTAAGTTTATATTATATTAGCACAGGCATCCAAATTGTAAATATAATTGGAACGGCCAAGGTATCTCATGCCGAGGGCGATCTGTGAGAATTTACGGGATTTTAGAGGCCGGAAAATATAATTTTTAAGGAGGTATTAATTTTGAAAAGAGAAGATGCAGCCATAAAAATTGAGGAAATTTACAAAAATAATTTATCTAAAGAAGAATTTGAAAAGAAAAAGGCTAATATATCTAAGTTGTTGGATAAATATGAAGGCAAGTTTGATAAATTAATCAATGCGATGAATAGGAAATATGCAAGTAAAGCCCCAGCTCCAAAAACAGAAGAAGAAGAAGAAGAAGAAGAAGAAGAAGTTACTGAAAAAGTAAAGTCAGATAAGGCCGCTAGCCAAGTTATCGATGGGACTCATTCAGGATTTGCCGAATCAAATAAAGAAGCTAGGAAGGCGGCAATTGCCAAAGAAAAAGCGAAGAAAAAGGCCGCTATTGCCAAAGATAAAGAAAAGAAAAAGACCGCTATTGCCAAAGCAAAGGCAAACAAAAAATTAGCGATGGCTGAGGCTAAGGCTATAAAAAATAAGGAAGAAGGAGAGTTAAAAATAGCAAAAAATTTAGCGATGGCTGAGGCTAAGGCCATAAAAAATAAGGAAGACGGAGAATTAAAAATAGCCAAAAATAAAGTTGCAATTGAGCAAAAGGCTGCAAAGTCTAAATTAGAAAAAAGGGCAAAGGCTAAAAAATTAAAAATGCAGGCAGAAGATAAACATAAAAATAAAGTAGCATCTGAGACTGTAAAAGTTCAACAACAATCAGCTAAATCAAAAAAAATAGTTGAAACGGTAGAGAAGCAAATTAAAAATGAAAATGCAAAAAATAAAAAACATACTAGTGATATTCAGAAATTAAAGGCGCGTGCAGGTAATGCAAAAGAAGAATTAAAAGAAAATGCCAGACTTAAATTAAAGTTAGATAAGGAAATGTCTGAGATTACTAAGAAGAATAAAATATTAGATAAAAAGCTTGATAATGTAAAAAGAAAAAGTATGGATTCATTAAAGGGCCTAGATAAATTGTTAAAAGAAGTATCTCAATTAAACGATAAAATTCGTGACGATAAAAAAGCAAGAAAAGACATGGAATTAGATCTTGGAAAAGAATCTCAAAGAATTGAAGATGCTAAAATAAAAACTATAGAAACACAGAAGTTAAGGGAAGTAGCCACTAGCGAAAGTAAAGTTGCGGAAAAACTGAGAAAGGACAGGGAAATAAAGTATCAGGCCGAAGTTAAACCACGTGTTGAGGCTGAAAGAAAATTAAAAGAACAAGAAAGTAATACTCACAAAGTAACTGTAGATTTGAAAAAGACTCAGTTAGAAATTAAAAATCTAGAAAATAAGATAAAAACTAATGTTGAACAGAGAGCAGTAGTTGAAACAAAACTTAAGCGTGAACAAAATGAAACTGAGAATTTACATAAAGAGAATGATGAAGGAAGAATCAAAATAGAAGAATTATTTCAACAATCTGGTAGGGACAAAGAAATATTAGAAGATATTAATTCAAAACTTGAAGAAGGTAAATTGAAGCATGCAGAGGCAGAGAAAATAGCAGTAAGTGTCCTTGAAAGGCGAGAAGAAATGGAGAAGAAGCTCAAATCATTTAAAGAAGCCACTACTAAAATGACAATTGCGGCAGATACAGAAGAGAAATTAGCCATAGAAGCTGAAGAAAAAGCAAAAGAAGATAAGAATAAAACTAAAAAAATAAAGAAGGATCTTTCTGAATTAAAGCAAGAACACATGGCCGCTAAGAAGCGTGTAGAGATTGCTAAGAAGACTAAACAAGATATTGAAAAATTAGTTCTTGAAGAGGCTAAAATTAGAAGGGATTTGGAACAGAAAACCAGTAACGAACGAAAGTCCATACAAGAAGCAATGGAACAACTTGAAGAACAAAATAAACAAAAATTAGAAGCACAGCGAAGATCTGAGGAAGAAATTCGTAAAAGGAAGTCTACTGAGAGAGTATTAAAAGAAGAAACTGAAAGATGGATTACTTCAATGGCTGAAGTAGGAGTTGAAACTTTGGCTAGGGAAGAAGCTGAAAGAAAGTTACTAGTTGAACAAAAGGCGCATTCAGAAATGGCCAGTAAGGCCAATGACATGAAACAATCTAGACTTGCCGAAGAGCAAAAGACTAGAGAAGCCATAGCCTCACACAAAAAGTCTCAAGAAGAAGAAGAGAAGTTAGTTGGGGAGCGTGATAATTTTGAGAAGCAAATTGAAGAAGATGAGAAAAAGAGAAAGAGGGCCATAAGGATCGCAGAAAGAGAAACGGCTAACGCCCTGAATGCCGAGGAAAGAATACTTGCTGAAAAGCGAGCAATGGACAAGGCCAGGAAGGATGTAAAGAAAAAGGTAGAAGCGAGAGAGAGAAAGGAAAAAGAATCTAGAGCAAAGGAAGAGTTTGAAGAGAGTGAAAAGAAAAGAGTTCGAAGAGAGTTAGAGGCTGAAATAAGTGAAGAGCTAGAACGTCTGAAAGGAGAAGAAAATAAAATGACTGCAAAGGAGTATTTATTAGCTAGAGTAGATGTAAAGGGCCATTTAATAGATTTTAGAATAATTGGACGAGATAAGGGTAAAAAGGATGATTTACAAGCGATAAAAGGCCTCGATGCTGGACTTGAAGAACGTCTTAATCTTATTGGAATTTCAACGTTTGAACAAATTTCTAAACTTACTGATGAGCTTGCAGATGAGCTTAACGAAGCAATAGAGCACTTCCCAGGCAGAATTAGAAGACAAGGTTGGGTTCAACAAGCAAAGGTAATACTTGAAGACGATTTACTTAGTGATTTGTAAACAATTACTAAATAATATTAATCTTATGTAGCATGATGTCCCCCCCTCCATCGTGAGTGTTACGTCATCAATCCTAGAGTTATTGATCATTATTGCCATAGCATTGGTAATTCCGGGGCCGAATGCAATTACTTCCTTTGCACATAGTGGTTTGTTTGGTAAACGTAGTAATATACCATTAATTACAGGAATGGCGATTGGTTTATCATTAATGGAGTTAATCATAGGCTTAACTGTGGAATCATTAAGGTATAATGATGATGGAATAATATTTCTCCATTGGATTGGAATGATATTTTTAGCTTTAATGTCTATTGCGATGTTCAATATTGATTTAAAATCAATAATATCATCAGATTCCAGAGGTAAACTGGGAATAAAAACTGGTATTTTAATGCAGTTTTTTAATGGAAAGGAATGGGCATTCGTAATATTGATTATGAGTCAATTTATAGGACCTTTGGGAGGAGGGATGATCGGCATAATTACAATCATAATTGTTACATTGATGGTTTGTATTCCTGCCATGATTGCTTGGACATTTGTAGGAAATAATCTTTCGGGATTATTTTTAGAACCAATAACTGGAAAAAGAATAGTTAGAACATGTGGCACGTTACTTGCATTCCTTTGGATTGTATTTTTCATCAGAGGGCCACAGTTTTAAATTACTTTAATTAAAATAATTATTTATTAGCAAAATTAATAATTTTTGATTCTGCGATTTGAAGATGTTGACTTACAGTTGCCTGTTTAATATTCATTTTTAACGCAATATCTCGCTGAGTACATCCTCTGGGCCTAGCATAATAACCCATCTTAATTGCATTATCCATAACTAAACGTTGCTTTTCATTCAGCATATCTATGAATTCTGGACTGTTTAAAGTTTCGGACCCTATCTTTATACTTATTTCACCACCAACTAATTTTGATAATTCTTTACGGATTATACGCAATGCATCCTTAGTACCGCGTATTGTCAAAGTCATCCCATTGCCATCCAAGTGAGATGGATTTACCCACCATGCATCCATATCATTTAGAAATAAACTTGGAACTGGTCCGGTCAATAATACTTTAACTAACGCAGATTTATTAGTTTTAGATTTAATATCTAATATTTTCATCTCGCGATGATCGTGTTCAAGTACATTTACATCATCAAATTTTAATTTAAAATAACCTATTAAACCTTCATGAGATTTTTCAAGCATAGTAATAAATTCAACATTAGTAAAAGATGAAAGCCAATTTGATCCAGGTAAATTCGAGCCTGATTGAATAGATAATTTAATTTGCATATATCTTAAATTTAAATCTTCATTGCTTCTATAACTATTATCTGACATCACTTACGCCCCCATAGAATTTTACATAGTTTCTTCATCATCATAATGCCGTAGGTAATTCGTTGTTAAAAACAATTGGAAATATAGTAATTATTAAAATATATACTTATATGATTTATATATTGGCCGTTTATGATAGGTCATTCATTAATAGCGCTTATCGTCTCGCAGGAGCGCAATATGATATCTAAGAAAGAGCTAAAGGCATTCCTACTTGTATCTTTAATGATATTTAGTACTCAAATTGCAATTTTAGAGAGATTTGATTACTCTTCGAATGAATTAAAAGGCCTTGAACCTCGATTTGAATCTAACAATGGTGATGTTACAATTATTTCAGTAGGAAATTCTCAATCTTGTGCAATTGGAACTGACAATAAAATGAAATGTTGGGGCGATGGAGATCAAGGCAAAACAGGTCATGAAAATATTGGAGATTATGGCGATGAGAGTTTGGAAATGGGTAGATACCTATATTTTACTGATGTCGGAGAAGACTTGACTTTCATAGATGTAGCATTAGGAAATACATTCTCTTGTGCACTGGTCAATGATAGTTCAATCAAATGTTGGGGTGAAAATGATAAACTTGGAAATAGTGTTGGATTAACTGGTTCTGGATCAAGAGGAGATGGATATCTCGAAATGGGAGTAAACGTCAATACCGTCAATATTGGTTCTTGGAATGCTACTTTGATAGAAGCTGGAGGCAGGCATGCTTGTGCAGTCGTAAATGATGGTTCAGATGATTCTGTAGTTTGCTGGGGAGAAAATTCCGCAGGCCAAATAGGAGTTGGAAATACGAATACTATTGGTGACGATTCGGGAGACTTAGTAGGAGGAGAATTACCTCATGTAGATTTACCGAGCAGGGGAGGCATATCTGGCCTAGCATTAGGTGATGATCATACATGCGTCTTATGGAGTGATGGAGAGATGGCTTGCTGGGGCGATAATTCTGGCGGACAATTGGGCATCGGCAGTACAGACACCATAGGCGATGAATCAAATGAAATGAGTTCTAGCTTGGTATTGGTAGATTTACCAACAGATAGGACCGCTACTTCGATTACTGCCGGTAATGATTTCACATGTGCAATTTTAGATGATGCAAGTATTGCTTGCTGGGGATATGGCAGTGATGGAAGATTAGGTACAGGGACCATTACTAACGAAGGAGATGAATCTGATGAAATTGGAGACGATTTGAACATAGTAAGTCTTGGTACCGGATTAGGAGTAATATCTGCAGATGCAGGAGATTCTCACATTTGTGCTATTTTAACAAATAATGCATTAAAATGTTGGGGTAAAAATGACTTTGGCCAATTAGGTTACGGAAATGGATTATCAATAGGTGATGATGATAATGAAATGGGCGATAATCTAAATTCAATTTCACTTGGAACAGGAATTACCCCTGTTTCAGTACAAGCTGGAGATTCATTCACATGTAGTATAATGAACAATGAGAGAGTTAAATGCTGGGGATCTGGAGAAGACGGGAGGACTGGCCTCGGGAAAACAGGAGCAACTGGCGATGAGGCAACCGAAATGGGAGATAATTTAGATTATGTAGAACTTTTTATGCCATTGGAAGCATTCAATCTTGAATGTGACATAGAAGGAGAAGGCATAGATTCAGAAATAATAGCCCTTGATAGTACTTCGAATAATGTTGGAAATAAAGTATCTACTACCCTCAGTACAGAAGGGTGCGCCAGTATGTCATATGTAGATGATGAAGTAAATGCAGGTAAATTTGCAATTTATAATAACAATAAGTGGACTATCGAAGAAATATTTGTATCAGATGCAACACTTGTTAGCACAAGCATAGCCTTGGATTCAAATAATATTCCTCATACTTTCTTTATGGATGATTCTAGTCCGCTATATTATACAAAATCGAATGGTGAATGGCTGCTTACTGAACTCTCGACATCGTGGTTTGGATCGGCATTGTCTGTAGAAATAGATACCTTAGGTAATATATATCTGTTCTCATTGACAACAACTGAATTGAAGATAGTAGTATGTTTAGAATCCTCAGATTGTTCGGATTCATCAAGTTGGTCTGAAGTTGGTATAATTTCAATCTCTTCAGGAGGATTTGGACTAAATTCCGACATATCTTTTGACAATAAAATTTGGATTGGTTATATTGACGAAACCAGCGGATCTCCTGATGTTAAGTTGGCGACCTGTTCTAGTTCTTGTAATGTCATAGGCAATTGGCAACAAGTTTTAATAAGTAATCTTGGAGATGTTTCATCCACTAATTCTTCAATTTCTCTCGATATAGGGCCAGATAATTCTGTCCATGTAGCGCATAATAATCTGGCAAATGGCCTACAATATTCAAATTGTAATTCAAATTGTATTATATCGTCATCCTGGAATACTGAAGAAATTCCAGATGTCTATAGTACGGGCGTCCATGATATCGCAACAGGACCGGATTTATCCATAGTAATTTTAGTGGGGACACCTGATGGAGAAATTACACTTCATAAAAAAAATAATTTATGGAATTATAATCAAGTCAGAGGAACTGGAGATTCTGGATGGATGGGGCTTGAAATTACCAATCTTGGCCAAATGTGGGGATTCTCATTTTATCCTGAAAATCCTAATTCATTTTACCTTTTAAGACAAAATGGAATGACAACAGCTGGATTAGATTTAGACATAGATGGAGATGGTTGGTTAAGGATTGATGAAGATTCATGCGGAACAGATTTTAGAGATTCATTTAGCACGCCAACAGATACAGATGGTGATTTCATTTGTGAATTAGTAGATGGATTAGTAAATGAATATCCATTTATTGGAGAATCAGATAGTTTAGCTGTTGGAGAAAAATTCGCTTGTGCACTATTGTCTGATGCAACTGTTGCCTGCTGGGGAGATAATTCAGAAGGGCAACTTGGGCATTCTTCTGCTGGAGCTAAAAGTGAATATGCAGTACTAGTAAATCTACCTGCAGGATTCTCTGCAACCACCATAGATGCAGGTTCTGCACATGCATGTTCGGTTGGAGAAGACTATTCTTTAGTTTGTTGGGGACGCAATTCGCAAGGACAATTAGGTAGAGGCACATTTTCCGCTTTTGATTCACCAAACTATGCAACACTTCCACCGGGAACAGGCGTTAGTGAATTTGCGATTGGGACGAATCACAATTGTATAAAAAGTACAAATGGGGACATATATTGCTGGGGAGAAAGTGATGATGAGAGGCTTGGCCCAATAATTAATCCCTTATTACCGCAGATAGTAACAAATGATTTTTCAAATAATAATTTAGGTTGGACATCAGATAGTGCTTATTTTACCCTCAACAATGGTGGATATCTCCATAGAACTTTATATAACGGATGGCAAACAGTCTCGATAGAATCAGAAGATAATATTTTAAGTTTGACGCCAGGTACAAACGTACAGTTCAAGGTTGATGCTCGATACTTTGGAAATAATGGTAATTCAGAAAAAATCAGAGTTTATGCAGGAAATACATTAATATCAGAAATTGATTATTCTCAAGATAGTGATTACTCGGTCTGGTCATATAGTTATTTTAGTGGTTATAAGACTGTTAATGTAGAAATTCCTCAATCTTATGATGATGATGGTCGAGGTTCATTAAAATTTGAAATTTATTGCCATTATTGCGAGGTAAAAATAGATGATTTAAATATTAGTGGTAATGGAATTGGAGGTATTGAAGATCAGAATATTCCTACAATTCTAAGTATTTTTGGTGATTCAATATCTGAAATAGCATTAGGAGATAGGCATTCTTGTGTTGCCTCATCTACGAACTCGGGTAATGTGAAAACACAATGCTGGGGATATAATGGAGGCTTAATGGCAAATGTTTTAGGAAATTATGATTATAATGGATTAAATAGTTCAAGACCGATAAGTGTTGATCTAACCGGTCCGAATAGTTTAGTTTCTTCAAATTGGTCTTCTAATTATGTAGTTGGAATTAATGCAGGGAGTGATTTTACCTGTGCCATTATGGACAATAGAGAATCTCTGTGTTGGGGGAAATCTGCTCAGACAGAATCAGTAGATCCAAGTATAAACACAGTTACTTCTACTGGAGATATTGGAAGGCATCCTGCCATTGTACTAGACAATGATAATTTATGGAATATTGCATATTATGACTCTACAAATGGAGATATTGGAATCGCAAAATACAATGGTTTGTCGTGGAACATAGAATCAGTTTATTCAGGTAGTAATGATGTAGGAGAAGGTTTAGGCATTACTTTGGATAAGGATGGAAATAAACACATAGTTGCTTATGATCAAACGGATAGTGCAATATCACATATGACTAAGTTAAGAAACTCTTCTGAATTTATAGTTAATGAGGATGGGCAGTCATATAATCCCGCGACTGTAGTAGATATAAATGGAAATATTTATCTCACATACTACGAGAATTCTGGACAAACCTTACAATTTACTCTTTTTAATGGTACGGCGTGGTCATCTCCGATTCAGATAGATAATCAACTAAATGGACACAGTGGTTATGGAGATATTGACCTTGCAATTGATTCAACAGGCGACCTTCATCTTAGTTATTATAACTGGGAAACCAATCCAAGTAATGATCCATTAGAACTAAAATATGCTACTTATGATGGTATTACCTGGACTACTAGTACACTCCAAAGTTGGACATGTTCAGGAACTTGTAATTCTGATAGTTTTAGGTCATCCATTGCTATAGATTCAAATGACTATCCGCATATCTCATATTACGATCAGAATAATGATACATTAAGATATACTAATTATGATGGTTCAATTTGGATTGATGAAACGATAACAACTGATGATTCTAATGATAATGGATACTATAATTCCATAGCATTAGATAGTAATGATTATCCTAGAATTTCATATTATAATTTAACATATCATGATTTAGATTTAGCTGTTTGGGATGGATCTAATTGGATTTTTGAAAAAGTAGATACTAGTAACAATGTCGGATCATATCCTTCAATAGTAATTGGAAGTGATGATTTGACCAGAATTGCCTACAGATATGCATCAGGAAATGATATTAAGTATGCAATCAGTACTGGCACTGATTGGATTATTGAAATATTTGAAGGTACATTCACTGGTAAAATTTCATTGTTACTGGATAGTTTAGATAATCCACGTATTTCTTCAATCAAAGACGATGGTACAGACAATGTAGTTTTATTTTATAATAATAGTAATGTATGGAAAGAATATAATGTTGAAGATGGTACGAATAACGATCATCCCCATATGTTTGTTGATTTAGATGGAACAGCACACATCACATATATCGATACAAGTAGTAGGTTTGTCAGATATTCAGTAGTTTATACCGATACTGTTTATGTCAAAAATAATTTAGCATCTGTAGGTTTTGGGACTCCATACCCTGGAATATCGTTACAATTTGATGATTCGGGTAGAATTAATGCCCAATATATTGACGCTGCGGACTCACAATTAAACCATTTAATTGTAAATGAAAAGGGAGATATTCATTCATCTCTTATTGATGACTTTGGTTCCACATATAATTCAATAGCAATAGATAGTAATGGATATATTCACGTAGCATATTACAATGGGACGTATTCATCATTGATGTATGCAAAATACAATGGGATGTCATGGTCCATAGAAGAAATAGATAATGAGGGGAGTACTGGATTATGGCCTTCTATAGAAATTGATAATCAAGATATTCCACATATTTCTTACACTAGTGATAATAATAAACTAAAATATGCTAAATTAAATGTCTCTTCATGGGAGGTACAATTAGTAGATACAGGATATAATTTTGAACAAACATCGATAGCTATAGATTCTTCAGATTATCCCCATATATCTTACAAATCTTATGCTTATAATAATAGCTTAAGCACTTATGAATACTTGTTAAGATATTCCCACCATAATGGCACTGATTGGGCCGTAGAGGATATTAAGACCAGTACAAGAACATCATTCAGTGCTTATTCTTATACAGGAAGTTCAAATTCAATTGCGATAAATAGTACTGACTCGATATTTATAACATATGCAGAAGATTACTACGATGATCTGTATATTGCCATTAAAAATAATGGGAGTTGGACGACTACGAAGGTAGCAGATTTTGCATATCAATCATTAGGTTCGGATATAGCAATAGATACTTCTGATGGACTTCATGTGGCATTTACAGATGTCGTTGGCCGTGATTTACATTATGCATATTGTCAAAACTCATGTGAAGTTGAGAGTTCATGGATAATCACAGCGGATGTCGATACATCGAGCAGTTCCCAAGGATATTACCCTAAAATAGCACTAGATTCCAATAATAATCCACACGTTTCATATCATGATGATAGTGGAAACGATTTAGAATATGCGTACTGTTACAGTTCGTGTGATATTGTGAGTTCTTGGATAAAACAAACTTTAGATTCAGTGGGGGGAGATAGGCCATCAATAGAAATAGATAATGATGATAATATATACATTTCATATTATAATACAACTCAAACTAGTATAGATTACATAAAAATATATTCAGGTGTAGATGAAATTAGTAATATAGCAAATGTTGGAAGTCACCATTATCAACTTGGTTCAGCTCTATCTGATATGACTCTACACCTATCATATTATAATGGAAATGACAGTTCTGGTAAATTACAATATTCGTTCAAAAATTCTTCAACAGGCATTTGGGAAAATTATGTAGTTGATGAAAGCTCAAGTAAAACAGGATTATATTCAGATATAGACATAGATTCTAACGGTAACCCACATATATCATATTTGGATGCCACTGGCAATAAAATAAAATATGCATATTTTAATGGGGAATCATGGATAATATCAGAAATAGCTAATGTTGGCGGAACAAGTGGTTACACTTCCATCATATTAGACAGTTTAGACCGAGCAATAATTGCTTATCATGACTCAACTACAGGAGATTTGATGATGGCTAAATGGAATGGAGATATATGGAACATTGCTTCTCAGGATGATGGGTCTGTTGGTCAAGGTACAGATATTTTAACAGATGATACGGGGGCATCATTTATTGCATATTTCGATGAAACGGATGATGATCTAAAATTTGTTACTGCTGGTTATGAAACTCCTGTCTTAACGGGTAATTCTAATTATCATATATCAGGAACATCATTAGACAATGGTCGAAATCCAATAGAATCCATAGACATTGGAGAAACACATGGTTGCGCAATAGTTCAGAGTATTTTGGGATGCGCGGGAGATGCCATTACGGGGCAATTAGGTAACGGAGTTACTACAATTACTACATTGGATTATGTATTTGTTAACTCAGTTCCTGGATGGACTCCAATTGAAGTTTCTGTATCAATTAGTTCAGATGTGAATGGAGGAACGTCATGTGCCATTTATTCAAATAATGTCACATATATCAGAAGTATTATGTGTTGGGGATATGGAGGTAATGGCCAAATTGGAGATGGATCAAGTGATTCAAGCAATGCCCCAAGTAGTTCCAATATTGTTAATACAGCCGTAGATACGGCATTGGGTGTTGTTAATTCCAGTAATTACTACTCCACTGGCCCAAACGATGTCAAGAAAATTACATTATCAGATTTCTCTAATTTTGGTTGTGCAATGTCATATGTAGGACATGTGAAATGTTGGGGATACAATAGCAATGGTCAACTTGGGATTGGTAACACGTCTTCCATAGGAGATGGAGTAAATGAAATGGGTGCAAATTTGAAATTTGTACAACTAGGATCAAATAGAACTGCAAAGGATATTGTTGTTGGCGGACAACATGCTTGTGCAATATTAGATAATGATGAAATTAAATGTTGGGGATACAATGGCTATGGTCAACTTGGAATTGGAAATAATACGCAAATTGGAGATTCCTATGAGGAAATCTGGGGCGATAACATACTGGCAGTTAGCCTAGGAGCCAATCATACGGCATTATCTATATCTGCTGGACAATATCACACATGTGCAATATTAAATAATGGTGATGTCAAATGTTGGGGATACAATGGCTATGGCCAACTTGGAATTGGTAACACGGCTTCCATAGGAG
>JAJPRE010000013.1 GCA_023700245.1 Candidatus Thalassarchaeaceae archaeon
CACGATTGCCGCCTGAGTTTCTGTTTGGGCCATCTCCGCCACGTCTATCTCCGCCACGATTGCCGCCTGAGTTTCTGTTTGGGCCATCTCCGCCACGTCTATCTCCGCCGCCACGTCTATCTCCGCCCGAGTTGTTCCTTGAACGATTATTCCTAGAGCCTCCTGAAGATCGGCGCCCATTACTTCTTCCGCCTCTTCTTGAACTCCTATCCTCTTTTTCAGGAGGTACTAATTCGAATTCATTTTCCTTCAATGTTTCAATTTGAGGGAGTGTAAATCGGCATTTTATACCAACATTACTCTGTATCCTTGTGTAGCCTCTTTGTTTAGATTTAGGTACGAATGATATTACTATTCCAGATGTTCCTGCCCTAGCAGTTCTTCCACTTCGATGTTTGTAGGCTTTACCATTTTCAGGAGGATCGTAATTTATCACACAATTGACTCCCTCTACATCAATTCCTCTGGAAGCTACATCGGTGGCAATTAATACCATTGTTCTTCCAGTACTAAATTTTCTCATAGCCTTATCTCTTTGGTTTTGATTTAATCCACCATGCAATATAGTGGAAGATATTTCTTCTTGGAACATCTCATCGCCGAGTCGGTTTACTCCTTCTCTTGTCCTACAAAAAATTATACTTCTTCCAGATTTACGTACGATTTGGGCCGCAACTTCTGCCCTATTGTGATTCTTTACAGTCCAAAACATATGTTCCATACTGTCCATACTTACTTCTTCAGGGCCAACTTCTATAGTTACAGGATCATTTTGATATTTTTCAACTATATCGATTACATCATCATCTAAAGTTGCACTGAATAAAATAGTTTGACGTTGTTCGGAGCACATTTCTATAATATCGCAAACAGGTTCCATGAATCCCATATCTGCCATTCTATCGGCTTCATCTAAAACTATGATGCTTACATCATTTAATGATACTGCACGCCTATCAATGAGGTCCAAAAGCCTTCCCGGGCAAGCGACTAAGACTTCAGCACCATCCTCTAAACCACGTAGTTGATTTCTATAAGCAACGCCGCCATAAACAGACAAAACATCCATATCAATTGCTTTTGCTAATGGAGTTAGGACAGTACGTATTTGCTCGGCTAATTCTCGTGTCGGAGTAAGTATCAAAGATGTAGGCCTTTTACTTTTAGCACGTTCGGTTCTGGCTAAAAGGGGTAATCCAAATGCAAGTGTCTTACCTGAACCTGTTGGCGCCCTACAACATACATCACGGCCTTGGATTGAATCTGGAATAGATTCTCTTTGAACTTCGAAGGGTTCAGTTATTCCTTGGCGTTCTAAAGCCATGACCAAATCGGGCCCGATTCCTAAGTCTGAGAATCGAACCAATAAGCAACCCTATTCGACCCCGCATCGGTTTGCTATTTAGCATAGATAGTAAAATAGGGCACTTTAAAATCCATATTACAGTACAAAACTTTCTGCCAAAAAATTAACTTGAGCAAGAAAGCATCGAGCATCCCACCTTATTTTTTGCCCAATCTGGCCTCTTTTGATGCCATTTGGATTCAAAGTCAAATTGTTCATCATATGGTAATTTAATAAGTTCAAATAATTCATTAAGCAGAGAATAGTCTTTATCTTCAGCTTTTTCAATTGCTAACTGAACCATCCAGTTTCTTAGTACATATTTAGGATTTATTGAATTCATTATTATTTCTCTTTTAGGAATTACATATTCAAGATATTGCGTTAACCATTTAATCCAATCTTTTGATAATTTACCGCCATAGAAGCTTTCAGAAATAGAAGAAAAATTTGATTGATTGATCATTGCTAATTTCCTAAAAAATATAGTCATATCAACTTCATTTTGATGGAATAATTGAATAAGATCATCTATTAATTTAGCATCATATTCCAATATTCCAAGTTTCTTACACCACATATTTTCATACTCTTTTGAGAAGTACGCATCGTAATGTAACATTAAATTATGAAGTTCATCCGTATTATTGAATAAAGGTGAAATAGATTCTAATAATCTAGCTAAATTCCAACCTGCAATATTTGATTGTTGACCAAAACGGTATCTAGCAGTGGAAATATCAGTAATATTTGGAGTCCAATTAGAATCATAGTTTTCAATCCAACCATATGGGCCATAATCAATAGTTAAGCCGTGTATTGACATATTATCCGTATTCATTACTCCGTGAACAAAACCAACTCTCATCCAATGAATAATCATAGAAGCTGTACTTTCAACAACCTCCTTTAACCAATCAATGAGTAATTGGTCACCTGTAGAATTTAGATGCGAGAAATGGGTTTTAATAGTGTAATTTACTAGACCTTTCAGAGAAGCCATATCTCCCCTAAAAGCATGTATTTGAAAAGAGCCAAAGCGTATAAAACTAGGTGCAACCCTGCACACAACCGCACCTTCTTCAGTAGAATGATTGCCATCATAAAGAACATCACGAATTATCTTTTCGCCCGTGGTACATAACGAAAGTGCCCTAGTAGTTGGTACTCCCAAGTGGTGCATGGCTTCGCTGCAAAGAAATTCCCTAATTGAAGATCTAAGTACAGATTTACCATCTGCAAAACGAGAATAAGGAGTTACTCCTGATCCCTTTAATTGTAACTCTAACTTTCCAAATTCCGAATTAATTTCCCCCAAAGTTATTGCTCTTCCATCTCCTAACTGGCCCGCCCATGACCCAAATTGATGGCCACCGTAACATTGAGCATAAGGGGCCATACCTGGGCATAAATTATTACCAGAAAGTAAATCAGTTTCTATTTTATCGATTTTTAGAATATTTGCCATTTCTTCGGACCAAATAATCATCTTTGGATTTGGCACAATTGAAGGAATAGCATGAGACCAGCATGCATTTAATACCTGACGAGGAAAGTTTTCTTCAGTATTATCACCAGGGGTTTGAGATACAAAATCTGAAGACCATTTTAGGTCAGAGATGCCCGTCATATATAATTTTGATAGGCAATATGCATTTTAACATTCGTAATTAATTATAATGTTTTTAATTGACGAGCGCCTGCTGCTCCGTAGCCCATCCAACTCTCAGGATTATTTCCAAGTATGGCATTAATTTCGTCAATATTTTCATCTGTAAGTTTTTCAGCTATAGCAATACATCCTAAATTTTCTTCCATTTGCTCGGGTTTTGTTGCTCCAATAAGAATTGTACTGACATTGGGATTTTTTAAACACCATGCTAATGCTAGTTGAGCAGTAGTACAACCAAATTTTGATTCAGAATATTTAGTTAAATTTTTTACAATCTCAACTTCGCCAGCTGCCTTCCTTTGCTTCAAATCATCAATTAGCCATTCATAACCTTTCTGAGTTGGACGTGAATCTTCAGGTATTCCTTCATTATACTTGCCTGTTAAAAATCCAGACCTAAGTGGTGACCAGATAGTTGTTCCATAGTTATATGGAGGTTGAAATAGGGGGAAGTACTCTTGTTCAAAGCGCTGCCTATGTAGCATATTATATTGAGGTTGTTCATACATTGGAGGTTCTAAACCTTCAGATTTAGCAAACCAAATAGCTTCCATAATTTGGGCTGCGGACCATTCAGAAGTCCCCCAAGAAGTTGCCCATCCATTACGGACTGCATCATTCATAGCACGAACTATGGTTGATGTAGGCGTAAATGGATCGGGCCTATGGCAAAACACCATATCAACATAATCAAGTTGTAAGCGTTCAAGACTGGCATCGAGACCTTCCAAGATATGTTTACGAGATAATCCAGATTCGTTTACACCATCCCCTCCCCAAAATATTTTAGTAGTTATTATTAATTCTGACCTACGCCATTTTTGAGAGTCTTCTTCTTGTAATTCTGACAATGCAATACCGAAAAGTCGTTCTGCCTCCCCATTTGGATTACCATATGCCTCTGCATGATCAAAACAATTTACGCCTGCATTTCTAGCAATAGACATACATTTTTTTGCCATTTCTATACCTTCATTTTCCATTAGTCTATCTTTTACTCCATACGTTGCCCAAAATCCGTAAGAGAGTACGGAAACTTGTAAACCCGTATTTCCCATCATTCTGTAGTACATACCTTCGCTTGCCATGGCGATGTTACTCAGTCAGATGTTTTCAAGATTGTGGTAAGAACTAGAAATTATAAAAGAAAGTATTATGATGCTTTGAATCGTGTGAAGAAACATGAATTCGGACCTACTACTCTCAAGAGCAAAAGAGATTAAGCCTTGGATTATTGAAAAACGGAGAGAAATTCACCGCCATCCTGAACTAATGTATGAAGAATTTGTAACCAGTAAATTAGTACAAGACACACTTACAGAATTGAATATTCCTTTTCAAAAGGATATTGCGATAACTGGAGTTGTTGGAACCATAGGGAATGGAAATGGCCCTTGTGTTGCACTCAGGGCTGACATGGATGCATTGCCAATACATGAAGAAACCGATATAGAATTCAAAAGTAAGATAGATGGTAAGATGCATGCTTGCGGGCATGATTGCCATACTGCAATGTTACTTGGAGCGGCACGAATATTAAAAGAAAATGAAGATACTATTGAGGGGACTATTAAACTTATTTTTCAACCTGCAGAAGAAGGAGGAGCTGGCGGGAAAATGATGAGAGACGAGGGCGTATTGAAAAATCCTGACGTACAACAGATATTTGGATTGCATGTTGCAGGACAATTGCCTACGGGAATGTTGGCTTCAAGGGATGGTACTTTACTAGCTGCTGCAGGGTCTTTAAAAATAATAGTAAAGGGAAACGGAGGACATGCTGCAGCGCCACATAATACAAGAGACCCTGTAATTACAGGATCAAAAATTGTAGTAGAGTTGCAGACGATTATTTCTAGAGAATTAAATCCACTTGAACCTGGAGTAATTAGTGTAACTATGATTAATGGAGGAGACGCATGTAATGTCATTCCATCTAAGTTGGAAATACAAGGAACGATACGATCCTTGACACTTGAAGGTTTGAGTACTTTACAGAAAAGAGTTAAGGAAATATCAGAGGCAATTGCGATAGCTAATCGTTGTGAAGCAGAAGTAATATTTCCCGGTCATGATTATCCGCCTACGGTAAATTCTAGTACTTGTTGGAATTTAGGTAAAAGTGTAGGTAAAGATATTCTGGGAGATGACAAAGTTATAGAAATGCCTCCAATAATGGGCGGCGAAGATTTTGCATTTTATACTCAGGAAATACCTGGTTGTTTTGCATTTCTTGGAGTTAGTAATCCTGAAATTAATGCTACTTATGATGTCCATCACCCAATGTTCAAAGTTGATGAAGAAGCGTTGCCTTTAGGGGCTGCTATTCATGTAAATTGTGCCTTAGAATCTTTAGAAAGATTAAGATAAGTTTGGAGTATTTTTATTCTCATTAACAGAGGATAAAATATCATAACATGATGTGATACAATATGGAAATTGGTATTGATAGTTTTGCAGCTTTAGAAATGGGTAATGTCAAGAGTTCTCCGGAAAGAAGTACGAAGTCAATAAATCAATTACTAGATAGGATTGAACATGCAGATAAAATGGGTCTAGATGTTTTTGGAATAGGAGAACATTACAGGAAAGAATTCCTAGATTCTGCCCCTCCGGTAATATTATCTGCAGCTGCAGCTCGTACAAATAAAATTCGTTTAACGAGTGCTGTGACAGTTTTGAGTGCGGCTGATCCAGTGAGGGCTTTTCAAAATTTTTCAACACTTGATTTGATTTCAGGAGGTCGTGCTGAGATGGTGGTTGGGCGAGGATCATTTACTGAATCATTTCAATTATTTGGATTGAATATTCAAGAATATGATCAAATATTTTCAGAGAAATTAGATTTATTATTATCCATTAGAGATAATGAAAAAATTACTTGGTCGGGCAAATATAGGCCTGCATTGAATAATCAACCAGTTTACCCTCGACCGCTTCAGGATCCTTTGCCGATATGGCTTGGAGTAGGCGGTACCCCCCAATCATTTGTTCGTGCCGGTTTACTTGGCCTACCTCTTATGATTGCTATTATTGGAGGAGAAACTCATCGTTTTAGGCCATTAGTAGATCTTTACAGAGAAGCTGGCGCAAAGGCCGGGCATTCTCCCGACATGCTTAAGGTCGGAATACACTCATTAGGATATGTAGAAAAAGATGCACAGAAAGCAAGAGATGTTTATTTCCCAGGATATGCAGAGACATTTACTCGCATTGGTAGAGAAAGAGGTTGGCCCCCAGTTACAAGAAGTAGATTTGATGAGCAAACTGGACCACTTGGTGCTTATGCAATTGGAGATGCCCAAGAAGTTGCAGAAAAAATAATTCGCCATAGCGAGGCCTTGGGAGGAATAACTAGATTTTCATTTCAAATGGATAATGCTAAATTAAGTCATGAACAATTAATGGATGCTATCGAAATAATAGGGAAAGAAGTATCTCCAATAGTAAATTCTTAGTGGTTTTTTCAAATTTATAAAAAAATATTATCATACTGCTTAATCTTATTTGAATGAAGTTGGCTTAGCATAATTGTTTTTAGTAACATAAGGTAAAGCAACTGATATGAGTGGCAGAGTATGGGGCATAGGACATATTCCTTTTCCAATGCCAATTAGAAATTGGTCTTTAAGGCAAAATTGGATAAATTTAACGTTTTTACACTGGGAAGTTGATCCAAATAAATTAAAAAAATATATCCCAAATGATTTGGAACTTGATCTATTTAATGGAAAGGCATATGTGGGGACAATTCCATTTACAATGGAGAATGTTAGGCCGCATTATCTTCCTTCCTTGCCAATGATTTCAACATTTCCAGAGTTCAATATTAGGATATATGTCAAAAAAAATAATAAAGCTGGAGTGCTATTTTTGACTTTGGAAGCACATAGCCGCATCACTTGCAAATTTGCACCTTGGGCTTATGGCTTGCCATACAAATATGCTTTTGCTAAAGTCAAGATTGGAAAAGACAATGAATATTATTGGAATTCTAAGCGTAAAAGTAATGGAATAGAATTGAAGGGCAAATCATTTGCAACCGGAAAGTTGCGTACAGCTGAAAAAGGGACAATTGAAGAATTCTTATTTGAGCGATATTGCCTATATGTCAATCACAAAGGTAAGACGAAAATAGCGCACACACAGCATTCATCATGGGAGTTTCAAGATGCTATTGCAGATATTGAAGTTAATACTTTGACCGGTTTTTATGATTTGGGCATCGAAGATTTACAGAAAGCCGACTTAGTCCATGTTACTAAAGGAGTTAAAGTAAGAACTTGGAGTTTAGAACCTACATAATAGGAGTTTGAATAGATGGTTAAAGATATTTTATTGATGGATGGGGATTGTGGTCTTTGCTCGAAATTAGCCAATTTTTTACATCCTCGTTTAAGTCAAAGGAATTCAATAAAATTTTTATCAAATAGTAGTGAAGAGGGAAAATTAATTATATCAAAATTACCTAAAAGTCAACAGGTAGCAGATACAGTATATTTAGTAAGAAATGGTAAATGTTACATCAGATCGGCTGCAGCCATCCGATGCTTAATTTATATGAAATGGCATTATAAAATATTATTTCCAATTGCTTGGCTTTGGCCTTTGCCATTAAGAAATATAATATATGTCATTATTGCTAAATATAGACATAAATTCTTCAAAAGACCTGCGTATTGTATATTTCCTGATTTGAGTTAAAGGGCAATTAGAATATTTTTAATAAATCAGAAAATATTTTTTCAGTAGGTCCGGATGATCTTGCTGCTAATCTTCGAACTATTAATTCGGGCGTAGAACGAGCAATGTGATTCCTCTTAGGAGTTCTATCTACTATAAGATCCATATTTTCATCCAATCCTTGTGCTTCAATTCCATCTATCCTAACTTTATCTCCCATAATATTCCTTATAGAAGGCCCGATATGAGTTACAAGAAGTACGTTGGTGTCTAAATTATTATTTGATGCAGAAAGTAATCCACCCAAAATTAATGCAGCGGAACCAGGTTCTGTGATTGCTTCTAATTCATCAGCAAGAATTAATTTTCTCTTGTTTGAAACTAAAATTTCTGCTAGCCTCCTAAGTGTCCTCTCAAGGGCACCAGCCGATTGCGTACCTGATACCTTTGCCAACATATGAATTTCATCTAACAAACCTATTTTGGATTCAGAAGCAGGTATGGGTAGGCCACAATGAGCAAGTATCGTAATCATCCCTAAAGTTTCTAAAAGAGTTGTTTTTCCTCCTGAATTAGCCCCTGACAATAATGCTATTCGGTCGCGATCTCCCTGAATAGATATTTCTCCCAATCCATATGTAATTGGATCCGGCTCACAGTCAAGAAGTAGGTGCCTTGCATCCCTCACCCAAATCCCTGGATGATTAGTAAATATATTCGGCATTGTACATCTATTTTCAATTGCCCACTTTCCAATTCCTAGCCACATATCAATTTCGATACAATTTGAAATAGCAATATTTGATAAATTAATAATTTTTTGAGTTGAATTTGCCAGCATAATTTCACCTGTACTACGTTCGGACAATATTGCTGAATCCAATTTATTTTCTATTACATCCAATATTTCACGATTTATGATACAAGGGTAATCATTAGAATATATTTCAAAGGGAATATTGATTCCAGTTTTATTTAGGTAATCACTTAATCTAATCTTACCTAATTCAAGAGGTTGTTCCATCGAATCTGCAACTACTCTCTTTAATCTCATCTCTAGGCTGCTGATATCTGAGTAGTATGATAATACTTCATTCCCTTCAAAGGACATTGAGGCATCTGAAGTTCCTGATACTATTGCATCGTTGACTGATCCTTCAATAGACTTAACCTCGGCCCAAAGACCATCCCTTATTTTTTCTAATATTTCCAGTTGGTTTGATTCATTTTTCATAGATTCTAAAATCAGTGGTAAATTATCTAATCCATTGAGTGCCTCTCCTATTTTTTCGCCAATATAATTCACTGGCCACTCTATATCAGATAATTCCGATAGAATAGATAGATTTGAGTAATTTAATTTTAGCCATTCCAATGGTATTTCAGGAACCATAGAATTTAAAGAGTCATTTATTTTAGATATAACCCATCCAGGTGGAGATTCATTTGGTGCATTCGGGCCAATCCAAGTAACTTTATTCAAACCCAAATAATCATTCCATGTCTCATTTGGCGACCTAACAATAACCCTACATCTTTTACTAACTTGATTTAAGCTGTCTAAGAGTGAAGCATCTGGAATAACTATTACCCTGTCTATTCTAGTATTTGGTTGAATTGTTTGAGATAAAACTGAAATAGAATTAATCCATTTTTGTTGAAAATTTATATTATTAACTATGAAGCACATGGATTCTGTTGCCCAATTTTGTCTTATTTTTATTAGATTTAAGCTACTTCTAGTCAATGGGGACATTATAGATAATCTACTTTTACCGGCATTTGTCTCAACATATTTAGAAATTTGTTCAATTAAATCACTGTGGAGTTTGCGACTCTCGTCAGTACAAGTAATTTCCTTTAAGTTTCCATTCTTAGCATTTATTAATTTAACAGCCCTCTGTAATGAAATTCCATCTATACTTGAAAGGGTACTGACATCGCCTTCATCCAATATCCTCTCTACCTCTTCCTTAGATCCGAGTATTTCAATTAATTTATTTGCAATAGAATCTCCGACACCTGGTAACTCAGTTAATTTTAACATAAGTCCAGTCGAACTTTGGAGGTAATTAAGGAAAGCGGTAATAAATAAGGTAAGGAATAGATAATTAGTAACTTTCAAATTTTTCATTAATGACAATATTGTTGAATATCATTCATTATTCAAACATACTATATGGTCAATTAATAAATTATTAAGGTAATGAAAATAGGTCGATGACCTCTCTCATAGAGAGAGGTCATCTTTTAACATATTTTTTTAATTAAAAAGACATGTGTGCAGATGCTTTTCTTGCACCCATCCATGCTACTATACCGAAACCGATTTTATTTATCATGTCAGCAATATTGTAAAGTATGGCCATTATTTCTTGTCCATCTGAACCAGCATCTACCATCTCTGTTCCCACTAAGTAGCCAAGAGGATAAATGATCCAACCAACTAATATGAATGTCCTTAGAGCATTAGTGCTCCAAACAAGTTCATCTTTAATTTTACTATTATCAACTCCAAGACCATCATAAAGGCCGAATGGAAGTCCAGTTGCAACCATTATCATGGCCCATCCAACTCCTCCAAGAAGTAATCCTAACCATGCAGGCAAAACTCCTGTCTCGCCCATGTAGCCGAATGAAATCATGATTAATGCACCTGTAAAACAAACACCTGTAAAACCGCCTATTATTGGTAACTTAGCATCAGTGATGGCTTCCTTACCAACTAATGAAGGGAACTTTAATGCCATTAACGGAACGGTGATAATCCAGTCCATATATCTGTAATCTGTGCTTACTACGCCTGAGTCGATATATACTCCCCTCATGTAGTAGTAGTGGAATGCAGCAATACCAACAATTAATGCTGAGATTGTCATTGTAGTCCTGTATTCAGGGGCTACGTTATTTCTCTCACTCATGAAGAATATGAATGCTGCTCCCATTGAAATATATCCAATGAAGAATAAGAAGAATGTAGCTCTTCCTAGATTATCATCTGCATAAACAGTTTCTGGATCAATAGTTGCTGCATTTACCGATTGCACTACCATCAATGCCAGACCAATAAAAGTTAATACTAATGCGTTCTTTTTTAGGCTAATTTTATTTGAGGGAATCCTCATCATAACCTACGGTAGACGCATTTCACTTATAATGTCATGTTCAATGAATTTAGATAATTTGAAGAAAGATGAACCAATGAATCTTAAGAGAAGTGGTTACACAAATAAAATATGGTCGAAAAAATGAGAGTCAACTACAGAGATGGGGGAAGGATAGAGATACCCGATAAAAAGGTCCCCCTTGAATTATTAATCAATTGGATAGAAGAGGCTAGAAGTAAAAAATTGATTGAAGCTAATGCAATATGCCTATCTACAATTGATGAGAGTGGAAATCCCCAGAGTAGAATGGTTTTGGTCAAATATATTAATAATTTTGAGATAGGCTTTTTTACCAATCTTGGCAGTAATAAAGCAAATGAGATAAGTGCAAACAAAAATGTTTCCGGAGTAATGTTTTGGCCTGAAATGGAAAGGCAGGTTAGAATATCGGGAATCGCTAGTTTGATGTCCAGAGATAAAGTACTAGATTATCATAGATCTAGGCCTAAGGAAAGTCAAATTGCAGCATTTACGTCCATACAAAGTAGACCATTAAAGTCATTAGACCACCTAATAAAAGAATTTCATGATACTGAGCTTGAGTTCAAGGATAAAGAAATACCTCTTCCTGACCATTGGGGGGGATATGTAATAAAAATAAGTTCAATAGAATATTGGTCCGGAAGACCAAGTAGGCTACATGAAAGGATAGTATTAAAAATCCAAGATAGTGAATGGTCAGAAAGGAGATTGTATCCTTAATTATCCATCATAGCTTCGATTTCTTTAGTAGCTAGAATTAGAGTAGGTGCCCACAAACCAACAAATATTCCTAAATTTTCGTCGCCTGTTATGAAGTATAAGTACAATGAGAGACCAACTGATAACATACTAGCCGCAAATCCTACTTTTGAAATATTTCCATTCATTCTTAATCACCTGTTGACACTTGGTCAGGGTTTCCGTTTAATAATATTATGTTTATTAATGTTAGGAATTATAATATTTTATCAATAATATTTTTATTAGTTGAATACTATCGTTAGGTATGGAATTTATTGACCGGGTTGGCAAAAATGTAATTAGTAAAATGATGAATATTCCTGAACTAAAAGATTTACAAGTTAATGAATTGGGAGAAATTGCTTTAGGAAAGTTACGTAAAAACAACAGAACTATGATGGGTTGTTGCCGATTTAAGAAAAATAGTAGATGGGTGAGAAAAAATAGCAGAGGGGAAATTATAGCAAGGGGTAAGGATTTTTGGCCATATGCCAATACTCTTGGACCCAGTGATGTAAGAAGAATAGATTTACACCCAGACTTACTCCAACATAAATGGGAACGTTTGGCCGCTAGCGTTCTTTATCATGAATATTTGCATGCACTTGGATTTAGGCATTGCTCGACATTTAGAAAATTGGAATCGTTGTGGCCCGACAAAGAAGCAGTTTTGGGAACTAGATTAGTTAAATTGGAGTCTCCTATGTATAATTCATGGATAAATAGATTATTAGAAAATTAAAAAAATATGCAAAGACTAAATTTCTTTTAAATCACCTTTTTCTAACATAATTCTAAAATCAAATATTGATTGGATGCGTTTTGAAGTATTATCTGGAATAGTTGCTAAATTTACAAGTTCACTAAGCCATGATGGGTGGCCCGACTCGATAATTTTTTCCGATCTATAAACGCTCGAAAATATGCCTGCATCCTCATTTGTCAATAGATGCCAAAGTATTTGACCTAGTCCGTAAACATCTGTGAATGGTCCAGTAACTCCTCTTTCTCTTTCGGGTGGTGACCAACCCATGGTGTGGGCACCTCCTGATTTAGAAATTCCTTCACCAGCGTCTACTCCCTTGGATAGCCCAAAATCTATCAATACAACTCCTTTTTTGGGCGATAACATGATATTATGTGGCTTTATATCTCTGTGATAAATTGGCATATCTAAATCTGCCATATATTCTAAAACTTCACAGCATTCTGACATAAACAAAATTATTCTTTCAAGTTTTTGTTTGAAATTACCATTTATGACTGCCTTCATTTCTTGATTTAAGCTCGTTCCTTCTATGTACTCCATTATCAGAACTTGTACTCTAACTCCATCACTATTCTCAATTAATCCCGAATCAATATATTTCGGAATACGTGGGTGATCTAATGATTTTAATATTTCAATTTCATTGATTAAAGTATCATTAACTTTGGAAGCTGAAAGTTGTCTGCTTGGAGCGGCTTGTTTCCAAACTATGTCATCTCCAGATTCGGAGTCCCTTCCCAGATAAACCTCGGCAAAACCTCCATCCGCCTTTAGATGCCTAGTTGTTCGATATCTGGATTGATCCAACTGACCTTCAAATTCTGTTGATCTAGCATCGGAACCGGCGCTGTAATTTAGCATACCATCATCGGCTAGATCTGTTAAAACGTCTTCTATTTTTCTTCCTGTTGCTCTTGCTATATTTTCGAGAACAGAAATATCCATTTCTTCAGTTTTAAATGATAAATTTTGATTTGACTTATCTGGAGTATTTGATTGAATTATGTCAGTTTTTATTTCTGTAGATATTTGGGAGACATCTTCCTTTGATTTTAATTTGGTATTTGGTTCCTTAGTTGGGTCCAATAGCACCTCAATTACATCTAAAACTGATTCTAAACCTTCTTTTCTTGTCGGAGTTGCTACTGATTTTATGATTGCCTCTGATATTTTTAATTTCAATGACGATAGTCTTCTTAGAGATGATGCAGGACTTTTCTTTGATAAAATAACTATTTCATCCGCAAGATTTTCAAAATATTCTACAGAGATGGGAGTCAAAGGAAAGGATTTTTCATATTCTCCGGAATTCCAAATTCCATTATTCTTTATACTTCCATCCGAATTATATAATATTCCTTTTCCATTATATTTTCCATCCTTGAAATGACCCTGATAATGGCTACCATTTGCATAATAATATACTCCATCGCCATTTTGTAAATCATTTTGATAAAATCCTTCATACCGATCTCCATCGGCACCAAAGAAAATTCCAATTCCTTGCATCTTACCTTTTGCGTATTGGCCTTCATAACGATCCCCGTCGGCAAAGTAGTACATCCCAGATCCTTCTCTTATTCCCCCTAAATAATTACCTTCATATTTGCTACCATCAGCATAATAATATATTCCAAAGCCATTTCTTTTATCCTGAACATATTCTCCTTCATATCTACCTCCATCGGCATAGTTGAAAATACCCTGGCCCTGCCTTTTACCCTGATAATATTCTCCATCATAGCCACCTCCATCGGCTGTAAAATCAATCCCTTTTCCGTGACGAATGCCGTCAGTGAATTCACCTTCATATCTATCTCCATCCGTACTATAGAATATTGCACGGCCTGACATTTTACCTTTTTTGAATTCCCCATCGTATCGATTACCATTGGAGAAATAATAGTTGCCAACTCCATCCATAGAATCATTATTGAATTCTCCCTCATATCTATCTCCTTTTTTCTCTGTATCGGCTAACCAATAATAGATTCCTTGACCATGGCGTCTAGCATTCTTGTAGCCACCTTCATATCTATCTCCATCATGATTGTAATAAATTCCTTGACCATGCCTACTATCGTCTTTGTAATCGCCTTCATAACGACTGCCGTCTGAATAGTAGTATATTCCTTTCCCATCAGAACCACCATTCTTGTATTCTCCTTCATATCGGCTTCCGTCTGAATAGTAATATATTCCTTGGCCATGGCGTGCTCCATGTTTGTATTCTCCCTCAAATCTCCCTCCATCTGAACTAAAGTAAACACCTTTGCCATATTTTTTCCCATCTTTATATTCTCCTTCGAATCTACCACCATTTGCATCATAATGTATACCTGGGCCGTTGGCTAATCCCGCTAAATATTGGCCTTCATGACGTCCTCCATCCGAGCGATAATATATTCCTTCACCATGCCTATTTCCGTTGAGGTATGTCCCCTCATATCTGTCTCCAGAAATGCCATAATAAATGCCGGGGCCCTCTCGTATATCTTCTTTGAATTCACCTTCATACCTATCCCCAATAGCATAATAATGTATTCCATTTCCATGCCTCATGTTTTCTTTGAATTTGCCCTCATATCGGCCACCATCTGCGTAATAAAATATCTTTTTTTCTATTTTTTTACCTTTTTTATTTTTCTTGGTAATTGAATATATTCCTTGTCCATGTCTTTTTCCATTTTTGAAGCCTCCCTCGTAACGACCTCCATCAGCATAATTAAAAATGCCCCGGCCATGTCTTTTTCCATTTTTGAAAATACCATTGTAAACATCTCCATTATTATAATAATGGATGCCTTTGCCATTACGTAAATCCCTAGTAAATTCTCCTTCGTAATGGCCGCCATTAGCAAAATGATAATTACCTAATCCGTCCCTAAGTCCGATCTTGAAATCGCCTTCATAACGACTTCCATCCGAATAATAAAAAATACCATTTCCATCTCTAAGGCCATTCTTGAAAACGCCTTCATAGCGACCTCCATCATGGTAATGAAATACTCCTCTACCGTGCATCTTACCTTCAGAATCCCTTTCTCCGGCATATCCTAAAGGGCTAGAGGGCACGATAGTTGGTTCCAGCATGCATTCTTAACTTTGACTGAGAAAAAATTATACATTGAGATTCATAAAATAAAAAAGATTATTTTAAAAGTATTAAATTATAATTATTTATCTACTAACTTAATCCATTGGAAAAGAATGTTACGATATTATTCCTATATTCATCTGATTCTCCCCAAATAGCATCTACATGCCCTCTAGCTGGTACATACCATGTTGAAATATCTCCATCGACGTCATTCATCCTCTCTTCAAAATTTTGTGAATGAGCGATAGAAACTCTTGGATCTTCCATTCCATGAGTTAAGAACACTGGCCTAGAGTTTGAATTTAGTGCAGCCTCCATGGGTGATCTTGCATCTAATTCTACACCTACTAACCAACCACCTACAGTAATTGCAGGCCCTGCAAAAATTTGAGGATAACCGAGTCTGCCTAATTCATTTTTTACAAGCAATGGGAAATCTAGAACTGCACTATCTAGCCACATAGCTCCAATTCCGACTTCTTCTGCAAATGCTATTGCCGCCCCACCACCTGCTGAAAATGCCGCCATACCAACCTCGCCATTCATGTATCCTTTTTCAGAGACTAACCAATCATAAGCTCCGAGTAAGTCATTATATTCTATTTGGCCGACTGCAAAATAATCATCAACAACATCACTTTCTCCATAATTTCTAAGATCAAAGGACAGTGTATTAATTCCACCCTCAGAAAGATACGCTTGCATCAATAACATTTCCGGCTTACATTTTCCGTTGATTGGCATCCCATGAGTTTGGATTACAACTGGTGCATCGGAATCAACCTCAACGTACCAACCCCTGAGTGTAATCTCGGAATTTCCACGAGGATTAAAGGTAATATTTTCATAGGAGTCCATTTGTAGATTTGAAACATCAAAATCTCGACGAATGGTTATTCTTTCTTCAGAATCATTATATGGCTCGAAACTTTTCCAATCATCATCTGTTGTCCAATTATCAGGAGTATTATTTGACCAAATTCCACATCCTGGATTGATTGACAATGATGCAGATGCCACTGCATATCCTATACCAATATATGCAGTAGATAACACAAAAATAGTGATTAAACTTATTGCAATTATTCTTTTTTTGTTTAGACTAGAAATTGTAGATAATCCGGGTTCCATTGATGCCTAGGATAGAGCACAAATAGATTAAATTTACCCGACGCTATTGCCATGGGTCGAGTCTAATTACATGATTAATAAGTATTTTTGAAGATCCGGCAGATACGGCATTTTCTTCTGCCTTTACTAACATCCTTCTTAACCAACCAAGCATCATAAATGTTTTAGTTTTCTCAAAATTTAATTCAATTTCTGCAAATTTTCCAGAGTGAATATTTTCTTGTAAATCTTCTTGTAATTCTGCTGCATGATCATAATACACCAATAACAAATCTTCTAATGCTTCTTCCTCTATTTTCATGGCGATGAGATTTTTAGCCATTGATTTTATGTTAAAAGTAGTCAGTATTGCCCCATTAAAAGTGGAATCAATATCAGATTTAGAAAGAATGTTTCCTTTATCAGGAATATTGACGCCATTATCTCCCAATTCTTCAGCATCTCCATTTAGAGATTCTAAAGCTGTATCTAGATGACGAGGTTTTATTGTGTTCATTTTATCTTGATCTGCACTATCGGACGCCAATAATAATAATTTTAAGAGGTAATTCTCAAGATTCTCATTAACAGAAACTACTGCTGCGCTTCCAACTGAATCTAGTTTTTTTACATTATTAATCATCATCCCCCTAGTCCTATTGAATCCCAGCCTAGTACGATTAGGGTCACCTAATGTCTTGCGTTCAGGGTCGGCAGATATCGTTGCTTCTTCCATATCCGAAGTAATCCTTTGTAATTCATAACTTAGTAAATCTACTAGTTTAGATTTTACATCTCCCGATATACGCTTGTCAATACCTATTCCCTTTGCCACTTCTCCGATATGCGAATTTGCCCACGGCTTTGCCATATGTATTGGAAGAGAGTTTCTTACTTGAATTATCTTACTTAATTGAAATAAGATTTAAAGGAGTTTGCGCAAGTTTATTTTCGACGTAAAAATTAATATCAATAAAGTTGAAGGAAATAAAAAGTTTGGTAACGATTTTTCAGATTCTTCTTGAACGGGAGGAGGAGGAGATTCAACAATTATTGGTTTAACAATAACAATTCCTTCCATTCCCATTAATTCATGAGGTTCGCATATGTATGTGTAAGTACCATTAGTACCAACTTCAAAAGTAAAGGAATAATCTACATTTGTTTCTGGGTTGCCAGAATCAAAAATACCATTTTCTTCCACTGCATTATGTCCTATTATCTCATCATTCCAAAAGAATCGTAATTCTTGAGTCTCATAAATTGTAACTTCTGAGGGAGTAAATCTAAAATTTGTACTGTCAACCGTTACTATCACTGGTTCAAAATCAGATGTGCTCAGAGAATCATTGCCGAAATCACCGTTTACTGTGATAATGGGGGCTAAAAGACAAAACAAAATAGTAACCAGTAAAGGTCGTACCACAAACGGTCTAAGACAGACATAGCCTATGAAGGAATGTTTTTTATAAATTTGAAATATCGAAATGATTATCTAAAATTTGAATAATTTTTTCACAGTTTTTATTTACATCAAACAATGTGTTATCTGAAGTATAAATCAATAATGATTCTCCATTATTTGGCTGTTCTTTGGGTTTCTGATATGCACATATTGCATTTGTATTAATCCTAGTAGGGCCAACTTCAGTTTCAACTAATATCCACATGTTCATGAAGCCGTCCCGAATAAAATTTGTTTTTAATGATTGGCATCATAAGTACAATAATAGTTTCATCATTTATTGGAATTTTATAAATTTATGTATAGTAGTAAAACTCATATATATATAATAAAATTATACAAGAAATAATTCTCTAGCACTATACAATGTACGATTATTTGTTAGAGATACTTGTGCCCGAATGCAGCTTGAGTAAGAAACTAGTCCTACATAAAAAGTAAGTAAAGCTTGTGTAAGTAATGGAATCATTAGCTTTCCATTCATAATATTTCCAATAATTGAAAATATATAAAAAAAATACTTATTTTAATCGTTTATTTTCCATAGCAGATTTTCTTAATAAATATTCAACTTGAGAATTAAATGATCTTAACTCATCATCGGCCCATTTCTGTAAACTTCTATGCAAAGTTGGATCTAGGCGGAGAAGGATTTTCTTTTTATCCAACGACATCTTAATTCAACTTAGTACAAAGTTCCAGTATTAATAACTGGAGTAGTGTCAGTTTCTGAGCAAAGGACAACTAGAAGATTGCTTACCATAGTTGCTTTCCTTTCTTCATCCAATTCGATAATATTCTTTTCGCTAAGTTGCTCTAGTGCTAGTTCCACCATTCCAACTGCACCTTTTACGATCTCACTACGTGCTGCTACAACTGCACTTGCCTGTTGTCTACGCAACATAGCTTGTGCTATTTCTTGTGAATATGCAAGATGGCTTATGCGTGCTTCGAGCACTTCAATTCCTGCTCTCTTGAGTCTGTTTTCTACAGATTGTTGTAATTGCATTGCGATTTCTTCTTGGTGGCTTGAGAGTGCTATACCGCCAACATCTTTGTCTTCGATAACATCATATGGATACTTTGTAGCCATCGCCCTTAATGCTGCTTCGCTTTGAATTTGCACATAATTATTATAGTCATCAACTTCAAATAAAGCTTCTGCTGCATCAAAAACTCTCCATACTACTACAGCGGCTATTTCGACTGGATTTGCATTGACATCATTTACTTTCAACATCTTTGATTCAAAGTTTCTGATTCTTAATGAAATTCCTGTCTTTTGGTATAGTGGATTTAGAAGGAAGCGAAATCCCTCAATCCTCACTGTACCTGAATATTTCCCAAAAAATTGTAATGCCTTTGCTTCATTTGGTTGTATAATCATGTAACTGTTCGTATATATCAACCATAATGGGCCAGTGATAATTATTAATGCAGAGATGAAAGTCCCCGATATTAAAATTATTAAATTAAATAATCCAAATAGAATATGCAATCCTAAACCTATGAAACCATTTAGAGAGCTTTTTTCGATATCTTTGATTAGTGCTTCTTTTCTAATTACAGTATCCGACATAATATGGCCTTAATATTCCGATTAGGGCTGGTATTATAAAGATATCTATATAATATCAAAATAGTATCATAATTTTAAAAATATTTTATCCTATAAAAACGTAGAAATACTTAATTATGATACCTTATCTCATATATATATGGTTGAGCAGATACAAGGAATGATCGTAGTTAACACCGAAACAATTCCTGGAAAACTAATAACAGAAAGTTTTGGAGTTGTTTCTGGATCTACAGTTCGTGCAAAGAATGTTGGTAGAGACATTACTCAAGGGTTTAGGAATATTCTTGGAGGTGAGCTCATTAAATATACAGAATTATTGGAAGAATCTCGAAAAGAGGCGATGAGTAGGATGGTTTCTGATGCTATGGCAAGAGGGGCCAATGGAATAGTCAATGTTAGATTTGCAACTTCAGCAGTTACAGCCGGAGCTGCAGAATTATTTGCTTATGGAACTGCTGTCAAGATCGAATAAGTAACTTGGTGATTTTAATGATTTCAGATATATTAGGAAGTTTGTTAACGTTATTTTTACTTTTCTGGGTGGTATTTGGCTTAATATTTGGCATAATTGGCATAATTTATATGTTTGTATATCCGATACTTCTTATTTGGGGGCTTGTATTTAGTGGCAAAAATCTTGATGAAATGATTGCAAAAACTGTAGAAAGAGAAGCCACGGTAAGATCAAAAATTGGAAAAGATCCGTTATCAACTATTGATGGTGGGTACCGTAAAGATGTCAAATCCTCCGGGATAGTATGGGCTGGAGCCGTATATGCGCCAAGTCATTGGCAACTATTAAGGGGATTTTTAAATAATATAATTGGAGGTTCGATAGATATTTTTCAGAAAGTATTATCTGCTGGAAGAGCTGAATCAATGCAACGACTAAGGGAAGTTGCAATACAAGACGGCTGGGATGAAGTTATTAATGTAAGAATTGATACTGCTCCAATGACTCCTGCATCTCATAAAAAGGGAATTAAAGCAGTAGAAGTTTTTGCATATGGTACTGGCATCAAATATTCTTGACATATTTAATCACAGTTTTCAATACATATGTGTTACTCGGACGTATGTCTGACACGGCCCCTTTGTGGGATATGGAGTCGGGGGTTTACATTAATGCAAAATTCAATTACACATATAGAACCACAATTAGCTGCACGCTTGGCTAAGCAAAGTTATCACCTTGTTGGAGAACATGGAGGAGTAAAAGTATGTCACTGGACAAAACAGAGTTTGATTGCAGATAGGTCATGTTACAAAGGTACATTCTATGGAATTCAAAGTCATGGGTGTATGCAAATGGCACCGAATGTAGATACCTGTAATCTTGCATGCACGTACTGTTGGAGAGAGCCACATTCCGATACTCTAAACAAAATTGATGATGATCCATATGAGTTGTTTTTACAATCTGTAAAGGCCCATAGAAGGTTGATTACAGGTTTTGGTGGACACCCAAATGTCCCACGAGAAAAATGGCTTGACGCTCAAGACCCTAAGCATGTAGCCATTTCCCTTAATGGTGAACCAACACTATATTCAAGATTGAGTGAGTTTCTAGATATTTGCCATCAACATGGAGTTTCTACATTTTTAGTTACAAATGGTAGTTTACCAAAAGTAATTGAAAATTTAGATACCTTGCCCACTCAATTATATGTTAGTGTAGATGCACCAAATAAGGAAGTTTTCGATCGAATATGTAAACCAAAATTTGATACAAATGCATTTCATAAATTAGAACAAACTTTAGAAATATTACCTTCATTAGACACTAGAACAGTATGCAGACACACGCTAATAAAGGGTGAATCTTTAGGGCATGAGGAAGATTATGCGAGACTTGATAATATAGCTGACCCCATGTTTATTGAGGCAAAAGGATATGTCCATGTGGGTAAAAGCCAGAATAATCATACCATAGAAAACATGCCAAATCATGTCGAAGTTATGGATTTTTCGAATAAATTAGCGAATCTTGTTGGAAGAGAAGTCCTCTCAGAGAGGAGCGAAAGTAGAGTTGCATTAATAGGAAAGGAAATGATTCCAGTAACATTACCCACAAAAATTCGAGATTTGCCGAGTGATTTGGGAATAGCAAAGCCTCAAAAATTTTCATTACCCCAGGTTTGATACTATGAATAAAAATATAATTAGTATATTTATTGTTTCTATATTTTTAATCTCACCTTTGTCAGGATGCCTGGGGGCTGAAAATAAAACTAATCAAATCAATGATGAACAACATTGGTTGCCCGATGTCGAAGATAGAGCCGATATGATTTACAAAAATGATGATATATTCAGCCGCGTTTCTATCAATGGAACTTATGAAATAGATGAAGTTAGATCAAAATATATTTCTGTTCCTAAAATAACTCTTACAGATGGAGGAGCAGGATTAACTGGAGATGCAGTAGTCCACATGGGCATATGGCTGCCTAAGATTGAAGGATGCGACATGGATGCAGAAAATATTGAAGATAATTGTAAAGTTCCAATTATCGCAGAAATAGGTCCATATTATGATGATGGCGATGTTGATGCCCTGACACCTGCAGATCGCTTAGGCCGATTTTTAATTGAAAATTTAGTCCCTCATGGATATGGAATTGCGCAAGTTTCAGTATTTGGAACTGGGGAATCAAATCATTGTATGGATCTTATGGGGCTCGATGAACAAGAAGGAATTCATGCAGCTGTTGAGTATCTTGGTACTGCATCTTTTTCCAATGGGGCAGTTGGAATAATTGGTAAATCATATGATGGGTCTACTCCTTGGGAAGCTGCAGCAATGGGCTCCGAATATCTAAAAACAATCATCCCAATGTCCGGACTTATTGGAGCTCATGATTTGATGTGGAGAAATGGAAGTATGGAAGCAAGAGGAGCAATTATGCATAATGGAGTTTATGGCAGCTTTGGATTAGATGGTAATCTTGATGATTCTCAAAATGCATGTGAAGGATATTTAGAGGGATATTATGCTGGCCCTGCAGCATATCTATCTGGTGATAATCTAGCATGGACTGGCAGTGACTATTGGGGAGAAAGGACTTTTTTAGATAGGGCTTTGCAAAATTATAACGGCTCAGTATACATAATACATGGAATGCAAGATTGGAACGTTGATCCACACATGGCATTTCCAACCCATAATATCTTAATTGAACACGGATTTGAGGTCAAAGGACTTTATGGCCAATGGGGTCATGACTATCCAGATAGAGAAAGTGGCCATTCAGGACTATCAAATGGAAGAGGTGCAGAAGCATTTCCATATACACTAAGATGGGATTGGGCTGATGATTTGCTAGAATGGTTTGATTATTATCTAAAAGATGAGGGCCCAGCACCTAGGCTGATAGCAGAAATTCAAGACAATATGGGCGCATGGAGAGTCGAAAACGAATATCCTCCGAAGGATAAAGATTGGGTAAATTACGACATGGATACTTGTAATGTAATAGAAGGTGGTGAGTTAGTAACGTCCACTTCATCATTGACAATCGAATGCCCATCATTCGAAGAAGAGATTAGAATTATTGGAACGCCAATATTTCATGTTCAAGCAACTACTTCGCTTCTATCGACTAGTGGGCACCTCTTTGTTGAAATGGTACAGTCCAGTAATGGAATGCACCTTGGACATGCAGTTATGGACTTAAGATTTTATGACGGAGGAAAAGAAGGTCAAGTTTTGAATCCAGGGCAGACAGTAATAGCTAAGATGGAATTTTTTGGAATGGATGTAATAATACCCGAAGGTGATAGTATTCAATTAATAATATCTCAGACTGGAGAAGACTATGTTCCTAGTCCAGTATCGACTTTTCCTGTAACATTAGGATTGGATGCATCTTCAATTCTTGGCTTATCAATAGTAAATCGTACATGTTCTGATTTATTTCTGCCGCCGATGCATGAGCCATACGTTCAATGCTCTTGAATACTTAATTTCAGGGGAAAGGTTTGAATCATATACTTATATTCATCGATATGAATTGGTTAAACCTAATTGCTAAAGGTGTTTTTAGTGGTGCGATTATAGTATTTGCAAGTGAGATAGCTAAAAAATCTGCAATATTTGGAGCATTAATAGTATCAATACCACTAGTCAGTATACTTTCTTTAATTTGGCTTTATGACGATACCAAAGATGTAATTGAAGTAGCAAATTTTGCAGAGAGTATTTTGTGGTTAGTATTGCCTTCGACCTTATTATTCATTTTACTCCCATATTTACTTAGAAGAGGTTTGAGTTTTGAAAGTTCTATGGCCATAGGACTTGGCATTACAATAATTGCATATTTAATTAGTATTTACGCAGCGGCAACGTATTCCGATATATGATAAATATTACTTCTTTGCGGCCAAAGGTTGTCGCCAACCTTGCCCAAATGACCGATTTGAAACACGAGGTGCAGGAGGCATTTGCCACCGTTTGTGTTCATTAGATTTCATTGTCTTAAGTATCCAGGAGACTGTTTTTTCATCAAACTCTGTATTTACTATTCCTCTTTCAATCCAATCTTCTAAAATTTTATCAAGAACTTCATAAGGAGGCAAAGAATCTTGATCTTCTTGATTGGGTTTCAATTCAGCAGATGGAGGCTTTAGGATAGTAGATTCAGGAATAGGCGGTTCTTTGCCATTATCTTTAGCCTCTTTATTGATTAATCTGGCTATTCTATATACTTCGGATTTGTATAAATCTCCAATGGGTGCATATCCTCCACACATATCGCCATAGAGAGTACAATAACCAATGGCTAATTCTGATTTATTACCAGTTGCTAATGCCATCCCCCCATATGCATTAGCATAGGCCATAACAGTCAAACCTCTGAGTCTGGCCTGTATGTTTTCAAGATAAATATCATTAACACTAGAGTCATCAATTGGGATTAATTTATTCAAATATTTTTCAGAAATATTTTGTAAATCAGAGAGTTCCAATTGATGAAAGTGGGCCCCAAGGGATTTTATTAAAACCATAGCATCATCTTTGGAATGGCCGCTAGAGTATCGCATTGGCATAGAAATTCCATGAACGGCCTCGGAACCTAATGCCCTGCATGCAATTGCGGCTGTGACAGCTGAATCTATTCCTCCACTTACTCCTAAGACTACTGATTTGATATCAGATTTATTGCAATAATCTCTTAATCCAATAGTTATTGCTTCTAAAATATCTAAATCGTCGCCTACATTTTCAGATTTATCATTTATAGAAATAATCTTAGCATCTTTCAAAATAAACTCATCGCCGTTAATTTCGATAATTTTAGAATTTTTTGGCATGGTTAAATTTACTAAAATTATTGCTTCTTTCCATGCAGGACCTTGTATGGCATCTCCATTTGGCCATGAGATAATCGACCTCCCATCGAATATTAAATCATCATTTCCCCCTATTTGGTTACACATCAGATATGGATGATTCAAAGATGCTGCTGCGGACCTAACTACATCTAATCTCATATCTTCCTTATCTGCATGATATGGTGAAGCTGAAAGGTTGATTGAATATGATAACGAATCATGTGCATTGGATAACTGTGCTATCGGATCGCCACCGTAATCGCTAGGGACATGTCCAGAGTGTTGCCATGCATCTTCACAAATTGTAATGCCTAATTTCATAAGATTGGGATCTTCAATTATTGATATACTATCCCCTTTTTCAAAGTATCTTGCCTCATCGAATACATCATAAGTAGGCAAGAGTTGTTTTTTGTATAAATTTTTTATTTTTCCATTTCCGCTACAATAAATTACACCATTTGAGGGTAGATTATTTGATTCCATTGGACTCATTGGACCTCCAATAAGGATTGGAATTGGTGATACTATTCTTGCTATAGCTTGTTCACAACGTTTCACAAAATCTTTTTCTAAAAGTAAATCTCTTGGAGGATATCCGCAAATTGCTAACTCACTAGTCATTGCTATAGTTGCACCATTTTCAGCAGCAATAGCAGCTAAACGAGATATTTCGGACGAGTTATGTTTTATATCTCCAACAATACAGTTGAGTTGTAGCAGCGCGACGACACTCATCAATTGGTCAACATAAGTTATGACATTCAAGTCTACCGATATAAATCTATAATCTGATCTCTGGCCCGGCCCTAACTTGTTTATCCACAACACTAAAACCTTCTGCACGACTAAAAGAAGCTAATTTTGCAATAAATAATGCTGGAAATGACATGATATTAACATTATAGGTGAAAACGTATTCGTTGTGTATTTGCCTTACATCAGCAAGTTCCTGTTCAATTCTCTCTAGTTTTCTCAATATATCTTTTATTGCAACAATTGCATCTAAATCGGGATATTGCTCAATAACTCCTCTTATTGACATTGTTGCACCAGCAAGAATGCCATTAGCTTCTGACAGCTTAGGCATATCATAATTCCTTCCTGGCATACCCTTTGATTGTTCACGATCTCCCCTTGCTCTTGCAAAGGATTTCCATATTTCTTTTTCATGATCAAGTTGCCCTTTTGCCATATCGACAGCATCTTCAATCAGATCAAATCTTTCTTGTAATATGGTATCTATATTGTCTTCGCCTTTTTCCACTTGTAAGTTTAAACCGGTTAGTCTGTTGTAAGTGCTGTATGCCCATAAAAATATGAGGCCTGAAATAGCCCCCATAAAGCATGCTGAAGTTAGTAATAGTATAGTAAGCGATTCTTCCATCGTTATAGCAAAGAGGGCCATCATTATTGAATATTTACTAATTTAAAAACTACTCAATAAGAAGGAATAAAATGTAATTGATATAATTAAAGCCAAATTTAAACCTGGGATTAAAAGATATTCGATATTGCTACGAGAATTTGCCAATACTGCTAATTCACTGCCTCTTTCAAGCCTAGCTTCATTGGTCGCCCCATCTTCTCCAATTACTTCCAAAAGACGGTTTTGAACATATTCATTGTTTAGAATTTCTGATTCACCCATCTCCATTTGTTCCTTGATGTCCCTATTTTTTTGATCTCTTGGTTTCGCGTAACCAATGAGGTAACATGGATCTCCAATTGCCAAACCAAATAAAGTCCATTTATGTCTCAAAATTCTACCATGATTCCAAGTTCTATGAAATGTACCTTGATATAAATCATAATCAAATACATTGTGAGGACATTCCCAACGCGCGATATATTGCCCTAAATTCTGTAATTTAAAGGTATCAGGATGGACCAATACACCACCCGTTCCGTCGTGTAAGACATAAGAGTAGTTTCCAGAATCAGAATCCACTGTGTGCCAAGTTTGTCTTTTTTCTGTCTTAGTATTTCCATTTTCATCTGTTACGACATGAGTAGTTTCCACCAATATTTCATAATTCCAATTCCATAATGTTAGATTGTCTACTGCCCGAGAATAATCTCTGCCGACGTATACAGTAGGAGGTTTTGATTGCCAGTATCTTACTTGGCCGACCAATTCAATATTTCCCGCCGTCATGGATCGTATGTATGAAGTCGGAGTTTCAATAGTATCTGAAATTCTCCTACTTAGAATAATAGAATAAAAAAACCAAATTAAAGATAAAATTAAAGGGATGAATATTAAAAAAAATTTTATTAAATAAAATTTATATATACTGGCATCGGAACCTTCTGTTAATTTCCATTCAATATATTCCAATGATAATCCGCCACTTATTATTAAGTAAATGACTGGAAATAAGTTTACTAATATCATTATAGAAATAATCCCATACGTGGAAATTTCAGCTGGTTTTGGAGTTCCTATCAAATTGGGATGTTCTAGTATGGGGCCTGTGTCATCCGGGCCATATTTTCTTTTTTTATCCCAATATTTTTCTCCTGGAGATTTGAATACCCAACCTCTATCATCTGAAGTCGGTTTGTGAATCCATTCCCGCTTCCAAAAGTCAGTTAATTCGGTGCCTGCTTCTGATCTAATTAAATAATCTCTTGGCATTGTATTTCGACGAATATCTTGTAATTTCCTTTTTAATTCCGTTGGGGCTACAAATAATATCAAAGAGCTACCTAATATTAACATTAGTATTGGGATTGTTAAAGATTCTATAGTAAATGAGGCCTGCCCTTCATAGATTAGATAATATATACTAGAATGTAGTATTAGTCCAATCATGACTAGTATGATTCCTAAAATCCAAACTAATTTATGCCAAAATTTTAATGGTATTGTTACATCTAAAAATCCAGCATCCAAAAATATTTCATTTGGATCATTCACCATACCTTCCTCAAAGTATGTGCCATAATTAAGTTTAGGGAGCAATATTAGTGACAAGCTACGCCATATTTTTCTAATCTCCAATAATTATATGGCCAAGGAGTAAGAAATCCAACTATTAACATCAATGGAATTGCAAAATAATTTAATCCTAATTCACCCTTAGTGAATAATAAATCAGTTATTTCCATAGATATTTCCATGAATAACATAGAAATAAATGACATTCCAAATGCTGTTGAAAGAGCATTTCTAAAATCCATTTGGCCCTTCATGAGTAGAAGAGTTTCCAGTATAACACTAGTAGAAAGACCGTTTATTAATGGAAGTATGGCAAACATAATCCAAATATTACTTCCAATAGTTAGCCCCTCCGTAATTCCAGAATAGGAATAATATGCCAATGTTCCAAATTCTCCTATGGAACAACCAATTAAACACCATTTGGTATTGTTTGCAGATTGTTTCCAAGTTGACATATTTGACCAATTAAAATTACTATTTGAAATTTTTCCGTCTGCAGAATACCCCATTTTTAATATCTCATTAATCATTACTTCTTTTTCCACTCCTGAATGTGTAATTATTGCAATGCCGCTTTCATGAGAAACATTCACATCGGAAACTCCATCTAAGAATTCCATAGATTCTTTAATTCTACTTGAACATCCGTCGCAGGTCATTCCTTGAATCGATATGGTAATCGATTCGCTCATAATGATACCCTATAAGTCATCCTTATTGAATACTACTAAAATCGTATATCTAGTTAAAAGAGTATGTTCAATACAATGAATTGTTCCGCACAGTTTGATGGTAGTACCTAACTCACCTGGAGAACTCGATCCAGTTGCACTAGAGAATTCCCTAATGCAGACATGGAATGAAGAGAAAACTTTTGAGAAATCGATTGATAATAGAAAGAATAATACTTCCCCTTTTACCTTCCTAGAGGGGCCGCCTACCGCAAACGGTAAGCCAGGAATACATCATGTTTTATCTCGCCTTTACAAAGATATGGTGTGCCGCTGGAAAACGATGGAGGGCCACATTGTTGAGCGAAAAGGTGGTTGGGATACGCATGGCCTACCAGTAGAAATTGAAGTCCAGAAAAAACTTGATTTAATGTCCAACGAGGCAATAGAAGAGTATGGTATGGAAAAGTTCAATCAAAAGTGCAAAGAAAGTGTTTGGGAATATGAAGAAAGCTGGAGAGAGATGACCGAAAGAATGGCTTTTTGGGTTGATATGGATAATCCATATGTTACTCTTCATGATGAATATATTGAATCTGCATGGTGGTCCCTAAAACAAATGCATGACAAAGGATTACTTTTTAGAGGTCATAAAGTCCTCCCATATTGCCCACAAACTGGGACTAGTTATTCAACCCATGAAGTATCTCAGGGATACAAAGAAGTATCAGAGCCTGCAGTTTTCATAAAATTCAAACTTGTAGATGAAGATGCATCTATACTTGCTTGGACTACTACGCCATGGACACTTCCTGGGAACGTTGGTTTGGCCGTGGGGCCGAACGTAACGTACTGTAGAATTAGAGTTAATGCTAATCCTTCTGACTCATGGGAAGGTCGAGGAGGCGCTAAAATTGGTGAAGAAATGATATTAGCTAAAGATTTGCTTGGTGATGTTCTAAGGCATCATATGGAAATTATAGAAGAATTTCCAGGATCGCTTTTGATTGGTAAATCATATTCTCCAATATTTCCAGATGCAATAGAAAGAGGAGATTCAGATACTGCTTGGACCATAGTAGGTGCTGATTTCGTGACTACTACAGATGGCACTGGAGTAGTACATACTGCGGTAATGTATGGCGAGGATGATTATAATTTAGGGATGAAAATGGGATTTCCGGCACAACACACAGTTGGCATGGATGGTAAATTTATATCCGGGACTCATAAGATTTTGGATGGACGATACGTTAAAGAATGTGATTCAGATATAATTGATTTACTTGAAAAAGAGGATAAATTATATCGTGAACACATATATACTCATGATTATCCTCATTGTTGGCGAACGGACCATCCACTTCTTTACTATGCAATGGATAGTTGGTTTGTTCGTATGACAGCCGTTAAGGACAAAATAATTCAAAATAATTCAGAAGTGGAATGGGCCCCTGATTGGACTGGTTCAGGGAGAGTTGGAGAATGGCTACGGAATCTCAAAGATTGGGCAATAAGCAGAGAAAGATATTGGGGCACACCGATACCAGTTTGGATATGTCAAGACTGTGGTCACGAACATTGTATTGGAAGTATAGAAGAAATGAATGATTTGAAAACATCAGAATCTCCTACACCTAAAGAATTACATCGCCCTTATGTGGATGAAGTCAAATTACATTGCACTAGTCCAAATTGTACTGGTGAAATGATTCGTGAGCCCTACGTCATGGATTGCTGGTTTGATTCCGGGTGTGCTTTCTTTGCACAATGGCATTATCCATTTGAAAATGAAGATAAATTTGCAGGTAGTTTTCCAGTGGATTATATTTGTGAAGCTGTTGATCAAACTAGAGGTTGGTTTTATTCTTTATTAGCAGTATCTACCACAGTTTTTGATAGCATTTCATACAAAAGGTGTTTATCTCTTGGCCATATTCTAGATAATGAAGGAAAGAAGATGAGCAAATCAAAAGGCAATGTAATTAATCCTTGGGATCATTTCAACAAAGAAGGTGCAGATGCAATTAGATGGTATATGGTAACTCAAAGTGCACCTTGGAATCCTATGAATTTTGACCCAAATGGAGTAAGAGAGACTTATGGTAAAATGTTTTTAACTTTATGGAATGTTCATAGATTTCATTCAGACTATGCAGCTTTAGATGGTTTTGACCCTGAAAATGCAGATGGTTGGATAGAAGTTGATTCAAGAAGTCCATTGGACAGATGGATATTGTCCAAAATTAGTAGAGTTGCCGAGACTTTTGATGATAATTTTACTAGTTGGGAATTTCATAAAGCAGGAAGAGAATTAGAAAGCTTTGTTGTAAATGATTTATCTAACTGGTATGTAAGAAGATCTAGAAGACGATTATGGGACGAAGTTGATAGTAATGACAAACGTGCATGTCAACATACTTTGTATGAGGTTTTAACAGTAGTTTCAAGATTAATGGCTCCAATTTCTCCATTTATGGCAGATAGAATTCATCGTGATTTAAATGGATTTTCTGTTCATTTAGCAGATTGGCCAGTTGGCTCAAAATTAGTTGAGCGAAATTTACCTCCGCAAGATTATGCACTTGAGCAACAGATGAAATTAGTCAGAGATATGGCAGAAGCGGGCCGGCGCATAAGAGTCGATTCTGAGCGAAGACAGAGACTACCTTGCCGTAATGGATGGATAATTGGGGGCCCAGACATATCTGAATTTCATGAGATCCTATCTGAAGAATTGAATGTTGAGAATTTAACTACTGAGAGTGATTTAGATAAGTTTCAAAAAGTGGTTTTACTACCAAATAGAAAGGTCTTAGGATCAAAATGTAGATCAGATTTACCTGCAGTTTTGAAGGAGTTGAAATTAGTCGATCCGGATTCATTTTTATTAGAAATTCAAGCGGGCATTGGTGCATTGGCCGGATATGACATATCTATGGAAGATATTACAATAAAACGGGTAGAAAGAGATGAGTATTCTGCCTCTACGCTTTCAAATGCGGATATAGGAGATGTTACATTAATTCTAGATATGCATACTGATTCAAACTTACTTTCTAAAGGATTAGCAAGAGACATTATTAGAAGGATTCAATCAAAGAGAAAAGATATGAATTTAGATGTTGAAGCAATGATAGAATTGGATGTATGGATTCAAGGACTTGAATTAAATGCTGAAGATTGGGACCACATTCTAACCGAGACCAGAGTAGGCACATCATCTCTAAATGAGGGAAAAATACCTATTGATTCTGATAAATTTAGTGTAGATGGCGTAAATATTTTCTTTAACACAACTTCATAATGCCTGACTTATTCCAACGCTTATGGAACAATCAGTGATTAGGCTTTATGGAATATATCATGCAGATGGAGGCATAATTGGCGAGTTATCCTATGTGATTGGCAAAATTAGAGGAACCGCTCATTGCTCTTTATGTGACATAACACACAATAAAATATCAACAAAGAAAGATTGGAAAGAATTTGTAAATAACCTAGGAGCCCCTATGGAACTTCTTCATTTAAATGAAAGAAGTAATGAATTAATTGAAATTTCTGATAATAAAACTCCATGTATAGTATCCGAAGTTAATAATAAGTTAGAAATTATAATTACGTCGGAAGAATTGGATATATGTAAAAAATCTGTAGATAAATTTAAAGAAATACTAAATAATAAATTGTTAATAATATAGTTTTATAAATAATCATCTTTTTATTTTGGCATTATAATTATTCTATAATATGACTCCAAGGCCGCCCAATAATAAAAACACTAAGATAAAACCCAATATTGCTAATATGGACAAACCTATAGTTATCCAACTTATTATTAACGCTGCTTTGGCCATATTATGATCAGGATGACCTAATTGACTACGAGTTTTAATTAATGCATTATTGGCTAAAATTACGCCTGGTATAGCTAAAATAATGCCAAAACCTCCTAAAAAAAGAAATATGATTGATAATAGAGACAATATAAAGGCTACTAGAGTATAAGTCTCAGCATAATGGCCATTGATCATATTTTCATCTCCATAATTGATTATTTGAGATGACGCGGGGCCATTATTCATAATTAAACAAATAAAGGACAAATATTTAATTATTTTGTTAATGGACTTATTATAACATTTAAATTAATTCACTGCAGTACTTACAGAATTTTGCATCATGATCGTGTCCTTCCTTAGAACATGATGGGCATACTTGAGTACTTACTGGACCAATTTTTGCTAATTCAGTAGAAATTATTCCTGTTGGAACGATAATTAGACTATATCCCATAACCATAATAAATATTGCCAATATTTTTCCTAGAGGTGTGGACGGGACAGTGTCGCCATATCCGGTACTAGTTATTGTCGTTATAGACCAATATACACTTTGAGGAATTGATGTGAATCCATTTTGAGGGCCTTCGAGTAAATACATGCCCGCACCACTTATGAAACATAATACTAAGACAGTAGATAGGAAAACAACTATTCTAGATTTGGATTGAGTAATGGCCTTAGTAAGGACAAAGGACTCATCCAAATACCTACTAAGTTTGAAAACTCTAAAGATACGAAGAAGTCTTAGAGCCCTGATACTAAGTAAACTTTGGAAACCTCCTATGCCAGTCAATAGTGCTAAATAAGTAGGAAGTATGGCAACTAAATCAACTATCCCAAAAAAAGATTTAACATATTTTACTGGTTTTTTAACAGAAATTAATCTAAGTGTGTATTCAATAGTAAATAATATTGTAAAAATCCACTCTATTACTACTAACTGGCTGTGATACTTTGAATCTACAGAATCAATACTTTCTAATGAAACTGCAATTACTGATAACAAAATAGAAATTAAAAGTGCTATATCGAAATATTTTCCATATGCCGTATCTGCTTCAAATATAGTTTCATGAATTTTTTCTCTAAATGAATTAGGAGGACGAATGGCATAATCGTCTACGTCCATACCCAGGCTAGATAGGAAGTAGTCAAATATTTTACTAGTATTTATGGGATGATATCATAAATCTCTGGCAATAATAACTCTACTCCAAATAAAGGATCCGGGTCCGTTGAATCATGATATGCAATAAAAGAGCCCCCATCTGGTAGAATTCCCATACTAGCAAAATCAAATCTGATGTCAGCACCAGCTCCTGAAGTAGAATCTAAGTCGCCTTGTCCGAGATAGGTTTTAGAATCAGGAATTAGGCTATCTGAAAAATCCCTTACGTGCCATGCAATATCTACATCAGGCCCTGAAGCACTTTGATATCTAACGTTAAGGACAAATAAATCATGCACGCCATTGGAGTGAAATTCCCACTCCTCTATTTCTGTTGCGAAACTAGACAATTCATAGGTATTATTTTCCCAAGATTCTCCCCCATCCCATGACATAAGATGAGTTATTTCTGTACCTTCTGCTATAACGCAATGCAATGCAGATGAAGAGTCTATAGCGCAATATTCAGATGGTAATGTAGAGCCATTTAATGAAGTGGCTGACCACCAATTTAACGATGTATCCAAAAAGGCATCTGTGCCATCAATAAAATAATTTGGAAAATATAATCCCCCTGAAGGAACAGGAAATGCACGCATTTCTTTATGTGGTTTAGTGAAGTCCCACTCTGGACCCAAAGAAGAAGCCGTTAAATCTACTTCAATGCTTGCTAGACTACTATCCCTGTCGGGGAAATTGATATAATCATAATTTAATCCATCTGTAGATATTTGACCCCCTATATTTTGTACTTGATGCCAAAAATTTGAAATCACAATAGTAGCATAATCACCATTCCCATATATTCCTCCATTAATCGGCCCTATTACTTCTACCTGCCATGATCGATCATAAAATGGCTCAGGAGTTCTGTTGAAGCACCAACTCCATTCTCCATCATCCGCATCATACAAAAATGCATAAAATTGATCTGCTCCGCTGAGACTTGGATAGGGAAACCACCCCATTGAAATCAGATCTCCATTCGTAGCTTGAACAATACTACCTTCTCCGAGACCTTCTTGTCCAGGGACAGTGGGCTTAGGCTCTAAGCAACCTAGTTGAGAGAATATCTCTGGAATATATTCTTGCCACGTATGCCCCCTATCTTCAGACCATGTGGGATATTCGCCTCCAAAGTTAACTATCCAACCTTCTTTGGTTCCAGCCAAATAATGTTCACAACAATTTCCTCCCTCTTCATTTCCAAAAACTGCCCATGAAGCATTGCCCCAGGATTCATTATTATATGGATTTCCAACTACAAATTCCCTAGAATCTTCATAAGTTCCAGGATTTTCAACATACATGAAGTCTGCATCCCATTCTATAATTTCATTCTCAACAATTTCACTATCTCCAAAACACCCTGCGAAAACTGTGCTTGAAACTATTAAAATGCAGAAGAAATTAACCACTCTGCTACCTCTAGGCATAATAGGACGAAGCAAGGGGTCATATATCGCACTTATCATCTATTATTTACAAATAAAGATTGAAATAATAAATTATTTAATTGTAAAATATAATGAAGATATACATTCATATGTCTCCACATTGTATAATCACGTGCTTTTATTATATCCGTATAAGTCATTTGTACAATAATCTTTGATATAAAGTAAATATTTAATATTTTATGTAAAATTAGATTAAGCTATTACCAAGGTTGGTGAATTAAATCATAACCAATTACGAGTTCCCCGAATATCAATGAATTGGTTTTAGAGGTCCCCTTATTTACAAAAAGTGTAAATTCTACATTCTCATCCAATGAGGGCACACAAGATATAAAATCAACCTCAACCTTAACTTTCATACCTGGCGTTATGTATTCATTTGGCAAAATATCAAAATCTTGTCCAAATGTGTTTAAACCGTCAATAAGTCTTGATCCCGAGAGAGTTATTGTATTGTGGTCAATTGCAAAACTTCCATCCTGTGCTTCACAGCCAACAGACCAACTTATATCTCCTGCCAATATAGATGGAGCACCAGCAGATAATTTAAAGAATACAGTCAATCCAAATCCCTTTATTTTCATAGATGAAAGTTGATCGTTTTTTAACCCTACAGCCTCTAAATCTGCTAAGTCATAGTTTCCTTCGCCCACTTCTGCCTCCCATGCACCATCAAAATTTTCGCCTTCGAACATACTTGCTGCACAACCTGCTCCTATCCTTATTGATGATGCATCATTGTCAACTGCTCCAGCGGCTATGAAATCCGCTACTAAATAATCGCCAACCTCAAAGACTGCGCTCCAAGCACCACTAAATCCTGCATCTTTAAATAATTCTACAGTACAATCTCCTCCAACGCTCCTGATATATGCGTCTACAAGTTCTACTTTTCTGGAAATTTCGTCTTGGACATCATTTGACGTTGAATCTCCATCTTCCTGTAATTTTTCAATTGTTTGAATCATTACGGTACTGGAAACGGCGGCAACAAGAATTAAGGCAATAAAAATTATCATTGCCCCTATTCCGATTGAACCAGAGGTAAAATCCCTATTCATTACTATTGTTGCTATCTAACTCTTGTGTATTATGTTATGTATTTTTACGAATAAATATCAGAGATTATTCTTTAATAAACCCAGAGGGGATATCATATGATGTTTGAGGTTTCGATTTTGAAAAAATAAATAAAATAACTGAAAGAAGTATTGTATTACAGAGCATAATTTGCCCAACTGAGATTAAAAGCCATATTTTTTCCATAAAAGCAATAGTATCGCCATAAGTGCCGCCTGGACCAAAATTATATTCCGGAGTGAATCCCGGGCCAGTGTAAAACATTATGACTAGATGTATTTGACTAATTACATAAATTACAAGCCAGCAGATGGTCAATTTGAACCCAAGTTCCCTTTGACCACTCCATAATGCTGGAACTGCCATTAATCCTAAAAAGAATAATATGATCCCGTAAATTGCATAATATTTAGAAAAATTTTCGAATTGATCAAGATAAACAATTGTTTCATTCCAAAATTCATTACTTTCTTCCCAATCATTAATTTCTTGCTCGGTTCCATTTTCTGGATATATTTCTATTTCATTAAAATCCCTAGGAACTTGATCTATTAAAATAGGAGTTAACACTCCAGATGCTATCTGAAATAACATTAGAAAAATCATTATACTCATAAATATAGCAAGACTTTTGAGCCACCATTTAGAAGGTTCAGGAATTGAATATGGAGTTTCGATGTGTTCCATTGGTTCTACTTTAAATAAATTATATTTAAAAGTCTACTTATGCCACTAAATTATCATTCTTGACAATTATCCTTGGTTCAGTCCTAATCATAGTGTGTATACATTGCCTCGATGGGCTAACAATAAATCCATTTCTAAGGAAATTTCTTCCAAGAATTATTCGATGTTTCATTTTAGAACGATTTTGGAGACAGATTTCTACTTGATGGTCTCTGCCTGCAATCTCTAATTTTGTAGATATTACTGGCCTTAATGTGACATAGCCACTAGTATCTCTTACTTTTCTCCATCTCACTATTTCCTTAGTAAATGCCTTACCCTCTTTGATTAGTTTGAATTTCACATATTGATTATTGTCATTATTAATTATTTCAATATCTAAAGCGTTGAGGGCATTTGACCATGCGCCGGTGTCTGTTTTTGCCATTATTAGATTAGTTTCCAAATCAGGAATTCTGACCCATTCTCTCCAACCTATAATTACATATCCGACTGACATTATTTTCATTGGAGTTCCTTTTTATTTTTTATATCTCCTCTTTGAAAATTTAATCTAAATAAATAGAATTATTCAAGTATGAGTGTTGATGGCCATCCCTAATGGCGAGAGGCGAAATACAAGAAGCTTTAACTTTTGATGATGTATTGCTACTTCCTGCTGAATCTTCAGTTCTGCCTGCTGAGGCGAATATTGAGACGCAATTGACCAAGAGTATAAAACTCAACAATCCAATTATATCAGCAGCAATGGACACTGTTACTGAATCGGGGATGGCGATTGCAATGGCGCAAGCCGGCGGCATAGGAGTAATACATCGAAATATGACAATTGACCAACAAACTAATGAGGTCGATAAAGTAAAAAGATTTGAGTCAGGACTAATTTTAGATCCGGTTACAGTATCTTTAAACATTACAATAGGGGAATTAAGAGAGATTAAATCAAAATACGGATTTTCTGGATTTCCAGTTATTGATAATTCCAATAATTTGGTTGGTTTGATAACCAATAGAGATATTAGATTTGTTGAAGATGATAAAACTAAAGTTTCAGAAGTGATGACTACAGATTTGGTTACTGTCCCTGAAGGCGTTGATAAGGAAATAGCCAAAAAAATCCTTCATAAAAATAGAATTGAAAAGTTATTAGTTGTAGATAGTAAAGGTAATTGCGCCGGAATGATTACTGTCAGAGACATACAGAGAAACCGTGATAATCCAGATTCATGTAGAGATGACCGAGGAAGATTGAGAGTTATTGGCGCAACAGGAACAGGTGAAAAGGGAGTGGCTAGGGCATTGGCACTATTTGCGGCTGGTGCTGATGCAGTGGCAGTAGATACCGCTCATGGTCACTCTCATGGAGTTTTAGATACTGTAAAGAAGATTAGGGAATTGGGGGGTGATGATGTTCAAATTATTGCAGGCAATGTTGCAACTGGAGATGCCGCTGAAGCACTTATTAAAGCCGGTGCAAACGCAATAAAAGTTGGAATCGGCCCAGGCTCGATATGTACTACTAGAATTGTATCTGGCGTTGGAGTTCCCCAATTAACTGCGATTATAAATGCCGTTAATGTTTGTAAAAACTATGGAATACCCGTAATTGCAGATGGAGGAATAAAATATAGTGGAGATATTGCAAAAGCCATAGCAGCAGGTGCGGATTGCGTTATGGCTGGTTCTGTACTAGCAGGAACCAATGAGTCTCCTGGAGAAAATATTCTTTATCAAGGAAGATCATACAAAGTTTATCGCGGTATGGGATCGGTAAGTGCAATGACTGAAGGATCTCATGAAAGATATTTTCAATCAGAGCAAGGAGATACACAAAAATATGTGCCTGAAGGCATTGAAGGTAGAGTGCCCGCTAGAGGGCCTGTGGAAAATGTAATCTATCAACTAATAGGTGGCTTAAGATCTTCAATGGGCTATACAGGTAATAAAAATATAGAACAAATGAAAGAAAATTGTAATTTCGTAAAGATTACAAATGCCGGATTAGCTGAAAGTCATGTCCATGATGTCGAAATAACTAGAGAAGCCCCCAATTATAGAAGATGATATTATGGACGAGATAGTATTTGGTGGAGGTTGTTTTTGGTGTACAGAGGGTGCTTTAACTGGACTTAAGGGAGTAAATGGAATCATTCCAGGATATTCTGGAGGGGATTTAAAAAATCCAACCTATGAGCAAGTTTGTAGTAAAAAAACAGGGCATGCAGAAGTTGTTAAAGTGAGTTTTGATCCTGACATAATATCATTAAAAAAATTATTAATGGTTTTTTTTACTTCGCACGATCCAACGCAACTAAACCGGCAAGGCAATGACATAGGCCCCCAATATAGAAGTATCATTTTATTCAAAAAGTTAGAACAGAAAGAAGAAATAAAATTAGTTATTGAAGATATACATAATTCATATAAAGATAAAATAGTCACTGAAGTTGTAGAATTGAAGGAATTTTATGAAGCTGAAAAACATCATCATGACTATTATAGTAAAAATTCATACCAACCATATTGTGCCATGGTAGTTGCACCAAAAATAAAAAAGGTTAGGAAAAAATTTGCACACCTTTATGATTAATATATTTTCAAAAATTATTAGTATTAATTAATAATTATTTGAATCGTAATTTCTAATCATCGACACATAATTTCTTATCACTCATTAGAGTAAAGAGATACTTGACAGAAATGATATTGTAGTAAATACGTAATTATTTAGTTATATTTAGGGTAACCTTCAACAGTCAGGAAAAGTGCATCGCCATATGGCACATGATGGAGGTAGTCAAGATGATCATTCAGATAAGGCATGGGCGATACACGCTGCCATTATTGGATTAAACTCTGGTAATTTATTATTTAGGGGATTAGAATTGGATCAGGATAATCCTGAACTTTTGACTGTTATTTGTCTATCTACACTTGCTATTGCTTTACCATTTCAGGCTATTTTTTTCCTTATTAATTCTCATATTCAAGAAACAACCAATGTACATGAATTAGAGTATCAAATGTTATTAAGATTATCAGTTATCTGTCAAACAGTTTCTTACTTTTCACTAGTAAGTATTGGCATATTGATGTATACTACCCATATGTACATTGGACTTTCATTTACTGCAGGTGCAGTAATTGCATTTTTCTTATTAAAATCTGCCCTAAATCAGGTAGATAGATTAGCTAAATTATGAAAAATTTAAGTCTTTTGGTTTTATTATTCTTTCTAAAATCCAATTGCCATTATTTTCGTAAATTAAAGCAGCTGATGCAGTTGGCATCTCATGCCATTCATCAGTTAAATTGTTAATCAGTAACTCACAACCCGGATTATGTCCCAATATCATAGTTGTACCATGATCTTGACAATGTTCCAATAATAACAATAATTGATTAATTCCTGCAAGATATATCTCTGGCATGATTTTTATTTCGACCTCATTCGAATCAAAATTCATGGCAGACAATGTTTCGAGAGTGCGTTTTGAACTACTGACTAATATCAATTTTGGAAGAAAATTTACCCTAGATAATTCCTGATAAATTCTAGGTGCATCCTTCAAACCACGAGTGTTTAGAGGGCGATCATGATCATTGAGATTCAGATCGTTATGGCTACTTTTAGCATGCCGCATTATTATTAATCTTTTTTTATTGATCGTCATTCCTCCGAATTATTGAAGATAGGTTTTCGCTTCTCTAAAAATGATGATACGCCTTCAGAAAAATCTGGCGACATACATGAAGATATCATAAGTGCGCGTTCGAATTCCAATTGCGTTTCAAAAAAAGTAGATGTTGAAGCATCTAATAGTTGCTTAGTTGAACGGCGACTCATTACTGACCATTTCCCCCATTTTTTTGCTAATTCTAAAGATTTATTTATTAATTCTTCATAATCGCATATCTCATCAATAGCACCTAATTCAAGTGCTTTATCACCATTCCAAACTTCATTATTAAAAAAGAATCTTTTGGATACTTGAGTTCCGACAAGTCTAGGAAGGAGCCACGTTACTCCTCCATCGGGGGATGCCCCTAAAGGAAAAAATGCTGCGGTAAACTTGACATTTGATATTGAAATTCTATAATCCATTGCAAGAGCTAAACCTAATCCCCCTCCTGCAACTGAGCCATTTATTGCGGCCACAAATATTTTTGAAGAGCCACGAATTTTTAATAGCAAAGAATGTAACTTACCAGTCATTTCTTCTACTACTGAACCTATATTGCCTTCATCTATTGCATCGGCAAATTCGTTAATTGAGCCCCCAGCGCTAAAGAAATTCCCCGTTCCAGTAAGAATTATTGATAAACACGAGTTATCATCCATTAGTCCTTCAAGAGAGTTAATTAAAGTTTCAATATTATTTGAATTGAATGTATTTTTTGATGCATTTTTAGAGAGAGTTACTAATGCTACGCCGCCTTCATGCCTTTCAACTGTTAAAACCATATTAACTCCTAGAAGTGTTTCTTTTTCAAATGCATGAATATCTTAAGATGTGACGCTTCCGTCTGCATATGCAGAACCGCGAAAAGCTATACATCAATGGAAAATGGGTAATGCCTAATGGAAGGGCGAAGATTGAAATCATTAATCCTACAAATGAAGAGAATATTGGCTATGTTCCTGCTGGTTCAACAAATGATATTGATATGGCAGTTAAATCTGCTAAAGAAGCATTCAAGGACTGGTCAAAAAGTAGTGTAGCAAAAAGAATGGAAATTCTGAATTCATTATCTAGTGCAATCAAGGAACGTGGAGAGGAATTGGCCCAAGTCATAACTTCGGAAGTTGGGACTCCAATAGGTTACTCTAGAACTGCAATGGTGGGAACTCCTAGAGTTGTGTCTCGTTCTTATTCAAGGATATTAGAAAATTTTGAATGGGAAGAAGAGGTTCGAAATTCAATAATTATTAGAGAAGGGATTGGAGTTTGTGCTTTTATAACGCCTTGGAATTTTCCATTGCATCAAATAATTGGAAAGGTTGCCCCGGCTATCGCAGCTGGTTGTACTATGATCTTAAAGCCTTCAAAGGAAGCCCCAATTAGTGCATTTATACTTGCTGAGATACTGCATGATATTGGCCTCCCTGCAGGTGTCTTCAACTTAGTTTCCGGCCATGGATCAGAGATAGGAGAATATCTGTCGAGTCATCCGGACGTAGATATGGTATCATTCACCGGATCTACAAACGCCGGCGTTGCAGTAAGTCATGCTGCTGCAAAGAGTGTTAAACGAGTAACTTTAGAATTGGGTGGAAAGAGTGCTAATGTTGTTTTAGATGATGCTGAACCAGCATTAGTTGCAAAAAGGGCACTTAGTGCGTGCCATCAAAATAATGGTCAAACATGTTCAGCACTAACAAGATTAATAATTCCTGAACATATGAAGGAAGAAATATGTAAGATTATTGCAGATAAAAATGATTCATATACTGTAGGCGATCCATTGGATGAAAGTATACGTTGTGGCCCCATGGCAAGTAAAAAACAGCAAGAAAGTGTGACAAATTATATTGAAATAGGAATTAATGAAGGTGCTTCACTGATATCAGGTGGCCTAGGAATGCCCAGTAATTTAAACAAGGGTTTTTTTGTGAAACCTACAATATTTGCTGATGTTACGACGAAAATGAAGATATGGAAAGAAGAGATTTTTGGCCCAGTCCTTGTAATTACGACATATAATAATGAAAATGAAGCACTTTTTCTAGCAAATGATTCAATTTATGGTCTATCCGGAGGAGTTTGGTCCGGCAGTGAAGATCGGGCTATTGAATTTGCCAAAGGGATGCGAACAGGTCAAATTAGTATAAATGGAGGTTTTTTTAATGTTGATGCGCCGTTTGGAGGATATAAAGCATCAGGTAATGGGAGAGAATTAGGATTGCACGGATTGCACGAATTCCTAGAAATAAAATCAATCCAGAAATGATTAATATTTTATCTTCCTAGCCATTTCGGAATTTGTCTTTCTAAAAAAGCTTTGACTCCAATTTCTTTATCTTCTGTGTCAAAGAGTGCTACAAATTCTGAACGCTCTGTAAGGACTCCTTCCGTGAAGGGTAAATCAAGAGATGCTCTAATGGTCCTTTTTGCTACTTTAATGGTGTAAGGAGATTTTTGGGCTATATTCGTAGCCAAGGACATTGTAGTTAATTCCAAATCATTTGATTCCTCCACCTTATTTACTAGACCAATTCTTAATGCTTCTTCGGCCCCAATCATTTCACCAGTCAATACAATTTCCATTGCTTTACCATAGCCTAATAATCTGCACAACCGTTGAGTACCACCACCACCAGGAATTAGTCCCAATTTTATTTCAGGTTGCCCGAACTTAGAGTCCTTTGATGCGACCCTCATATCGCAAGATAGTGCTAATTCAGTACCTCCACCCAATGCAAATCCATCGATCATAGCAATAGTTGGTTTTGATAAATTCCAAATTGCCTCCCAGCCATTATCTTCAAAAAACGGCCTTACTTGATCAGAATTTTTCCCCTCAAATTCTGAAATATCGGCACCAGCAGCAAACGACTTCGGTTTTTGTTTGGTTCCTTCTGATGCAGGTAATGGTAAAGCCCCCTTTATTATAACGACTCTAATATTATCATCAGACTCTGCCCTTTTACATTGATTTTTTATTTCCTCATGCACTTTCATATTTAATGAATTTAATTTATTTGGGCGATTAATAGTCCAAATAGAGACCAGCCCACCAGAGGGATTTGAGTTTTCTACAAGGATATCTTCAACCAGTAATACGTCTTCCATATATGCCGGCATGCATCATATGGCTTGAATAATACGGTCAAAAATATATTACTAATCTTTTTGATTATTAAATTCATTATTTGGTAATGGAGGAAGACCTGGAGGATTTGG